>JADEZQ010000003.1 GCA_015206785.1 Quinella sp. 2Q5 | reverse complement strand
TCGGAATGGCGCAGAGCCTTGTACTTGTCGAGCGTGAAGCCTGGAATCAGAACGGTGCGGTCGAGGACAAATTTGTCGGCGTCCAAACCGAGCGATTGAGCTTCTGCGAGAATGGGCGCAAGGTCGACGTCGTGACCCGTGACCAGAACCATATCGTGCGGGATGTTGACGAGTTCGCGCTTGTCGATGGTGTTGAGCTGATTGATCGGCATGGGCACCGATTCGACAATGCCGACGATGTTGACGGAGCCTTTGGGCTTGTCGAGAGCGGCGAAGGCGGGTTTCAGCAACGATTGACCCTTCGCCCTGTCTTGCGTGGCGACGGTATCATACTGCACCCAGATAACTACATTCATGGTGATTGCTCCTCCTCATTTGCGTTTGTCGTTCCAGTTGTCGATGTTGGTCTGACGTGCGCGAGCGATTGCCAGATTATTCATGGGCACGTCCTTAGTGATGGTCGAACCCGCGGCGATGTATGCGCCGTCGCCAACGCTGACGGGCGCGACGAGATTTGTGTTGCAGCCGATAAAAGCGTTGTCGCCGATTTTGGTGCGATGCTTGTTCTTGCCGTCGTAGTTGCAGGTGACGGTGCCGCAACCGATGTTGACGCCTTCGCCAACGTCGCTGTCGCCGATGTATTGCAGGTGCGGCAGCTTCGTGCCCTTGCCGATGGTGGAGTTTTTGATTTCGACGAAGTTGCCGACTTTGACGCGGTCGCTGATCTTAGTGCCGGGGCGCACGTGAACATATGGACCAATCGTGACGTCGTTATAAATCTCGGCGTCGTGGCAATAGCTGAAGTGCGCGGTGACGTTGTTGCCGACAGTCATGTTCACGAAGCGGACGTCGGGACCGATGTCGCAGTCGCTTCCAATCTTCGTTGCGCCTTCCAAGTACGTGTTCGGATGAATGACGGTGTCTTGACCGATTTCGACGTCAACATCAATGAAGGTCGAATGCGGGTCGACGATGGTGACGCCGTTGTTCATCAGCTCGAAGGTCTTTCGTTGGCGCAGAATTCTTTCGGCAGCGGCAAGCTGAACGCGGCTGTTAATGCCGATGGTCTCTTCGCAATATTCGGCTCCGAAGGTGCCAACGGTCTCGCCGTCGCCTTTGAGGATGGCAAGCACGTCGGGCAGGTAGTATTCGCCCTGCGCGTTGTCATTGGTGACGCGTTCGAGTGCGCCGAAGAGTTTTTGCACGTCGAAGCAATAGACGCCCGCATTGACCTCGCGGATTTTTCGTTGAGCGGCGTCGGCGTCCTTGTCCTCAACGATTCGGCTGAAGGTGCCGTCGTCCTCATGAATGACGCGCCCGTAGCCTGTGGGGTCGGGCATTTCGGCGGTGAGGACGGTCGCGGCGCATTTGGAATTTTCGTGGGCGGTTGCAAAGTTTTGCAGGAGCTTGCTCGTCAGAAGCGGAGTATCGCCGCAAAGGATCAGCAGCGTTCCCGACGAATGGTCGAAGTTTTTCCGCGCCATCAAGACCGCGTGACCTGTGCCGAGCTGTTGAGTCTGCTCGACAAATTCCACGCCGCTAATCGTCTGTTGAACGAGTTCGGCACCCGAGCCTATGACGACGACTTCACGCTGCGAGCCTGCCTGTTTTGCCGCGTCGATGACATGTTGAAGCATGGGTTTGCCGCCGACTTTATGCAGGACTTTGGGCAGCTTGCTCTTCATGCGCGTTCCCTTGCCCGCCGCCAGTATTAACGTTTCAAATTTCATGTGATATCACCTCTTTGCTTAACGGTTTAATCGCTGTGATGGCGCATTGCCTTAAGCAGAGTCTCTTCCGCCTGTTCCATATGACGTTCGGCGGCGTCGCGTGCGGCGTCCACGTCGCCTGCGGCAATTGCCTCAACCATTGCGCGATGTTCTTGCAATGTCTCTTGCAGCCGACCCGGATAGGACATGCTGAGCGTTCTGAAGCGGGCGAGTTGTTCTTTGAGGTTGCCGATGATTGCCACGAGCCTTTCGTTGCGGCTGACGCGATAAAGCAACCCGTGAAATTCGATGTCGGTTTCGACGATTTTGTCGATGTCGCGGCGTTGAATGTGCCCTTCGATTTCGCCGAGCAGTGCGCGCAGTCTGTCGAGCTCGTCGGGTTCAATGCGCATTGCCGCCAAACTTGTCGACAGCGACTCCAAAGCCGAGCGGATCTCAAAAATTTCTTTGACGTCGTGCACCGACATGCTGGAGACGTAAGTTCCGCGCCGCGGCATCATAATGACATAGCCTTCCTGTTCGAGCTTGCGGATTGCCTCGCGAACGGGCGTGCGGCTGATTCCGAGCTCTTCGGCAAGCTGAACTTCCATCAGCCTTTCGCCCGGCTCCAAGACCCCGCGGCGTATTGCGTCGCGCAGAACTTCGCACACCGTCTCGCGCAGGGGTTGGTAGCTGTTGATCGTTATCGGTTCCAGTCTGCCCATGTTCGTCATCCTTACTCAATGAAACTCTGTGATGAAGACCTGCGCGGCGTCAACGGCGGCGGCAATGCTTTCGGCGCGTGCTTCATCAGTTAGCGCAAAAACCGTCGGACCTGAGCCGCTCATCAAGGCGACCTTGGCACCGGCGGCAATCATCTTGCGTTTGCTCTCGGCAATGGCGGGGATTTTCTTGAGCGCGACGCCCTCCAGGACGTTGGAAAAATTTTTGAACGCCGCGTCGAATTCCCCACGTTCAAGCTGAGCGATAATCTCGGTGGTTGGCGGGTGAACGGTTGCGGGATTCGCGTCGTAGGTCTTGTATGCCCACGCGGTGGAAATTTCGCCGTCGGGTTTGGCGAGGACGACGCTGAATTTTTTCATGGGAGCCAGCCGCGTCAAAAGTTCGCCGCGCCCTTCGGCAAGGCACGTGCCGCCGACTATGCAGAAGGGAACGTCCGAGCCGACGCCCGCGCCGATAGCGCACATGTCCTCAACGGTGAGATTGAGTTCGTGCAGACGATTCATGCCGCGAATGACCGCCGCCGCATCAGCCGAGCCGCCCGCCAGTCCCGCCGCCGCAGGAATTTTTTTCACCAGCTCAATCGCCGTGCCGAGAGATCGTCCGCAAAACTTTTGAACTTCGGCAGCCGCACGCCACGCCAAATTTTTTTCGTCGCGGGGAATGTTTTCGCCGCCTTCAATTCCCGTCGCGTCCATCGACAACGACACACCGCCCGAAATTTTTTTGAGCGTCACCTCGTCCGCCAAGTCCACAGTCTGCATTATCATCGAGACCGCGTGATAGCCGTCCGCCCGCAGCCCCGTGATGTCGAGCGTCAGATTTATTTTCGCCCGCGCCAATTCTCTCAGCATCAGCTCACCACGCCTTCAAATTTTCGGGGGAATTCTACCACGCTTCATTTTCTTTTGCAACTGCCCGCCGCCGTCGCCACTGTGCGCAAAAAAAATCCCGCCGCTTTCGGCGGGGAAAGTGTTCGGTTGCCGAGCTGTTCATTTGTCCTGAAGAGCCATAATCTTGCCGACGCGCCGCGCGTGACGTCCGCCGGTGAATTCGGTGGTGACCCACACGCGAACGATTTCGCCGGCGGGACCGAAGCCCGTGACGCGCCCGCCCATTGCCAAGACGTTTGCGTCGTTGTGTTCGCGGCTCATGCGGGCGGAATAGACGTCATTGCAAAGCGCGCAACGTATGCCGTCAATCTTGTTGGACGCGATGGAAATGCCGATGCCCGTGCCGCAAAGAACGATGCCACGGTCTGCCGCGCCGCTGACGACGTCCGCGCAAACTTTCTCGGCGATGTCGGGATAATCGACGCTCGCGGTGCCGAAGGTGCCGACGTCGTTGACTTCGATGTCGGGGAACTCCGCCAGAACTTTTTTGACCTCGTCCTTAAGTTCAACCGCGCCGTGATCGCTGCCAATCGTGATCTTCATGTCAACAACTCCTCCGAAAAATTTTCCGCGACGATTATATTGCGACGTAGGACGATTTTCAACCGCGGCGCAAAAATTTTTCAGCCGATGTCGTCGAAGAGCGCGGGCAACTTGTCGCAGAGAATGTCCAACATTTTCAGCGCGACCTGCCGCATTTGAGGATGTGCCGCCGGAGCCGTCCGCAGTTTCAGGAAATGACGCAGCTCGCGCAGATTCATTGTCACGAAAATTTCCGTCTTCAACGAGTTTGGCAGGATTGAACGTGCCTCTTCGGGCTTGGCACCGTTCGCACGCAGAGCCAGATAATTTTTTTCGACGGTTGCCATTGTCGCCGACCAGAGCTGAAAATTTTCGTCGTCTTCCGACCAAAAGCACGGGCGGATAAACGTGAGCTCGCCGCCGAATTTCCCCGCGGTGTAGTCGCAGTAACGCGTGCTCTCCTGCGAATACGACGCCAGGCGATGGCGAACGAGTTCGTGGCTGACGCCGCGGTCGCAGATGATTTTGAACGAGGCGGACGCGTGTTCGATAACCGACTCGTGCCCGCGACGGATTATGCCGCGAATAAATTTTTCCGCGCTGTCGGCTTTGATGTTGGCTTCGGATTTGTAGCAGACGCGACCGGCGCGTTCAATCTTTTGCATGACAGCCGCCGCGTCGAAGTCTTCGGCAAGCTCAACGCTCGGCTCGATGATTTTCATTTGGCACGACCCCCGAACTTGCGCAACTCCAGCCACAGCGGACCGGCGATGAAGATTGACGAGTAGCAGCCGCTCATGAAGCCGACGATGAGCGCGAAGGCGAAGTCTTTGGTCGTTTCGCCGCCGAAGAAGAACAGCGCGAACGTCGTGAACAGGCAGGTGAAGACCGTGTACAGCGAACGGGTCAGCGTCTGATAGATGGAACGATTCACCAGCTCGATGACGTTGCCGCCGCGGCGGAAGTGCAGTTTCAAATTCTCGCGTATCCTGTCGAAGATGACGATGGTGTCGTTGATTGAGTAACCGACGACCGTCAGCAACGCCGCCACGAACGACGAATCGACTTGCCGCTGTGTGAACGAGAAGAACGCCAGCACGATCAAGATGTCGTGGACGAGGGCAGCCACCGCCGCCAGCCCGAAGCGGAATTCGAAACGATAGGCGACGTACAGAATGATCAGCACCCACGAGATGACGAGAGCCAGCACCGCGTTCATGATGAGTTCGCCGCCGATGACCGCGCCGACTTTCTCTTCGCGCAGGACAGTGTAGCCGCCGACGTGTTCACGAATGGCGGACATAACTTCCTTGCGCTGAACTTCCTCCAAATCGACGGTGCGGATCATAACGTCGGTGGAAGTGGCAACGTCAGAAGTTTCGCCCGAAAGCTGAATGGTCGCGCCGTCCAAGCCGAAGGGTTTCAAACTCTCGCGGACCTGAGCAATCGCTACGGGCTCGTTGAACTTCAAATCGATGATGGTGCCGCCCGTAAAGTCGATGCCGAAGTTGAAGCCACGCGTCGCCATTGAAATCAGACCGGGCACAATCACGAGCAACGAGATGATGAACCACATCCGCCCGCGCCCGGCAATGTCAAAGCTCGGCATTTACTTCACCGCCTTTCCGTCAGCCGCCGCGTCAAACAGGACGAAGCCGTCCGCGCCATAAGCCGAAGGGCTCTCGACGACTTTAGCGTTGACCAAAAGTTTCAGCAGGAATTGCGTCAGGGTAATCGCCGTCAACATGCTCAGCAGCACGCCGAGCCCCAACGTTATGGCGAAGCCGCGAATGGTGCCCGTGCCGAAGAGGAACAGTACGCCCGCCGCGATGATGGTCGTGATGTTTGAGTCGAAGATTGTCGTGAAGGCTCGCTTAAAGCCCGCGTCCATTGCCAGACGAATCGACTTGCCCAAGCGGAATTCCTCCTTGAAGTGCTCGAAGATGAGGACGTTGGCGTCGACCGCCATGCCGATGGACAAAATTATTCCCGCCACGCCCGGCAAGGTTAACGTCGCGTCCAGACCCTTGAGCGTGCCGAGCAACATCAGCGTGTACGCCATGAGCGCGATATCGGCAATCAAACCTGGCAGGCGATAGAACAGCAGCATGAAAATCAAGACCGCCGCTATGCCGACGACGAATGCGAACTGTGACTTGTCTTTGGAGTCTTGACCGAGCGACGGACCGACGGTGCGCGTTTCGATGATGTTGACTTTGACGGGCAATGCGCCGCTCCTCAACAGCACAGCGAGACGTTGCGCTTCCTCAAGGTCGCGTTGACCGGAGATCTCCGCCTTGCCGCCGAGAATCGGTTCGCGCACGACGGGGTTGGTCAGAATTTCGCCGTCCAACAGAATGGCAATCGTCCGCCCGACGTTCTCAAGCGTGGCGTCAGCAAATTTCTGTGCGCCCTCGTCGCTGAACTCCAGATTGACGACGCTTTGACCGTTCTGCTGATTCATTGCCGCCTGCGCGTCTTTGAGGTCGGTGCCCGTCAAAAGAGTGTTACCTTCCTCGTCCTTGAACTCCAGCATTGCCGTCTTGCCGATGGTCTCAATCGCCTTGTCGGGGTCTTTGATGCCTGGCAGCTCGATGATAACGCGACGTTCGCCTTCGCGCTGAATGATCGGCTCGGTTAAGCCCAGCTCATTAATGCGCCGTTCCATAATCGACACGACGCGCTGCATTGCGTCTTCGTTGACTTGAGCGATGTCGGTATCTTCGGCTTGCAAGACGACGTGCGTGCCGCCCTGCAAGTCCAGACCTTGGCGAATGGATTCTGCCAGCGGCTTGATGAAAATCACGAACACCGCCACGATTGCCACCAGACATATCAGCAGCTTGATTAAACTGTTCGTCCTCACAAAGGTTGCTCCCTTCCGAAATTCATATTCGCCCGCCAATATACTACAACGTCGCGCCTATGGCAAATTGCCCCGCGGAAAATTTTCTGCTAGAATCGGCGGCGAGGAGGTGTCGTCCCATGTCGAAGTGGAAAAATTTTTTGAGTGTGCTGGCTATGGCGGCGACGTCGCTCGTCAGCGGATGTTCGTCGTCGTCTGCGCGTGACCCCAATGCGCCCGTTCCCGAAGAAATTTTTCAACAGCTCGTCAAAGGCAACGGTGAGTCCGAAATTTTTTTGGCGGGCGGATGTTTTTGGGGCACCGAAGAACTCATGCGCAACGTCCGCGGCGTCGTTGATGTCGAAGTCGGCTACGCCAACGGCAACACACGCAACCCGACCTATCGCCAAGTCTGCAGAGATTCCGGTCACGCCGAGACCGTCCACGTCGTCTACAACCCGAACGAGGTTTCGCTCACGGAGCTTCTGGAAATCTTCAGCCAATCGATTGATCCGACGACCGTCAACCGTCAGGGCAACGATGTCGGCGTTCAATATCGCACGGGAATTTATTTCAGCGACGCCGCCGACGAATCTGTTGTTGCCGACTTCCTCAAGCATCTGCAAGAAAAATATTCCGAGCCCGTCGCCGTGGAGTGTCTGCCGATAAAAAATTTCTACCGCGCCGAGGACGAGCATCAACGCTATCTCGTCAAGAATCCGAACGGTTATTGCCACGTGCCGCGCAGCTTGATTGACGAGCAGGTTAAGTCCAAGGCGGCGTGCGCCTTCGCAGACAAAAATTTTTCTCGCGGCAAAATTTTCGGCAAGCCCGACGAGCAGACGCTTGAACAGCTCACCGACCTTCAACGCGCCGTCACTCAACAGGCAGCCACCGAGCCGCCCTTCCGCAACGAATACGACGCCGAGTTTCGCGCGGGGATTTATGTCGACGTAACCAACGGGCAGCCGCTGTTCATCTCGGCGGACAAGTTTGATTCGGGTTGCGGTTGGCCTGCCTTCAGCAAACCGATTGACAAGAGCCTCATTGACGAGCGCACCGACTTGACGTTCAACATGCGGCGCACCGAAGTCCGTGCCAAAGCGAGCGGCGCACATCTGGGTCACGTCTTCGACGACGGTCCGAAAAATTTGGGCGGTCTACGCTACTGCATCAACAGCGCGTCGTTGCGTTTCATCCCCCGCGAAAAAATGCAAACCGAAGGCTACGGCGAGTGGCTCAATCTCTTCGACGAATGAATCTCCAACATTTGTGCCGATGATGTCACCAAAATTTTGTCCGCTACATCGACGGACACCGCCGAAAATCTTTCGGGCGCGTAAATTGCCCGCGACTATTGCAATTCGGCGGATTTATGCTATCATACGCGAAGACAACGGGTTAGGGGGTTGTGGTAAAATAATCACGGAACGTACGACAGACGGGAGCTCATCCCGATATATTTTTAGCCCGTTAAGTTAAAAATTTCACTTCAAGCTTAGGAGGTTTCTAATATGTCAAACGGCAAACCCAAAATCGTAATCGTGGGCGGCGGCTTCGGCGGCATCAAAATCGGGCAACTCTTCGCCAAAGAAAACGTCGACGTGACTTTGATCGACCGCCATAACTTCCACCTGTTCCAGCCGCTTCTGTATCAAGTTTCCACGTCGGTTTTGGAGACGGGCGAAATTGCCTACCCCATCCGCTCGTTCTTCCGCGATTGCCCCAACGTCAACCTGTATATGGCAAAGGTTCAGGGCGTCGACCAGGCGCGAAACGTCGTCATCACCAACCACGGCGAAATTGCCTATGACTATCTGGTTTTGGCGGCGGGAGCCACGACGAACTTCTTCGGCATGAAGAGCGTCGAAGAGCACGCTTTCGGCATGAAAACATTGCAAGAGGCGGTGCACATCCGCAACCACGTCATCCATGAGTTTGAACGCGCCGAGAAGCCCTATCGCACGCCGGAAGACCGCAAGAAACGCATGACCTTCGTCGTGGTCGGCGGCGGTCCGACGGGCGTTGAGGAGGCGGGTGCGATTGCCGAACTCATCGCCATACAGAAGAAAGAATTCCACCTGCTGGACTTCAACGACGTGAGCATCAAGCTGATTGAGGCGACGCCGCGGCTTTTGCCCATGCTCCCCGAAGATCTTCAACAGCACACCGTCAAAGTCCTGGAGAAGAAGGGCGTCGAGGTTATGCTCAACACGCAGGTCGTCGACTATGACGGGAACGTACTCACGCTCAAGAGCGGCGTCAAAATCCCGACGACAACCGTCATTTGGGCGGCGGGCGTCAGGGCTGTGGACATGATGAAGAACTGCGGCGGCGAATGTGCTCGCGACGGTCGCATCTGGGTCGAAGAAAACTTGATGGTGCGCGGTGCCGTCAACGGGAACGTCTTTGCTATCGGCGATTGCGCCGCCTTTATGCATGGCGACATGAAACGCCCGTTGCCGACGGTCGCGCCCGTTGCCACGCAGGAAGCTAAGGTTGCGCATAAAAATATCATGAAGCTCATCAAGGGCGAGGGCAACCTTGAGAAGTTCGTTTACAAAGATTTGGGCGCAATGGCTACAATCGGTCGCGGCGAGGCGGTCGTTGGCAGCCCGAAGATGACCGGCTTTATGGCGTGGTGCGCGTGGATGGTCGTCCACCTCATTCGACTGGCGGGTTTCTATACGAACATGACCGTCGCCTTCAAGTGGGCGTTGAACTTCCTGACCAGCGCACGCCTCGGACGAATCATAACCAACATCAGCTTGGATCCCAACAAGTGATTCGGAGTGATTGGCATGAAACTTTTGATTGATGACGCACACATCGACGCCATAAAAAAAATTTACGCCGCCTATCCTGTCAGCGGCGTGACCACGAACCCGACAATCCTGTCCAAAGTCGGCGGCAACCCATTCGATACGTTGCGACAAATCCGCGGCTTCATCGGCGAGGAGGCTGATCTTCACGTGCAGGCTGTCAGTCGCCGCGCAGATGATATCGTCGCCGAGGCAAAGCACATCGTCAACCTTTTGGGCGCGAACACCTACGTCAAAATCCCCGCCGTGCCCGAAGGTTTCCGCGCGATGAAAATCCTCGTCGACACCACGGAAATTCCTTTCACCGCCACCGCGATTTATACGCCAATGCAGGCGTTCATTGCCGGGCAATGCGGCGCGAGCTTTGCCGCCCCCTACGTCAACCGAATCGACAACATGGGCTTCGACGGGCTGCGCGTGGCTATGGAAATCCAAAAAATTTTCACTGCCAACCACATGGAGACCGAAGTCATTGCCGCCAGCTTCAAGAACTCCCAACAAGTGCTGGAGCTTTGCAAGTGCGGCGTCGGTGCGGCGACAATCTCGCCGGAACTGTTCGACATGCTCGTCAAGAATTCCGCGATTGATTCTGCCGTTGACGCCTTCATTGCCGACTTCGAATCCTTCGCGGGCGCGGGCAACACAATGCTCAGCTTCCGATAACATCTGCAAAAAAAAAGCGGCTCGTTCACTTTGGAGCGAGTCGCTTTTAAATTTATGCGGAAGGAAAGATTTTACCGTTTCATGTTGACGACGGTCTCAAGCATTTCGTCGGCGACGGTCGTCATTTTGGAGTTGGCTTGGAAGCCGCGCTGAGTGATGATCATTTCGGCGAACTCATTAGCCAAATCGACGTTGGACATTTCCAGTGCCGCGGCAACGACGGTCAAGCCGAAGTCGCTCATGGTCTTGATGTTGGCTTCGCCGGAGTTGTTGGACTCTTGGTAAATCGTGGTGCCGACCTTCGTCAAGCCGGAGGCGTTGGCAAACTGCGCGACGGCGATTTGACCTTCGGAGCGGATCATGCCGTTGGTGTAGGTGCCGGTGATGATGCCGTTGCCGTCAATGCCGATGGACTGCAGGACGCCCGATGTATTGCCGTTGGTTGTGGGGAAGGACGTGGTGTTGTTGGCGTATTGGCTCATGTCGTCGAAGTCGATGATGGCAGTGTTGACCGCCGCGCCGTTGCCGTCGGCGTAATTGAATTCGATGGAGCCTTGGGTGTCGAGCGTGCCGTTGGAGACGAAGTGACCGCGGTCGTTGAAGTAGAGGAACTGCACGGCATTCAACGTGGCAGTCATGGTTGAGCCGTCCTGTTCGGTGGAAGTGATTGTCAAGCCGCCGCCGCCCGCAGGTCCGAGCTGACCGGCACCGGGCGCGATGTAAGCTCTCCAGCGGTTGTTGTAAACGGGCGGGTCGAGCGGGTCGCCGTTGGCGTCAGTTGCCTGCGTCGCTTCAGCCGCGGGGTCGGTGGGTGTTGACTCGTCGTTGGGAGCTTTGTCGATAAGCATGGTGACTTGATGTTTGCCGCCGAGCGAATCATAGATGGTTGCCAACGTGGTGACTGGCACGGAGTGATCCACTTCATAATAGCCGCTGGTGACGGTCATGGTGTCGCCGTTCTTGAGGGTGATTTTGGCGGACAGGACGTTGACGCCGTCGACATTGACGCTGGTGATGGTGCCGCTGTCTTCGGTGACGACCACGCCGATTTCGTCGCCGGCTGCGATGTCGGGCGAGATGGTGTAGCTGATGGATTCAATGAGCAGGGATTCTTTGTCCAGGTTGCCGCTATAATCGATGGCGGTGGTTGCGGTGGCTTCCATTGTCTTGCCCACGGGCACGATGATATCTGTCGCCAGACTGTTGGTGTTGATGACGCCCTCTTCGGATGCGTTCCAACCTTGCACGCGCAGACCGGAGCCGGGCAGAGTGTAATAGCCCTGCTCGTCGAAGCTGAATGCGCCGTCGCGGGTGTAGAACGTTTGGTCGCCATTTTTGAGGACGAACAGCCCGTTGCCCGAAAGGGCGAGGTCAGTGTTCTTGCCCGTCTGTTGTGGCGAGGCGTCGGTGAAGAGCAGATCTATACTTTCAAGCGCCGCGCCGAGACCGACTTGTTTGGGGTTGATGCCGCCGAGGTTTTCCGTCGGGGCGGAAGCAGCACTTTGGATTTGCGAAAGCATGTCGGAAAAAGTTGTGCGGCTGGCCTTGTAGCCGATGGTGTTGATGTTGGCGATGTTGTTGCCGATGACGTCCATGCGTGTCTGATGAACCTTCAAACCGGAAACTCCTGAGTACAGGGAACGCATCATGATAATCACTTCTCCTTTACCGGTTGGTCAGATGAATTTGACAGTTCCTTGTCCGAAATTTCCTGAACGTCTGACCTGATTATTCTCGTTGGTGTCAAGCTTGCGCCTGACTTCGCTAAATATATCGGCAGTCGGCGGCGGGGACTTAAGCGGTTTTCAGAAAAGACTTCTGCGGCGTTGGGCGGCAATGCGTCGGGCGGTCTCTGCCTGCCCGTGAGATTTGTCCATCTTGTAGACGTAAGCCATGACCTCGGCGATTGCCTTGTACAGTTCGGGCGGAACTTCGCGGTCGATCTCCAACGCCATTAGCATGTTGACGAGCGTCTTGTCTTTGTAGACGGGCACGGCGTTTTTCTGCGCGGTCTCCAAGATATGTTCGGCAACGTGCCCGCGGCCTTTGGCAATAACGCGCGGGGCGTTGTCGCGTTCGGCTTCGTACTTAAGAGCGACTGCCTTTCGTTGCGCGATGTTCGTCGGGGTGAAATCTTCTCTTTCGTCCATGTCAATCTTCCCAATCGTGTAAAATTTTCCTGCGCAGCCCGCCGAAGGAGCCGCAAAGTTTCACCTGTACAACATTTTATACAGCGTTGAATCGGTTTTGTCGACAGCGCGTGAAAAATTTTTCCCGAAGCTTACGGGTGACGTGGAGGGTTACAGCTGACCTTCGAGTTCAAGGTTGATTAAGTTGTTCATCTCCACGGCGTATTCGAGCGGCAGTTCCTTGGCAATGGGTTCGACGAAACCGCGAACGATCATTGCACGAGCCTCGTCCTCGGAGATGCCGCGCGCCATCAAATAGAAGAGTGCCTCTTCGGAAATGCGACCGATCTTTGCCTCGTGACCGATATCTGCTTCGTCGCCTTCGATGTCCATGACGGGCAGGGTGTCTGAGCGGGAAACGTCGTCGAGCATGAGCGATTCGCAATTGACGGAGCATTTGGCGTGGGGAGCGTTGCGCGTGACTTTTACCGCCGAGCGATAGGTTGCACAGCCGCCGCCCTTGCTGATGGTGCGCGTGTTGATGTTGGCTGACGTATTCGCCGCGGCGTGAACGACGATTGCTCCCGTGTCGAGGTTCTGACCCTTGCCCGCGAAGGTGACGCCCGTGAATTCGCAACGTGCGCCGTCGCCATGAAGAACACTGCAAGGATAGAGCATCGACACCTGCGAGCCGAACGAGCCGCTGACCCATTCGATGAGCCCGCCGCGTTCGACGAGAGCCCGCTTGGTGTTGAGGTTCATCATATTGCGCGACCAGTTTTCAATCGTCGAGTAACGGAGGCGTGCGCCGTCCTTGACGAACAACTCCACACAGCCCGCGTGAAGATTGGTGACGTTGTAGCGGGGAGCCGAACAGCCTTCGATGAAGTGGAGCTTCGCGCCGGGCTCGACGATTATCAGCGTGTGTTCGAATTGACCTGCGCCCGCCGCGTTCAATCTGAAATACGACTGCAAAGGAATCTTCACGTCCACGCCCGCGGGCACATAGACGAAACTTCCGCCCGACCAAACTGCGCCGTGCAGGGCGGCGAACTTGTGATCCTTCGGCGGCACCAGCGTCATGAAGTATTCGCGAACGATGTCTTCGTGTTCGACGAGCGCGGTCTCCATGTCGGTATAGACGACGCCCAAATCCGTCAGCTGCTTCTGCACGCTGTGATAGACGACTTCCGAATCGTATTGAGCACCGACGCCGGCGAGCGACTTTTTTTCCGCGGCGGGAATGCCGAGCCTGTCGAACGTGCGCTTGATGTCGTCGGGCACCTGCGACCAATCGGAAACCTGCGCGGCGTTGGGCTTGACGTAGGTGACGATCTCATCCATGTTCAGTGCGCTGATGTCGGGTCCCCACGTCGGCAAGTCAATCGTCTGATAAATCTCCAGCGACTTCAACCGAAACTCCAACATCCACGGCGGATCATGCTTGCGCTCGCTGATGTCGCGGATAATTTCTTCGGTCAAGCCCGCGTCGGATTTGTAAACGGATTTATCGGCGTCGCGCACGTCATAGAGTGCCCGCTCGATGTCTGCGATGTAAGTCTTCATGGCGTGACCTCGAACGGCGCGTAACCGTGCTCGGACACTTCGGCGACGAGTTCAGAGCCGCCGGAGCGAACGATCCTTCCGTTCAACAGAACGTGCGCATGAGTTACCGGCAGGTGCTTGAGAATCTGCGCGTTGTGCGTGATGATGACGCAGGAATTTTCTGCCGTGTGGAACTTCGCCACGCCGCTCGAAACGATTTCCACCGCGTCGACGTCAAGCCCGCTGTCGGTCTCGTCCAGCAGAGCCAGCTTCGGATTGAGCGTGAGCAGCTGAAGAATTTCGTTGCGTTTCTTTTCGCCGCCGCTGAAGCCGATGTTCATGTATCGCGCGGCATATTCGGGCGGGATCTGCAGTTCACTCATCGTCGCCAGCAATTCACGGTGAAACTGCAAAATTTTTATCTTCGTGCCGGTGATTGCCTGCTTTGCCGTGCGCAACATGTTCTCGACGGTGATGCCCGGGATCTCTTCGGGATTCTGGAACGACAAAAAAATTCCGCGCCGCGCTCGTTCGAACGTCTTCAACGCGGTGAGGTCTTCGCCGTCAAAAAAAATCGTGCCGCCCGTGATTTCGTACTTCGGGTGACCGAGTATCACGTTCATCAGCGTGGACTTGCCGGAGCCGTTGGGACCGAGGATGACGTGAATTTCTCCGCGCCCGACGTTCAGGCTGAGCCCGCGCAAAATTCCCGTGTCGCCGGCCCGAACGTGCAAGTCGTCTATCTTCAGCAATGGGATCGCCTCCTGTGGATGATGTTCGGTGATGAATCTTCAGAGTGTGCGTTGAACCTGCGCGGCGACTCGGCGCATAGTGTCGGCTGTCTGAACCAGAGCCATGCGCACGAAGCCTTCGCCGCTTGAGCCGAACGCGTTGCCGGGCGTCACCAGCACGTTGGAGCGTTCGAGCAGCCGTTCGACGAATTCTTCCGACGTGCGGAAATTTTTCGGGACAGGTGCCCAGACGAACATCGTCGCCCGCGGTTTGTCCATGTGCCAGCCGACGGACGCCAACCCGTCAACCAGAGCGTCGCGCCGTTCGATGTAAGCCGCACGTGTCGCTTCGATGACCGAGCGCGGACTTTGCAACGCGGCGATTGCCGCACGCTGAATCGGCAGGAACAGCCCGTAGTCCGTGTTGCTCTTGAGGAGTTTGACTTTGCCGACGACGTCGCGGTTGCCCAGGCAGAAACCGACGCGTGCGCCAGCCATGCCGTACGTCTTCGACAGGGAATTGAACTCGACGCCGACGTCCTTCGCGCCGGGGAAGCTCAGGAAGCTCAAGCCGTCTGTGCCGTCGAAGATCAATTCGCTGTAAGCGTTGTCGTGCAGGACGATGATGTCGTTGCGCTTGGCGAAGTGAATCAGCCGTTCATAAAAATCCGCGGGAGCAACGGCAGTCGTCGGGTTGTTCGGATACGAGACGACCATGAACTTCGCGCGGGCGGCCACGTCGCGGGGAATGTCGTCGAGCTTGATGATGTAGTTGTTGTCGCGGGTCTGCGGCATGAAAAAAATTTTCGCGCCGGCAAGTCTCGGACCATCTGCAAAGACGGGATAGCACGGGTCGGGCACGAGCGTCAGGTCGCCGTCGTCGATGATGGTCAGCGCGATGTGCGACAAACCTTCCTGCGAACCCCACAGCGAACAAATTTCCGACGCGGGATCAAGTTCCACGCCGTAACGTCGACGATACCACGCCGCCGCCTCGTTGAGCAGGTCGCGCGTGTCGGTGATGGCGTAGACGTAATTCTCCGGCTTGAGTGCCTCGTCCGCCAAAACCTTCATCACGTGCGCCGGCGGCGGGATATTCGGCGCACCGATTGAAAGATCAATGACGTCCTCGCCCGCGGAAAGTTTCCTGCGTTTCATCTCGGCAAGCCGCGCAAAAATTCCCTCGCCGAAAGTTTCCATGCGCTTTGCAAAGTTCAAAGTATCAGCCTCCAAAAAATTTCATGCCGCCAAAAAATTCCACAGCTGCTCAATCAAATCGTTCACCCGCGACGAATGCGTTGCCCTCTGCGCGATTGAGTCGATGGCGCGTTCGATGTCGTCCGTCGTCAGAGTGAACGCCTTGTCGTCGAGCGTGCGACAATAATCCACCAGCGCGTTGTAATGAATGTTGTAGCGATTCTCGTGCAGGACGTGCGCCAAAAATTTTGCCGCGCCCGCTTGAATCGGCGTGAACGTGTCGAAGTTTAGCGAAGCGCGTCGTTCGTCGTCGGACTGATTGTACGCCGCCCAATTCGTCAAAGCGTCGGCATTGGAAAAATTTTCCGCGTGCTCGAATTCGGCGACGGACTTCACCACGACGGTGCGCATGACCTCAGCGAACGGCAGGTTCGGAAAAATTTTCGCCGCCTCGTCGCAAAGTTCACGTTCACAGCCGACAAGTTCGCCGCAAGGATTGTATTCCTTCCGCCGCAAAAATTTCACGGTGAATCACTCCTTCAGGTCGGTCTCGTAAATTTCGTGGAGCAACTTCTCTTGCTTGTCCTTGCTGCGCCGTTCAAATGCTCGCCGCGCGAAGATGTTGGGCATGGACGCACCGATTGCGATTGCCAAAATTATCAGCAGAGCGTCGACGCCCGATTGCACAGCCGACAGCAGCTCGTCAAGCGAAAGGCGGCGGATGTTGATGACGGCGAACAGCAGCCGATAGATGAGCACGCCGGGCACCAGCGGAATGACGGCGGGGACGATGAGCACCAAGGACGGCGTGTGTAGCAGGTGAATCGCTTGCACGGCGATGACGCTGACCAACGTGGCACCGACGAGAGTGCCGACCTCGGAGCCGAAGCCCAGCTCGAAGACGAAGAAGTTCCTTGTGCAAACGCAGATGACCCCGCCGATTGCCGTGGCGTACAGAAGTCTCGGCGGCAGGTTGAAGAACACGGCGAAGCTTGCCGCACCGATTGCCGCCGCCACCGCAAACAGCAGGTAGTTGCTTTCGGGGCGTATTGCCAGCTGTGTGAACGAGTCGAAGTCAGCCATACCGATTGCGAAGACGATGCCGAAAGTCATTGCGCCGATAATTATCGCCGTGTGCAAAAGACGTGCCGCGCCGCTGATGAGATAGGTGTTTAGCATGTCGCCGAAGGCGTTGATCATCGGGATGCCAGGCACCATGAACAGCGCGGCGGCAATCATCGGGTGCCAAGGCGTCGACGTGGGCAGAAGGTGCGTGAGGTAGGCGACGATTGTTGCCGCGAACGCCGCGAACGTCATTGACACGTAAGCGTTGATGCCGAAGCGTTCAGCGCATTGCATTTGGACGAACTTGCCGATAATCGCGCTCAAGGCGGTGTAAATCGCCGCGTTGAAGTCACAACCGAACAGCGTGCAGAAAGCTCCGCAACCTGAGCCCGCCGCCAACATCGTCAGCCACTTGTTGTATAAGCGCGGGCGTTGAGCAATCTTCTTGAGCTCGCCCGCCAATTCGTCCAGCGTGTAGTGTTCGCGCATTGCCCGCCACGTCAGCCGGCTCACGCCGGAAATTATCCGCATGTCCACCGCGTGCTTGACGCATTTACGGAAGGACGTATGCGAATGGTGCTCGTCGCTGATGTTTAGCATGAGCGTGGTGTACATGATGTGCAGGTGAAATTTTTCGGCGGGAATGCCCATGTATGCCGCAACGCGTTTCATGTCGCGGCTAATCTGCGCGGTGTCGGCTCCGTTTTCCATAAGCAACTGCCCAACCGAAAGAATCAGTTCAGCCTTGCGCCCGATTTCGGCAAACGCTTCGCGCAGAAGCTCGCGCTGTTCGGCGTAGTAGGTTTTGTACTCGTTGTCTTGCATGTCAATCACCCGTCGGCTTTATCTGCGGCGGCGGCGACGAGAGCGGCGGTCTCCGGGCCATTCGTCGTCGTCTGTGGCAACGGGCACAGGCTTTGGCTTGCGGTTCAACACGTACAACGCACCGACACAAACGACGTCCATAACGAACAGAATCGTAATCGCGCGTGTGGTGTCGGACTCGGCACGCTCTCGGTCTTCGTAGGTGGCGTTAAAATTTTTCGTCGCGCCGATGTATTTCGTCCAGAAGCTCTCCAGTTTGCCGACGCCCGTCCGTTGGCTGATGCCCGCGTCGTAGGCGGCGACGGACATTATGTTCGAGTGCACGCGCAAAACCAGGTAGATATTCGTCAGAATCATGAAGACGATGATTGCGATGGAAACGTTTCGCTTGGTCATTGAAGTCACCTCCTAGATGTCGGGGATTTGCCAGTCGATTGGGTCTTCGCCGATGGACGCGAGAAAGTTATTCACGCGCGAGAACGGTCGGCTGCCGAAGAACCCGCCGCTTGCCGAAAGCGGACTTGGGTGCGCCGATTCGATTATCAGGTGGCGCGGGTCAGTGATCATAAATTTTTTCGCGCGGGCAGGTCTTCCCCAAAGGATGAACGCCAGCGGACGCGGGTGCTCGTTTAGCAGGCGAATGATTTTGTCGGTGAAGATTTCCCAGCCGTGGCCGCGATGAGAGTTTGCCGCGTGAGCCCGCACCGTCAGCACCGTGTTGAGCAGCAAGACGCCTTGGTCAGCCCAGGGCTTTAGGCAACCGTTGTTCGGGATGGTGCAACCCAAATCGTCGCGCAGTTCCTTGAAGATGTTCATCAGCGACGGCGGCGGCGGCACTCCCGGCAAAACCGAAAAGCTCAGCCCGTGCGCTTGACCCGGCTCGTGATACGGATCCTGCCCCAAGATGACGACCTTCGTTGCGGCGTACGGCGTGAAGTGCAACGCGTTGAAAATGTCGTACATGTTCGGGAAGATTCGCCGCGTGCTGTATTCGTCGATCAGAAATTTTCGCAGTTCCCGATAATACGGCTCGGTCAGCTCGTCGTCGAGGAGCTGTGCCCAATCGTTGCGGAAAATTTTTTTCATCGCGTGTACCTCCTGAACTCGAAGCCGTCAAAAATTTCCGCGCCGCGCAGAACAAATTCGCCTACGTCGGGGAAGAAAGCATCAGCCTCGGCCTCGGCGTCGACGACCGTCAAAAAAATCTCCGCCGCGTATGGAATGAGTTCGCCGAAAATTTCTGCGCCGCCGATGACGAAGTTGCTGTCCGCCGCGTCGAGCACGCCGAAAAGTTCTTCGATACTGCCGACGACTTGCGCACCGGAAAAATTTTTCAGCGTGCGACTGATGACGATGTTCTTGCGCCCCGCGAGCGGCTGAGCGTTCGGCAAAGTCGACAGCGTGCGCCGCCCGAAGATGACGGTGTGACCGAGCGTGAGGCGGCGGAAATTTTTCAGGTCGTCGGGGATTTTGAAGAGCAACCGCCCGTTGAAGCCGAGCCCGAAGTTTTTATCGACGCAGGCAACGAGCTTGAAGCCGTAATCAATCGGCGAGCCCATGACGCGCGAAATTTTGTCGCCGTTGAGTTTGACGTCGAGCGTCGGACAGATCTCCATCAGCGGCACGAGCGCGAAGTCTCGTTCCCAAAGCAGAGGGTGCGGCACGTTCAATCGCTCCGAGGAAATTTCGACGCCGTCAATCAGCAAGATGTCTATGTCGATTGTTCGCGGTCCCCAACGCTGTCGGCGCACGCGCCCCAAATCCGATTCGATGCGTTGCAGTTCGTCGAGCAGGTCGAGCAGCTCAAGTTCCGTGGAAATTTTTGCGGCGGCGTTGATGAAGTTCGGCTGGTCGATGACGCCCCAAGGTTGCGTCTCGTAGAACGACGACACTCGCAGAAGTTTCACGTTGGGAAGATTTTTCACGCGTTCGATGGCGCGGCGCAGAGTTCGCTGACGTTCGCCGACATTGGCACCCAAGCCGAGATAGCAAATCAACGTTCGCGGCTCCTGAAGATTTCGACGGCGGCACCCGAAAATTTTTCGTCGACGGGCGGTGACACCTTGCGCAGAGTGATCTTCACGGCGTCGAGCAAAAGATATCGCCTGAGCAGCAAGTCGGTGATGTCCTGCGCGACGGTCTCAATGAGATTGCGCGGTGCACCTCCGATGATTTTTTTGATGTCGCCGATGACGCTGACGTAGTCAATCGTGTCGCCCAGGTCGTCGGATTTTCCCGCCCGATTCAGGTTGAGATGAAGTTCCGCGTCCACGACGAACGGTTGAGCTTTCTTGCGCTCCGCCTCCGAACAGCCGTGCTTGCCCGAAACCTTCAGCCCCGTCAAAAGAATTTTGTCTGCCATGAGTTATTCCTCCTCAGTCAATGAATCAATCGTGCGGATCATTCGCGAAACCATTCGGACGTTGTGGACGCGCACGATGTCGACGCCGCTCAATGCCGCGTGGACACACAGCGCACCCGTCGCCTCGTCGCGTTCGGTGACGGCTTGCCCCGTTAAATGCCCGATGATTCGTTTGCGACTGACGCCCAGTGCCAGAAAAATTTCGCGCCCGTCCAAAAATTTCAGCTCGTGCAAGCGGCGCAGGATAGTCAAGTCGTCGTCGCGGGTCTTGCCGAAGCCGATACCCGGGTCGAAAATTATTTGCGTCGTGTCAAAGCCGCGTGACGAACAATTTGCCGCCGTCCGCCGAAAAAATTTCTGCACGTCGCCGATGATGTCGAATGTGTTGCACGGTTCGAAGTGACAGGCGATGACGGGTGCGCCGAAATTTTTCGCGACGTCAATCATGCGCAAATCCTCCAGCCCGTGCACGTCGTTGATGATGTCCGCACCGACTTCCAAAGCACGCGCGGCGACTTCAGGCTTGTAAGTGTCAATCGAGATTGGCACGCCGAGTTTGGCAACCGCGGGCAAAATTTTTTCCAGGCGAGCAATCTCTTCGGCGGCGGTGATGGGCACGGCGTCGGGGCGGGTGGATTCGGCACCGATGTCGATGATGTCCGCGCCGTCGGCGATGATTTCGGTCGCGCGATTGATTGCCGCCTCTGTCGTGAAAAATTCTCCGCCGTCGCTGAAAGAATCGGGCGTGACGTTGACAATACCCATCACCAAAGTTCTTCCGCCGACGACGAGCTTGCCGCCGCGCAGGTCAAAAATTTTTTCCATGCAACCCCTCCGTCAAACGCTCACGTTCAATCTGTAGCCGATAGCCGTTGTGACGACGTCGACGAAATTTTTTCGGTCAGTGACGGTCTCGGCGGTGTCGGGCGAAGTTTTTGCGGCGGCGGAAATTTTTTCAGCAGGCTCAGCGTCGATATTGTCCGCGGCGGAAATTTTCGCGAGCATCTCGGCAAAGGCTTCGGGCGTCGTCAGCACCAAAGGCACGGCGGAAAATCTGTCGTCCGCCAAAAATTTCATCAGCCTGAAGCCGTCGATGAACTTCATGTCCGCGCACGCGATAATCAGATTGAATTCGCCGCCGCGCAAAATTTCCACAGCCTCGGCAATGGAGACGGCAATCGAAACGTCGCACAGGAAAGAATCTTCCAGAGTGCGGCGCATATCTTTGAGGGCGATTCGGTTTTCGCCGACGAGCAAAATTTTTTCCGTGGCGTATTCGTCAATGGCGTTTAATTTTTTCGTGACGCGGTCAGCCAAATCCGCCGGCATGAACGGTTTCTTGATGTAATCGGTCACTCCGAGCGCAGCGGCGCGTCTGATGTCGTCCACGTCGCCCGAAGCCGTCAGCATCATCACGGGCACGCCGCCGAAGAATTCATCCGCACGAATTTGCGCAAGCGTCTCTATCCCGTCGAAGTCAGGCATTATGATGTCCAACAGCACAAGGTTCACGTCCTGCCCGCGCAGAATTTCCAGAGCGTCGCGGCCGTTGTCGGAAATTATAACGCGGCAATTAATCTTGCGTTCGAGCACCATCTTGGCGACCTGCAAGTTCATGTCGTCATCGTCAACGACCAGAACGGTTTTGTCTTCGATTCGTTTCTTCATGTCATCTCCCCCGTCAGAGTCCGAAAGTTAGCCGAATTATAGCGCAACGCCCGCGCAAGTTCAAATTGACATTTCGCCGCCCAAACCTTAAAATTTCCGTGTATTATGCATAGAAACGGGAGGGGTCGAAGTGGTTTTATCGAAGGCCAAATTGATGACGATGGCGGCAATTTTCGCCGCGTCTTCGATAGTTTTTGGCGGATGCGGCAACAAAGATCAGCAACAGGCTCAGGTGCAAAAGGCGCAGGTCAAAGCGATGTCAGTCATTCGCCGCGACACGCCGCTTGCCAGCGAATACGCCGGTCATCTTGTCGGCACGGACGAGGTCAAGGTTCAGTCTAAGGTCAACGGCAACGTCGTCGAGAAATTTGTCGTCGGCGGGCAATACGTCCAACAGGGTCAGTTGCTCTATCGGATTGATTCGCGCCAATATGAGTCGGCGGTTCTTCAGGCACAGGCTCAGGCAGCCGAGGCTGAAGTCCGGCTCAACAACGCGCGGTTGGATTTGGCACGCTACGAAGAACTTTTGCGCGACGGTGCAATTCCCGAACAACAAGCGACGACTCAGGCGGCGACGGTTCGTTCGTATGAGGCGGCTCTGGCGGCGAACGAGGCAAGCATTCGTCTGGCAATGCAGAATCTGGCGGACACAGAAATTTACGCGCCGATGTCGGGTCAGCTCGGCGTGGACGACGTTGCAGTCGGCACCTTCGTTTCCGCCGGACAAACGACGCTCGTCACGCTCGGTGCGCCCGATCCGATCTTCGCGCAGTTTTCCATCAGCGAATCGGATTACCTGCACTTTATGACGGTTCAGAACATGCAAAGCGACCACAATCCGATTGAGGTCACGATCACACTGGCGGACGGCAAAGAATATCCCTTCCGCGGACAAATCGTCGAGGTCGACCGTCAGCTTGCAAACTCCACGGGCTCGTTGATTATGAAGGCAATCTTCCCGAATCCCAGCGGGCTGTTGATGCCTGGCATGTTCGCCCGCGTCAAGCTCACAGGCGAAGTCATCCCCAACGCAATTCTCGTGCCGCAACGCAGCGTTCAACAACTCTTGGGCAAATCGTTCGTCATGGTCGTCAACGCGGAGGGCAAGAGCGAAGCTCGCACCGTTGAGCTCGGTGAACAGGTCGGCAGTTATTTCGTCGTCACCAAAGGCATCAACGTCAACGATACCGTCATCGTCGAAGGCTTGACCAATCTGCGCGAGGGCGTTGAACTCGCCGTCACGAACGTCACGCCCGGCGAAATGGGTTTCAGCCTGTCAAATGCCACCAGCACTTATGACGCCGACGCGGGCTTGACTGCGCCCAACACCAATCCGAACGCGCCCGACAATCTGCGCGGCAAATGATGAACTCATTCACATTAACCGCAGAAAATTTTTCTGACACGAAGACTCAGTTGCAACGCTGCCTGTCGAGTTTGAACGTCGCGGATAAAGACAGCCTGCGCACCGAGCTTCTGGTCGAAGAAATTTTTCTGCGCATGACTAATCACGGCGGGGCGGAGCGGGTTGATGTTCGCGCCGTCAAAAATTTTTTCGGCAAGGTTCAAGTCCAAATGACGGCGGCGGGCGTTGCCTACAATCCGATTGTCGAGGTCACCGAGCTCACCGAGGACGACGACGATTACTACGCGATGATGATCCTCAAGGCGAATCGGCGGCGGCTCAACTGGCACCGCAACCAAAACAGCAACATCGTCACCATTGACGTCGGCAACGACGGCACCAGTCAGATGCGGCTGTTGATGGCGGCAATCGTCGGTGGCATCGTGTGCGGCTTTGCAATGAAAGAATTTCTTTCGCCCGAAACGATTGCGTTCATCACGGAAAATTTTGTCGCGCCGATTCAAACGATGTTCATGAATGCCTTAGGTATGATCATTGCGCCTATGATTTTCTTCAGCATCATCAGCGGGATAACGGGCATGGGCGCGGGCGCAAGCGTCGGCAAAGTCGGTTCCAAACTCATCGGCATGTATCTTTCCACCACGGCTATTGCCTCGTGTGTCGGCTTGACAGTCGCGTGGCTCATCTTCAGCGGCGACGTGCCACAAATCGGCGCAATTCCATCCTCATCGACGACCGACGTCAAAGGTTACGACTTCTCGCTGGTTCAATTCATCGTCGACATCGTCCCGAACAATTTGATTAGCCCCGTCACGGACGGCAAAGTCTTGCAGATAATCTTCCTTGCCGTGCTGTTCGGTTCATGCCTGAATGTGCTCGGCGACAAAGTCCGTCTCCTGCAAGAGCTCGTGAGTAACGGCAACGAATTCTTTATGAAGGTCGTCAGCATGATAGTGACGTTCGTGCCGTTGATCGCCTTCTTGGCAATGATCAACCTTGTCGTCAGCATAGGCGTCGACGTCGTGTTGACTATGAGCAAACTGGTTGCCGGACAGTTAATCGGCGGCAGCACAATGCTCTGTGTGTACGCGCTGATAATCCTGTTCGTCGGGAAAATTTCGCCGTTGCCCTTCCTGAAAAAAATTTACGAGGTGTGGGCAACGCCCTTAGCCACGAGTTCGAGCGCGGTCTCTATGCCGTTCACGATGAACTTCTGCACCAAGCGGCTGGGCATCTCGCCGAAGATAACGTCCTTTTCAATACCCGTCGGCACGACCGTCAACATGGACGGCGGTTCCCTCTATATGCCCGTCGCCGTGATGATGTTGCTAAAGATGTACGGCGTTGAGGTCGATTGGAACACGATGTTAATAATTCTCACGACGACATTGTCGGTGTCGGTGGGGGCTCCCGCCGTGCCAAACGCTTCCGTGATTTTTATCCTGATGGTTGTCGCTATGTTCGGCGTGCCTAATGACTTTGCGGGCGTGCTGTTTTGTTTGGCGACCATTTGCGATAGGATAGTCACCTGCTTCAACGTGACGGGCGATGTGGCGGTTACGACGGCTCTGGCGCGCACGGAAAATCTCTTGGACAAGAAAATTTATTTCAGTTAAAACTTTTTACACGGGAGACGTTGCTTATGGCAAAGTTTTTTATCCATCGGCCGATCTTCGCGATAGTCATTGCGCTGATAATTACCCTCGTGGGTATCTTGGCGGCAATCCAACTTCCAATCGCGCAGTATCCGCAAATTTCCCCGCCGACAATTTCGGTAAGCACCACCTACACGGGCGCGAACGCCGGCGTCGTCAACGAGACGATTGCTCAGGTCATCGAACAGCAGGTTAACGGCACCGACGGCATGGACTACATGAGCTCCAACTCGGACGACACCGGTCGCTACAGCTTGAGCGTCGTCTTTGAAGTCGGCACCGACGGCGACATGGACTCCGTCAAAGTTCAGAACAACGTCGCCATAGCCAACGCGAGCTTGCCCACCGACGTTCAGCGTCAAGGCGTCACCACGCGCAAGGCTTCCAACGAAATGGCACTGTTCCTGGCAATGTATTCGCCCACGGGTGAATATGACCGCGCCTTCATGAAGAACTATGCCGATATCTACCTGATGGACGAGATTAAACGCGTCGACGGCGTCGGTGACGTGCAAATCTTCGGCTCGGATTATTCAATGCGCATCTGGTTGAATCCCGACAAACTCGCCGAATACAACCTGACCATCTCCGACGTGACCAACGCCATCAATGAACAGAATCTGCAGGCGGCGGCCGGTACCATCGGCTCAATGCCGCTCGCCAACGGACAGGAGAAACAGTTCACAGGCAAAGTTCAAGGTCGTTTGACGGACATGGAAGAGTTCGGCAACATCATCCTCAAGTCAAACAGCGACGGCACCTTCGTCTACATGAAGGACGTCTCGCGCATCGAATCGGGTCAACGGCAGAATAACATCGTCGCCAAATTCAACGGCTACCCGTCCGTCGGCTTCGGCATTCAGCTCACCTCTGACGCCAACGCAATGACCACCGTCCGCCAAGTGCAAGAGATCATCGAACGACAGAAACCGAACCTGCCGCCCAAACTCTACATCAACGAAATTTTCGACAGCACCGACTATATCCGCGCGTCGATTGAGGAAGTCGCCCATACCTTCGTTGAAGCTCTGTTGCTCGTCGTGTTCGTCATCTTCGTCTTCCTGCAGAGCTGGCGCGCCACGCTGATACCGCTTTTGGCGGTGCCCGTGTCGTTGATTGGGACATTCGCCGCGTTCATCGTGCTGGGCTTCTCCATCAACACGCTGACGCTTTTCGCAATGGTCCTGGCAATCGGTCTGGTCGTCGACGACGCAATCGTCGTCATTGAAAACGTCGAACACCACATGGAAGAGGGTCTCTCGCCGGTCGACGCAACCGAACGCGCAATGGACGAAGTTCAAGGTCCTGTCGTGGCGATAGCCTTCGTGCTGGCGGCGGTGTTCGTGCCCGTCGCTTTCCTCGGCGGCATGATGGGCGTTTTGTATCGGCAGTTCGCGCTGACCATTGCGATATCGATGGGCTTGTCGGCGTTCGTGGCGTTGACGCTGACGCCCGCGCTGTGCGCTATGATTCTCAAGCCGAAGAATCCCGACGCCAAACAGGGTATCTTCGACAAATTCTTCGGCGCGTTCAACAGATGGTTCGACCGCACGAAGGCGGGTTACGTCGGTGTAGTCGCCGCCTTCATCGAACGGAGCAAGCTGGCGATAATCTTCCTGGCAATCATCCTCGGCGTAACCGGCGTGATTTATCAACGGCTGCCCTCGACGTTCGTGCCCGAAGAGGATCAAGGCTACTTCTTCACGTCGATAACCTTGCCCGAAGGCACAAGCATGAATCACACCGTCAACACGATAGACAAGCTCGGCTCGGCAGTAATGAAGGAAATGCCCGGGCTCAAGTCTTGCATGATGATCACGGGCTTCGATATCCTGTCCTTCGGCGCAAAGCCAAGCGCGGGCATCATCGTCTGCGGTCTGGAATCGTGGGATAAGCGCGGCAAAGACGCTTCTGTCAACGCCTGCATCGGCACCATGTTCCGCCTGGGAGCAATGACTGTGCCCGAAGCGCAGGTTATCGCCTTCAACCCGCCCGCACTGCCCGGTCTGGGCAACGTCGGCGGCTGGTCAATGCAATTGCAGGATATGGCGGGGTACACGGACACTGAGCTTGACGACCTGACAAAACGCATCGTCGCCAAAGCCAATCAGCGACCCGAAATGCAGGGCGTGCGCACCACGTTCAACATCGCTTCCCCGACCGTGGAATATCAAATCGACCGCGAGAAAGTCAAACTCCTCGGCGTCGATCTTGCCGATGTTTTCACGGCTCTGCAGGTCAATTTCGGCGGCATGCAGGTCAACGACTTCAACAAGTTTGGGCGCACGTATAAAGTCATGTTGCAATCGGACGTGCTCTATCGTTCGGAGGCTGACTGTGCGCGTTTCGTCTTCGTCAAAGGTTCCAACGGGCAAATGGTTCCGCTGTCGAGTTTGATTACGCCGCAAATGTCCACGGGTCCGACGCAGATTTCCAGGTTCAACGCGGCGCGCGCCGTCACCATTCAAGGCAACGCGGGCGCAGGCTATTCGTCGGGGCAGGCAATGAACGCCATCGAACAGATCGTTAACGAGGAGGCGGGCGTCGGCTTCAATATCGAATGGTCGGGGCAATCTCGCGAAGAGAAGAAGGCTGCCAGCTCCACCGGTCAGGTCTTGGCGTTGGCTCTGGTATTCGTCTTCTTGATGCTCGCCGCGCTCTATGAAAGTTGGTCGGTGCCGTATGCCGTGCTCTTGAGCGTGCCGACGGGATTGTTCGGCGCGGTCTTCTCGGAATACTTCATGGCGTGGATATCGGCGGTTCTCAACCACGGGCAAGCCAATTCAGGTCTTCAAGACAGCGTCTACATGCAAATCGGCGTCATCATGATAATCGGTCTGGCGGCAAAGAACGCGATACTCATCGTCGAGTTCGCCAAGGTTCGCGTTGACCGCGGTATGACACCCGTCAAGGCGGCACTGGAGGCAGCGAGCTTGCGTCTGCGCCCGATACTCATGACGTCGTTCGCGTTCATCATCGGTTGCTTGCCCCTGGCAATGGCTTCGGGCGCGGGCTCGGCCGCTCGCAACGGCATGGGCGTTGCCGTCGTCGGTGGAATGCTCTTCGCCACGATGCTGGGCGTCTTCGTCATCCCCGTGCTGTTCGTCATCACCGAATACGTCGCAAAGAAGCTCGGCTTCATGAAACAGGAACGGCAGAAGTCTTCCGTCGATTACATGTGAGGAGGTAACTATGGATAAAAGAGAAGCGTTGGCGGCGGCAATGAAGCAGATTGAAAAAGATTTCGGGAAGGGCTCTATAATGCGGCTCGGCGACGACGCTACGCGCATGGACGTCAAGGTCGTGCCGACGGGAATCCTTCCGCTGGACGTGGCACTGGGCGTGGGTGGATTGCCGCGCGGACGCATCACCGAAATCTACGGCCCCGAATCCGGCGGCAAGACGACTGTAAGCTTGCACATCATCGCCTCTATTCAGCAACTCGGAGGCACCGCCGCCTTCATCGACGCCGAACACGCGCTTGACCCCATGTATGCCAAACGCCTCGGCGTGGACGTGGAAAATCTCCTGCTTGCTCAGCCCGACACCGGCGAACAGGGTCTCGACATTGCCGAAGCTCTGATTCGTTCCGCGGCGATTGATGTGGTCGTCATCGATTCGGTTGCCGCGCTCGTGCCCAAGTCCGAAATTGAAGGCGAGATGGGCGACTCCAACGTCGGGCTGCATGCGCGAATGATGAGCAAGGCAATGCGCAAACTCACCGCCGTCATCGGCAAGACTGACACCGTGGCGATCTTCATCAACCAAATCCGCGAGAAAGTCGGCATCATGTTCGGCAACCCCGAAACCACCACGGGCGGGCGGGCGCTGAAATTTTATTCGTCGGTGCGGCTGGAAGTTCGCAAGGGCGAGGCAATCAAGCTCGGCACGGAAGTCATCGGCAACCGCGTCAAAATCAAAGTCGCAAAGAACAAAGTTGCCCCGCCGTTCAGAACCGCCGAGTTCGATTTGATTTACGGCGAAGGCTATTCGCGCATCGGCTCCATCGTCGATATGGGCGTCGCCTTCGAGATTATCGACAAGAGCGGCGCGTACTTCTCCTACGGCGGCGAGAGGCTCGGTCAAGGCAAAGAGAACGCCAAAAAATTTTTACGCGACCACCCCGACGTTGCCGCGCAGATTGAAACCAAAATCCGCGACGCCGTGTTGAAGTCCACCACGCCGACAAGTGCACCCGACGTCGACGCAGACGAAGACTTTCCCGACGACGAAGACTGACGCAAAAAAAATTATCGCCACTCGACATGAGCGGCGATTTTTTTGTTGACGAAAACGTTGCGGAGTAGAGGCCGACGTGATGTCGGCCCGCCGCCGTATGACGGCCATGGATGGCGTCATAGGCGGCACGAGCGGTTTCGGATAAGCGCGGACGTTTCGTTGGTGGACGGTATCCGCCCCGCGCGCAGCGGCGAGTTTCTTTGCTACTTTCTTTCCTCGGTGAAAGAAAGTAGATCACAACAACGCAGAAGTAGATTCTAACCGTGAAAGAAAGCAGATCATCAATCACATGAGCTGAATCGATTGACCAGGCTTGACGATGTGAACCTTGGCACCAACGACGTGCGCGGCAAAATCTTCGGGGTTTTGGCGGATAATGTCCCACGTGTTGTAGTGGACGGGAATTGCGTTCGTCGCACCGAGGAGCGTGACGGCTTTGGCAGCGTCAACGGGATCCATCGTGTAGTGCCCGCCGATTGGAAGAATCGCCCAGTCAATCTTATCGCGCTCACCGATCAACTTCATGTCGCCGAACAGAGCCGTGTCGCCCGCGAAGTAGACGACCTTGCCGCCGACGCCAATGACGAACCCGCAAGCAACGCCGCCGCCGACGCCCGACGAATGAACTGCGGGAACCATGCGCACGAAGCCGAACGAAGTTTTAACTGTGCCGCCGATGTTCATGCCGATAACTTTGACCTGCTCGCCTCCAAAGTCCGTGACTTCGGGAATGGCTATAACCTTCGCTCCCGTGCGGATGGCAATGTTTGGCGCGTCGCCGACGTGATCGCTGTGTGCGTGCGTGATGAGGATGTAGTCCGCCTCAACGTTGCTCTCGTCAATCGCCGCCTGAGGGTTGCCCGTCAAGAACGGATCGACGAGAATTTTACACGCGCCGTCGTCGAGCATGAAGCAGGCGTGCCCGTAGTAATTGTAAGTCAGCATTCGATTCGCCTCCCAAAATGTTTGCGTGACTATTCGCCGACGCGCTGATCAATCCCTGCAACGTCAATGATGGCGCACGACCTCAAACCGCCAGAGCAAAACTTTCTCGTCGGCACGAATGCCCGCCTTGCGTTTGGCAATGGCAATCTGCTCGGCGACGGTATCCACGCCGTCTAAGTCCGGCAAGAGCAAGCCGCGCCGCGCACCGTTCTCCACGATGACGCCGTAGCGATGAACGTCCAAGTCCTTCACGTCGAAGATACGTTCGGGCTCGCCAAGGACGTCCACGCTGTAAACGATGTCGTCAAGCTCGTCGGCGGTCACGGGCTCAAAGCGCGGGTCACGTGAACAGGCACTGATGGCGTTGGTCAAAATCTCCTGCGCCAAATTTTTTTGCGTCGCCATAATCGTGCCGATACACCCGCGCAGATTGCCGTCCTTGTGCAGGCTCACGAAGGCTCCCGCGCGACGTTCAATCATCTCGGCGGGCAAATCATCGGGCAACTCGGCGGGCTTATGCGTGCGGACGAAAGTCTCCAAACTCAGCCGCGCCAGCTTGACGTAAACATCTTCGGAAGCCTTGCGGCGGTTGAGCTCGGTTGCTTTGAAGGCGGTCAGTTGCTCGGCGAAATTGCGCCGTTCGTCCGCGCCGCCGACATCAAACCAAACGACGCCATAGCCGACGCCGAACGTGCCCTCGTAGCTCAGACGTTGTGCGGTGACGTTCAACCTGTCCAACGCGCCCGCCATTATCCAGAACGACCGCAAGCCGCATTCCGCCGCACGAGAGCAAACTCGCTCGTCCATCGTCAGCAGCTGCAAAAAATCTGCGCCGCTCAAATTTTCCATCACCTGCGAATCAAACATCGGTCCCTCCTCAACGTAGCCGTAAGGACCGTCGGCTTTGAGTTTGTGCGACAGATCTCCGCTCGCCAGGAAAAATATCCGCCGACCAAGTTCGTCAGCTGCCCGCGCAATCGTCTGCCCGAACTGGTAATGAATCTGCGCCGACATTCCCGACAGCCCGATTCGCAAAAATTTCACGCGCTCGAAGTCCAATCCGGCTCGTTGCAAGAATCTAAGCGGAATCATCGTGCCGTGGTCAAGCGACGAGTTGCGTTCGCCCAATGTGCCCGCGGGAATGTTGAGGGCTTGCGCGTCGTCGGAAATTTTTTTTGCAAGCTCCGCGTCGTAATCAATCGTCAAGTTCACCTGCGGTGCACGGAACTGCGCCATCGACCCCGAAGCTTGTGCTCCCGGAGAAATGTGGAAGTAGTCGGCGTACATGACCGAATGTGGGCTGGTTATGATGACGGTGTCGGGGTTGAGCTCGACCACGCGCCGCGAAATCTCCTCGTAAGCGTTAATCGTCGCGGAAATTTTTTGTTCCTCGCCGCGCCCGACTTCAGGCAAAATTATCGGCGGGTGCGGCACGACAACTGCTCCAATGATGCTCATGGCAATTCCTCCTCAAACGTTCAGCTCCGCCACGGCAAACAACGCCGCGTTGCCCGAAATTTTAACACGGTCGCCCGCAACTTCGCAATGGAGAATCCCGCCGCGTGCCGAAGCTTGCCGCGCAAAAATTTTTCGCCGACCGAGTTTGCTCGACCACAGCGGCGCAATCATGCAATGCGTCGAACCGGTCACGGGGTCTTCAGCTATCGCCAGCTTCGGCGCGAAGACTCGGCTCACGCAGTCGCAATCGTCGCCCGCGGCAGTCACCGCCTGAATCAAACCGTCCAGCTCGGCAAGCTTGCTCTGATTCGGGCGCAGGCTCTCAACTGCGGCGGCACTGTCCAAAACCATCAGCAAGTCGCGGGCAATGTACGCCTCGACGACGTGAGCGGCAAGAGCGTCTTCCATCTCGGCGGTGACGGAAATTTTTTTCGGCACGTACGCGGGAAAATCCATCTCGAACAGTTCGGCGCGGCGAGTGACCGTCAGAGCCCCGCTCAATGTCTCGAACGTCACGGCGGGAAAATTTTTCTCAACCTGCGTCAAAATCACGAAGCCCGTCGCCAACGTCGCGTGACCGCACAAATCGACCTCGGCGGCGGGCGTGAACCAGCGCAGACGAAATTTTTCGCCGTCGCGCATGACGAACGCCGTCTCCGACAAATTGTTCTCCGCCGCAATGTTTAGCATGGTCTCCTCCGGCGGGAAGCTCTCGACGAGGCAAACGGCAGCGGGGTTTCCGCCGAAAATTTTTTCCGTGAACGCGTCAGCGATGAACTGGCGCATAGCAATCCCTCCATAACAAAAAATGCCCGACGGTGCGGGCAGAAAATTTTTTCAGAAGTTGACGGTCTTCTTGCCGAAGATGAAGCTGTCGAGCAGGTCGATGAGTTGACCGATCTCCGGCTTGGAAATTTGTGCGCTGGCACCGAGCTCCTCGCCTTTTAGGCGCATCTCCTCGTTGATGAGCGACGAGAACAGCACGAACGGCACGTCGCGCAGTCTGTCGTTGTTGCGCACGAGCTTCAGCAGGCGATGACCGTCCATCTTGGGCATCTCCACGTCGGAAACGATTATGCCCACGTGCTCGGCAATGTTGCCGTCTTTCTTGGCGAGGCTCTGCAGATATTCCCAGGCGTCTTGTCCGTTGCCGAAGTCGCGAACGAATCGATAGCCGCTGTCGTGCAACGTGCTGACCAGAAGGTCGCGAAGCATTGGCGAATCCTCCGCAACGACGACGTGAACATCTCCGCGCAGGGCGCGAACGTCGGAACCTGCCTCGGCAACGGTGGTGAGCTTGGCGTTGATCTCAGGATTGATCTCGGCAATAATCGTCTCGAAGTCCAACAGCAGAACGATGCGGTCGGGCATTTTGATTATGCCGACGACGCGGCTCTGGTCGCCAACTTCCGGCGAAGGCTCCATGTCCTTCCACGAGATGCGATGAATGCGCGAGACGTTCTCCACCAGAAAGCCGATGTCGTAGTTGTTGATCTCGGTGACGATGATGTTTTTGGCGTCGTCGCCGTTGGTCACGTTCAGGCACCGCGGCAGATTCACCAGCGGGATTGCCTTGCCGCGCAGAGTGAACAGCCCGTCGATGTATGGATGCGCCTGCGGCATTGCCGTCACCGGCGCGCGCTGAATGACCTCGCGTACCTTGGCAACGTTTATACCGTAATTGACGCCGCCTATGCTGAACTCCACAATCTCAAATTCGTTGGTGCCGCTCTCCAGCAAAATGCCTTTGCTGTCGCCGAGAGTTGCAGTTCCCGTGCGTGCTTTGTCGTTAGCCATCAAACTCCGCCTCCAATTGATTTGACCTTATTGACGGGATAAATTTTCGCCGCGAAAAATTTTAATCCTTCAACACACGGCGGGTCGGCTGAAAATTTTCACGCCGCCGCCGAAGTTTGTCGCTCTTGAGGCCGCCCACGGACGGGCGGCCTCGCCGCGTATGCTACGTGATGTAGCATGCGGCGTCGCCCTTTCTTTTGCTACTTTTCTTTGGGCGAGCAAAGAAAAGTAGATCATGCACGCCAACGCAGTAGCAGACACCGTCAGTAGACACGCCGCCGCCGTCGCCAACCGCCCGCGCAAAAAGTAAATCAAACACCCTTGACTTTTTGCTGAATTGGGATTATCATAGCGCACGTGGTTCAGGAGATGAGCCGCATTGAATTTCCTGTAGGAGGCAGATACTTATGATAAAGCCACTTGGAGACAGAGTTGTCGTTGAAGCAGCCGAGGTCGAGCTCAAGACCAAAAGCGGCATCATCATGCCCGAAACTTCCAAAGAGAAACCGCAAAAGGGCTCCGTCATCGCCGTGGGTAGCGGCAAACTTTTGGACAACGGCGCGCGCGCGGCTATGGAAGTCAAAGTCGGCGACGAGGTCATCTTCAACAAATACGCCGGCAGCGAAGTCAAGGTGGACGACAAAGACTATCTCGTTATCCGCGAGAGTGACATTCTGGCAATTCTCTAATCAGCGAAGTTTACGGAGGTAAATACCATATGGCAAAGGAAATTTTGTTCGACGAAGAGGCACGCCGTGCGCTTAGCCGCGGTGTTGATGCTCTGGCAAATGCAGTTAAAGTCACGCTCGGTCCCAAAGGTCGCAACGTCGTGCTTGAGAAAAAATTCGGCGCACCGTCCATCACCAACGACGGCGTGACCATCGCCCGCGACATCGAACTTGAAGACCACTTCGAGAACATGGGCGCACAGCTCGTCAAGGAAGTCGCGACGAAGACCAACGACGTTGCCGGCGACGGCACGACAACCGCAACGCTCCTGGCTCAGGCAATCGTCCGCGAAGGCTTGAAGAACGTCGTGGCGGGTGCCAACCCCATGATCATCAAGAAGGGCATCGAAGCCGCTGTTGCCAAGCTCGTCGACGAAATTAAGAATAACGCTAAACACGTCGAAGGCAAAGAGGCAATTGCACAGGTCGCGTCCATCTCTTCGGGCGACACGGAAATCGGTCAGCTCATCGCCGACGCTATGGAGAAGGTCGGCAACGACGGCGTCATCACGGTTGAAGAGTCCAAGACAATGACTACCAACCTTAAAGTCGTCGAAGGCATGCAGTTCGACCGCGGCTACATCTCGCCCTACATGGTCACCGACACCGACAAGATGGAAGCCGTTATGGACGATCCTTATATCCTCATCACCGACAGAAAGATCTCCTCGATTCAGGACATCCTGCCGATCCTCGAACAAGTCGTTAAGCAGGGCAAGTCCCTCGTCATCGTCGCGGAAGATGTTGACGGTGAAGCTCTCGCGACAATCGTTGTGAACAAATTGCGCGGCACGTTCAAGGCTCTCGCCGTCAAAGCTCCCGGCTTCGGCGACAGACGCAAGGCCATGCTCGAAGATATCGCCATTCTCACGGGCGGCACGGTCATCAGTGAAGAACTCGGACGCAAACTTGACAGCGCAACCTTCGCCGACCTCGGTCACGCCCGCCAAGTCCGCGCCACCAAAGAGGAAACGACCATCGTTGAAGGCAGCGGCGACAAGAACGAAATCACCGCACGCGTCGCGCAGATTCGCAAACTCATCGAAAACGCCACCAGCGACTTCGACAAAGAGAAGCTCCAGGAACGTCTCGCCAAACTTGCGGGCGGCGTCGCTGTCATCGAAATCGGTGCGGCTACCGAAGTCGAAATGAAGGAAAAGAAACTCCGCATCGAAGACGCCCTCAACGCAACCCGCGCGGCCGTTGAAGAAGGCATCGTTGCCGGCGGCGGCACCACGTTCATTGACATTCAGCACGCGCTCGAAGACGTTCAGGCTGAAGGCGACGCCAAAGTCGGTGTCGAAATCGTCAAGCGCGCCATCGAAGAGCCCGTTCGCCAAATCGCTAACAACGCCGGTCAGGAAGGTTCCGTTGTCGCCGAGGCAGTCAAGAAGTCCGACAAGGGCGTCGGCTTCAACGCGCTGACCAACGAGTATGTCGACATGATCAAAGCCGGTATCGTCGACCCCGCCAAAGTTGTTCGCTCCGCACTGCAAAACGCGGCGTCCATCGCGGCAATGATTCTGACGACCGAAACGCTCGTTGCCGACAAGCCCGAACCGACTCCTGCTCCTGCACCCGCAGGCATGGGCGGTATGGGCGGCATGATGTAACCGACATCGCGTTCAACCAACTGCAAACTCAATCCCTCGTCGTATGTTGCGGCGGGGGATTTTTCATAACAACTTCATGCACAAAATATATCTGAACCACTTGACGAATGCTTAAAATTAGGTTAGTATTGCGGCGGTTTCAGGGCAAGGTTATGGAACGTCGAAGCAATTTGAGGAAACACGGTCACTCAAGTTTGAACAGCCTTCCAAGCCGAGCCGAGGAAACCTACCGAAATTTTTCTCGACGGCATCTTAAGGAGGATGTTCATCATGAAGAAGTCAGTAGCAGCAGCTCTTGCAGCAGCAGCAGTCATCGGCGTATCGTCCACGTCGTTTGCGGCGATTGCCAACCCGTTCACCGACGTCCCCGCAGGTCACTGGGCATATCAGTCCATTGAAAAACTCCGCGTCGCCGGCGTCATTGACGGTTACACCGATGAATACGGTCGTCCGAACAGCCTGTTCCGCGGCGACAGAAACATCACCCGTTACGAAGCGGCGCAGATGATCGCACGTGCTTTGGCGAAGAATCCGACCGGTGCGAACAAAGCTGAACTCGACCGCCTCGTCGCTGAATTCCGTGACGAACTCGATGCTCTCGGCGTTCGCGTCGCCAACCTCGAAAAATACGCCGACAAACTCCAGATGTTCGGCAAGATCGAGTACACCTACAAGAGCCACCGCACCGACCGCTACGGCTACGACCAGAACGGCAACCGCGTCAAACTCGGCGGCAAGAATCGCGTCAACATGGACGACATGATCTTCCGCTTTGAGCCTGTCGCTCACGTCAATGACCACTGGACACTCCGTGCTCGTATCGATGCTCACGTCGACCTCAGCCGCGACACCTCCAGCGATTATCATCTGGAACGTGGTTGGGCGCAAGGTGACTACGACAACTTCCAAATCAAACTCGGTCGTCAGCCCCTCTGGACGAATGAAGACGGTATCGTTTGGGATACCGAATACAGCGGCGCGGAAGTCACCTTCGGCAAATTCTCCGACGGTCTGCGCGCTACGTTCTACGGCGGTCGCCTCAACGCCGGCAAAGTTGGCGGCTCCATCCGCAACATGACCAAATGGGACGGTCGTCAGGACGCCAATGCCGGTCGGAAGGATTGGGAACCCGGCTACGTCGGTGCCACGCGCAACGACCCGACCAGCTTCTGGGCAGTCAACGTTCAGTATGATCCGGGCGCAAAAGGTCTCTTCGGCGGCGCGGGCTACTACAGCCTCAAAGACGACGACCTCAAGGGCGTTGCGGACTTCAACGGCAACAAAGTCGTCTACTACAGCAACGACGGCGACACCAACAAAGCTAAAATCTGGTCTGTGAACGCCGGCTGGCGTCTGGGCAAAGGTCAGATCTGGGGCGCATATGCTCGCAACACCGAAGCCGATATCGAGGAAACTTCTTGGCAGGTTCTCGCTAAATACGGCGATCTCTTCGGCGGCGGCAACCAGAGCACGCACAAAGGTCAATGGGCTGTCTGGGCCGGCTACAAACAGCTCGGCTCCAACGTCGGCTTCGAAGCTCTCATGCACGACGATGCGGCTGCCGGCACCAAAGGCTTCGTCGCGGGCGCAAGCTGGGCTCCCATGGACAGAATCGTCGTCCTCGCCAAATACTTCAAGGGCAAATACATCACCGGCAACGGCGATGCTGAACGTCTCTTCGGTCGTGTGGAATTCTTCTTCTAAGCCGACCGCATAACTTCAACCGACAACACCAAGCCTCACTCGTCGCGGACGGGTGGGGCTTTTGATTTGCTTGACGACATAAGATGACATTAGTTATCAAAATTCTTGACACGGAAAATTTTCTGCGCTATCATTACCACGGTTTATGGGTTATTGAGAAGTCGAATCAGCTGAGGAAACACGGCCACTCATTCCGAACGACTTCCCGACATCCCAAGACAAAAGCAAGGAGGATGTTCATCATGAAAAAATCAGTAGCAGCAGCTCTTGCAGCAGCAGCAGTCATCGGCGTATCGTCCACGTCGTTTGCGGCGATTGCCAATCCGTTCACCGACGTCCCCGCAGGTCACTGGGCATATCAGTCCATCGAAAAACTCCGCATCGCCGGCATTATCGACGGTTACACCGACGAATACGGTCGTCCGAACAGCATGTTCCGCGGCGACAGAAACATCACCCGTTACGAAGCGGCGCAGATGATTGCTCGTGCTTTGGCGAAGAATCCGACCGGTGCGAACAAAGCTGAACTCGACCGCCTCGTCGCTGAGTTCCGTGACGAACTTGATGCTCTCGGCGTTCGCGTCGCCAATCTCGAAAAGTACGCCGACAAAGTCATCTGGCACGGCAAGTTGGAGTACACCTACCACCAGTTCAAGACCGACCCGCTCAACACCGGTCACAAGGCGAAAGATACCAGCAACGGCTACATCTTCCGCTTTGAGCCCGAAGCCGAAGTCAATGATCACTGGACGTTGCACGCCCGTATCGACGCGGAAGGCGATATGCGCGACGACACGACGACGAACTTCAGCTTGGTTCGCGGCTGGGCACAGGGCGACTACGACAAGTTCCAGATCAAGCTCGGTAAGTTCGAGTTCTATCCCGAAAACGAAGCCGGCCTCATCTGGGATACGGAAATCTCCGGCGCGGAGCTGTCCTTCGGCAGCAAATGGAAATTCACCGTGACGGGCGGTCGCATCAATGACGACACCATCAGCGGCGGCACTTACGGGCGCGCGGAAGTCCCCGACGATTTGAAGGCAATCGGCATTCCCGACAACGCTTTCGGCTTTGAAGGCGTCGACCCCGCAACCGTCGTTGGTCTGCGCGTCGACTACGACAACGATGGCAAAGGTCTCTTCGGCGGCGCGGGCTGGTATCACATCAAGGACGACGATCTTGCCTGGGGACGCACTCAATACGTCGAGAACACCATCCTCAACGGCAACACCGAAGCCAAACAATACAACAAGGCGAACATCTGGACGGTCAACCTCGGCTACCGTTTCACCGACAAGCTGACGTTGAGCGGCGGTTATGCTCGCAACACCAAAGCCGACTGGGAGAAAAATTCCTGGCAAGCTGAACTGAACTACGGCGACTATGAAGACGCCTCCGAGAAAGGTCAATGGTCCGTCTGGGCCGGCTATCGCAAATACGGCACCAACGTTTCCTTCGTTCCCACCGCCGAAGACGCGTTGCTCGGCACCCGCGGTTGGATCGTCGGCGCGGCATGGGCTCCTTTCAAAAACATCGGGCTCATCGCCAAATACTTCGACGGCAAATACATCGAGGACGGAGTCTATAACAGCGGTCACGGCAAAGCCCGTCATCTCTTCGGGCGCGTGGAATTCTTCTTCTGAACCGCCATCACTGCAGACCACACGAGCTCCCGTACGGGGGCTCTTTTTTGTTGTCGGCGCAACATCATGAACGTCACCTGAAAAATTATAAATTATAGCATGAAAGATACCTGAACGTACAGCAGAAAATTTTTGGCAGATATGTTGACACAAAAAATTTTTAGCGGTATCATGGCGGCGACTTGAACGACAAGGCAACGGATCATGTCATTTGAGGAAACACGGCCACTCAATGTGAACAACCTCCGAAGCCGCGTCGCGAAAGTCAATCGACAAATTTCTTTTTGCGGCATCTTTAAGGAGGATGTTCATCATGAAGAAATCAGTAGCAGCAGCTCTTGCAGCAGCAGCAGTCATCGGCGTATCGTCCACGTCTTTCGCGGCGATTGCCAACCCGTTCACCGACGTCCCCGCGGGTCACTGGGCATATCAGTCCATCGAGAAACTCCGCGTCGCCGGCGTCATTGACGGTTACACCGATGAGTATGGTCGTCCGAACAGCCTGTTCCGCGGCGACAGAAACATCACCCGTTACGAAGCGGCGCAGATGATCGCCCGTGCCCTGGCGAAGAATCCGACCGGTGCAAACAAAGCTGAACTTGACCGCCTCGTCGCTGAATTCCGTGACGAACTCGATGCTCTCGGCGTCCGCGTCGACAACCTTGAGAAGTACGGCGACAAAGTCATCTGGCAGGGCAAGTTGGAGTACACCTATCGTCAGAACAAACGCGACCCGCTCAACACCGGTCACAAGGCAAAAGATACCAGCAACGGTTACGTCTTCCGCTTCGAGCCCATCGCCGAAGTCAATGACCACTGGACACTCCGCGCTCGTATCGACGCGACGGGCGACATGAGATACGACACCACCACGGACTTCAACCTCGTTCGCGGCTGGGCACAGGGCGACTACGACAAGTTCCAGATCAAACTCGGTCGTATGGAACTCAATCCTGCAGGCGAATTCGGTCTCATCTGGGATACGCAACTCTCCGGTGCACAGGTCACTTTCGGAAGCAAATGGAAGTTCACGGCGAATGCCGGTCGTCTGCGCGATGACAAAGTCGGCGGCGGCATCAACGGCAGCTTCGTCACCACCGCTGATCCCGGAACGATGGTCGGTCTGCGTGTAGATTACGATCAGGGTAACAAAGGTCTCTTCGGCGGCGCAGGCTGGTATCACCTCAAGGACGACGATCTTGCCTGGGGACGCAGACAGTTCGTTGAGAACTTCTTCCTCACCGGCAACACTGACGCCAAGAAATACAACAAGGCGGACATCTGGACGGTCAACCTCGGCTACAAGTTCAGCGACAGGCTCATGCTCCGCGGCGCGTATGCTCGCAACACCAAAGCCGACGTGGAGAAAAATTCCTGGCAGGCTGAGCTGCGCTATGGCGACTACGGTCAGTCCGTCAGCAGAACCGGCGATTGGCGCGACCGCAGCTTGAAGGTTGCCAAAGGTCAGTGGGCTGTCTGGGCCGGCTATCGTAAGTTCGGCACCAACGCCACGATGGCAGGTACGGTCAATGATGACGCCATGGGCGGCACGCACGGTTTCGTCGCCGGCGCAAGCTGGGCTCCGTTCGACAACATCGGGCTCATCGCCAAATACTTCACCGGCAAATACAACACCGCAGTCGATGGCGGTCACGGCAAAGCTCAAAGATTCTTCGGTCGCGTGGAATTCTTCTTCTAAGCCGTTCGACACAACATCACGACAATAAACAAGCCCCTCGTCAACACGACGGGGGGCTTTTGATGTGCGGTTAATCGTTCAGTCGTCGACGCGGTCTTTAGCCAGACGAATGAGCACGCGGGTAATGCGCATGCCTTCGACCTCCTCGACGTAGAAGGTGTTGCCCTCCCACGCGGCGGATTGCCCGACCTTCGGTTCGCCGCCGAGCTTGTCGTTCAACCAGCCGCCGACGGTGTCAACGTCCTCGTCGTCGATTGTGATGTCGAATTCGTCTTCAAGCTCCTCAAGCAACATCTTGGCATCGACCGAATAAAGATTATCGTCGCGCTTCTCGGCGTCGGGGCGTTCCTCGTCGAATTCGTCCTGAATGTCGCCGACAATCTCCTCGATGATGTCTTCAATGGTGACCATGCCGGCGGTGCCGCCGTATTCGTCCACGACGATTGCCAGCTGTGAACGGTTCTTCTGCATCGTCTCAAGCAGAACGCTCACGTCCATGCTCTCCGGCACGAAGAAAACTTTGCGCGCCAATTTTTTCAGCGACGGGCGGCGTTTGCCTTGAATCAGAACTTTCGTCAGGTCTTTGATGTGCAGGAAGCCGACGATGTGATCTTTGTCCTCGTTGCAGATGGGATAGCGCGTCATCTCCTCTTCCAGGATCGTCGCCAAATTTTCTTCGTAGCTGCGGTTCAGATACAGGCAGACCATGTCGGGGCGCGGCACCATGATTTCGCGGACGTTGCGCTCGGTGAAGTCGAAGACGTTATCGACGAAGTCGACCTCGGTGTCGTCAACGAGCCCCTGCTTGCGACTCTCCTTCATCAGCAGACGAATTTCTTCGGGGTTGTGAGCAACTTCGCCTTCCGACGCCGTGAGCCCCAAGTGATGGCTGACGAAGCCCGCCATGTGATTGAGCAGCCACACGAACGGATACATCACCTTCCAGAAGACGAGCATTGGCAGCGCGATGTTGAGCAGAATTTTTTCCGCGGCGGCGATTGCCATTGACTTGGGTGTCAGTTCGCCCAGAATGATGTGCAGGGACGTTATCAGCGAGAACGCCAGCGCGAACGATATCGTGTGACCGAGCGTTTCGCTGAAGCCGGCGGCGTGAATGGCGGGCGCGATTAATTCCGCAACGAACGGCTCGCCAATCCAGCCCAGCCCCAAAGACGCCAGCGTTATGCCCAGCTGCGTCACCGACAGAGCCTCGTCGAGTTCGTCGACCAATTTCTTTGCGTACTTGGCGCGGGTGTTGCCCTCTTGGATTAGCGTTTCCAGCCGCGAAGGACGTATCTTCACGCAACAAAATTCCGCTGCGACGAAGAAGCCGTTCATGGCTATCAGGAACGCGACGAGAAACGTTTGCAGTAGTATGGGCAAGATGTCCATCAAAAACCTCCTTTGGTGAACGATTTGCTGCTGATTGCCTCCAGCTCGTAGGGCGTCTCTTGGTAGACGTAATAGTTGAGCCAGTTGGCGAACATCAGATGAGCGACGCTGCGCCAGCGAACGACGGGTTCACGCGTCGGGTCGTCGTTTGGGAAATAATTTTGCGGCACTTTGGGATTCAAACCTGCGCGGCTGTCGCGGACGAATTCGTTGCGCAAGGTGTTCGGGTCATATTCGGCGTGACCGGTGATGAAAAATTGTCGCTCCTGCAAATTCGCCACGGCATAGACGCCAACGTCGTCGGACTCGGACAGAATGGTCAGCGCGGGAATTTTTTCGATGTCGGCGCGGCGGATCTCGGTGTATCTGGAATGCGGCACGAAGAATTCATCGTCGAAGCCGCGGAAAAGTTTTTCGTGGCGGACGCAGAGTTTGTGACGGTAGACGCCGGAAAATTTTTCGGGCAACAAATATTTCGGAACGCCGTAATGATGATACAGAGCCGCCTGCGCACCCCAGCAGATGTGGAACGTCGACCAGGCATGTGACTTGCTCCAATCCATAATCTCAACGAGCTCCTGCCAATAAGCGACGTCCTCGAAGTCCAAAAGCTCAATGGGCGCACCCGTGATGATGAAGCCGTCGTAGTTGTTGCGGCGGACGTCGTCGAACGTGCCGTAGAATTCCGTCAGGTAGTCGTGGGACGTGTGCGTCGGCTGATAGGTGCGCGTGTAGATGAAGTCGACTTCGACTTGAAGCGGCGTGTTGCCCAGCAGACGCAGCAGTTGCGTTTCGGTGACGGACTTTATCGGCATAAGGTTGAGTATCAAAATTTTCAGCGGGCGGATGTCCTGCGCGTAGGCACGCTCGGCGTTCATGATGAAAATGTTTTCGCCCTCCAACACGTGCGCGGCGGGCAGGTTTGTCGGAATTTTTATCGGCAATGTCGTTCCCTCCTCAGTCCAGCGAATAGCGCGTGACCCAGCGCGGATTGTTCTTGACGTAAGCACGCAGACGAATCAGCCCCTTGTAGTCGGGCTCGTCGCTCTTAATCATTCGGTAAGCACCGCCGTATTCGTCCTTGAGCTCCTGCCAAGAATCGTTCGGCGTCCAAATCTTGCTGCTTTCCTTGATGACCTCGGTGCCCTGCGTCAGGTTGACTGCCTTCTTCATGAAGCGGATCTCGGTGGTCTTGCCGGCGGAATTTTTGGTAACCTGCCATTCCCACAAGATGAGATTGGAACCTTTGAGCTGCATGGTTGTAGTGTCGGCGGAAAGGGTGGTTGTCGAGCCGTCGGCGTTTGTGTGCGTCCAAAGCTCAATCCAGCGTTCGGCAGTCGGCGCACGTTTGCGGTCGCGTTCGCCCATACGAAAGACCTCGTCGACGATGGCGCAATAAAATTCTTCGTCGAAGGTGCGGGAATTGATCTCCTTGACGCGCCCGTCAGCCTTAGACCAGACGATATTGTCGGCGTCGTCGTAGAAGTCTTCGCGGATATATTGCAACGTGCGATTCTGCGGATTGACCCTAATCAACGCCAGGCTGTAGGCAAGCTTGTTCGGGTCGGGCAGGATGTTCGCTATGCCGTAATTTTTGATGGTCTCCGCCGCGCCCTCGTAGCTGTAAGTCGTTTTCGTCCACGCCTCAATCTCGGTGGCAACTTCGCGGCCGTCGCGGGTGGTGGATGTTCTCTTGACGGTCACGCTGTCGGCGTTGAAGTACTTGCTGTATTTGTCGTTGCTGTCGAGCCAAAACCATTCGGTCGCCGCTTCAACGGAGCCTGCGAGCATAATCACCGCGCCGATGATGACGGCAAAAATTTTCTTGAGCAAAGCACTCACTCCTTAGCGAGTCTGCGATTGATTTCCTCGTCCAATTCAACGACGCCCGTGCCCAAAGTCGAGCTCACGCAGAACGTCGTCAGCCCGGAAACTTCACGCACCGCCGCCGCCAATGCCGCGCCGCCGTCGTCGAAGGTGTCTGCCCGCGCGATGACTGCGATGACTGACGCGCCGCCTTTGATGAGCTTGCTAACCCACGCCAGCTCCAAATCAAACATGTCGTCGGTTATGAGCATTAGCGCGACTTCAACCGACTGCGCGGACTTTTCGGCGGTCGAGCCTTCCACGTCCACGCCCACCGTGTCCACGAGCATGACCTTGGTTACGCCGCCGATTTCCATTGCGCTGAACGCCGCGTCCTGTATAATCTTCTGCTTCGTCAGCGCGTACATCAACGCGGACTTGCCGCTCTTGCGCTTGCCGAATATGCCAACCTGTCTCATCAGTTCACGCCTCCTTTTCGGGCGATTATACCAGACAATCCTGAAAAAAAAATCCTCCGCAGCGAAGGATTTAGCGAAAATTAATCGTGTCGGAAATTTTTACAGCGACTGGTCACGCGCGGCGATCTTGCCCTGAACATAGGCGACGAAGTCCGCAACGCTCATGTTCACGCTGTCGGTGACGCCGTACTTGCGGACGGGCAGGACGCCGGTTTGAGCCTCCTTGTCGCCGACGACGATGGTGTAGGGAATTTTTTTGACCTGCGCGTCGCGAATCTTCTTGCCGACTTTCTCGTTGCGGTCGTCCACTTCGGCGCGGAAGTTCAGCGCGAAGAATTTATCCGCGAGTTCTTTGGCGTAGGCGATGTGCGCGTCGGTGATGGGCAGAATTTTTATCTGCACGGGTGCCAGCCACACGGGGAAGGCTCCCGCGTAGTTCTCGATCAAAATGCCGATGAACCGTTCGATTGAGCCGTAAACCACGCGGTGCACCATGATGGGGCGATGTTTCTCGCCGTCCTCGCCGATGTAGTTGAGGTCGAACTTTTCGGGCAGCATCATATCCAGCTGAATGGTGCCGCATTGCCACGTTCTGCCGATGGAATCTTTCAGGTGGAAGTCGATCTTCGGGCCGTAAAACGCGCCGTCGCCCTCGTTGACGACGTAATCAAGCCCGCGGTGGTCGAGAGCTTTGCGCAGGGCGTCAGTGGCAAGTTCCCACGTCGCGTCGTCGCCCATTGAATTTTCGGGGCGCGTCGACAATTCCGCCTTGTATGTCAGCCCGAAAGTTTTATACACCTCGTCGAACAGATCAATCGTCCGCTGAATCTCCGGTTCAACCTGCGCGGGCGTCATGTAAATATGCGCGTCGTCCTGCGTGAAGTTTCGCACTCTGAACAACCCGTGAAGCACGCCGCTCTTTTCGTGGCGATGAACGAGACCGAGCTCCGCCAATCTCAACGGCAGGTCGCGGTAGCTGTGGACGTGCGTGTTGTAGACGAGCATGCTGCCGGGGCAGTTCATAGGCTTGACGGCGTAATCCTCCTCGTCAATCTGCGTGAAGTACATGTTCTCCTTGTAGTGATCCCAGTGACCGGACGTTTCCCAGAGCTTGCGGTTGAGGATGATGGGCGTGGCGATCTCTTGGTAGCCGTAGCGGCGATGAACTTCGCGCCAATAGTTGAGCAGTTCGTTGCGGATGACCATGCCGTTGGGGTGGAAGAACGGGAAGCCGGGGCCTTCGTCGTGCAGGCTGAACAAATCCAACTCCTTGCCGAGCTTGCGATGGTCGCGCCGTGCCGCTTCCTCCAGCATCGTCAGATACGCTTGCAGTTCGTCCTTTGTGGCGAATGCCGTGCCGTAAATTCGTTGCAACATCTTGTTATGTTCGTCGCCGCGCCAATAAGCACCCGCAATACTCATGAGCTTGAACGCTTTGACCTTGCCGGTGGATTGGACGTGCGGACCCGCGCAAAGGTCGGTGAAGTCGCCTTGGGTGAACAGAGAAATTTCCGCATCGTCGGGCAACGCCTCAATCAGTTCAACCTTGTATGTCTCGCCCTCGTCGGAAAATTTTTTCAGCGCGTCGGCGCGGCTCATAACCGAACGTTCGAGCTTGAGATTTTTTTTGACGATGGACTTCATTTCGCGTTCGATGTCGGCAAGGTCTTCGTCGGTGATTTTCCTGTCGGTGTCGATGTCGTAGTAGAAGCCCGTATCGATTGCCGGACCGATTGCCAGCTTGACTTGCGTGCCGTCTTCGCCGCCGTAGAGATGTTTTATCGCCTGCGCCATGATGTGCGACGCCGTATGCCTAAGCGCGTGCAGAGCTTCGGAGCTGTCGGCTTCAGCAAGCGTGCCGTCCTTCGTGATGATCGTCATTGTGTTTGCCTCCTCTTTTGTCGTTCGCTTAGATTGAATTTGTCGTGATCTACTTTCTTTCACCGAGGAAAGAAAGTAGCAAAGAAACTCGCCACTGCGCGTGGGGCGGATACCGTCCACCAACGAAACGTCCGCGCTTACCCGTAGACGCTCGTGCCGCCTATGACGCCATCCATGGTCGTCATACGGCGGCGGGCCGACATCACGTCGGCCTCAGTTCGCTGTCAACAAAAAACCGCCGCGCAGATTTTGCACGGCGTGGAATTTCGGACGGATTATTTCTTGGGTTTCTTCTCTTTGATACGCGCCGCCTTACCCGTGAGCTTGCGCAGGTAGTAGAGCTTGGCACGACGAACTGCGCCGCGGCGAACGACTTCGATTTTCTCCACGCGCGGCGAATGCACGGGGAACATGCGCTCCACGCCCACGCCGTAGGAAATGCGGCGCACGGTGAACATCTCGCGCAGACCGCTACCTTGGCGACCGATGACCACGCCCTCGAAGATCTGGATGCGTTCACGGTTGCCTTCCACGATTTTTGCATGGACGCGCACGGTGTCGCCCGGCGCAAATTGCGGGATGTTCTCGCGCAACTGTTCGCGCTCAATAAGTTCGATGATATTCAATTTGGTGTCCTCCCATCTTTGTCCGACGTTCATGCCCGCACGCAGAGGAACGCCTCAACAGCTTACGAAGTCTATCATAAATTTTTTCCTGCTGTCAATCGCCGCCGAAAAATTTTTGTTGACAACCGCGGCGATTTGTAGGAAGATACCTCCGTTGAAAACTTCACAGCGATTGGATCGAGTGGCGCAAGCCTCAATAGGGAAGTCGGTCGAAAGCCGACGCGGTCACGCCACCGTAGCGGGGAGCGAATCTGCAATTATGTCACTGAGGAAACTTGGGAAGGCGCAGACGAGCTTTGATCCGGAGTCGGGAGAACTGCTCGATTGACAATCACCGTTTGACCTGCGAGTGACGGGAAGGGGATTTGCGAATCTTTGCGTTCGCCGAGTCCGACGTGTTCGGATTTTTTTCGTTATGCCCGTCCGCGCAGTCGGGCGTTTTTAATTTCGGCGAGCAACGTGACGTTGCATTCGGTTTTCGCCGCAGTCAAACGTTTAATTTCGGCGAAAAGTTTTCCCCGCACGGGGAGGCATTGCTCATACATTTCTTTGGCTGAGGAATCAGCGGCTCCGGTCTCATTGACGGGAGATTTTTTTTGCCGTCAACCAAACCACGGGCGGGATTTTTCGCGAGCGACGGTGGTCGGCGGTGTGTGTCCGCTCAAAAGGGCGGTGTCGTCCGGCAGAGTCAGCACGCGCGTCCGCAAGTTCGTCAGCAAAGCAAATTCGTCGCCGCCAGGAAAATCCGTGCGCCCGTAGCTGTTGAGGAAGATTGAATCGCCGACGAAGGCAACCGAATCCGCCGCGCTGTAATAGACTGCGCCGTCTGACGTGTGACCGGGCAACGGAATCATCTTCACGCCGAAGGACGGGTTCGCCGCCAAAGTTATCGTGCTCAAGTCGTCAACGTAGGTCACGTCGTCAAGGGTCATGTCCGCGCCGAAATACGCCGACAAATTCCACGCGGGGTCTTGAACATAAACGCGCCCGTTGCTTTGCATGCAGACTTCGACGTTCAGCCGCGATTGCAATTCAGGCACCGCGCCGATGTGATCGAAGTGCCCGTGCGTGAGCAAAATTTTTTCAATCGTCCAGCCGTGCTCGTCAATGATTTTGATGAGCTCGTCAGCCTGTGCGCCGGGGTCAATCAGAAATCCGCAATTGGTCTCGTCGTCGACGTAGAAGTAAGCGTTGGTCGCGAAGACACCGAAAACTTCCGTGAGCAAAATCATTTCGTCACCACCCCTCGAAGTTGCAACCGTCCACGCCGCACGCCATGCCGCCGACGTCCTCGGTCAGCGCGTCGGTTATCGCCCGCTTGAGAACTTCGACGGGTTGTGCGCCCGAAAGACCGTGCCTGCCGACGACGAAGTAGGGCACAGCGTTAATGCCCATGTACGCCGCCTGCATCTCGTCAGCGCGAACGTCCTCGGCGTAGCGGTCGCCGCGCAGAATCTCATCGACCTCGCTCGCATCCAAATCACATTCGGCGGAAATTTTTTTCAGCACAGCGTGATCACTCAGCTCCAGGTTCCGCGTGAAATAGGCGTCGAAAAATTTCGTGACGATCTCGTCGTGACCGTGAGCCTGTGCAAATTTCGTCAGGCGCAGCGCGTCGAAGGTGTTTGTGTATTTCGTCTCGGCATAACGGAAGTCAATGCCCTCGGCGCGACCCATGCGCGATATCTGCTCAATGCGCTCGGCGGCGTCCGCCAAAGTCAGCCCGTACTTCACGGCGAAACGTTCCGTCGTGGAAGACGTGACAACCTTTGGCGCGGCGGGGTCAAGCTCAAAACTTTTGAACGCCACGGAAATTTTTTCGCCGACCTCGGCAAGCGCACGTTCCAATCGTTTCTCGCCAATGTAGCAGAACGGACAGGCATAGTCCGACCAAACCTCAACTGTCATGGCAAAAACCTCCTCGGATTGTTGAACGTCATTATAGCGTTGAAAATTTTTTCTGCAACCGAAAGTTCCGCCGGACGCGCAAGATTGAATCTGAAAAATTTTTGTGGTACAGTGTTGCCAGAACTTTTCGCCAAGGGAGTGACGCTCGTGCCGTTAGATTTTGAATTCACCGACAAGGTTCGCGATATTGTCACGACGATAACGTGGCTGGATATTTTCGACATCATCGTCGTCGCGGCAATCCTCTACAAATCCTACCAAATGATTCAAGACACCCGCGCCATCACCTTGGTCAAAGGGCTCATGGTCATCGCGACCTTGACGATACTTTGCGACTGGCTCGACTTGCACGCGATGAACTGGCTCCTGCAGAAGGCTTCCAATTGGCTGCTCATTGCCCTGCCGATTCTCTTTCAGCCGGAGCTGCGCCGCGCACTTGAACACATCGGGCAAGGCAAGTTCATTCGTAATTCCGTTTCGCTACTGGACAAGAAGACCGCCGACAACGTCGTCGACGAGATAGTCAAGACCGCCAAAAAACTTTCGCAGACCAAGACGGGCGCGCTGATGGTGCTCGAACGCGAAATGAAACTCAACGACATCTCCGTCACGGGCATTCACATAGACGGGCTAATCAGCTCGGAATTCCTGCTCAACGTCTTCATCGTCAACACGCCTCTTCACGACGGCGCGGCTATCATTCGCGGCAAGAGATTAATTTCTGCGGCGTGCGTCCTGCCATTGACGGAGAACCGCGAACTTTCCACGGAGCTGGGCACGCGTCATCGCGCGGCAATCGGGCTATCCGAACAGTGCGACGCGCTCATCGTCGTCGTCAGCGAAGAGACGGGCACCATTTCCGTCGCTGAAGGTGGTCACCTTGCCCGCCACTTCGACGAGAAGACGCTTGCCGCAAAAATCCGTCCGGCTTTCGCCGCCGAGGACAACACTTTCTTGAGCAAGATTCTTTCCATGTGGAGGCGAGGCAAATGAAGTGGCTGTTGGACATTTTCCGCCGCAACCTGCTGAAAAAAATCATCGCGCTTATTGCGGCGTTCATCATGTGGATTTTCGTCATGGACGACCAAGATCCGCCAATCGAAGGCTCGTACGACGTGCCGCTGACGATTTCGAATACCCCGCAAGATTTTGCCACGGTCTGCAACGTGCGCACGGTCAGGGTGGAGACGCGCGCCCCGCGTTCAAATTTCGTCAAGTACGACGCCAACGCCTTCCGCGTCTACGCAAATCTGGACGGCTTGGGCGAAGGTCCCCATCAAATCATTCCGAAGGTCGTGATGCCGCAGGGCTTCGAGTTAGTCGAAACTGATCCCGCCGTCGTAACGGTGAACATCGACCCGCTCGTCGAATATCAGATGGCAATCGATTTGGTGACGCAGGGGGAGATTTCGTCCGATTCGGCAATCAAAGAGATTCGCAAGTCAATGGACTTCGTAACCGTCGTCGGCCCCAAATCGCTGGTGGAACGCGTCGCCAAAGTTTACGGCTCATTGAGTTTGGCGGGAACTTCTTCCAGCTTCGAGACGCAGATATCAATGAACGCTGTGGACGCGGAGAACAATCTCGTCGAACGCGTGCGGGTGGTGCCCAGCGTCATCACCGTTTCCGTGGAAATGCAAAGCGGTCTGAAGAAACGCATCGTCCCCGTCGTTCCCGAACTTTCCGCGGCGGAGGGTTGGGAGCTCACCAAAATCACCGCCGAGCCCGCGCAGCTTGAAATCGTCGGCGCGGAGTCCGTAGTCAACAGCATCATCACTTTAAAGACGGTGCCGTTCACGGTGCAGACGGGTCAACGCACCTTCACGGGCACGCTCAAGCTAGACATACCCGACGGCGTGCAAGTCAAGACAGACCAGGTGACGGTTTCGGCGTTGGTGGTGAGGAAGCCGGTCATGCGCGATTCGTCGGGCAACTGAGGCGGTGAATTCATGGACAACATCACAATCGTCGTGCCGTGCTACAACGAGCAGGAAGTCATTGACTTGTTCTATCCCACTGTTACGGAATGCGTCGACCAAATCCCCGACTGCAAGTTCCGCTACATCTTCGTCAACGACGGCAGCCGCGACGGCACGCTTGAGAAACTGCGAACCCTGTCCGCCGCGCACGAGGACGTTACTTACTTGAGCCTGTCGCGAAACTTCGGCAAGGAGTCCGCTATGATGGCGGGCATTGACTTTGCCGAGGGCGACGCCGTGATCATAATGGACGCCGACCTTCAGCACCCGCCGCAGCTCATTGCCGAGATGGTCAAGTGGTGGCGAGCGGGTTACGACGACGTCTGCGCCAAACGCACCGACCGACACGGCGAGACCCGACTCAAACGCACGTGCGCCAATCTGTTCTATGCCGCGATGAAAAAATTCAGCACGTCCTACGAAATGCAACGCGACGTCGGCGACTTCCGTTTGCTCGACCGCAGATGCATTGAGGCGTTGAAGTTGATGCGCGAGAACCAACGCTTCACCAAGGGGCTGTTCACGTGGGTCGGCTTCCGCAAGAAGGAGATCCCGTTTGAAGTTCAGCCTCGCGCCGCCGGTCAAACGACGTGGAATTTTTTTTCGCTGTTCAACCTGGCGATGAAGGGCATGACGTCCTTCACGACCGCCCCGCTGCGAATGATGACGTTCCTTGGGATAACGGTTTCGTGCGGCGCGATGGTTTACATGCTGATCGTGTTGGCAAGGGCACTGCTCTACGGCGACCCCGTGGCGGGCTATCCGACGCTGATGACGGTAATGCTCTTCCTGGGCGGCACACAGCTTTTGGCGTTGGGGATTATCGGCGAATATCTCGGACAAATTTTCCACGAGACCAAACACCGACCGATTTACCTCGTCGATGAGATTGATGGCGACCGAATGATTTACACCGCCGAACGCATTCCAACCGAACGCAACGCCCGCCGTCGATAACAAAAAAAACTCCCGCGCTGGGAGTTTTTTTATTGACCGCGCATGGAAAGTTGCAGTCCGATCTCGTCCAACAATTTCTGCTCCTCGGCAAGCAACTCGGCGTTGTACTCGTTGCGGCGTTTCTCTTTGAGCTGTTCGATACTCTTCAGGTACGTCATCAGCTGCATGAGCAACTTGAGCTTGACCTGTTTGTCTTGCGTGGCGCGCAGAATGATTTGCTGTTGCTCTTCGATTTGGTGCCGCTTCCAGTTGAAGAAGCTGTTGTACATCATAATCACGTTGACGGTGATGGTTTTGCCCGCGGAAGTTTTTTCGGCGAACTCGTGCTGACCTTCGGCTAGCTCCCGCAACAAGACCTGCAACTTCGCGCGGCACTCTTCCAGCTTGCGCGATGCTTCGGCGAATTTTATCTCGGCGTCGTCTTTCTTGCGGCGAGTGACGTTGAGCAGCGTTTCCAGTTGGAACTTGAACTTCTTCATGTCAATTGCCCGCAATCTTCATGAGCTTTTGCTTGGTGACATCGTAGCTGTCGACCTCGTAAATGTCCTGGCAGAGGAATTCGTTGATGGAATCGATTTTGCCGATAGCCTCGTCGATGCGTTTGCTTGAGCCTTTGACGTACGCTCCGATATGAATCAAGTCCTCGGCGTCCTTATAAACCGCCATCAATGCACGCAGACGTTGAGCGGCTTTCAAATGTTCGGGCGCGACGACCTCGACCATGACGCGGCTGACGGAGCCGAGCACGTCGATTGCGGGGTAATGGTTCTGCGCGGCGATTGATCGGCTCAAGACGATGTGCCCGTCGAGAATTGAGCGCACGGCGTCGGCAATGGGTTCGTTCATGTCGTCGCCGTCCACGAGCACGGTATAAATCCCCGTGATTGATCCGGTGTCGGAAGTTCCCGCGCGTTCCAAAAGTTTCGGCAACAGCGCGAAGACCGACGGCGTATAACCGCGGGTGGCAGGGGGTTCACCGATAGTCAAGCCGACCTCGCGTTGAGCCATTGCAAAGCGCGTGACCGAATCCATCATCAGGATAACCTTGCGGCCTTGGTCGCGGAAGTATTCGGCAATGGCGGTGGCAGTCATTGCGCCTTTGATGCGAACGAGCGCAGGCTGGTCGCTGGTTGCCACGACGACGACCGAACGCTTCAAACCCGCCTCGCCCAAGTCGCGTTCAATGAAGTCACGAACTTCCCTGCCGCGTTCGCCGACGAGTGCAATGACGCTGATGTCGGCTTCGGTGTTGCGAGCAATCATCGACAGGAGCGTTGACTTGCCGACGCCTGAGCCCGCCATAATTCCGATACGCTGACCGTCGCCCATTGTGATGAGCCCATCAACCGCGCGGACGCCGACGTAAAGATTTTGCGTGATGCGCGGTCTTGTCAACGGGTGCGGCGGCGGAGCTTGCAGAGGATACTTCAGGTTCGACAGGATTGGTCCTTTGCCGTCCATCGGGTTGCCCAAGCCGTCGAGCACGCGTCCGAGCAATTCGTCACCGACTCTGACCTGCAACATCTTCTGCGCGGCAACGACCTCGCAACCTGGACCGACGCCTTGCATTTCGCCGATTGGCATGAGCATGGCGCGTCCTTCGCGAAAGCCGACGACTTCTGCGGGGATCGGCGGCACGTTCGGAATTTTCGACGTGACGTAGCAAAGTTCGCCCACGCTCACCGTCGGCCCCTGCGTCTCCATCACCAGCCCGACAACCTGCGTGACCTTGCCCGTGAGCTTGACGGTGTTGCAGTCGCTTAGCGCGTCGCGATACTTCTGCAGGTTGATATCGTTCTTAATCACGGCTGCCTCCGTTCATCACGCTCTGCACGGCGGACTTCATCAGCTCCAGTTGCGTGGAAAGTCTTGCGTCGACGTTGCCGTTTGGCGTCTCGATTATGCAATCGCCCGGCTTCAACGCGTCGTCGGAAACAATCTCGATAATCGCGGTGCCGTCGGTGAGCATGGACTGAAATTCCGAACGCGCCATCAAAATCAAATCGTAGCTGTAAGGTTCGACGTGGACTTTAATCTCGCGTTGGTCGCGCACATGACGAACGGCTTCGCGAACGGCGGGCAGGATTGCTTGCGGCATTTCGCGGAAGAGATTGGGCAGAACTTTTTCAATGGCGATGTTGACGATGCGAGCGATGTCGTCTTCGGCGCGAATGAAATATTCGCTCGTCTGTTCCTTGGCGTCGCGAATGGTCTGTTGAGCTTTGTCGTTGGCTTGGCGGACGATGTCGGCGAGTTCGTCTTCGATGTGTTCGCGCCCGTCCTTGATGCCGATTTCCCTGCCCTCGGCGTAGCCGTCGTCATAGCCTTCCTTGCGGGCGGCGGCGAGAGTCTCCTCAGCCTCGCGCTTGGTGTCGGCGATGAGTTTGTCGGCTTCAGCACGAGCCTCCTCGCGAATCTTGTGCGCCTTCTTCTGCAGACGGTCGGCTTGAGTTTTGGTCTTGTCGGCTTCAAGCAAAGTCTCTTCCGCCTGACGGAATTTGGCTTCGGCGTCAGCGGTCTTGGCTTCGATGTCGGCGAGGCGTGCGGAAATTTCGTCCAGCAGTTTGCGTTGCAATTCCAAATCGATTTTGGGTTCGGGTTCCGGCTCAACGACTTCGACTTCGGGTTCGTCAATAGCTTCGGGTTCGGGCTCAACGACGACGGGCTTGGGCTTCGGTCCGATAATGACGGGTTCGCCGAAGACCATGTGGCGCACGATAGTTTTATTAAACAAGCATACCCTCTCCTTGCCCGCGCACGATAACGATCAAGCCCTTGTCCTCCATCGTGCGGATTATGTTGACGACCTTGGTCTGCGCCTCCTCGACGTCGCGGATCTTGACGGGACCCATGTAAGAGATTTCTTCCTTCAACATATCGGCGGCGCGTTTGGACATGTTCTTGTAGATTTTCTCGGCAACCTCGTCGCTCGTCGCCTTCATAGCCAGAGCCAGCTCCTTGGTGTCGACTTCGCGCAGGACGAGTTGCAATGAACGGTCGTCGAGCAAAACGATATCCTCGAAGACGAACATGAGCTGTTTGATTTCCTCGGCGAGTTCGGGGCTGTCGACTTCCAACGATTCAATGATAGCGCGTTCGGTTGCGCGGTCGACGCGGTTGAGGACTTCGACGACCGCCTGAACGCCGCCGGCAATGGTGAAGTCTTGCGTGGACAGCGACGAAATTTTTTTCTCCAGCACGCGTTCAATCTCGCGAATGACGTCGGGCGAAGTTCTGTCCATCAGCGCGATTCGTTTGGCGACGTCTGCCTGTGCGTCCACCGAGAGCCCGCTCATGACGATACCGGCTTGGTCGGGCGACAGGTACGCCATAACCAGCGCGATTGTCTGGGGGTGTTCGTTCTGCAGGAAGTTGAGCAACTGCGACGGGTCGGTCTTGCGCAGGAATTCGAACGGGCGAACTTGCAGGCTCGACGTCAGCCTCTGCAGAATCTCTGTCGCCTTCTCCGCGCCGAGAGCCTTCTCCAAAACGGTCTGCGCGTATTCGATGCCGCCGGTGGACAGGTAATCGTTCGCCATCATCATCTGATAGAATTCGCTGATGACCGCGGTCTTCTTCTCGCGGCTGACGTGGCGGTTGTTGGCAATCTCCAACGTGATAGACTCGATCTCTTCCTCGTCCATGTGTTCAAAAACTTTTGCCGCGTAGTCGCCGCCCAGGGCAATGAACAGTATCGCCGCTTTCTCGTGCGCAGTCATCGGCTTGGGTTCGTTATACATGTCTTGCAAGCTTGGCATTGAATCTCCTCCGTTCCACACAAAAAGCGGCTGGCGTAGTTTATTGCCAACCGCAAAGAATTATTCGTCCTCGGCAAGCCACAGCTTAACGAGCATGGCAACTTCCGCAGGTTTCTCGTCGATGAGTTTGAGGATGGCATTTTTCTCTTCAAGCTGCTGACGTTCTTCGGGCGTGAGGTTTTCGTCTTCGATCTCGTTGTTTTCAACTGCCTCGGCGCGTTGCTCGGCTTCGGCAGCAATTGCCGCGCGTTGAGCCATTTGAGCGCGTTGAATCTCTTCTTCCTCGCGACGTTTGGCCTCCTCAGCCTCCTCGCGTGCTTTTCGTTCGGCTTCGAGCTTGGCTTCCAACTCCGCTTGACGTTCCTTGCGTTTCTTCCAACGGTACATCAAGAATCCGCCCAAAAGCAATGCCGCAATCAATATCATGGCCGCAATCTCCGTGTACAAAATCCTGTCTTTGCGCAACTGTTCAAGGCGAGCTTCTTCCGCTCTTTGGTCGCGCAGGTCTGTGTTGAACGGCATGGGCTCGACGGAAATGGTGTCGCCGCGCTCTTCGTTGATGCCCGCCGCGGAACTGACGGCGCGAAGCAAACCTTCCTGCTGGAGCTGGGTGATTTCGTCGCTAACCAAAACGGCAACAGTTAAGCGGCGGATTGAGCCTGGCGACGCGATAATTTTCTGGTTCTCCTCGTTGATTTCGTAGTTGCGGATGGACTCCTTGCGCTCATATTCGGCGTTAGCGTTGCGCTCTTCGGCGACGTAGCCCGGAATGTTGCCCGTAACTCCCGCAGGACCGCCGGGCACGTTGGATTGACCGTTGTAGCTTTCGGAGACGTCCTGTTGGCTGCGAATGATGCCCGATTCATCAACCACGGGCGTGAAAGTCTGTCGGTCGATCTTCCTGTCGTCGAAGTCAAGTTCCACGCTCACGCGGCAGAAGGCGTTGCCCTCGCCCAAAGTTTTATCGAGCATGGTCTGGATGTTCTGTTGAATGTGGTCGCGAACTTTGCGCGTCATTTCGATTTGGCTGAGCGTGCGAAGGTTCTGCGCGTTCTGTTGCTCAAGTTCGTCGTCGTCGTTCTTGTTGAGGATATTGCCCGCCTCGTCGACGATGGTGATGTTTTCGGGCGCGAGACCCTGCACGCTGTGGCTGACGAGGTTGACTATGCCTTTGACTTCGGGCTTGGTCAGCTGCGTTTCGGGCTTGAGCATCAGCAGTATGGAGGCGGTTGCGGGCTTCTCGTTCTTCTTGTAGAGGCTGTCTTCGGGAAGGACGATGTGCACGCGTGCCTTATCCACCGCGCCGAGGTGTTCAATCGTGCGGGTAAGTTCGCCCTGCAGGGCTTGCAGGTAGTTGATTTTGTTTTGGAACTCCGTGACGCCGAGCTTGCTGTCGTCGAAGAGTTCAAAGCCTTTGTTGCCGCGGGGCAGTCCTTGAGATGCCAGATCCAGCCGCAGATTATGCACTTGCGTGGCAGGCACCAGGATGGTCGCGCCCTTCTTGTCTTCTAGCAATTCGTAGGGCACGCCCGTTTCTTTCAGGCTGTTGACCACGTCGCCGGCGTCTTTCGTTTCCAAATTGGTATACAGCGGCACATAGTCTGGCTTGCTGCCATACCGGAAGCAGATTCCTGCGAAGGCAAGCACAAGAACGATAAGTCCGCCAATGAAAATATACTTGCGCTTGTTGTCGTAGCGATTCCACAGCTCCCGGAGCCGCTCTCTCCAATTCGCCAATAAACTCAGTCCTTTCGAACCGTCCGAGGTTAATCAGTTGTGCCCGGGCGTTACACCTGCATACGCATGATTTCTTGATATGCCGCCGTCGCACGGTTTCGCAACTGTAGCGTCAATTGGAGGGCGATGTCTGCTTTTTGAGAGGCAACAACAACTTGAGAGATGTCCTCTATTCTGCCGGCCGCCAAAGCCGCGTTGAGTTTTTCGGATTCCAATTCGAGTTCGTTGGCCTTTTTCAGCGCGTCGGTTACAAATTCGCCGAAGCTTTTAACGGGCTGAGCGGCCGCCGTTTCGCCGAGGTGACTACGCGCGCTCATGTGCACGGGCGTCATCTCAATGGGAGTTATATCCATTTCGTCACCTTCCCTTTCGTCGGCTGATGTTCATACATCGACGATTATAGCACTTTGCGGGGCAATGGCAAATTTTTTTGCGGATTACTTGCCGATATCCAAAGCCTTGGATGCCATAGCCTTTGCGGCGGTTATGGCGGTGGAGTTTGCTTCATAAGCGCGTTGGGCGGTGATCATGTCGACCATCTCGTTGACGATGTTGACGTTGGGCTTTTCGACGTAGCCGTCGGCGTTGGCGTCGGGGTGACCCGGATCGTAAACGAGCGGACCTTGCGTGTTGTCCTCAATGATGGAGACGGCGCGTACGCCTTCGCCGTGTTGTTGACTGAGCCCCAAAGCCTGCCGCAAGCTCTGTTCGAAGGGCTTAGGCTCGCGGTTGCGTGGTTCAAAGACGACAACGCGCCTATGATAAGCCCCGCCGCGTTCGGTGCGTGTAGTGTTGGCGTTGGCTATGTTGTTTGAAATGACGTCCATGCGCAATCTCTCGGCCGTCAAGCCCGATGCGCTGGCGTCAATCCCCGAAAACATTCCCATTGCGAATTCCTCATTCCCTGATAGACGTTACTGACCGTTGCTGGTGATGGCGTTTTTCATGCGCGTAATGTGTGCGCCCAGTTCCGTGGCGAGCGCGTTATAGTAAAGCTGATTCTTCGCCAGAGTCGCCATTTCGATATCGATGTCGACGTTGTTGTTGTCCACTCGCATGATGTTTGTGTTGTCCTGAACGATTGTCGGCTCGGCGTGAAACTCAAGCGGCTTGAAGGGCAAGTGCTTGTCGTGCGTGCGCACCACGTCCAACTTGCCGTCGGGCTCTTCGCCGTAGATTTCACGCGCCAAAAGATCCTCGAAGTTCACGACAGACTTGCGATAGTTCGGCGTGTTGACGTTGGCTATGTTGTTTGATATGACTTCGTGGCGAATGGTTGCCGCAGTCATTGCCCGCGGCAGGTAGTTAAAATTCGCCGTGTTAAGAATTTGTTCCAGCACGTCCGTTTCACTCACCTTTCTGCAACCGAGTTCGCTGCAAGTTTCCGAAAAAAATCCAGTGTCGATTGTACAACAGAAAAAAGTTTTCTTCAACCGTGCACCAATAGAAAAATGCCCATTAGCCTTTCCACGCGGCGGGCGATTCCCCCTGCACCTTGTCAAAAAAAATTTTAGCTGATATATTCTAGCGGATAATTTTTGGACGGGAGCTTTCGCGCAGATGAATCGCAGAAACTTTATACGCAACATCTTACTCGGCGGGGCAGTCGTCACTGCGGCGGCGGGTGCGGGGATTTTCCGCTACATCAACCGTCCGGAGTTCGGACGTCTGCCCGAAGGCGAGCGGTTGAAAAAAATTTTGTCATCGCCGCACTACTTCACCGACCACTTTGAATGTTTGACGCCCGTGCAGGTGATGAGTGACGACGAGCACGACAGGGAGAGCCGCATCTCGGCGACGTGGAAATTTCTTTTCGGCGACAAGACGGGGCTCGTGCCGCCCATGCCCGTGCCGACCGTCAAGACCGATTTGCATGCGCTTGCCGCCGACGATTGCGCGATATGGATGGGGCATTCGACGATCTACCTGCAGCTGGCAGGGCGACGGATTTTGATTGATCCGGTGTTTTCGCCGTACGCTTCGCCGATTTTCTTCGTGAATCGCGCCTTCCCCGGCAGCAACATCTATTCCGCCGCGGACTTTCCCGAACTCGACGTTCTCGCCATAACCCACGACCATTGGGATCATCTGGACTATCCGACGATTATGGCACTCAAGCCGAAGATTAAAACCGTGCTGTGTCCTTTGGGTGTCGGCGAATATTTTGAGCAGTGGGGCTTTGACGTCGACGACATCATCGAGGAGGATTGGGACTCGGTGATTGATTTCGGGCGCGGGCTCACGGCGCACATTCTGCCGAGCCAACACTTTTCGGGGCGGCTCCTGACGCAGAATCCAACCGAATGGTGCGCGTTCGCTTTCGTCACGCCGAGCCGAAAAATTTTTTGTTCGGGGGACGGCGGCTACGGCGAACACTTCCGCGACATCGGCAAGAAGTTCGGCGGCTTCGACCTGGCTTTCATGGAGAACGGGCAATACAACCGCGCCTGGCACGCGATTCACCTTCTGCCCGACGAAACTGTCTGTGCCGCCGAGGACGTCCGCGCGACGAGGGTTGTGCCCATTCACGCGGGGAAGTTCGCTCTTGCCCGCCACGCATGGAACGCGCCATACATCGACCTGCTTACCGAGAGCGCGGGAAAAAATTTCAAGCTGCTGACGCCGCGCATCGGTGAGCTGATAAAGTTTCACGACGGTCAAAATTTTCCGCACTGGTTCGAAGTTTAGGAGGGTTTGTCATGAAGAAACTCATCGCCATCAACGGAAGCCCGCGGCGCAATTGGAACACCGCCGAACTGCTCAATCACGCCGTCAACGGTGCACGCGACGCCGGTGCCGACGCCGAGATCGTTCACCTGTACGCGCTGAAAAATTTCAAGGGCTGCACGTCTTGCTTCGCCTGCAAACTGAAGACGCGCCCTCACGGTACCTGCGCCATGAAGGACGACCTGTCGCCCGTGCTGGAAAAAATTTCTGCCGCCGACGCCGTAATCTTCGGTTCGCCGATTTACTTCATGAATCTTTCGGCGGGAATGCTCGCGTTCCTTGAGCGGCTGCTGTTCTCGAATTACATCTACAGCGACGAGGTGCCGACCGTCTTCCCGAAGAAAATGCCAAACGCGTTCATCTACACGATGAATATGACGCCGCGGCACTTCGACCAATTCGGCATGAGCGCGCGGCTCGGCATGATGGAAGTCTTCGCGGGAAAAATTTTGGGCGTTGCGCCGAAGATTCTGCGCGTTTATGACACGGTGCAGTTCAAAGACTACAGCCGCTACGAAAGTTCAATCTTCGACGGCGACGCAAAGCTTGCTCACCGCGAGGCACACTTCGCCGAAGACTGCGCCAACGCCTACGACATCGGGCGCACGCTGGTCACGCAATGATTTACTTGCTGTTCGCCGCGGCAGTCGTGTCGCTGGTGGTGCTGTACAAATTCTTGCCGACGCGAAAAATTTTCCTGGTCATCTGCACGGTGATGGTCGCGGTCTTCGGAGCAAGCGCATTCATTCACGGGCAACAGGTTCAGCGCGAACAAATCACTCGCGAACGCATGGACGAGTTGCTTGAGCGGCAAAAAATTTTCGGCGAATGGTACGCGGCATATCAGAAGGACATCGACCGCCTGGATCGCAACTGGCAGCTCTATCACAACATCTTGGACGGGCTCAACGCCACCGACGCCGACAGCTTCAACGCCGAGGCACTGTATCTGCGCTTGAAGGAGCTTGAGCAGGAATCCATTGACGAACAGCTGAAGATTCACATGCTCACCGCGCCACAGAACATCGGACGCGAAAACCGCCGCCTCGTCGAAGAGATTATCCGCAAGACCCAACGCTACGTCGACGCGCAGACGCAGACCATCAGCATGAGTGCCTTCGCCGCGAAAGATTCTACCGATGCCGATTTGGACGCGCTAAAGCTCAAGCTAAACGACATCATGATTCGCCAGTCGCCCGAAGGACTTTTCACCGCGCAAGAAATTTCCGCCATACGCGCCGCGCTCGGCGATTGAAACGAGGTTTTTCATTTGGAGATTATCAGGAAGCTCACGACCGAAAAATTTACGCGACCCGTTGTTGCGCTCGGCATGTTCGACGGCGTTCATCGCGGCCACGCAACCATCATTCGCAACGCGCTGGACATCGCCCGCTCAATCGACGGCACGGCAATGGTCTTCACCTTCAGCAACCACCCGATGACTGTGATTGACCCCGCCGCCGCACCGCTGATGATCGGCAGCAAAAATCTTCGCCGCGAAATCTTTGCCGACATGGGCGTCGACGTGCTGATTGAAATTCCGTTCACGCGCGACTTCAGCCGCAAGAGCCCCGAAGAATTTCTGGAACTGCTTCGCGACAAGATTGCTCCCGCCTGCGTCGTCACCGGTCCGAATTACACGTTCGGTCGTTTCGGGCGCGGCAACGGTCGCATGCTCCTGCGCGAGGCTCAAAGCTTCGGCTTCCGCGCTCAAGTTTGTCAGGCGTTCACCGTCGGCAGGAAGACCGTCAGCTCCACGCGCATCCGTGCGCTGATTGCCGCGGGCGACATCGACGGCGCAAACGAATTGCTCGGACGGAACTTCACGTACTCAGGCACCGTCGTCAACGGCGACAAACGCGGCCGCAAGCTCGGCTTCCCCACCGCCAACATCGAGATTGACGACCGCCGCGCAATGCTCCCCAACGGTGCCTACGTCGTGCGTGTCAAAGTCCGCGGGCAGCTGTTCAACGGCATCGCAAACGTCGGCGACAACCCCACGTTCAAGGCGCAACGGCGGCGGCTCGAAGTTTTCATCGACAACTTCAGCGGCGACATCTACGGCGAGGAAATTTTTGTCGGCTTCGTCAGCAAAATCCGCGACGAAAAAATTTTCGCCGGCGTCGACGATTTGAAGGCTCATCTTGCCGAAGATTTGAGGTTTATGCGAAATGCCATCAATTAAAATTCACGGGCTCGGCTCTTCCGGCGAAGGCGTCGGCAAAGTCGGTGAGCTGATTGTCTTCGTCGAAGGTGCCTTGCCGGACGAAGAGGTCATCGCCGAAATCATCACGCGCAAAAAAAATTACGCGGTCGGTCGGCTCATCGAGATCGTCAAGCCGTCGTCTGAACGCGTGAAACCCTTCTGCCCGCTGTTCGGTGATTGCGGCGGCTGTCAGCTTCAGCACATGAGTTACGCCGCGCAGTTGCAATGGAAACGTCAGCAGGTCGTCGACGCCGTCGAACGCATCGGCAAGCTTGAAGGCGTGGAAATTTTTCCGACGCTCGGCATGGAAAATCCTCTGCGCTACCGCAACAAAATGCAGTTCCCCGTCGGCAGGTCGAAGGCGGGTCTCGTTATCGGCTGTTACGCCCGCGGCAGTCACAACATCATCGACGCGACGAGTTGTCCGATTCAGCGCGAAGGCAACGACAGAATCTTGAACGCCGTGCGCAAAGTCGCCGCGCAGTTCAATCTGTCGCCCTACGACGAGGACACGCACAAAGGCTTTCTGCGGCATGTGATGGGACGCGTCGGTTGCAATGGTCAGCTCATGGTCGTGCTCGTCACCGCGACGAAAAATTTTCCCGCCGAAAAAAATTTCGTCCGTGCATTGCGCCGCGAACTGCCCGACGTCACGAGCATTCAACAGAACGTGCAGACCTTCCGCAATAACGTCATTCTCGGACGAGAGACTCGCGTTCTTTACGGCAAGCCGACCATCAGCGACGAAATCGGCGGGCTCAAGTTCAACATCTCGGCGCGTTCGTTCTTCCAGGTCAACACCGCGCAGGCCGAAGTTCTCTACCGCACCGCGCTGGACTTCGCCGAAATGGAAGACGGCGAAATTATTGTCGACGCTTATTGCGGCACGGGCACAATCGGATTGTTTATGGCGCGGCGGGCTCATCGGGTTTACGGCACGGATATCGTCAGCTCCGCCATTGCCGACGCCAAACGCAACGCCCGCGAGAACAATATCCGCAACGTTGAATTCTTCGTCGGCGACGCCGTGAAAGTTCTGCCGCGCCTTGCCACGACGCTACATTTCCCCGACGTGATTGTCACTGACCCGCCGCGTGCCGGTTGCGACCGAAAAGTTCTGGAGACTTTCGCGGCAATGGAGGCCGACAAAATTATTTATGTCTCGTGCAACCCCGCAACCCTTGCCCGCGACCTGTCGACGCTCGGCGAACTCGGTTACCGCACGACGAAGATTCAGCCCGTGGATATGTTCCCGTTCACCGCACACGTCGAGGCAGTCGCGCAAATCGTCCGCATCGACCGTCGCACCTGAGGCCGCCCACGGATGGGCGGCCACGCCGCGTATGCTACGTGATGTAGCATGCGGCGACGCCCCTGCGAGGTGCCCTTTCTTTTGCTACTTTTCTTTGGGCACGCAAAGAAAAGTAGATCTAAACGTCAACGCAGTGTCAACACCCGACGACAAGATATACTGTGTACTTGCCCCGCTCCTGTCGACGCGGGAATTTTTTTGTGGTACAGTGTGGCGGAATTTATGGAGGTGGATTTTATGGCAGACCTGCTCTACACAATCAAAGCGAACACTCCCAAGGAAGACATCATCCGACAGCTGCGCGAGCACCCCGAAATAAAATTCGTGTCGCTCGTCGGCATAGACCTTGCCGGCAACGACACCGACGAGAAAATTCCCGTGCGCCTGTTCATCAAGGACATCGACGAATTCTACGCGGGCACCGCCGTTCAAACTGACGGCTCTTCCGTCGTGTTGCCCGGCATCGCCACGCTCAACAACGCCAAAGTCGATATGCCGATTGATCCATCCGTCAATTGGTTCGTCGATTATAACTTCGAACACTACGACAACGTCACCAACCGCCCCGTCGGCACGCTGCGCATTCCGGGCTTCCTCATTCACGAGGGCAAACGCGTCGACAGCCGCGCGGTTTTGACTGACACGCTCGTCAATGTCAAACGCGAACTGGTCAATCTCTTCCACCGCCACCCCGACATCGACGGCTTGGACGTGAGCGGCAAGGAAATCATCGACATCGTCTTCACGTCGGCAACGGAGCTGGAGTTCTGGGTCAAGACACCGCTGGAAGAAGCGTCCGTCGAAGAGATGAGCGCGGCGGAAATCATGCAGGAACAGTATTGGGAGCGGACGCACGGCGCAGTTCGTTGCGCACTGGAGCAATCGATAATTGAGCTGGACAAGTACGGTCTGCAGGTCGAGATGGGTCACAAGGAAGTTGGCGGGCTCAAGGCGCAGATTGACGAGTCGGGTCACCTTACGCACGTTTGCGAACAGCTGGAGATCGATTGGCGGTTCGCTAACGCTGTTCAGGCCGCCGACAACGAAATCGTCGTTCGCACCGTCGTCAAAGAAATTTTCCGCGCCAATGGTCTGGAAGTCACCTTCAAGGCGAAACCGATGATTGGGCTTGCCGGCAACGGCGAACACACGCACATCGGGCTCGCCGCAGTCACTGCCGACGGGAAGTTGCACAATCTCTTCGCCGCGAAAAATCCCACCGCCGATTACATGAGCGCGGTCGGCTTCGGTGCGTTGATGGGTCTGCTGAAATTTTACGAAGTCATCAATCCCTTCGTCAGCGCGACCAACGACTCGCTCAACCGTTTGAAGCCCGGCTTCGAGGCACCAGTCTGTATCGTCACGTCGCTCGGTCATACGCCCGCAATCCCCGCCCGCAACCGCACCATTCTCGTCAGCCTGATTCGCGACCTGAACAACCCAATGGCGACTCGCTTTGAACTGCGCAGTTGCAACCCGTACACGAATATTTATCTGGTGCTGGCGGCAAGTTATTCGGCAATCCTCGACGGCGTGAAGATGGCGGTCACTCACAAGACGTCGGAGCTTTTGGCGGAGTTGAGCAAGGACGCCGGTCAGGAAGGTTTCTATCTGGAACGAGACCGCGCCTATCGCTCCGAACGCGACGTTTTCGAGGACTACACGCAGGACGAACGCGATAAACTCTTCGGCAAGCCGCCCGCCACCGTCTGGGAGAACATGGAGGCATTGCGCAAATATCCCGACAAAGTTGCCGTCATCTCAAGTTGCGGCGCACTTCACGAACGGATCATCAATGCTTTCCGCGACGGTGCTCTTCTGCGCTGGAAGACCGAACTTATCTCGCGAATCCTGCCCGAACTGCGCAACGTCGTCCGCAAGGCGAAGAAGATCGACGCCGAGTTCGTCACCGACATGGATGCCTACAACTGGAACAAAATCTTCCTGCTACGTGCGGCTCTGGCGAAGGACTCCATCGACGAGAAGTCGCTGTTCACGCGGCTGATTAACGCCCTGCACAGCGGCGAATACGAGACCGCCTCCAAGTTGCAGATCGAAATCTACGACAAGGTCGAGGAGCTCAAAGCCCTTTACGACGCCTACGAGAAGAACATCATCTGACGCGACGCCAATCCCCTGCGAACGACTGCGGGGGATTTTAATTTTGCGCAAAAAATTTTTAATCAAACCGTAGCAAAACTCCGCGGCTCTCGTATAAGCGGCAGAAAGAAATTTCAACCCAACCCAAAACGAAAGGCGGTAATCGACAGCAATTTACGAGGAGGAGGTGCTCACCGAGGAACAGCTTGATTCGGTGGCGGCGGCGGTTGCTTATGAGCAGTACGAGTGGCGGACTTCCGGAACGGCTAACGGTTTGCGCGAGGCGATTGAGAAGATGTTCTGAAAAAAATCCCCGTTCGAGGTGAGCGGGGATTTTTGATTGCGTCAACCGAAGTCGATGCGCTGAAGAATTTCCTGTGGGCTGTCGACGATGATATCTGCGCGGGCGTCAAGTAGCTCACTGCGCGGGCGGAAGCCCCACGTCACGCCGACGGCGAGGAAACCGGCGTTGTGCGCGGTGTCGATGTCGACGGCGGTGTCGCCGAAGTAAGCAACGTCCGCGGGTTCAACGCCCAAAATCTTCGCGCCGGTCAATGCACGAGTCGGGTCGGGCTTGCGGGGCTGATTGGGTTCGTCGCCGCTGACGTAAGCGAATTTAATCGGCGACAAAATTTTTTCAGCGATGGCGACGGCGGCGGCGTGTTGTTTGTTGGTGCAAATGCCCAGCGGAATTTTCTTCGACTCCAACGCCGTCAACAGCTCCATGATACCGGCGTAGGGTTTGACGTGGCGAAGGCTGTTGCTGATGTAAATGTCGTTGTAGAGCGCGAAGGCTTCGGCGAAAAATTTTTCGTCGCCAATAACCTCCGCGGGCAGTGAACGCGTCAGAAATTTTTTTGCGCCGTTGCCGACGAAACGTTTGACCTGATCGAATGTGAGCTGCGGGAAATTGTAATGGGCGAGCGTTTCGTTCATGCAGGCGTGCAAATCGGCGAGCGTGTCGGTGAGCGTGCCGTCCATGTCGAAAATTGCCGCGCGAAAAATTTTCATGTGATGTCCTCCATTTCGTCGAGCCGTGCCAAAAATTTTCCGAGCCGAGCAAGTTCAGCCGCGTCCGTCACCAATCGCGCCGAGTAGAAAAATTTCACCGAGGGGCGAACGTCGGCGGGTTGCGGCGTCAAATTTGTTCGGCGGATAAGTTCGTTGACGGTGCCGGCGTTGCCGTCGAGGATTCGGACGTGCGGCGGCAAAATTTTTCGCAACGTGTCCTTGAAGTAGTTGAAGTGCGTGCAACCGAGCACCAGCGACGAAAATTTTTCCCAATCGTACGGTGCCAGCTGCCCGCGCAGATATTCTTCAACGGCGGGCGACGCGAACTCCTGCCGCTCCGCAAACGTCACCAGCCCCGGCAACGCTTTGAGTTCCGAAAAATTTTCCGCGTGCAGACGTTTGATGAGCCGCCGAATTTTTTCGCCGTTGATGGTGATTGCCGTCGCCGTGACCAAAACTTTTCGCGCGGGGAAGGTGTCCAGCGCGAGCTTCAACGCCGGCTCCATGCCGATGATTGGCAACGGATATTTCGTGCGCATTTTCCGCACCGCCACCGATGTCGCCGTGTTGCACGCCACGACGATTGCCGAAACTTTTTGCGCCGCCAAGAACTCAAACGCCTCGTCCACGAACGACAGAACTTGCGCGGGGGTTTTGGTGCCGTAGGGGACGTTGTCTTCGTCGGCAAAGAAGATGAACTCTTCCCGCGGCAAAATCTTCAGCGCGTGGTGCAAGACGCTGAGCCCGCCGATTCCCGAATCAAAGAACGCCAGCTTCATACGCTCAACCCCGCCAGCTTGATCAGCGCGAAGATTGCCAGCCCGACGACGCTGCCGACGATTGAGCCGTTGAGCCGAATCCAAATGAAATCCTGCTCAGCCTTGCCGTAAACGAGATTGTTGAGCTGTTCTTCGGTCAGGCGGTCGAGCGCGGACTTTGCGACGACTCCGACGAGCGGTTGAGCGTGCAGGGCGGCGCGTGCAGTCAGTTCGTCGAAAAATTTTTCAACCGCGGCACGAGCAACGTTGTCGGTGCGCAAAAGTTCAATCAGCCGCAAGTATTCGTCGTCGAAGAGTTTGGTCAACAGCCCGCCGAGATTTTTTGGTTCCGGCGCACGCAGTTGGTTCTCCAGATGAATCAGTGCCAATTCGATTGCCTCTTCGAGCGGCAAGGCTTTGGCGGCGTCGATTTGAATTCGTTCGACCAGGTCGATGAACTGCGGCGTGCCTGCCAGTTCGGAAATCTTCAGGCGGCATTCGTTGAGCGTGCGCCGATGAAGTTGCGTGTCGCCCGACAATTCGTCGAGCAGCTTGAGCAACTGCGTCTGCATGATTCGCGCCGCCTCCTCGAAGTTGACCAGGTCGAGCATCTGCGCCAGCCCCGCCATCAGTATCGAGAAGCCGCCCATGTTCTTGGTCTTCTCGTTGGCGTACTCTTCGAGGATCGCTTGAAGTTTGTCGCAGGTCTCAGGCTTTTTGGCTATGTTGCGCAGATATTTGATGATGCCGACAAAAATTTCGCGATCCTTGTCGTTGCGCTTGAAGTGACCGCCGAAGTCGTCAATCAGATTCTGCGCGGGCAAGTCGCGAATGATTCGGCGCAGTTCGTCGGCAATCTGTTTGGAACGATTCTCCTTGTTCTGCGCGGCGACAAACTTCTTGACGACGGTGAAGAGCTCCTCAACGACGACGTGGCGGATCTCGTCGCGGGCAAGGTAATCGACTATGCGCGGCATGAGCTTGAAGTCGCCGAGCTTCTTGAAAATCGTGCGCCGTGAAAAAAATTCCTGCTGCACCATCAGCACCGAAGCCTTGACGAAATCTTTGCGCCGCCGCGGAAGAATCGCCGTGTGGAACGGGAAACCCAGCGGCTTCTTGAACAGCGCGGTCACGGCAAACCAGTCCGCTATCCCGCCGACGAGTGCCGCTTCCGCCACGAAGAGCAAGCCCTGCGTCGCGGTGCTGTCGGGGAATTTGATGTTGAGCCCAACCGCCGCCAGAAAACACATCGCCGCGCAAAGGAGCGTCGTGTCGGCTTTATTCCATCTGTCCAAAAGTTTCACGCCTCCTTCAACGCGCAAGGTGTTCAATCATCTGCGCGACGACATAAAGCCCCATGCCGACCAACGCGCCGCAGACCGAGCCGTTGATACGAATCATCTGCAAATCGTCCGCAACGTGCCCTTCGACGAAATCAGTCAGCTCGTCGTCGCTGAACCTGTCGAGCCGTTCGCGAATCATTGCGGGAATTTGTTCGCGGTATTCGTCCAGCAGGTTGGCAATGAAATCTTTGATGAGCTTGTCGAATTTGCGCTGAAGTTCGGCGTCGCCAATGAACTCGTCAATCTTCGCGTCAACCAGAAAATCAACGGCGTCGCGCCAAATGACGGGCTTGCGTTCCACTTCGACGATGCGAGTGACCTTCGGGTTGGCTGCCTGCTGACGGCGCAGTTTCTCCAAAATTTTCGGGTCAGTGTTGCCTTTGACGTTGACGTCAAGCCAGTTCTTGATGAAGCCCGCCGAATCGAACTTCGACATGAACAGCGTCTTGAGGTCGTCGAGAAACTTTTTGGTGTTGAGATTGCCCGCCGCGCTGTTGACGAAGCCGCCGAAAGTTTTGACCATATCCTCGGCGGCAAGCGCGGTGTCGTTGTCGACCATGCCGGTGGCGTTGAGAATTTTTTCCGCGTCGCCGATTTTCTTGTCGACGGTCTCGTTTAGGATGTTCAAAATTTTTTCGTCGGTCAAATCCATCGAACTCAGCACCAGCGCACGCCCCGCCGAGTCGCCTTCGTATGCCTCGCGCAGTTCGGTAATCTTGTTGAGCATTTCGGCTTGCATGTGCGGGCTTTGCAGAATCTTGTGCCCCGTGTCCAGCAGGGCGATCAAAATTTTTCGGCTGTGCTTGTCGTTGGTGACGACCTTCAACACGGCGTCGAAGAGTTTTTGCGCGTCGAGGTTTTTGATTTCGCGTTCCAATATCGGCGCGACGTCGCGGGAAATTTTTTGCGTGTCCATGCCGTTGAACAGTTCGCCGAGCACTTCGCGCACGAGGGCTTTGGTCTTGGCGCGGCCCTTGTTCTGTTCGAAGAAGTCGATCAAAAGTTTGGCGGTGTTCTCGTCGCGGACGGTCTCCATGATGTTTTCGGTGCTGAGCAAATCCGAGCCGACGAATTCGACGATGGCGTCCATTATGCGCGCGCGGTTTCGTCGCAGAATCTCCGTGTGGAAGCTTATGCCCAAAGGTTTGCGGAACAGTGCCGTGACGCCGAACCAGTCCGCCATGCCGCCAATCGTCGCGGCAAGGAATCCGTGATTGAGCAGCCCCAGCGTGAAGGTGCCGACCGACCCCGTCAATATAAATTTCAGCGGCGAAATTTCCGGCAGGGTGGAGACTGCGCACAACGCGCTTGCCGCCAGAGTCGCCGAGGCTTTGGTTCTGTTCTCCAAAAAAATTTTCACCTCCGTCAGTTTGCGCCATTCTATCACGAATCCGCCGCGCTGTCTTCAAAATTTTTTCAGGCACGCAAAAAGACGAACGATCAATTGACCGTTCGCCTTGGGTGTCGATGTTGATTCAGTAGTTCTCGGCGTTGACCTCGAAATAAGCCTGCGGGTGATTGCACACGGGGCAGATGTCGGGAGCGGCGGTGCCGATGACCAGGTGCCCGCAGTTGCGGCATTCCCAAACGGTGACGCCCGCCTTGCGGAAGACTTCCTGCGCCTCGACGTTGCGAAGCAGCTTGCGATAGCGTTCCTCGTGGTGCTTTTCGATAGCAGCGACGCCGCGGAATTGTTCAGCCAGCTCGTGGAAACCTTCCTCGTCGGCTTCGCGAGCCATGCGCGGATACATGTCCGTCCACTCGAAATTTTCGCCTTCCGCCGCGTGAACAAGATTTTCCTCCGGCGTGCCCAGTTCACCGAGAGCCTTGAACCAGAGCTTGGCGTGTTCCTTCTCGTTGTCGGCGGTTTTGAGGAAGAGCGCGGCAATCTGTTCGTAGCCGTTCTTCTTGGCGACGGACGCGAAGTAGGTGTACTTGTTGCGAGCCTGACTTTCGCCCGCAAACGCTTCGCGCAGGTTGCGTTCGGTCTTGGTGCCGGCGTATTTGTTGCCGGTCGGAGCGGGAGCTTCGACGACCTTATCGAAGTCGGTCGACGGGTGTTTGCACAGCGGACATTCGGCGGGAGGCTCCGGACCTTCGTGCACATAGCCGCAGATTCTGCAGACCCATTTGACTTTGCCGACTTCGGCTTTGATGGCGGGCTTGGGCTTGATGTTCGACTGGTAGAAGTTGTACGTCGTGGAAGGCACGTCGGAAAATTTTTCCATGTCGACGACTTCAGCGACGAAGATGGAATGCGTGTCGAGTTCCACCTGTTGAACGACGTTCGCGCTGATGTAGGAGTTTGTGCCTTCGGTGATGGCGAGCGTGCCGTTAACCGTGCGCTGAACTTTGTCGAAATCCGCGAACTTGTCGACGTCGTGGCCGCTCTGGAAGCCGAAGCGTTTGAAAAGATCGAACGACGCCGCCTCGCTGATGATGGACGCGGTGAACTTCTTCGTCTTGGCAATGATGTCGTGCGTGTAATTCTTCTTGTTGACGGTGATGGAGATTCTGTCCTTGGTGATGGGCGCGGCGGTCACCTGCACGACGGTGTTGATTATGCAGGCGTTGTCCTTGGTGCCGTCGTTGGCAGCCAGGACGAACAGCCCGTACTGAACGTTGAATAAAACTTTACTGTCCATTCGGGTCACCTCTCGAAAAATTTTTATACGCCGATTGTATCAGACGCCGCGGACTTTGTAAACAATTCAGAACGCGGGGACGATTGCGCCGTTGTATTTGTCGGTGATGAACTTCTTGATCTTGTCGGACTTGAGAGCTTCGACGAGGGCTTTGATCTCGGCGCGGGACTCGTCGCCTTCGCGCACGGCAATGATGTTGACGTAGGGTGACGTGCTGTCCTCAATGAAGAGCGCGTCTTTCATGGGGTTGAGCTCGGCATTCATTGCGAAGTTCGTGTTGATGATGCTGATGGTAACGTCTTCAAGCGTGCGCGGGAGTTGCGCGGCTTCCACTTCCTGAATGATGAGATTGCGCGGATTCTCGGCGATGTCCTGAACGGTGGCGGTTTCGTTGGCACCGTCCTTGAGCTTGAGCAGGTTCGCCTTCTGCAACAGGAGCAGTGCGCGGCCGCCGTTGGTCGGGTCGTTGGGGATGGAAACAACTGCGCCGTCGGGCAGGTCAGCGAGCGCGGTTATCTTCTTGGAATAGATGCCCATAGGTTCGATGTGAATGCCGCCCGCGTTGGTGAGCTTAACGTCTTTGTGCTCGTTGATGAAGTCCTTGAGATACGGCTCGTGCTGGAAGAAGTTGGCGTCAAGTTCCTTGTCGTTGAGCGCGATGTTGGGCTGAACGTAGTCGTTGAACTCGATGACTTCAAGGTTGATGCCGCGTTCCTTCAGGTCGGTCTTGATCTGTTCGAGAAGCTCGGCGTGGGGAACGGGCGTCGCGCCAATCTTGAGCGTGACTTCCTTTGTGTCGGCACCCTTATCGGCGGGAGCCTTGCTCGTGTCGGAGCCGCCACAGCCCGTCACCAACAGCGTCGCCGCCAAAGTCAGCGCGGCAAAAAATTTTCCCTTCATTGATGTTGCCTCCTTGTTGATGGACTTGCGGCGAATTATATCAGACGGAAAAATTTTGTCCACAAGAATTTTCGGGCGTTGTCAAAGTCCGCGCAATGAATTACAATTCGCGCAGAAAATTTTTACGGGAGGGCTCGGCGTGCAAGTTCGTCGCGTGGTTGAAGGCTTAGGCTCGGTGCGGGCGCAGACGGTGCTGATTTTGTTCGCGGGATTTTTTTTCGTGCGGACGTGTTTGATGCCGCTCATGGGCGACGACTACGGCTACGCGTTCATCTGGGACGGCGCACACGGCGGCAACTTGGCGGGCATGGCGTTCGGCTCGGCGGATATCGAAGTTCGTCACCGCGTCGAAAGTTTCGCTGACCTCGTCCAATCGCAATGGTCGCATTACATGACCTGGGGCGGGCGGGCAATTGCTCACACGCTGATTCAAACGTTCATCTGGCTGGGCAAGCCGCTGTTCGACGTCGCCAACGCAATCGTCTTCGTCGCGCTGATTCTGGCGGTGCTGAAGCTGGCGGGCGTTCGGTTGAAGTCGGCAACGCTGTCGCTACTGTGGATGTTCGCGTGCTTGTTCGTGCTGACGAAATTTTCCGTGGTGTCGATGATTTACCTGACGGGCTCATGCAATTACATGTGGGCGGCACTTTGCCAAGCGGCGTTCGTGATTCCGTTCGTCGAAGCTCTGCGTTCAAATGCGGCGGCGACTTCTCGGCGGAAAAATTTTTTGATGGCAGTGCTCGGAATTTTCGCCGGCTGGTCGAATGAGGCGGGAGCGTTGGCTACGATTTGCCTGGCGGCGTTCCTGATTGTCGTTTGCAGGTCGCGCGGATTGTTGCGCCCGTGGATGACGGTCGGATTCGCCGCGGCAGTTGTCGGCTGTGCAGTGATGTTCCTTGCGCCGGGGAATTTCGTTCGGCTGGAGCTCACGCACGCGGGCTATCACTACTCGGCGGCGATCTTCCTGCATCACCTGACCGATCCGTTCGTCAAGGTCGTCTCCGTCGACGCAATCGCGCTGATTCCGATGTTCGCGTATTTTCTGACGCGGCGCACCGTCGGGCTCAACACGTCGGAAATTCTGATGCTGGCGTTCACGGCGGCGGGATTAATCGTTCCGTCGGCAATGCTGTTCTCGCCCGAATTCAGCGTTTACATCTCGTTGCCGTCGATGATCTTCGTGCTGGTCGCCGCGACGATTGCCCTGAACGAATTGCGCGTGCCGGTGAAGTTTTTGCGCACGGCGTCGGCGATTTTGCTGACAGCTCTGGTCGCGTATTTCGCCACGCTCATCTACGTGGACATCTCGCTTTACAAGGACGCTCAACGCCAAATCGAATTCATACGCACGCACCGAGATATTGACCCCGTTCCGATATCGCCGATGCGTGTCCGTCACCGCTTCGATTGGTTGCACGCGCAGAGTTCCGTCGTGCCGTACGTGACGCATTTCGCGGGCGTTGAGCCGAAGTTCGAGAGCAGCTGGAATTCGTGCGTCGCGCAATATTACGGTGCGCATTACGTCTTTGCCGTGGACGAGTGAAATTTTTCGGCGGCGATTGATCACTGCGTTAACGTGGTTGTGATCTACTTTTCTTTGCTCGCCCAAAGAAAAGTAGCAAAAGAAAGGGCGACGCCGCATGCTACATCACGTAGCATACGCGGCGAGGCCGCCCGTCCATGGGCGGCCTCATTGCGACGACGGGTGACGAAAATTTTTGGGAGGCGATTGTTATGACGAACGTTGACAAGTTGGCGCGGATACTCAGCAACAGCACGAGCGCGGTATTCTTCGGCGGGGCTGGCGTGTCCACAGAGTCGGGCATTCCGGATTTCCGCAGTGCCGACGGGATTTACAGCCAGAAGCTTAATCAGACGTTCTCGCCGGAAGAGATGGCGTCGTATGATTTTTTTGTCGCGCACCCTGAAGAGTTCTTCGAGTTCTATCGCGCACGGTTCGTCTATCTGGATGCCAAACCCAACGCCGGACACGTCGCCTTGGCGGAGCTGGAGCGGCTGGGAATTTTGTCGGCGGTCATCACGCAGAATATCGACGGGCTTCATCAGCTGGCGGGCTCGCAGACGGTTTACGAGTTGCACGGTTCCATTCGCCGCAGCTATTGCGTCAAGTGCGGCGCGCGCTACGACATCGATTACATCATGAGCAATAAGCCCGTGCCCCGTTGCCAAAAGTGCGGCGGCATCGTCAAGCCCGACGTCGTGCTCTACGGCGAACAGCTCGACCAACAGACCATCGGCAATTCCATTCGCGCCATAGCCGAAGCTGACACGTTGATTGTCGGCGGCACGAGCCTGGTCGTTTATCCTGCGGCGGGGCTGATTGATTATTTCCGCGGGCGACATCTGGTGCTGATTAACAAAACCGAAACCCGCGCTGACGCCGACGCCGAACTTGTTATCCGCGAAAACATCGGAGCCACGCTCGCCGCCGCCGTCACCCGATTGAAGGAGGTCATGGCTTGAGTTTCTTCCAGTACATCAACCGCACTCTCAATTCGTCGCGGTCGCTGATTCTGTTCGCGCTGTTCGCGGGATATTTTTTTGTGCGCACGACGCTGTTGCCGTTTGCTCACGACGACTTTTGCTACGCGTTCATCTGGGACGGAGACCACGGCGGAAATTTGGCACTGATGCAGACGGGCTCGCCGGAGGTGGAATATCGTCAACGCGTCGAAAGTTTCGCCGACATCATTCAATCGCAGTGGTCACATTACTTCACCTGGGGCGGCAGAGTCCTCGCTCACACGATAATCCAGTTCTTCATCTGGATTGGCAAGCCCTACTTCAACATCGCCAACACCGTCGTGTTCATCCTGCTGATATTGGTGATAATCAATCTGGCAAACACCTGGCTGAAAATTTCGCGGGCAGCTCTGGTGTGGATATTCATCAGCCTGCACCTGCTGTCGGCGTGGTCGGTGAACACGATGTTCTGGCTGACGGGCTCATGCAATTACATGTGGATGGCGTTCTTTCAACTGCTGTTCCTCACGCCCTACGTCAAAGCCCTGCGTTCACACGAGGCGGGCTCCGGCGCGTTGAACGTGGTGATAATGATCGTGCTTGGGCTGTTAGCCGGCTGGTCGAATGAAGTCGGCGCGTTGGTTTCGATTTTCCTGACGGGGCTGATGATTTTCATGTGCTCCCGCCGCGGACTCTTGCGCACGTGGATGGTCGCGGGGCTCGTCGTGTTGACGGTGAGCTGTGCGTTCATGATTCTCGCGCCCGGAAATTTTGAACGGCTGAGTATTGCACGCCCGAACTATCATTACACGTTCGAAATTTTTTGGTCGTACATGACCGGCTCCTTCCCGCGGATAATTTTCTCGGACTTGATTGCGCTGATTCCGATGTTCATCTACTTTGCCAAGCGCACGCCCGGCAAGCTCAACACAACGGAAATTCTGATGCTGGCGTTCACGGCGGGCGGGTTTATGGTGCCGTGCATTATGCTGTTCGCGCCCGAATTCAACCTGCGCATGTCGTTCCCGTCAATGGTCTTCGTGTTGGTCGCCGCAACGAGCGCGATACTCGAACTCAATCGCCCGAACATGCGCCTGAGCCTGAACGTCCCGAAAAAAATTTTGCGCCCCGTGGCAATTGTCGTGACTTCGACGCTGATTGCCTACTTCGCCACGCTGATTTACGTCGATATCTCGGTGTTCAATGCCTCGCGCCGACAAGTCCGCTACATTCAACGCAACGCCGAACTCGATTTGATTTTGCTGCCGCCGTTGCCCGTGCGCCATAGGTTTGATAAAATCCAAGGCGACAAGACTGCCGTGCCATACATGCATTGGCTCGGCGGCATGAAGGAAGATCCGAATTTCTATCTGAACTTGCTGATTGCCCGATATTACGGCGTCAAACGCGTCGCGGGCGTCGAAGGCGATTGAGGAGGTTTGACCATGAGCGATTGTATTTTCTGCAAGATTGCGGCAGGGGAAATTCCCGCGCAGAAAGTTTTTGAGGACGACAGCGTCGTTGCCTTCCGCGACCTTAGCCCGAAAGCTCCCGTGCATGTTTTGATCGTCCCGAAGAAACACGTGGCTTCCGTCGCGGCGTTCAAAGCCGAAGACAAAGACCTTGCCGCGCACATCTTCGTTGACGTGGTGCCAAAGCTCGCCGATGAACTCGGCGTATCCGACGCGGGCTTCCGCCTGGTGATAAACACCGGCGACGACGGCGGGCAAACCGTTCACCACCTGCATGTTCATTTGCTCGGCGGGCGGAAGATGACTTGGCCGCCAGGCTGATATGGACACTCATTGCCAAATGAAAAACTCCCCGACGCAATTGCCGAGGAGTTTTTTGTTGCCGAAAAAAATTTTTACAGGACGATATGCGCCATCACGAAGCCGACGCAGCAGCCGCTGATGACGCCGATAAGACCTGGAATCATGAACGAGTGGTTGAGGATGTATTTGCCGATTCTGGTCGTGCCCGAACGGTCGAAGCCTATGCACGCCAGATCAGACGGATAGGTCGGCAGGAAGAAGTAACCGTAGCACGCGCTGATGAACGACATAATGATAACGGGGTCCATGCCGACGCTCAAGGCCATTGGGAAGACGATAGCTATTGCCGCGGCTTGAGAGTTGACGAGCTTACTGGTGAGGAACGCGATGATTGCAAATGCCCACGGATATTCCGCGACGGCAGAGCCGAGGAAGTTACGCAGGAAAGACATATGTGCGCTGAAGTAGGTGTTCGCCATCCACGCGACGCCATAGACCGAAACGAGCGCGACGATACCGCTCTTGAAGACCTGGCTGTTGCCGACGTCCTTGGCTTTGACTTTGCACACGATCAGAATGATCGCCGCGACGAGCAACATAACCATCTGGATAACGGCGGTCATTGAAATAGCTTTCATCTCGCCCTTAGCGTTGGGGAAGTGCGGCAACAGTTCGGGGAAATTGCCCAGCGCGGCGATGACGATGATGCCGCCGAAGAAGATATACATTGCGTGATAGAAACTGGCGGGAAGCTCCTTATCCATGAGCGATTCGGTGTCGCCGTAAACATAATCGCGGTTGGTTGGATCTTTGATGAATTCTTGGAAACGTTCGTCCTTGTCGAGGTCTTTGCCGCGTCTGTAACTCCACAGTGCCGCGCAGAGCACGCCGAGCCCCGTTGCCGGCATTGCCACCGCCAGGAGCTGCAGCACGCTGTAATTGTGACCGGCCGTTGCCATGAAGCCGACGATTGAAACGATTGCCACCGACACCGGCGAGGCACAGATACCCATCTGCGACGCGACCGACGCCACCGCCATTGGGCGTTCGGGACGAATGTTCTGCTTGATTGCGATGTCGTAGATGATGGGGAACATTGTGTAGACGACGTGACCAGTGCCGCACAAGACCGTTAAAAACCACGTCGTCAGCGGCGCAAGAATCGTGACGTGCTTGGGGTTGTTGCGCAGAAATCTTTCCGCGTACTTGAGCATAACCGTCAAGCCGCCCGATGTCTGCAAGAAGCCCGCGCAGGTGACGACCGCCAGAATCGTCAGCATAACGTCAATCGGCGGGGAACCTGGCTTATAGCCGAAGACGAACGTAAATATCACCAGACCGATGCCGCTGATGACGGCAAGCCCAATGCCGCCGTGTCGTACGCCGACGAGCAAACATACTAACAGTACCAGGAAACCTAAGAGCATTTCCATATGACTTCACCTCTTCCAAAAACTATGAATCATTCCGCCGAAAGCTATTCGCGGCAACGTTAGTAAATCCTACTTGCCCGCCAAAATTTTTTCGCCCCAGGCATACAGCTCGTTTAGCGCGGGGATCAGCTCCCGCCCGAAAGGTGTCAGCGAATACTCCACGACCTTTGGCGGCTCGGAAATTATTTCGCGCCGTTCAATCAAGCCGTCGGCTTCCATCTCGCGCAGGGACTTGGTCAGCATGATGTTGGTTATGCCGGGGATTCGCCGCTTGAGCTCGTTATAACGCGTGGCGTCCCGTTCGTGCAGGTACCAAACCAGCGGCAGCTTCCACTTCGAGCCGATAACGTCCATCGCGCAGAGTATCGGGCATTTTTTGTTGACGACGTCGTTCAACGTCGCGTCAATCGGATAAGTCTTCTCGCTCATCAAATCGCCTCCGTGCGGGCAGAAATTTCTGCGTTCTCGTGCGAAATCAATTTTAACGCTATACTCGGCGCAGTCAATCAAAATTTTTGGGAGGCGAACGAAATGCCGTTCCTCATGTCGAAAGTCAGCGTGCCCATCAGCGCGGCGCAAGAGATCAGTTTGAAGTCGCGGCTCGGTCGAGCGATTGAACTCATTGCCGGCCTCAGCGAACGATATCTGCTCGCGGGCGTGGAAGGGAACTGCCGAATGTATCTGCGCGGCGAAGCTCAGCCGACAGCTTACGTTGAGGTTTCCGTCTTCGGCAACGAGGCGCACGTCGGTTGCGAAGAGTTTGCCGCGGCCGTCACGAAAATTTTTGGCGACGTGCTCAACATCCCGCCGCAGAATGTTTACGTGAAGTTCTCGGATATCGCGGCGTGGAGTGTCGGCGGAAATTTCTTCGACAGGAGGTGACGCGCCGTGGACGAAAAAATTTCGCTGGTGATCTTCACCGACCCGATGATGGGGCTTTCGTATGAATGCGAACCGATTATGCGCAAGATTGAGACACACTTTGCCAACCGCGTCGAGTTCGATTACGTGATGAGCGGGCTCGTGCGCGACGTGTATGAGCTCGTTGACCCCGATGAGTTGGCTCTCGGCAAGGACGTCGCTATTGACAGATACAACGCGCGGCTCGCCGACGTCTATCGTGCGGAGTAGGCTCTCGGTGGGTTGCCAATCAACATGACGAACTTCGCGCTGTTCTCGACGACGGAGACTTCGTCCGACCCGCTCAACATCGCCTTCAAGGCCGCGCAGATTGTCGACGCCGCCCGCGCCGAAAGATTTTTGTACCGCCTGCGCTTCGCCACGGTTGCCGAATGTCGCCCGACCACCAAGCTCACGGAAATTCTGCGCGTCGCCATTCAATGCGGCATCGACAGCAAAAAATTTCTCGCCGCCTTCAACGACGGACGTGCCGAAAAAAATTTCCGCGCGGACTTGGAAATTTGTCGGCGGTTGGAAATTCATTCGTTGCCGAGCTATCTGATTCAGTTCAAGTCGCGGGGTGCGCTGATTCAGAATCTCGTCGGCTACGAAACTTTTGCGCAGGTCTTCGCGGAATTGTCGGGCATTCGTCCGCCGCCGCCGCCGAAAACTTTGGACGCCGTGCGCGAACTGTTGAGGCGTCGGGTGCTGATGTCGCCGATTGAATTGCGCGAGGCGTTCGGCTTCGACGACGTTGAGCAAGTTCGACGGTTCATCGCGCCGCTCATCGATTCGGGCGAAATTAAACTCGTCGGCATTGACGGCGGCCGGTTCATCGAATGGGAGGTTTGACCATGAAAAAAATTTTTGACGCCGTGCAACTCAATCATCTGCGCGCGAAGAATCGGCTGGTGCGCTCGGCGACGTGGGAATGCATTGCCACGGGCGACGGCTCCATCGGCTCGGACACGTACGAAATTTATCGGCAACTCGCTCGCGGCGGCGTCGGCACCATCATCACGGGCTTCACGTCCGTTGCGGCTTTCGATCACTACTTCGGCGGCATGATGCGCCTTTCGAGCGACAAGCTCATCGCGCAATATCAAAAGCTCGTCGATATCATTCACGCCGAAGACTGCGCGGCAATCAGTCAGCTCGCGCTCGGCGCGTTCTATCGAAACGGCATCGAGGTCGGCGAAAACGAAATGACGACTGCCGACGTTGGCACCGTGATAAATCTGTTCGTCGAGGCGGCGGCTCGTGCTCAATGTTGCGGCTTCGACGGCGTGCAAATTCACGCGGCGCATTTCTTCTTCCTCAGCCGATTCATCAGCCCGCGAATCAATCAGCGCACCGACGAGTTCGGCGGCAATGTCGAACGGCGTGCGAAAATTTTGCTCGACATCCTGCGCGGCATCAAGGCGACGACCAATCTGCACGTGACGACGAAGATCAATTGCGACGACTTCACGACCGGCGGGCTCAACGCCGACGAAAGCTTGACCATTTGCAAACTGCTGGCGCAGGCGGGCATTGATTCGATTGAGGTCAGCGGCAACGGCACGTCGGTCGGCGGCATTCGTGCGGGAATCAACGAAGGCTACTTCGCTGAATTTGCCGCGCGGCTCGCCGACGCCGTCAGCGTTCCCGTGATTTGCGTGGGCGGCTGGCGCAGTCTCGACGTCATGGAAAAAATTTTGTCCGCCACGAAGATTGAGCTGTTGAGTTTGTCGCGGCCGCTGATTCGTGAACCGGACTTGCCGAAAAAATTTTTGCTCGGCGTCAGCAACGTCAGCCGCTGCGTCAGCTGCAACGCCTGCTACTCCACGCCGGCTCATCGCTGCATCTTCGGGGGGCGCGGCTAATGGAAAACCTAAACGTCGCGACCCGCCGCGGCAGCGTCCTAAACGGCGTGCTCTTCGGCGCAAAGTCCGACACCGTCGTCATCGCCATCACCGGCATTCACGGCGACTTCTACTCCAATCCGTTCTACTACACAATCGGCGACACCTTGAACGCGGGCGGCATCGACTTCATCTACGCGCAGACCTGCGACGCCTTCGGCGAGATTGAAACCGTCAACGTCCGCACCAATCGACGCGAACTCATCGGCTCATGGAACGAATGTTTCGCCTTCACCGACGAGGACATCGACGCCTACCTGGACTACGCCGCGCAAAATTATCGCCACGTCATCTTGGCAGGTCATTCGCTCGGTGCCAACAAAGTCATCAGCTATCTTGCCCATCACCACGACACGACGCGCGTAGAACACTTCATCTTGATGAGCCCCGCAAATTTGGCGTACATAATGATCAACGTCAGCGACGGCGAGAAAGATTTTATCCGCCGCCTCGTGCGCTATGGTCGCGGCGAAAAACTTCACCGAAGGCGACCCCTCAAAATTTCTGCGCACCATCAACGACCACATGCCCACCGCTCAATCAAACAAGCTCGTCTTCATCGAAGGCACAGGGCACACCTACCAACAAAAGCACCGCGAAATTGCCGACGCCCTGTTGACCCTGACGCAGAGCTGGACTCATCAGGCCGACGTGATGTCGGCCCGCCGCCGTATGACGGCCATGGATGGCGTCATAGGCGGCACGAGCGGCTACGGGTAAGCGCGGACGTTTCGTTGGTGGACGGTATCCGCCCCACGCGCAGTGGCGAGTTTCTTTGCTACTTTCTTTCCTCGGTGAAAGAAAGTAGATCCTGAACGCAGAAGTAGATCCTGAAACGTCAAAGTAGATCCTAAACGTGAAAGTCAACAAAAAAATTCCCCGCCGCTTGAACGTGACGGGGAATTTAAATTTGCGCGAACGTTATCGCAGGTTGCGCGACGAGTCGGAGGACGATTGCCCGAACTTGACGATTACCACGGCGTAGAGTGCCGCCGCCACCGCCGCGAGTATGTAGCTGACCGTGTAGCTGAAACCGAAACCTATCTGCGCGTGCAAGATGTACGTCGAGATAACGTACATATAAAACGTGCCGGGGATTATCGCCATGAAGTAGGGCATTTTGTTGCGAATCATGTAGACGGTAATCATCGCGAAGGCGAACACGGCGATTGTTTCGTTTACCCAGGAGAAATATCTCCACAGCAGAGCAAAGCCGCTCTTGTCGGTCTTGGCGAAATAAAGCACGAACGCGACGATTGAGAAGATCACCGCCGCCAGCGCGAGGGCGTTAATTTTTTTGCGCTGGTCAATGTGCAGAGCCTCGCCGAGCATGAGGCGCAGTGAACGCAACGCAGTATCGCCGGAGGTGATGGCAAGGACGATAACGCCCAAAACTGCGACCATGCCGCCGACGGAGCCGAGCATATCTTGAGCAATGACGCCCACGACAACCGCCGCCGACTTGGAGAGGTTCTCGTTGGTTGCCAGGCCGGAATAAACCGCGCCCATTGCCGCGCCCGCCCAGCTCATCGCGATAAAGCCTTCGGCGATCATCGTGTTGTAGTAAATCATGCGGCCGTGTTTCTCGTTTTCGACGGTGCGGGCAATCATCGTGGCTTGGGTGGAGTGAAAGCCGCTGGTTATGCCGCAAGCGACCGTTATGAAGAAAATCGGGATGAAGTTTTCTCCGAAGGGGTGGACGTTGGCGACGCCGGTTTCCCAAATTTCCTTGAGCGGGTAGTCGTTGATGAACAGCCCAAAGAATATCCCGACGGCACTGAGCAGGAGTATCAGCCCGAAGATGGGGTAAATGCGCCCGATGATTTTGTCGATGGGCAGTAGCGTTGCGATAATGTAGTAGACGAAGATGACGCCATAAACCGCAACGACCGTGGTGTTTAGCGATGAAGCGTCGGCGTGGAGAATATGCGCGATGAACAAATCGCCGGGGGTATAGATGAACACCGCGCCGACCAACAGCATCAGGAAGCAGACGAAGACGTTGTAGAACTTGTAGGTGCCGCCGCCGAGGAAGCGTTTGACGAGCATGGGCATTTGTTCGCCGTTGTTGCGCAAGGAGATCATGCCGCTCATATAATCATGGAACGCGCCGCCGAGGACGCAACCGATTGGAATTGTCAGGAAGGCAATCGGTCCGAAGAGGATACCTTGAATCGGTCCGAGCACCGGTCCCGTCCCCGCGATGTCTAGCAGTTCAATCAGCGTGTTGCGCCATTTGTTCATGGGCACGAAGTCAACGCCGTCATGCAGTTTGATGGCGGGCGTTTTGACATTGGAATTGGGTTTCATTATGCGTTCACAGATTGAGCCGTAAATCGCCGCGCCGACGAACAGAATCACCAACCCGATAATGAACGTAATCAATGCGCGTCACTCCCTGTTAACGTCTTCGATGGAAGTTTCAATCTCCTCCATCTTGTACGCTTCGATTATGTCGCCCTCGCGGAAGTCGCGGAAGTCCACAATTGAAATGCCGCATTCATAACCCGCAGCAACTTCTTTGACTTCGTCCTTGAAGCGGCGCAGCGAATCAATCGCCCCGTCGAAAATCTCAACGTTGTCGCGCAGGATACGAATCTTGCTGTTGTTGAAGATCTTGCCTTCCAGAACGTATGAGCCAGCAACGAGAGCTTTGCTGAACTTCATGACCTTGCGAATCTCCACGCGGCCTTGAATGACTTCTTTGTACTTGGGCGCGAGCAGACCGCTCATGGCGTCTTGCACGTCGTGAATGGCGTCGTAGATGACGCGGTAGGTGCGGATGTCGATGTTCTCTGTCGCGGCGGACTTGCGGGCGTTTGCGTCGGGGCGGACGTTGAAGCCGATGATTAAAGCGTTCGACGAGCTTGCGAGCATAACGTCGTTCTCCGAGATTGCGCCGACGCCTGAATGAACGATGGTTACGCGGACTTCGTCGTTCTTGTTGAGAGAGAGCAAAGCACCCTTGAGAGCTTCAACCGAGCCTTGGACGTCCGCCTTGATGACGATGTTCAAATCCTTGAGCGAGCCTTCCTGAATCTGCGTGAACAGATCGTCGAGGGAAACTTTCTTGCTCTTGATGAGTTCGTCGCGCTTCTTGCCGATGCGATGTTCGGCGATGGATTTGGCGAGCTTCTCGTCGAGCGCGGCAAGGATGTCGCCGGCTTCGGGCACGTCGTTGAGACCGAGCACTTCGACGGGGACGGAAGGTCCCGCCTTCTTTAGGTTGTCGCCGCGTTCGTTCATCATGGCGCGAACCTTGCCGTATGTCGTGCCGGCAACGATTGAATCGCCGATGCGCAACGTGCCGTTCTGCACCAGGACGGTGGCGACGGGTCCGCGGCCGCGATCCAACTGCGCTTCGATGATGACGCCGCGAGCTTCACGGTTGGGGTTGGCTTTGAACTCTTGAACGTCGGCTTCAAACAGAATCTCTTCGAGCAGGTCGTTGATGCCGAGTTTTTTCTTGGCGGAGACTTCGACCATTGTGGTTTCGCCGCCGTATTCGCGAGTGACCAGCCCGTGCTCCATAAGCTCTTGCTTGACGCGCATGGGGTTGGCACCCGGTTTGTCGATTTTGTTTATGGCGACGATGATGGGAACGTTGGCCGCCTTGGCATGATTGATTGCCTCAATCGTCTGGGGCATAACGCCGTCGTCCGCCGCGACAACGAGAATCGCGATGTCGGTGACCTGTGCGCCGCGAGCACGCATTGCAGTGAAAGCTTCGTGACCCGGCGTGTCGAGGAAGACTATCTTCCTGTCGTTGCAGATGACTTGGTATGCGCCGATATGCTGGGTGATGCCGCCGGCTTCCGTGGAGGTGACGGACGATTTGCGGATGACGTCGAGCAGAGAGGTCTTGCCGTGGTCGACGTGCCCCATGACCGTGACGACGGGCGGGCGAATCTTCAATGAAGCGGGGTCGTCTTCGATTTCGGGAATGAGCGTGGGGTCGACTTCCGGCGGCAGTTCCTCGGCGGTGACACCGAATTCAGCGGCGACGAGCGCGGCAGTGTCGAAGTCAATCTCCTGGTTAATCGTGGCGACGGCACCCATCAGCAGAAGCTTCTTGATGACTTCGACGGCGGTGCAACTCATCTTGCTTGCCAGGTCTTTGACGGCAATGGACGAGCCGATCTTGATGTGAGTCGGGCGAGCGATTTCGGCTTTATGGACGGGTTGAGGCGCGGGGCGTTTCTTGCGTGCCGAACGAGGACTGCGGGTCTTGTCGCCGGACTGCGCCGCCTGAGTCTTAGCGGCTTCCTTGGCGTTGGCGGGACCGCGCTGGTTGCGTCCACGTTGACGGGCGTTCTTGTTGCCGTCTTCGCGCTGACGTTCGCCGCGGTTTTTGGATTGACGGTCGCCGCGTTCCTGACGAGTGTCGGGCTTATCCTGAGCGCGCGTTTCCTGCTGACGGTCGGGGCGTGCTTCCTGCTGACGGTCGGAGCGATTGTCCTGCCGACGCTGACGTTCCTGCCCGCCGCGTGCTTCCTGACGGTCGGGGCGATTGTCCTGCCGACGTTCGCCGCGCCGCTGACCCGTCGCCTGAGCTTTGGGCTGCTGTTCTTGACGGTCGGGCTTGACATCGGCTTTGGGTCGCTGAGGTTTGGGAGCGGGCTTGGGCTTTTGTTGTTGAGGTTGCGACTGTTTGGATTGCTGTTGAACTTGTTGCTGAGGTTGCGACTGTTTGGCTTGCTGTTGAACTTGCGGTTGAGGCTTGCCCTGTTGAGGACGCGGCTTCGGTTGCTGAACTTGCTGTTGCCCTTGCGGTTGAGGTTGCGGCTTCGGCTGGCGTTGTTGAGGTTTAGCTTGCGGTTGAACTTGTGGCTGAGGCTGAGGCTTGCGTTGTTGAGTCTGCGGCTGCGGTTCCGGAGCGGGAGCTTCGGGTTTCTTATTGCGCCGCCCGAACTGCGCCTTGACCATCTGATAGGCGTCCTCTTCCACGCCGCTGAAACGATTCTTCGCCTTGACCTTGCGCTTGTTGAGGAAATCGATGATGACCTGCACATCCTGATTGAATTCGTTCGCCATGTCGTAGATTCTGTATTTGACCGGTTTTGACATAGATCCACCCCCGTTGTTTACATAAGGACTGTCTCCTTTAGCATCTCGTAAAATTCGTTCGGCACCTTGAGCTTGAAAGTTTTTTCGAGCCCGCGGCGTTTGCGAAGAGCCTGCACACATTCGGCTGACCTGCAAACGTATGCGCCGCGACCTTCGACCTTGCCCGCGGTGTCGATGAAAATTTCGTCGTTGGATTTGACCATTCGCACGAGCTCCGATTTGTGGCGGACACTGCGGCAAGCGACGCATCGACGCATCTCAATCGGTTTAATCGCCGTGCCCTTGGCAGATTTTCCCCGCGCCATCAGGTTTCTGCCTGCGGTGACTTCTTCGGCTTCTTCTGGCGCGGCTTGACAACCGCCATCGCCTCGGTTATGTCGACCTCGTGCATGTTGTCGGGAAGAGCGTCGTCTTTTGCCTGACGAAAACTTTTGATGTCGATCTTCCAGCCGGTGAGCTTTGCCGCAAGACGCGCGTTCTGACCTTCCTTGCCGATTGCCAGGCTTAGCTGATTGTCGGGGACGACCACGCGGCAGTTCTTGTCGTCGTCGGCAATGGCAACGCTGATGATCTTCGACGGGCTAAGCGCGTTGGCAATGAAGACGCCCGCCTTCGGGCTCCATTCGACGATGTCGAGCTTTTCCTCGCCGAGTTCATCAAGAACGGGTTGGATTCGGGTGCCGCGTTGACCGACGCACGAGCCGACCGCCTCGACGTTGGGGTCTTTGGAGCTGACGGCGATTTTTGCACGAGCACCTGCCTCGCGAGCGATGGCTTTGATTTCGATGATACCGTCCTGAATTTCGGGAACCTCCAGCTCCACCAGCCGCCGCAAAAAATTCGGGTGCGTGCGCGACAGATAAACCTGCGGCCCCTTGCCGCCCTTCTTGACCTCGATGATGTAAGCGCGAACAAAATCGCCGACCTGATAGTTGTCGCTGATGGTGAGTTCGCCGGGCACAAGGATGGCTTCGGTCTTGCCGACCTCGACTATCAAGTTGTCGTCTTCAATGCGGACTATCTTGCCGCGAACCAAATCCGAATCGCGGTTGGTGAATTCGTCGTAGATAACGCCGCGTTCAGCCTCGCGCAACTTCTGCACGACGATTTGTTTGGCTGCCTGCGCGGCAATGCGTCCAAAATCTTTGGGCGTGACTTCAATCTCAACCACGTCGTCGATGTCGCAACCGGGGCTGATCTCTTGAGCGTCCTCCTTGGAAATTTCGATGACGGGATCTTCGACGACCTCAACGACGCTTTTGAGCGAATAGACATGATAGCTGCCGTCCTCGCGGTCAATGGTGATCTCGACGTTGTCGTCTTGGTTGAAATTTTTTTTGTACGCGACCTTGAGCGCACTCTCCACCGCCTCAAACAGAACGTCGGGCGAAATTTCTTTCTCCGCGCACAAATCCTTCAACGCGTCCATCAAGCTGAGTTCGGGTTTCTTCCTTCTTCCTGCCAAGTAAATTCTGCCTCCCTAAAAATCTATGTGCAAGCGAACCTGCGCGACCTTGTCCCGCGGCAATGTGATGTCCTTCAGGCGCAAAAAATTTTCGTCGCGTCCGACAAGTTCACCCGTGAAAAATTTCTTCCCGTCGAGCGGCGCATAAAGCGTCACGTCGACGACCTTGCCCGCCTCGCGCACGAAGTCTCTGTCTTTCTTGAGGATGCGGTCGATGCCGGGCGATGAGACTTCCAAAATGTATGCGCCGCCGATGATGTCGGAAGAGTCGAGCCGCGCGCCGAGTTTCTCGCTCAAACTTTGGCAGTCGTCCAAATCGATGCCGCCCGCCTTGTCAACGAAGACACGCAGGTACCAATCGCGCTCCTTGACGTATTCCACGTCGACAAGCTCATAGTCCGTGCCCGACAAAATTTCTGCCATCAAACCTTCAACTTGTGCTTCAACCTTGCTCAATCGCTCACCCCCGAAAATTTTCCCTTACAACGTGAAAGAGTGGACGCGCGCCCACTCTTTCAACTAAGCTGTGTTCGTGTTAATCGTTCCCCGTGCGCGGGGTCAAAGACTGCCTGCAAAAGATGCCCTCCAATTTCCAAGACGTTCCGTGTGACTTCGCGCCATATTGTAAACAAATTCCAAATCATTTGCAAGTTTTTTCTTCAGCGGGCGACGAATTCGCGGATAAAATGCACGCTCTTCAATTCGGCACCGATGACGCCCTGAACGTAGTCGATGAAAAATTTTTCTGCGGCGATGATCTGTCGGCGGCTGAATGTCAATTGAGTTGCGTCTTGCCAATCGAAGGCGAGCATGGTCTCGAACGTCGTGCGCAAGGCCGCGGGGTAAGGCTCAACGTCCTGCGCGGCGTCGATGCAATTGTTGCAGACCGCGCCGCCGTCGAGCAAGCTGATTGCCGCGTCGCCGTCGATGTCCCTGCCGCAGTGAACGCAACGGCTGAAGCTCAATTGCACGCCGCTGTGCTCCATGAATTGACAGGCACCGATGAGCGCGGCTATCTGCGGGTTGCGACGATTCAGCGCGGGCAGAGCGTCCGTCAGCAGGCGGAAGATTTCAGGTTCAGCTTGGTGCGGAAATGTCATGCGGTTGACGATTTCAAACAGCAACGACGCGTACGCCAGCCGATCCAAATCCGCGGTCAATGCGTCGTGAAAGTTCACGATGTCGGCTTCGCGAATGGTGTCGACCTTCGAGCCGCGGGTCAGAGTCGCGCTGATGTGGTTGAACATTTGCAACGCACCCGACAGCGGAGAGCGTGCCCTTCGGCAACCGTAAGCGTTGGCTTCGATTTTGCCGAACTGCCGCGTGAAGAGCGTGACCACCCGATTGGCGTCGCCAAAGTCGTCCGTGCGCAAGACGACAGCTTCAACGGTGTAAGTGTCAGTCATTTCGCCGCACCCTTGAGCGCGTCCTTAGACACGAGCCCCGCCGTCGATATCGTGCCCGCCGTCAAGATGAACTGGAAGGCGTCCGGCGGCAACATGTCCACGGGAATGACGTCGCTCTTTCGCACGAAGAAATTCATTCCCGCCGTCATGTTCATGCTCCAGGGCATGTAGACGCAAACGTAATCGTCGCCGAGCTTTTTGCGCACGGGTTCGGGTATGCTCAACATCTGGAAGCCGAGGACGTAAGCCCCGCGATACGGCACGAGCACGACGTTCTTGAACGCGGAATCCGTCTCGAACAGAGCCTTCGTCACCTGCTTGACCGAGCCGTAGATAAACTTGACGACGGGAATTTTTCCGATGATGGCGTCGAAGATGTCGATGACTTTGCGCGAGAGAAAGTTGCCGCTCAATACGCCGACCGCCCAAATCCCGACGACGACAATCAGCAAGCCGACGCCAGGAACTTTGACGGGCAGAATCTTGCCGATGGACGACTCCGTCAGGTCGAACAGCCACGTGACCACGGCGACGGTTATCGCGGGCGGCACGACAATCAACAGCCCGCGCAGAAAGCTACTCGACACGCGTTCGGTGAAGGTTGCGGGTTTATTGTCGGAGCCCATGTCACTTGCCCTGCAGAATCAAATCAATGGCGTTCAACACGTCGTCGATGTCTTGAGCGGTGATGACCAGCGGCGGCTGGAAGGCGAGGACGTTTCTGCCGACGCCGTTCTTGCCGACGATGAAGCCGCGGTTCTTAAGCTCCTCAATCAGCGCGTCCAATTCAGCGGCGGCGGGAGATTTGTCTGCATGAACGAATTCCGCGCCGACCATCAGCCCGATGCCGCGCACGTCGCCGATAATCGTATGCTTCGCCTGCAGTTGACGCAGTCCGTCCATGAGCTGTTGACCGCGAGCCGTGGCGTTCGCCATGAGATTTTTTTCGGCGATGTAATCCAGCACAACCAACCCCGCCGTCGATGACACGGGGTTGCCGCCGAGAGTCGAGGCACCAGGTCGCGTGTAGGTGTCGGCGATTTTTTTCGTGGCGATGAACGCGCTGATTGGCTGCCCGTTGCCCAATGCTTTGGCGACGCTCATGATGTCGGGCGCGACGTCGAAGTTCTCAATGGCGAACATCTTGCCCGTGCGTGCAAAACCGGTCTGCACTTCGTCGGCGATGAGCAACGCGCCGTATTTGGCGAGAATCTCTTTGACGCGGCGGAAGTAACCTTTCGGCGGGACGACGATGCCGGCGTTGCCCTGAATGGGTTCGGCGATGAGCGCGGCAATCTTCCCCGACGTCGCCGTCTGAATAATCGTCTCGATTCTGTCGGCACAGGCAAGGTCGCAACTGTCGCACTTCAAGCCGAGCGGACAACGATAGCAGTAAGGATTGGGCGCGAAGTTTATGCCGCCGACGGGGTTGGGGTCCGTTCGCCACATGCCGATGCCCGTCAAGCTCATAGTCAGCTTCGTTCGCCCATGAAGACCGCTCTGCAGGGCAATGAACTCCGAGCTGCCCGTGTAAATCGAAGCCAACAGCAACGAGCCTTCGTTGGCCTCGGTGCCGGTGGAGCAGAAGAAACTTTTCTGCAGGTCGCCCGGCGTCACCTGCGCAAGACGTTCGGCGAGGTTCACAAAGTTTTCCGTCAGGTAGATGTTGCACACGTGCTGAAGCGTTTGGATTTGCTCAATCATTCGCGCGGTAATGAACGGGTTGCAGTGCCCGCAATTGATGACCGATACGCCCGCGTAGCAGTCGAGATATTTTTTGCCCGCGCTGTCGAAGAGATACTGCATGTTGCCGCGCACGAACTGCGGCGGGTCAGCGTAGAAGTGCCCAAGGCAGGGCATGATGTATTGGCGTTTCTTGTCGATGATTTTTTTCGCGCCGATGAATTCAGTCACGTCCATCACTCCAAAATTTTTTTCAAGCGTAGCACACGGCGAAGCAAATATCAACTTGCATAGTCAACAGAATAGATGAAGCTGCCCGCGTCGTCGAAGAGCTTGCGGATTTTGATTGCACCCGTGGAAAATTTTTCCAGGTCACCGTTGCGCGAGAGAATGTAGCGCACGTCGAGCTTAGGCAGGTCGTTGACGTTGAGGTTTATCTTGCAATGATCCAAAAGCCCCATGTCGATGAACTCAGTCGGCGCGGCAGTCAGCGTCATTATGATGTTGGCGTAGCGATTGTAGCGCGTGAAATTTTTTCCGTCGGGGTCAATCTTCTTCCAGCGGTCGAGCACGGGATAGACGTTGACGCTGTTAATCGTCGGTGCGCCGAACATTATCGGGAAGTCGTTTATCCACACGCCGTCGTTCTCCACCATCCAAAGACCTTTGTCGTCGCGGGCAATGGCGGCAATCTTTTGACCGACGGGCATCTTGAAGACGACATCCACGCCGAGGTTAATCGGGTTGACCGTCGCTCCCATGAACAGCATCATCAGGGCGAGGGCTATCGCGCGGAGCCGGCTCATCGGGCTGATTATCAGGAACGTGCTTAAAGACACGAAGCCGGTCACGGCGATGAACTTCTTGACGCCGAACCACGCGGGCATCATCATCTTCAGAGCCGCCGCCGACATCAGCGCGATAATCGCCGCCAAGACCAAACGCGCAATGAACGTCGGCTGAGAATTTTTCATCAGGCTCAGCCCGCGGAAGACCATCAGCATTTGCGCAAAGTCAATGACCGTCCGCGCCCTGTTGGCAATGACGTTGCTCATCAGCGTGACTTTCGCCACGAGCGGCGGGAAGTCCACGGTCTCCCAAATCAGCAGGAAGACGCTCAGCCCAAACAGCGCAGTCATCAAAAAATCTCTCTGCTTAAGCTCGAACGTCAGCCAGAAGAACATGAGCCAGCCCAAAGGTGCCATGCTGAAGAACGTAGCGAACTCCAGATTGTTCAGCCCGCCCGAATGCCACGTGTCCAGGAACGGAATCAAGCAATCCATTCCGTAATAAAGCATGATAATCGGCGACCAGTGCCCGCCGGTTTCGAAGCGTTGACCGGGATAGTCCGTCGCCATTTGAATTGCAATCATATCGCGCGAAACGTACAGCGCGTGAGCAATCGGCGCGAGCATTACCGTCAGCCCGACCAGCCAGAAGATTTTATCGCGGCGAAGAATTTTCAGCGCACCTTTGGACGTCACGGCAATCAGGCACAGCAGGAACGTCCAACCGAACGGAACTTGCCAGGCGGGATAGATTCCGAAGATGTAGACGCCCGCGCACCACAGACCTGCCGCCGCATAGAGGAACCGACGCTTGCTCTCCGTCGCCAAATAAAATTTCCAGCAGAGGACGACGCCTTGACCCGCCGCCAAAATCTCCGCGATTGAATTCACCGACCACCACCATTGAGCCAGCGGCGAGAACGTCACCATCAGCGCATAGAGCACGGCAAGCGGTCGGTTAACCTGCAAAATTTTTCGCGCGAACTCAATCGACACGAGCATCAGCACGACCATTCGACTGACCCAGAAGAACGCGAGACCGGAGCCTTGATCGAGGAACAGGTAACCAATCTGCGCGGGGCGGAAAATTATCGCGGGGTGCCAGACTGCTTGCCCGTACGTCATGAACATATTCGTCGCCGCGCCGCGGACGATGTCGCTAATCATGCTGAAGCCCGTGAAATATTGCGCGAAGGCAAACGGCGTGAAGACGATGTACTCGTCTGAACGAATCTGACGAGGCACGCCGAAGATTATCGATTGAAGTTCGGGGTGGTCGAGAAATTTTCCGTACATGCCGATTGACGAGCCGTGCACTTCCAACAGCACGCACAGCAATAAAAACGCCGCGCCGATTGCGTAGCGCAGACGGAAGAAATTTTCCGCGAGGCTATCAATCTGCCGCGACGACAAAAATTTTTCGGCGGACGACAAAATTTTTTGGATACGCTTTAAGTTCACAGGGTCGCCTCCTCAAAACAACGTGCACTGATTCGTTTCCTGCAAGCCGTTCAAGCAGCCGTGCGCAGTCAACGCGGCAATGGACGTCTTGTTGAGACCGGCGCGGGTCTTCAAGTCGTCGACGGAGATGAAATTTCCATTCGCACGCGCCGCAACGATTGACCGAGCCTGCGCCTCACTCACGCCGTCGATTGAACTTAGCGACATCAACAGCCCGTTGCCGCTGATGATGAAGTCTTCCGCCGCCGAATCATACAGGCTTGCCCGTTGGAAGCTGAAGCCGCGCAGGAAGAATTCGTTCACCACCTGATAATCCGCCAGCAAATCCGATTCCTTGTCGTCAAGCTTGCGTTCGTCCGCCAAATCTTCCAGCTCGTCCAGCTTGCGCTTGATGTATTGCTGACCCTTGATGACTTCGTTGGCGTCGAACTTCTCGGTGCGCTTGCTGAAGTACGCCGCATAATACGCCAGCGGGTAATGAACCTTGCAGTAGGCGATGCGATACGCCATCATCACGTAGGCGGTGGCATGGGCGCGGGGGAACAGGTACTTGATCTTTTGGCAGCTGTCGATGTACCAGTCGGGCACGTCGTGAGCTTTCAGGTCGTCAATGTCGTCGGGCTTTATGCCGCGTCCTTTGCGCACGGACTCCATGGTCTTGAAGGACTTGAGCGCGTCGACGTTGTGATGGATCAGATACATCATAATATCGTCGCGGGCGGATATGGCGTTCTTCAAGGTGCAGGTGCCGCGGCGAATGAGTTCCTGCGCATTGCCGAGCCAGACGTCCGTGCCGTGAGAGAAGCCCGAAATCCTCACCAGGTCGCTGAAGCAATCGGGGTGCGTGTCGTCAATCATCTGCCGCGTGAAACTCGTGCGAAACTCCGGCAGACCGAACGTTCCGGATTTGCTGTGAAGTTGAGCACTCGTCAAACCCAAGGCGTCGGTGGAATTAAACAGGCTCAGCGTCGGCTTGTCGTCCAATGGAATAGTCTTCGGGTCGCGGTGCGTGAGATTCTCCAGCATACGAATCATCGTCGGGTCGACGTGACCGAGGATATCGAGCTTAACCAATCGTTCGCTGATGGAATGGTAGTCGAAATGCGTCGTGGTCGTAGCGGCGTCTTTGTTGTCGGCGGGATATTGAATCGGCGTGAAGTAGTGGACGTCCATGTCGCGCGGCACGACCATGATCCCCGCGGGGTGTTGACCGGAAGTTTTCTTGACGCCCTGACAGCCCGCCGCAATCTTGGCGATAAACGAACCGTGCTTATGCTTGCCGCGCTCCTCGAAAAATTTTTTCACCAGCCCGAACGACGACTTCTCCGCCACGGTGGTGATGGTGCCCGCGCGATAGACGTTGTGCTTGCCGAAAAGAACTTCGGTGTACTTGTGCGCGGTGGATTGGTATTCGCCGGAGAAGTTCAAGTCGATATCGGGAACCTTGTCGCCGTCGAAGCCGAGGAACACCGCAAACGGAATGTCGTGCCCGTCCTTAATGAGCGGATAGCCGCAGATGGGGCAGTCTTTGTGCGGCAAATCGTAACCGCAACCGACCTGACCTTGCGTGAAGAATTCGCTGTGCTGACATTTCGGGCAACGATAATGCGGCGGCAAGGGATTGACTTCCGTGATGCCGGTCAACGTGGCGACGAACGATGAACCGACACTTCCGCGCGAGCCGACGAGATATCCGTCGTCGTTGGACTTCTTGACGAGGCGGCGGGCAATCATATACAGTCCGGCGAAACCGTGACCGATGATGGGCTTGAGCTCCTGCTCCAATCTGGCTTCGACGATGTGCGGCAAATTCTTCCCGTAAAGCTTGCGGGCTTGGGCGTAGGAAATTTCGCGAATCTCCTCTTCCGCACCAGGCACCTGCGGGCTGTATGTGCCGTCGGGGATGGGCTTGAGTTCTTCGCACGCGTCGGCAATCTTGTTCGGGTTGGTTACAATCGCTTCGTAAGCCGTCGCCTCGTCCAGATAATCGAATTCGGCAAACATTTCGTCGGTCGTGCGCAGGTACAGCGGCGGCTGATTGTCGGCGTCGGGATAGCCCTTGCTTGCCATGAGCACGGCGCGGCAGATTGAATCTTCGGGGTTGAGGAAGTGCGCGTCGGTGGTGGCGATGAGCGGCTTGCCGAGCTTCTTGGCGAGGGCGGCGACTTTGAGATTGATGGCGCGAAGATCGTCGTCGGTCTTGATGTTGGGGAAGTCTTCGCTGCGCACGAGGAAGGCGTTGTTGCCGATGGGCTGAATCTCCAGGTAATCATAGAACGCGGCAATCTCTTCAAGCTCCGAATCCGTCTTGCCCGCGACGATGGCGCGAATGACTTCGCCCGCTTCACACGCCGAGCCGATGATAAGACCTTCGCGCAGCTGTGCCAAAATTTTTTTCGGAATGCGCGGACGATAATACATGAACCGAATCTGGCTGATTGAAACGAGCTTGTAAAGGTTGCCGAGCCCGACTTTGTTGCGCGCCAAAATGATGACGTGGTTGGCGTGGCGTTGCTTGTAGTCGTCGCCGACGAGATAGCCTTCCATGCCGTAGATGACCTTGATGTTTTTGCCCGCCTTGGCGAGCTTGGCGGCGGTCTGCGCGGCTAATGGGAACGCCTGAATTACTCCGTGGTCGGTGATGGCGACGGAACTCCAGCCCCAATCCGCGGCGGTCTGAATCAATTTGTCCACACCGATGACGGCGTCCATTGCGCTCATCTTCGTGTGCACGTGCAGTTCCACGCGCTTGACCTCGGCTGTGTCGACGCGGGGGGCTTCGCGTTCCAAAGCCTCAAGCGCATTGACGAACAGCACGGTCTCTTTGGTACGGTCGTCGAACTTTGGCACGGCGGAAATTTTGACGAGCATGCCCGCCTTCAATGTGTCGGCAAAAGTTTTCGCGTCGGACTTCTTGTCGCCCTTGAAAAATTTTTTGCAGACGATGCCGTCGGTCTCGTCGGTCACGGCAAACGAAACGCAGGCGGTGTCGTTCTTGAACTCGCGAACTTTGACGCCGTTGATGTCGCCGGAGCCGATCTCCCCTTCGATGACGACCGCGCCGTCGCCGGTGATGTCGCTGATTTTCGTGGCGGGTGCAGAAAGTTTTTCACGCTTGCGCTCCCGACGCTGACCCTTGCCGCCGGTTGTAGCGGAAGATTTTTTCGGCGCGGGAACAAAATCGTCAGAAGCGGAAACCTCGTGGCGAATCTCGGCGGTGACATGGTAGCGTTGCTTGAGGAAAGCCTCGGCGTTGCGTGAAATTTGTTGATCAAAACCTTCGGGCGTGTGAATGATGATCTGCCAATGGTTGGTCGACGGCGTGATGATGGCGTCCTTAAAAATGCAGTCGTTGAAGTTCAAGCCGACGCCGTCGAAGAGGCGGAAGAAAATTTTTTTGTCGGCGATAGACAATCTGTACTTGTCCACGGCGTCACCTCCGATAAAATTAGCCGAAGGCGTATGATGCCCTCGGCTGATGTGCGATAAAAATTTTTTCAGACCGCCGAAATTTCCTCCGCCGTCAGGGACTTGGTGCCCTTGCTCTTGAGGACGGCTTCGGCTTTCTTGGTGTCGCTGACGCGGAAAATCATATAGGCGCGCTCCTTGCCCGCGAAGGCGTACATGTATTCGATGTTGACGTCGGCTTCGCTGAATTTGGCGAGCAGATTGTTCAGATAACCGGCTTCGTCAGCGATGGCATAAACCAGAACGGGCGTGAGGATTGCGACGAAATTATTTTCCTTGAGGACGTTGGTTGCCTCGAACACGTCGTTGACTATCATGCGCACGATGCCGAATTCGCTGGTGTCCGCCAGACTCAAGGCGCGAATGTTGATGTTGTTGGCGGCGAGAACTTCGGTCATTCGGTTCAGCGTGCCTGGCTTGTTCTCCAGGAAGACGGAAACTTGATTGACGCTCATGACTGCACCTCCTTAAATCTTGCGCGTGTCGATGACGCGGACGGCTTTGCCTTCGGAGCGGGTGATGGTTTTCGGCGCGACGAGCGTGACTTTGGCTTTGATGCCGAGCATTGCACGCAAGCCGTCCTCCAGAACTTTGCGGCGGGCTTGAACTTCGCCGACGTTATCGGTGAACATGTCGGGCGTCATTTCGACCTTGACTTCGAAGGTGTCGGTGTTATTGACGCGCCCGACGATGATCTGATAGTTCGCCGCGTAGCCGTTGTTCATGAGCACGGTTTCAATCTGGCTGGGGAAGACGTTGACGCCGCGGATAATCAGCATGTCGTCGGAACGCCCCTTCGGCTTGGTCATACGCACATGAGTTCTGCCGCAAGAACATTTCTCGCGGGTCAATGTGCAAATGTCGCGGGTGCGATATCTGATGAGCGGGAAAGCTTTCTTGTCCAGCGCGGTGAAGACGAGTTCGCCTTGACTTCCTTCGGGCAGGACTTCGCCGGTGTCGGGGTCAATGATCTCGGCGAGGAAGTGGTCTTCCTGAATGTGCATGCCCTGTTGAGCTTCACATTCGAAAGCGACGCCGGGGCCGCTGATTTCCGTCAAGCCGTAGATGTCGTAAGCCCTGATTCCCAAAGTTTTTTCGATGTCGCGGCGCATTTCCTCCGACCAGGCTTCCGCGCCGAAGATACCGATCTTCAACGGAATGTCGTCGGGACCGTAGCCCATCTCCTTGAGCGTCTCGCCGATGTAGGCGGCGTAGCTGGGCGTGCAACAGAGAATCGTCGCTTGCAAATCCATGATGAACATAATCTGCCGCTCGGTGTTGCCGGAGCTTGTGGGGATTGTCAAGCAACCGACCTTGTGACTTCCGCCGTCAAGACCCGCGCCGCCCGTGAACAGTCCGTAGCCGTAGGAGACTTGGCAGACGTCGTCTTTGGTGCCGCCCGCCGCGCAGATTGCCCGCGCCGTGCAGTCGTTCCAAAGGTCGATGTCGCTCTGCGTGTAGAAAGCAACGACGCGTTTGCCGGTTGTGCCCGACGTGGATTGAATGCGCACGCATTCGCTCAACGGCACGCCCAACAGCCCGTAAGGATACGCCGCCTTCAAGTCCGCCTTCGACAGGAACGGGAGCTTCGCCACGTCCGCCGCGCAGGTGATGTCTTCGGGCGTAACGCCGTGTTCCTGCATCTTCTTGCGGTAATAGGGCACGTTGTCCCAGGCGTGACGCACTTGCTTGGGCAAAAGCTCGTCTTGCAGGGCGCGAATCTTTTCAACCGGTGCGCACTCGATGTCCTCTTGGAAGTAATGACTCATTCAAACTACCTCTTTCCGTGAAACTTCATCAGCCGCTGCCAAAATTTTCGACGGGCTGTAAAATGGTCTAATCGCGTCAATAGATGACGCAACCCCTAACCGGTTTGATCGGAAAACTCGGTTGGGGGTTTTTGCGTCTGTGTTGACCATGGATTCTTGACTGGCTATATTTGTCTGTCTGCCGGTATTATAGTCGCCGCCGTCGTCTTTGGCAAGAATCAGCCGCTGAAATTTTCGGCGGGCTGTAAAATGGTCTAATCGCGTTCCTAAGTGACGCAATCCCCCAAGCGGTTTAGCAGAACCTGCCTGGGGGATTTTTTTGTCGTCGTTTGATTGTATGGACGGTATCTGTCTGCTGACATTATAGCCGCCGCCGTCGTCTTTGGCAAGAATCAGCCGACGAAATTTTTTCCCAGATCGAACGCCCGACGGTTGAGCTCCAGAAACTTTGCGGGGACACACGCCGCCAATGAAGCTTGCCAAGCGTCTTCGCTGATGTCGAAGTAGTGGCTCAATCTGCCGAGCAGAACGATGTTGACGGCTTTGGCAGAGCCCGCCGACTGCGCCAGCGTCAAGCAATCCATAGCGTCAATCTTCACGCCCGCCGCACGGATTTTATCGACGAGGTCTGCGGGATATTTCGCCGCGCCGGTAATGACGGGCATGGGGTCAATCTGCTGTGTGTTGGTGACGATTTGCCCGCCAGGTTTGAGATATGACAGCCAACGCGCCGTTTCCAAAATCTCGAACGAAACGATGAAGTCTGCCTGACCTTTGTCGACGACGGGCGAGAAAACTTTTTCCCCGAAGCGAACGTAGGTGATGACGCTTCCGCCGCGCTGGCTCATGCCGTGCACTTCGCTGACTTTGACGTCGAAGCCCGCGTTCAACAGCAGATGACCGAGAATTTTGCTGGCGAGCAGACTTCCTTGCCCACCGACGCCGACGATGATGATGTTCTTCGTTTCCACGGTTCAAGCCTCCTTGCTGATGAACGCCTTCTTCGGGCAGAGCTGACTGCAGACGCCGCAACCGACGCATTGAGTTTGGTCGACGCGAGCCTTGCCGTCAACCATGCTGATGGCGGGGCAACCGATCTTCATGCACGACTTGCAACCGATGCATTTGTCGGCGTCGACGGTGAGCGGCGGCTTGTGATGGACGGTCTTGAGCAGGGCACAGGGTCTGCGGCTGATGATGACGGACGGGGCATTGACGGCAAGTTCTTCCTTCAACGCGGCGTCGCATTCGGCAAGGTTGTACGGGTCGACGACGCGCACGCGTTCAATGCCCATAGCCCGACACAGAGCTTCGAGGTCGATCTTGCCGGCGGGGTCGCCTTTGATGTTCAAGCCCGTGGACGGATTCTGCTGATGACCCGTCATGCCCGTGATGGAGTTGTCGAGGATTATGACCGTCGAGTTGGATTGGTTGTAGGCGACGTTCGCCAAACCCGTCATACCCGAATGAATGAACGTCGAATCGCCGATGACTGCGACGGTCTTGCCTTCGGATTCTTTGCCGAGCATTTTGTTGAAGCCGTGAGTCGCGCCGATACTCGCGCCCATGCACAGCGTCAGTTCAATCGTCGACAGCGGCGGGACGGCTCCCAACGTGTAGCAACCGATATCGCCCAGGACGGTGCATTTGCGTTTCTTGAGCGAATAGAACAGCCCGCGATGTGGACAGCCCGCGCACATCACCGGCGGGCGCGGCGGAATGGCGTCGTCGAGCGAAATGCCCGCGGGAATTTCTTTGCCGAAAGCGGCGGCAATCATGTTCGGGCTGAATTCGTCTATCCGCGGCAAAATGTCACTGCCTTCCACCGCGAGCCCCAACGACTTGACGTGCGTCTCGATGATGGGGTCCAGCTCTTCGACGACGACCAGACGTTTGACCTTGGCGGCGAAATCTTTTATCAGCGCGTCGGGCAAGGGATTGACCATGCCGAGCTTGAGGACGCTTGCCCCGTCGCCGAAAACTTCCTTGACGTATTGATAGCTCGTGGACGACGTGATAATCCCCAGCGCGTCCGACGTGAACTCGACGCGATTAATCGGCGTGGTCTCGGCGTAGGCAATCAGCCTTTGGGTGCGCTCCTCAACGATTGGGTGACGCTTCTTCGCATTGCCAGGCATCATCACGTACTTGGCGATATCTTTGGCATACGGGCGGGAATGTTCAACGCGTTCACCCGTCTCCACTATGGATTGGCTGTGAGCAACGCGCGTGCACATCTTGATCAGGACGGGCGTGTCGAACTCCTCGGAAATGTCGTAGGCGAGCTTGGCGAAGGTCAATGCCTCTTGGCTGTCACTCGGCTCCAACATCGGCACCTTCGCGGCTATGGCGTAGTGTCGGCTGTCCTGCTCATTCTGCGACGAGTGCATACCCGCGTCGTCCGCCACCACGACCACCAATCCCGCATTGACACCCGTGTAGCTCAGCGTGAACAGTGGATCCGCCGCCACATTCAGCCCAACGTGCTTCTGCGCACAGAACGCCCTTCGTCCCGCCAACGACGCACCAAACGCCGACTCCATCGCCACCTTCTCGTTCGGTGCCCATTCGCAATACATGTCGTCGAACTTAACCGCTTCCTCGGTGATCTCCGTCGACGGTGTGCCGGGGTAACTCGATACGAACCCGACGCCCGCTTCCCACAAGCCTCTAGCAAGTGCCTTGTTGCCTAACATCAACTCTCTCATAAGCATCTCCTTCTCATCTATCCCCCGGAAGGGGGGGATGGGCGGCTCAGCCGACCGCCCCCCAACCCCAAGGGGTGGTTCGCCGAAGATGTTCGATTTTCCTGCCGCTCGCCGAAAAATTTTTTCAAAAAAAATCCCGCCACTTGAGCGGGACTGATTTGAATCGTTCGTTCGGGATTACGTTCAGGATTATTCTTTGCGTTCCCATTCGCCGGTTTCAATCCACGCACCCCGTGAGGAGTGCGACTGCGTTTGGGTTACTTGCGTTCCCATTCGCGTTTCGTATGGTCGGCGGTATAGGTCGTGCCGTCCGCAAGTTTGTATACTCCACAGCCGCCGCCGATTGCACGATGATATTTATTTCAATCCACGCACCACGTATTGGGTGCGACTGCGTTTGGGTTATTCCTTGCGTTCCCATTCGCCAGTAGTGTGGTCAGCTGTGTAGGTTGAGCCGTCGGCAAGTTTGTATTCCACAGCCGCCGCCGATTGGACGTTGAGCTTGGAGCCGTCGCTGAGGGTGATGGACACGCTTTCGCGGCTGATGTTGGTCGAAGCGATGTTGTCCAGATAGACGCCGTGCAGGTCGATGATGTCGCCGTCGTGGGCGTTGCGGATGATGTCGTTGCCGTTCTCCAGCGCGAAGAAGAATGTATTTTGCCCTGTGCCGCCGACAAGAGTATCGTCGGTATTGTCGCCGCCCCAGATGGAATTTTGCCCTTTGCCGCCGATGATGAGGTTGTTGAGTTCGTTGCCGACAAGGGCGGTGATGCCGTCGGCGTTGGAAGCGTCTAGCACGGTGATTCGCCCGATGTATTGTTGCGTGCCGTCTTCTATGCCAAGGCAGATATCCGCTACGTCGAAGCCCGCGCCCACTTGCAGGGTCGAATCGTCCGCGCCGCCGACGTAGCAATCGGTGTAGCCGTCGTAAGCGATGTTGGTATCGACTTTGGCGATGATGTCGTTGAACAGCATGTGCTTGCCCTGAGCCTCTTTAACGGTGAGCCAATCGCTGTCCGAGCCGTTGATACCGATGACGACGTCCGAGCCGTCAAGGTGAATGTCGGTGATGGTGTTGCGGGCGGTGTTGAGGCTGATGACGTCGGCTTGAGTGTCGTCTTCGCCCGCCATGAACTTGAAACCTTCGACGGTATCGGAGCCGTCGCCCGCGGTGTATTGGAAGGTTGCAACGCCGGAGCCGCCTTGCATGAGGTCGTTGCCCTTGCCGCTGTTGATGACGGCATTGCCCGAGCCCGCCGCCAGAGTATCCGAGCCAGACGAGCCCGTCAATGTGGCGTCGCCCGCGCCGGCGGTGACTTTGTTTATGCCGTACATGCGAGCCGTCGAGCCGTCGAGTGTCGCCAGATTGTTGCCAAGGTTGACTTGAACGGTGCCTTTGTATTCGCCGAAGTTTATGCCTGCCTCGTTGCCGTAGAAGATATCGGCGGGTTCATCAACCTTGAGCTCCTCGTCGTCGGCGGCGAACTGCGCGGTGTATGTCCTGCGTCCGTCGGTGAGCTTGAGCTTGTCGGGGTCGTTATCGAAACTCAACTGCGCATTGCCCGATGTCAACTTCAAGCCGCTCGTGCCGTAATCGTATTCCAACGCGCCAAGGTCGGTGATTTGGATTTTGTCGCTTGCCTCGCCGAAGCCGTCGTTGAAGTTGTGGACGACAGTCTTGCCGGAGCTTAGGACGACTGTCGCCGCCTCGGTGCGCAGTGCCCCGTCGGTGATGAAGATTTGATTGTTGCCCGCGCCGGCGTTTGCCACGTCACCGGCACCGATGAGCAGGGTATCGTTGCCCGCGCCCGATGTCAACGTGGAGCCGCCGCTCTTTTGCGTGTCGCCGGTGGATTCGGCGTAGTTGCCTTTGAGCAGATACGGTGAGCTTGAACTCGATGTGTTGATGGTGCCGCCGTCCGAATGTGTGAATGCCAGTTCAACCTCGTCGCCCGTGGCGTTGATGATCTCGGCGGCAGTCTTGCCCTTGGCGGTGGCGTCGTCGTCGAAGGTGATGACCGCGTCGCCCAATGTCATGGTGCCGTCGCCGAATTTGATTTCCCCGCGCTTGACTGCCCCGATGACGTTGCTGTAGGCACTCGTGGCGATTGGCGCGTTGTCGTGATAATTCTCCAGCGTGACCGAGCCACTTACCGCCATTATTGTCGGGGAGCCGTCGGCAACGTCGATGGTCGCGTCCGCGTCGTGGCGAACGGCAATGGAGTCGTCGCCCGCGGCAATGCTCTCGTCCGTGTCGATGACGATGACCGCGCTCGGAACAGTCGAATCGTCGCTGATGGGCTGATGGCTCGGTTCAATCTTGTAGAGCCCGTCGCGGTTGACGGTGTAAGCGTCGCCGGCTTTGGCACTGACCGCCGCTGAGTCGATTGAGTATTCACCCGCCGTGCCCAACGTGACTGTCGCCCCGTTTGCCAAACCGGTGATGACGTTGTCTCTGACTGCCACGCCATCCCCTGCCAATGTGTACGCCGCGCCCTCTATGGTCACGCTTCCAGAGGGCAGGCTAAACGTCACCTCTTCAAGGTCGCCTTTGATGCTGGTGCCGTCCGCCATACCGTTGACCCCCGTGATATTCGTGCCGTCGGTGCTGATGGTCACCGCCCCGTTGGTGCTCACTTGCTTGCCGTTGAGCCTGACCGATTCTAGCGAACCGCTGATGGAGCCGGCGAACTTGGCGATGTCGGCGACGTTGCTCTTCTTGTCGGTGATGAACTCGACGCTGCCGTCCACCGTGTCGTTGATGTTGTACGCCCCGTTGGGGAAGGCGAACGTTCCGTTCTGCGCAGTGCTGACCGTCATATTCGGCGCGGTGGTCACCGTTGCCCCGCTGTCTACGCCCGTGAGCTTGGAGACTTGCCCGCTTTCGACCACAACATCTGCTTCGGAAACGACGAGCGCGGTGCCATTGACTGTGGCGTTGGAGATATCGTTGACGGTGGCATTGACCAGCCCAGCGATAGAACCGGTGAGCCCATCAACTTCGGTGACGGAATCGTCGGCAACGGTGAGCGTGACGGCGTAGTTGCCCTGATAGGAGAGTACGGAATTGTTGACGGCGAAATATCTATCGTCGTTGTAGACGGCAATGGTGCCATTGGCACTGAGGCTTGCGCCGGTGACGGTATTCTTGCCCATGAGGAAAGTGGTGGGAACGTCGGTGACGAAACTCTTGCCGTTGAGCGAGTAGGTGCCCGCGTTGGCTTGAACGTTACCTTCGGCGTTGACGGTGACCATGCCGCCGGAAACATTGTAGTAGGTGCCGTTGACCTTGACGCCGTTGGAGAAGTCGCCGCTGATTGAATCGGCAGTAGCGGCGGTGATCTTAGACTTGGTGACGGTGTAGACGGTGCCGGCGGGAGCGAAGAAGGTTTTATCGACGGTGATGGTGCCTTGGGCGTCGGTGGTGATGGAGCCGTTGGAGAAACCGGTGACAGTAGCGTTGGCGATATCGCTGATGGCATTGATGGCGGAGCCCTTCAACGAGACTGCAAAGCCGCCGGAGTCGCCGGAGACGGAGATGGTGCTCTTGCCGTCGCTGATGGAGTTGGGGTTGATGGTAATGGAACCGGTGCCGTTGATGGCGACGATACGGGAACTGTCGCGGTAGACGGTGAGGTTGGTCTTGTTGACGATGGTGACGGGTTTATCGGTCGCCAAAGTCAATGCGCCATTGACGAGGGTGTTGCCGGAGCCGACGACGTCGCTGAGCCTGATACCCGGGTCGGCAGAAATCTTGCCGCTCTTGTCGACGTAGACGGTGTAGCTGGTGGGCTCGTAGCCTTGGAAGAACCATTCGCCGTCGGAGTAAGCAAGAACGCTGTCTGCGGCGGGAACGGTATAAGTCGTGCCGTCAAGAGAGAGAGTAGCACCGGCGGTGGGCAAAGCGATGGAAGTAATCTGATTGTTGCTGAGGTTGATGACAGCGTCTTGAGTTTGGTCGGTTAGCTTGACGGTTGATGAGCCGATGGAATAGGAACCGCTGGTTGCCAAAACCTGACCGGAGCCGGTGATAGCCACGCCCGATTGAGCACGAATCTTGCCGGCGGAAAGGTCCAAGGAGCTGACATTACCGACGACGGGCTCAGTGCCGGTAGCGTCCACGGTAAATTGCGCTTTCTTGGTGGTGACGCTGAAGGTGGTATCGGTGTTGTCGGCGTTGACGGTGGTAATCGGCACGGAAGCAAAGTCGCTGTCGAAGGTCACTGCCACTTCGTCGACGGTGATTTTGTTCGGAGCGTCGGAGCCGGCGGTTAGGGTGAACTTGTCGCCGTTTTTGGCAAGAGTGCCGTAATTCTTCGTGGGGTTGGTGATGTCGTCAACGAGAATTACGCCGCCTGTCGAATCCGCGCTGAGGCGAATGTTGCCGTCGGGAGCTTGAGCCAAAGCCTTCCAATTGCTCTCGTCGGCAAGGTCGTCTGTGGTAACCGATGTGCCATAACCCGCCCAAAGTTTGTTGCCGCTGATTATGCCCGCCTGAGTGACGGTGTAAGTCTTGCCGTCCACGCTGAAGGTGTCGTCGATGTCGAAGTCGCTGATGGTGACGGTGTCGCCCTTGACTTTGACGCTGATGACGTCGCTTGGGGTGATGATTGACGTATCCGCCGCCATGAGCAACACGGCATTCGTCCCCGAAGAAATTGTCGAGCCGCCGGTGGTAGTGACGCTTTCGCCACTGGCGAGGGTAACGGTGCCTTCGGTGAGCGTGGAGCCTTGAGCCGTGACGTCGAGCGTGAGGGCAGTAGTCGCATTGTAAGTCGCGCCGTTGACGGTGACCACATCAGCCGCGGTCTTAACCTGCGTGGCAAAGTCCAGCGTGAATGTCGCGGGGCTGACGGTGAGGTTGCCGAGAATTTTAGTGGGATTGGTCGCGTTATCGACGACGATAGAAGTTGTCGCCTTGGTGAGGTCGATGACGTTTTTGGTCGGGGCGATGGTCGCGGTCTGAACCATTGCGTCTAGGTTGACGGTGCCGTTGGCGTAGCCGCTCGTGACCAGCGTTTTATCCGTCGAATTGAACAGCCCGACATTGCTGATGAGCTTGAACTTGTCGCCGCCGTATGTGAAGGTCTCGTTGGCGTCGAGCCCGCTGACCGTGGTGAATTTGCCTTCCAGAGCGGTGGCAGTGAAGCCTTTGCCGCTGATGGTGTCATTCGTCGCGACGACGTTGCCGTTGACGTTGACGGTGCCCGCGTTCAAGGTCGCGATCTTAGCGGTGACGTCCAGAATTATTTCGCCCGCGCCGTCGTAGCTGACTTTGTTCACGGTGACGGTGCCCGAAGCCTTAGCCTGCGTGCTGAAGTCCACGGTGAATGCGCCATTGCTGACGGTGACGGTGCCGAGCTTCTTGCCGTCGTCGATGATGACGCTGTCCGCGGTGATGGTATTGAGGTCGAGCAAGCCGTCGGTGGGATTGACGATGTTGAACCATTTCGCCGAAGCCAGTTTGCTCAAATCAATCGTCGTGCCGCTCAAGTCCGTAGCGATTGTGTTGCCATTGACCAGACCGAGATCCGATTGCGTGTAAGTCGTGCCGTTGTATGTGAACGTCTCGCCCGCGTTGAGCCCGCTGATTGACGTGAACTTGCCCGCCTTCGCCGTGGCATTGAAACCGTTGCCGCTGATTGAATCGTTGGTAGCGGTGGCAGTTCCGTTGACGTTGACGGTGCCGGTGTTGAGGGTGGAACTATCAGCCGTCACGTCCAGAATTATTTCGCCCGTCGCGTCGTAAGCCACATCATTGACGGTGACGGTGCCCGTTGCCTTAGCCTGCGTGCTGAAGTCCACGGTGAATGCGCCATTGCTGATGGTGACTGTGCCGAGCAAAATATTTTTCTCGATGACGAGGCTGTCCGCGGTGATTGTGTTGAGGTCGATGACGCCGTCGGTGGGAGTGATGAAGCCTTGCCAATCTGCGGCGTCCAGCGTCTTCAGCTCTATGGTCGAGCCGCTCAAATCGGTGGCGATGGTGTTGCCGCTGATGAGACCAAGATCCGTCTGCGTGTAAGTCGTGCCGCCATATGTGAACGTCTCGCCCGCGTTGAGCCCGTCAATCTGAATGAACTTGCCGTTCTCTGCGGTGGCGGTGAAGCCTTTGCCGCTGATTGAGTCGTTGGTAGCGGTAGCAGTTCCATTCACGGCGACGGTGCCGGTGTTGAGCGTCGCAGAGTCAGCCGTCACGTCCAGAATCATTTCTTCGGCGGAATTGAATTCGGTGCCATTGATGGTGACGGTGCCCGAAGCCTTAACCTGCGTGCTGAAGTCAATCGTGAACGCGCCATTGCTGACGGTGACTGTGCCGAGCTTAGTGTCCCCGTCGATGACGAGACTGTCCGCCGTGATTGTGTTGAGGTCGAGCACGTCTTGAGCGTTGACGATGTTGTACCATTTCGCCGAGGTGAGCTTGCTCAAATCAATCGTCGTGCCGGTCAAGTCGGGAGCAATCGTGAAGTCGTTGACCAAACCGAGAGCTGTCTGCGTGTAAGTCGTGCCGTTGTAGATGAAGCTTTCGTCGGCGTCGAGCCCGCTGATTGACGTGAACTTGCCGGCGTCGGCTTTGGCGGTGAAAGTTCCGCTTCCGATTTGGATGGTGACGTCGGCTGTGGCGGAAGGCGTGGCGTTGTCGAGGACGACCGAGCCGCTGTAAAGCGTGGCGGTTTCCCCGTCGGATTGGACGATGATCTGTTCGGCGGCGTCGAAGACGGTATCGTTGACGGTGACGGTGCCCGCGGGTGCAGTCACGAGCGTAACGAAGTCGACGGTGAACGGCGTGGCAGGAATGATGACGGATTTGATGTTGGCGGCGGCAGAGGTCGTGCCTTCAAGCTCAAGGACTGAACCGACGCTTACGGTGCCGAGCAAAACTTTCGGCGCAGTCAGGTCGTCATAAACCAGCGCGGCGGATTTTTGATTGGTCAGGTCTAGGACGTTGCCTTCGGGCGCGATGATGTCGTTGAGTTGAGCCTCCGACGGCGTGAACGTCGTCAAATCTTCCGAGACGCCGGCGGTGACGATCTGTTTGCTTTCAGTGACGTAGAGCCCGCCCGCGTTCATGGTGTAGGCGGTGCCGTCCACGCTGAAGGTGTCGCCGGTGTTCAAGTTGCCGATGACGACGTCGTCGTAGATGGAAACGCTGATGTCTGAAGTCGCGGCAATCTGATATCCGCCCGCATGAACGGTTGTGCCCTTAGAGACGTTGACGATTCCGGCGGTCAGGTAAACGGTCGGCGCGTCGGTGAAAGACTTTGCCCCGTCCACGGTGAAGTTGTCGGTCGCTTCGGCGGTGAAGGTGGCAGTGCCCGCGGTGATTGACGTTTCGGTCGGCGGCAAGGAAATCTTCACGCCGTCAGCCGTGATGGACGTCAATTCAGTGTCGGAAGTCGTCAAAGTGTAGAGCCCATTAGCTTTGGTCAGCGTGCCGTAGTAAGTCGCATTGGTCGGGTCGTCCAAATTAGCCAGCACAACATCAGCCCCGGTTGATTGCGTGACGACCAACGCGCCGTTCTCTACGACGTGCACGGTCTTTAGGTCGGTGCCCAAATCCGCAGTGGTTACCGAATCGGTTATGTTCGTGTTGAGTTTGGTCAGTTCGCTCGTCGCCAAACCGACGCTCGTCATGGTGTAGGCAGAGGAGCCCACGCTAAACGACGTGCCTTCGTTGAGTGCGCTGATGGTGGTGACGGTGCCCGTTGCCTCGACGGTGAACGTGCCGCCCGTGGAAGTGATGTTTTCGTCCTTGTTCGCGCTGTTGACTTTGCGACGAACGATGACGCTGTCGCCGCTGGATACGGTGACCGAGCCTGCCGTCAGGTACGCGTTGTTCTTCGGCGTGACGAATGTCAGATCGCCGCGGGCAGTGAAGTTGTTGCCGTTGATATCGAATTCGCCTGCGCCCGTCGTGTTGACGGTGGTGTCTATGTCGGTTGTCAATGAATTGCTTCCGAGGTTGACGCTCTTTAGCACGGAAGTATCGCCGTCGGTGCGTTTGGTCAACGTGTAGCTTGAGCCGCTGAAGGTCACATCAGCAACGCGCGTGGTCGGGTCGCCCTTGGCAGTGACGATTGCGCCGGCGTAGTCGAAGTCCAGATTCAGCACGCCGTCAGCCGTCAGCTCGACTATGGTGCTGTAGTTGTTCTCGTCAGTTAGCGCGGCATAATCAATCGCCGAGCCCGTGATGTATGACGTGTAAATTCTCTCGTAGTTGCCGCTCGCGTCCAATATCGCCAAAGTGCCGCCCGTACCCACTGCGTAGGTGGTGTCGCCGATTTTGAACTTGTCGCCCGTCGAGAGCGAACCCAGCCTAGTCCATTCGCCTTCCTTTGCCGTGGCGGTGATGGAGCCGTTTTCCACGCTGATGGTCTCGTTGGCAGTGACGCTGTCCGCGCTGATGGTTACGGTGCCGTCGAAGAGCGTTGAGCCCGAACTCGTTGCCGATATGCTCAAGTTCTTGCCGACGTAATTGGCGTCGTTGACGGTGTAAGTGCCCTCGCCGGTATTAATCGTCGTATCAAAATTTGTGGTGACGGTCATAGTCCCCGCGGGCATTTGGATAGTCTCAACGGTGTTGTCGCCCTCGCCGCGGAAGTCGTAATCATTCGCCGCATATGTCAACTGCGCCATGCGTTCTTCCTTGCCGCTGTCGACGACGATGTTTAAGCCGCTGTCGGGCGTGGAGCTGTTGAGGTTTAGCACGCCGTCATCGGTGAGCACCAACATCTTCGACCATGATCTTGCGTCAAGCTTGGTGGGCAGGACGTATTGATCTTCGCCCGCCGTCGTCCAGATGTAGTTGCCGTGGGTCAAGCCCGCGTCGGTCATAACGTATTTGGTGCCGCCGAAGGTAAAGGTGTCGCCAGTTTCGGGCGCAAAGGTCAGTTCCGTGCCGTCCGTGGTGATGACTGCTTTGTTCGTGGCGTTGACGGGAATCTTGGCGTATTCCTTGGCGATGGAAGCGTTGAGCCCGTCCACGCTGATGAGCTTGACGCCGGTGGGAGTGTTGTTTTCGTATTGCGTCAGGGTGTAAACGTTCTTGACGTTTGTCAGCTGCCCGTAAATCGTCGTGGGAGTTCCGTCTTCGCCCGCTTGGTCAACGAGTATGCCCGTCTCGGTTGCGGTGATGGTGATGACGCCGTCGGGGCTGGCGATGATGTGCGTCCAGTCGTCGGTTGAGGTGCCGGTGAATCTGCTGACGTCGACCTCGGTTTCAGCGTCGGTGTTCGTCCACAGATACGAATCGTTCTTGATGAAGCCGAAATTCGTCTTGACGAAGGTGTCTTCGCCGATGGTGAAGATGTCGCCAGATGTAATGCCTTCCACCAGAGTTTTGTTGCCGCTGATCTTGACGCTGATGCCGTCGCCGTCGCTGAGCGTGTATTTGACATTGTTGACGGTGACGGAGTCGCCAGCCTCGTCCAAGCTACCCACGGTGACGTTCGTGCCGTCGTAGTTGACGGTGACGGTGCCCGACTCTTGATTGACGGAATGTTTGCCCGCGGTGACGATTTGCTTCGAATCGGTCAGCGTCAGCGTGCCACTGAGGAGTTTGAGGACTTTGGCGTCGGCAACGGTGACTGCCGATGTCGTGGCGGTGACGGTGAATTCTTCCTTGTTCGGCGCGGTGAAGGTTGCGGAGCCCGCAGTGACGGAGATGTTCTGGAATTCGTCGGTGAAGGTGACGGCGACGTTGTTCGGCACGGTCACGGCGGTGAATTTCGTGTTGGAACCGTCCATGCTCAACGTGACGGCTTTGGCGGTGTTTCTGGTCAATGAGCCGTAAATTTCCGTGGGATTGGCGGTGTCGTCGACGATGAAAGCCACGCCGCCGTTGCTGAGGCTGTTAACCATTTCGCCGGTGAGAGTGAAGCTAGCCGCCCCCGCGATGACGGCATTCCAGTTGTTGTCGGTCAATTCACTGAGCACAACGGAGCCGTCGGAAATTTCGTCGTCGCTCCAAACCATTCCGTCCGAACGAATGAACCTTTCCACGTCCGACAGCAACGTATAGGATATGCCGCCGTAGCTGAAGGCTTCCGTCGCGTCAATGCCGTTGATAGTGGCGTCGGAGGACGTGGCGTCCAAGGTGACGGTCGCCGTGCCCAGCGCGTAGAAATCTTTGGAGTTGGTGTTGACGGTGACATTTGAATCAGCCGCAAGCGCACCTTCAATCAGCGTCAAGGTCTCGCCGTTGGAAATCTGCGCGGCAGCACCCGACAGCGTGAGCTGATAGCCGTCGGCGGCGTCGTCGGTGACGGCTAGAGTGGCGACACCGTCCGCGCTGATGGTGACGTCGGTCAAACCTGCGCCCAATGTAACGGTCAGCTTGTCGTTGATGGTCAGGCTGTCGAAGGTCGCGCCGCCAGTGACGGTCTGCAAATTGTAGGCAGAGCCGCTCTTGGTCAGCGAGCCGTAAAGACTCGCGTAGTCGTCGCCGATGAGGATGACGGTGCCCGTATCCGCGGCGACGGTTGCGGAATTGTTTTCGGCGTCCACGGTCGCGAGCGTCGCCCAGCTGCTCTTAACGGTCAGGTCGGAATAGGTGACGGTGCCGCCTTCCAACGTATGATAGTCGGTTTTATTCCACAGGCTGATATTGCTGTTGGAATCTTCCCGCATGAAGCCCGCGCTGTTGAGTGAGTAGTTCGTCGTGCCAATGGTGAGAGCTTCCTTGGTCTTGTCGAAGCCGCTGATGATGACGTCGGCGTTGCTGATGTCGAAGGTCATTCCGTCGCCGTTTTCGCCCAGAGCGTATTCGGTGCCGTCGAGCTTGAAGGTGTTGCCGGTCTTGCCCGTGACGGTCGCAACGGCGGGTTCAGTGTCGGTTGCGGGGGTGAAGGCGATTGTCATGTTGCCGCCCGCGACGAATTTCCTGTTGCCGATGTTGATGGTTTGGTCTGCCGAAGCGGTGATACTTCCGCCCAACAAAGTCAGCTCGTCGGCGTCGGTGACGGTCGGGTTTGATGTCGTGCCGTTGACGGTGAACGAATCCGTGCATTGGTTGACGATGAACGTCGCGCCCGTCGATGTGACGATAACGGTGCCGTCGCCGCTGATGAGGGAGTAATTGATAGTCGTTGCCCCGCCGGCTACGCTGATGGTATCGACCGCGCTCTTGAAGTCGGCAACGTCCCCGCCGTCAATGGTGTCGAGCGTGTGGTTCTTTCCCTTGACGGTCAGATCCGCCAGCCTAGACGCATCGTCGACGTCGGTTGAGCTCAAGACCGCGGCGTCTGCAGTAGCTTTACCCACGCCGAGAATCAGAACTTTGTCGTCGTTGGGAGTGATGGCGGTTTTCATCTTGTCGGCAAAACTGCTCAACGTGATTGGAGCTTCGGAGTCGCCCGTGTAGAACTTGTCGATGCCGCCGTTTTGATCCGTGCTGATTATCCCGACCGCGGCTTTGGTATAGGTGGCGTCGTCGAGCTTGAAGCTCTCGCCTTCGTTTATGTCGTCAATATCGTAGGGGGTGACGAGCAGACCGTTTTTGTCTTTGCCCGAATCAGTGTAGCCCGTGAGTGTGTGGGAGTCCGCAACGATGGTCTGGTCATTCTGCGCGGTTAGAAGCGTGCCGTCCGTCAAAGTTAGGGAGACTGCCCCGTCCACGGAAACATTGCTGCCCGCGCCGTTGACGGTGAAAGCGTCTTCCGTCGTTGAAGTGAATTGCGTCGTGTCGACGGTGATGGGAATGTTCTGGAACTCTTTGGCGAACACGGCAATGAGCCCCGCGTCCACGGTGACCTTGCCCCATTTGGTGTTGTCGGCGTTGTAGACTTCGACGGTGTCGTTGCCGCGATAGATGACTTTGCCGTATTCTTTGGTGATCTCGTTTTCGTTGACGATGTTGATCTCGTCGTTCTCGTAGTCGCCCCAACCGGTTATCGTGGCATAATCGAGCGGCAATTCGCTGATGTCCGGCACCATGATGGCGGGGTGAATGTTGTCGTAGATCAGCGAAGACATTGGTATCGACTTGCCTTCATAAGCACCGATATAAGGACGGGTGTCGGTGCCACGGGTGGCAGTCAACGCGACGGCTGTTGCCTCGTAGATGACGGTTTCGGAAGTGCCGTCTGTTTTGGTTGTGACGGCGGTGAACTTGGTACCTTTAACGTTGCCGCTGGGTGCTCCTATGCCGCTGACGGAAGCCGCGCCGTTCTCATCGAACGAGAACGTCAAAGTCTTCCCTTTGACCGCGGTGTCCATCGCGTATTGAACCTTATTTCCGTCGTCGTCGGTATAGGCTACAGCGACTTTGCTGCTTAGCATGGTTACGGCAGAATTATAAAGATGCGTCGTGCCGCCGCTGTTGGTAACTATCGCACGATCCGAAGTTATACCATTCAACGTGAGGGTGCCGCTGTTCGTAAAGACAGGCTGCTCGGTACTATAGTCGTTTGTTAAGTTGAGTTTGTTGGCAGTGAATGTCACGGTTGCGCCGCTTGGAATGGTTACGTTTCCGTTAAGTTTCAAGTTTGTGGAATTGCCGCAACTTATCGTAATGTTGTGACCGGATTTAAACGTGGGGTTGTCTTCCTTTGAATTGTCGGAATTCGTGAGGTTAATTACAGTCTCGGTGCCGTCGGTCGGTGCCTCATTAACCGCCGCCTTCAGCGAAGTATATTCCTTGTCGTTCATTTTCCACGTGTTGGCGAATCGTTGCAGGTCGAAGGTGAATTTTTCCATGGTGTTCGGTCTCCTTTCCGTTAGTATCTCCTCTGTATTTATCGGACGAAGCGCACTGCAAGTTAACGCGATTATAGCTGTGAGACCGCCCGCGAAAGGTTATGATTGCGTTAAAAAAAGCGGTCGGCGATTAGAAGCTAACCGTCAACCGCGAACGTTCATTTCAACATTGCAAGCATGGTGCCCGCGGCGACTGCCGTGCCGATAACGCCGGCGACGTTCGGACCCATTGCGTGCATAAGAAGATAATTGCCGGGTTTGGATTTCATGCCGACGAGCTGACTGACGCGCGCCGCCATAGGAACAGCACTGACGCCCGCCGAGCCGATGAGCGGATTGACCTTGCCGCCGGTGACTTTGCACATGATCTTGCCGAAGATGAGCCCGCCGGCGGTGCCGCCCATAAAAGCGACAAGTCCGAGCGCAATAATCAGCAACGTATCCGTGCGAAGGAAACCTTCCGCGCTCATGGTCATGCCGGTGCCCGTGCCCAGGAAGATGGTCACGATGTTAATCAGCGAGTTCTGTGCGGTGTCGCTCAATCTGTCAGTGACGCCCGATTCGCGGAAGAGATTGCCCAACATCAAGCAACCGAGCAAAGCGGCTATCGGCGGCAGGAGCAGGCTGATGAAGATCGTCGCGACGATGGGGAAAACCACGCGTTCAAACTTGGTGACGGGGCGCAGTTCAGTCATAACGATTTCGCGTTCGGCTTGTGTGGTCATGAGCTTCATTATCGGCGGCTGAATCAACGGCACCAGCGACATGTAAGAATACGCCGCCACAGCGATTGCGCCGAGCAGATGGGGAGCCAGCTTCGTGGAAAGGTAAATGGACGTGGGACCGTCCGCGCCGCCGATGATTCCGATTGCCGCCGCCTCGTGCACGTTAAAGCCGACGAGCATTGCCCCGCCGAGAGCCACGAAGACGCCGATTTGAGCCGCCGCGCCGAGGAGCAGCGTCGACGGACGAGCGAGCAACGGGCTGAAGTCTGTCATTGCCCCGATGCCCAAAAAGATTAGCGGCGGAAAAATTTCGTTGGTGATGCCGAAGTTGATTGCCTTCATGACGTTCATCTCTTCGCCGAAGAAACCGGTGTTCGGGAAGTTCGCCAAGATGCACCCGAAGGCAATCGGTCCCAAAAGGAGCGGCTCAAACTCTTTGACGAACGCCATATACAACAGCAACAGACCCACGAGGATCATTATGCCGTTGCCCATGGTGAAGGCGGAAAAGCCGCTGTCGTTCCACACCGCCTGGAGCGACACCGCAAACGCGTTTAATGCTTCCAAAAATATCACCCCTTACTTGCGCTTGAGCGTGTTGAATCTTGCCGACGAACGCCACGGTGTGCCTTCGTGGTTGATGATGCGGACGGCTTTGACTTGCCCGACGAAACCGTAAGCCGTGATGGCGGCGGAGATTGCCGCGATGATTTCGGGCGTTGGTCCCGCGTCGAGGACAGGTTCGGGCGCGGCGGATTTGACTGCAACTAGCGGTTCGTCGTCAACTGGAGCGGCGGCAGGCTCTTCCTTCGGCTTGGTCGGGTCGACGATATGAATCAGCTTGATCAGGTACATCAGCACCACCAGCACGATGAAGACGACCGTCATGTTAATCATCATGATTATCAGCGGGTTCGTCGTAACGGGGGAATGTCCCATGAAAAAATCACCTCGATTGAAATTTGCAAAACTACCCGCAATTCTAAACGTCCCGCGCCATAAAGTCAAATGTATTCAACGCCCGCAGATGGGTTGCGTGTTTGATTATTGCGTGTGCCACTGCGTTTGCGTTTAGATCTACTTTTCTTTGCCGGCAATGTGCGGTTGGGTATCAGCTACCCGCGACGGGTGACGGTTGACGTCGGCGTCTGCTGACGGTGTCTGCCGTTGCTCACTGCGTTTGCGTTTGAATCTACTTTTCTTTGCTGGTCCAAAGAAAAGTAGCAAAAGAAAGGACCTCCGAGCCGGCAACGACGCATCACGTCGTCGTATGCCGGCGGCCGCCCGTCCATGGGCGGCCTCGTTGTCGGCTTCGATGACGAGTGCGGTGATGATTTCAGATTTCATGCCCGCCGATGAATGTGCCCACGATGTTGAAGTTGTCGTCGAAGCAGGTGATGTCGGCGAGCTTGCCCGCTTCCAAACTGCCGAGCTTGTCGTAAAGGTTGAGTTCGAGCGCGGGGTTTTTGGTGACGAGTTCAACGCAGGCGGCGACGTCCCAGCCGACATTCGCGCGGAAATTTTTCAGCACGGTGTTCATCGACGCGACGGAGCCGGCAATAGTCCCGTCGGCTAGAGTGGCGAGAGTGCCGCGGACGAAAACTTTTTGCCCGCCAAGGGAGCTTTCGCCGTCGCCAACGCCGCAGGCACGGAATGAATCGGTCACGAGCACGATCTCACTGCGCGGCTTGCACTTTGCAACGAGACATTGAGCCGCGGGGCAAACGTGAACGTCGTCGGCAATGAGTTCAACCGTCGCGTGCGATATCAATGCCGCCAGAGCCACGCCGCCTTGTCGGTGATGAATGCCGGTCTGCGCGTTGAAAAGGTGGGTGATGTGATTGGCACCCAAGTCAATCGCCCTCAAAGCTTCGTCGCTAGCGGCCGCGCTGTGTCCAATGCTCACGACGATTGAACGCCTTCGGCAACGCGTGATGAATTCGTCGGGGCACTCTTCGGGGGCAACGGTGATGATCTTGATGACGTCGGCGAACGGCTCAATCAGCGCGAAGTCGGCGGGAATGATGTCAGCGGGATTTTGTGCGCCGTGGAATTTTTTGCTGATGAAAGGACCTTCCAGATGAGCCCCGAGAATGCGTGCGCCGTCGGAAAATTTTTTCGCCGCGCGGATCCTCGTCAGTGCCCCGTGAATTTTTTCCAACGGCATAGTCATCGTCGTCGGCAAGAAAGATGTCACGCCAGTCGTCGGCAAAAATTTCGCCAGACGTTTCAGCGCGGCAATGTCGTCGTCCATAGTGTCGACAGAGTCCGCGCCGTGAATGTGAACGTTGATGAAGCCCGCCGATACGAAAGCCCCTTGCACGTCGATGATCTCGGAGCCGACAGGTTCACCGATTGAAAAAATTTCCGCGCCGAAGTTCAACGCCTGGCCCTGCGCAATTACAAAGTTGCCGCTCTCGTCGGGAACAATCAGCCGCCCGTTGATAAGTGTCTTCATGCCCTAACCACCCTCAGTAAACTTTCTTGAGCTGTGCGCCGCGATAATAATGCGCCAAAATTTTTTCATACGACCAGCCGTCGGTCGCGTAGGCTTTGGCACCGAGCTGGCTCATGCCGACGCCGTGCCCGCGCCCGTAGCCCTCAAAGATCACCGCCTCGCCGTCAAGTTTAATGTCGAACAGCGTGCTCGGCAACGAAAACTTGAGCCGCAAGTCCGCGCCCGTGAGCTTGACGGTTTTCTTCGTGCCGACGATTTGCATGCTCTTGACGCGTCCCGATGAGCTTCTGTCGTCAGCGTCCTTGCCGATTGTCAGCGGGCTGAGCTTGAAGGATTTCACCTCGCCGAAACCCTCGCCCATGTGCGCGGAAAAATCTTTGGCGGTGACTTTGACTGTCCACGGTTCGCCAAGAGTAAGTAGCTCCTTGACGGCGACGAGATACGGCGCGTACGTGCCCCACACGTCGGCGACGTTCTCGGTCATTCCGCCCGAATCGGTGTGGAAGTTCGCGTCGGCAATTTTGTTCTTGAACATGAGCACCCGCCCGCGAGTCTCCTCCACGGCACGATTGACCGCATCAAACTCCGCGTAGCCGTCATAAACCTGGCAATGGGTCGTGGCGCAAAGGTCAAAGCCTTCCGTCTCGTGGCGTGAACGATTTTTCATCGCGAATGAACGCGCCGCCACCGTCTGCGCCTTGAGAGCCTCCAACGGATACGACGGCATCATTTCCTTCGCGACGACGCCGCGCAGATATTCTTCTGTCGGCACAAGATTTATCACCGTCAATGTGTCGCGGACTTTGTTCAGGCGCACGCCGCCAAAAAATTTTTTCCCGTCGATGGTCGTCTGCAAATCCTGCAGGCGAATCTCTTTCGGGCGAACTTCAACGGTGTCCACCTTGAGCTTTGCCGCGTCAATGACAAATTTCTTCTCGGCGGGGATTTTGCTGAGGCGTTTGCCCGTCGCCGTATCAATCAGCACGCACGCCGCAGAGACCTTGAGTTCAACGCGCTTGACGCCGCTTGTAAGACCGATTCGCATTTCGGGCGACCAGGCAGATTTTTTTTCGGCGCAAGCAGTTCCCGTCAGCAACAACAAAACCATCAGGGCGACAAAAATTTTTCTCATGGGTGAAACTCCTTCGGAACGAAAACTTTGCAACGGACGACAGCTGAACCTTCGGCGCGTTCGCTCTCGTAAATCACGCGGAAACTTTTATCGGCGGTCAGCTCATCAAGCAAAAACGGCTCCTCGCTCGTCAGAATGATATGCGTGAATTTGTAGCGGGCGAAGAAGTCGCGGTAATTGATCCTGCCGTCCATGAAGTCGGTGTACTCGGCAAGGATATCCGCGCGGGCGTTATTTGCCTTGAGGAAAACTTCCGAACGCGAATCAATGTAGTAGCGGATGCCGAATTCGCCCGCAAGCCCGCCATAGCCCTGCTCGACGTAGAGGCGGACGTCTTCGGGGCGTTCGGTGCGCAGGATAAATCCAATCGCGTCAGTGACGGTCTTTGGCGGTGGAAGTCGTTTGTCGTCGGAAGTGGCGATAAAAATTCCGCACACGACCAGAGCAGTCATCAGCAACAAAAAATTTTTCCGCGGCAATATCGTCGGGTGAAGAACGCGACTTTCGGCTTTGACGGCGAACAAAATCCACAGCACGCTCATCAGCGCGGCGGCGAACAATATCATCAGTGGCGCGGGAACTTTGTCTACGTCCTGCAACGTCAGCGTGATCATCAGCGTGTTGACGGCGAGCAACATGAAGAACGTCGCCATCATCAGCGGACGAAACCTGTTGCCGAAAAATTTTTCCGCCGAGAAATTTCGCGCCGCCCAAGCAATCGGCAACGTCCCCGCCAGGAAGAACAGCATAACGTTGCGCCAATGCATAACCGCCAAATACATCAGCCCGCCGCCGAGCAAGACGTATCGCCACGGCGCATGAGACTTTGCCGCCGCGAAGATTGTCAGAGCCGCCGTCGCGTAGAAAATTTTCCCGCCCAACCCGTGAGCCGAGGGCGTGCGCATTTCGGGAATGATGGCGTTAATCAGGTCGACGCCATACGAGCGCACGACGTAAGTCATCGCGTCGAAACCGTAGGGATTCATCAGCCCGCACAGAAAAATTCCCGCCATTGCCGCGAGCAAAATCTTCGCGTGGCGAACGTTCTTGACGAACAGGAACGGCAAGCACAGCACCAACGACATCGCCCACATCGCCGCGTGCAAATTCACCAGCAGAGCCGACATCACCGGCAGGGGCAACAGGAACTTCGCCGAGCCCGTGCGCGTGAATTTCTCCAGCAGAAAAACTTCCGCCACGAACACGACCGCCGACAGAATATGCGGGCGCGGAACAATCATCGGCGCGACGAACAATCCGCCTGCCAACGCCATCATGAATGCCGCAGATTTATTCCCGTCGCTTACCATCAAACACAGCCGCCAGAAGATTATCACCGCCGCCGCCCCGAAGACGTAATCGACTGCCAGCAAACCCTCCAGCCCGAAATTTTTGTACGTCTCCCAAAAAAATACGCCGCTCAACCATTGTTGCGCAACCAGCTGCAAACCCTCATGCACCGTGAACGGATCGACGCGCGGTATGCCGTGTTCAAGGACGTATCGCCCAATGTTCATCACGAAGCGCGTGTCAGCCTGCTCCACGAAACGATAGAATGTCTGCCACAGCGCAATGCCCGCCGTCAAAAAAATTGCGCGGACAATCATCGCACCGCCTCCGCATCGTGAACGTCATAAAAATTTTTCGCGGCAATGTCGAAGCCTGAACCTTCGCCGAGAACCTCCGCCGCATTGACGACGCCCATTGCAACGAGTTCTTCAACGGCGCGGGAAACGTCGCAACCTTCGGCGCGGATTCGGTTGCCGCAGATATCGACGCGAGCAAGCTTGACGTTCGGGTCATTGACGTAAATCCGACACGGCGCGTTGAGTAAAACATCGGCGGTCAGCTCCACGGTCGGGGTCTTCGCGGGTGCCGCCAGAAAAAAATCGGCGGGGAAGGTCAGCTCTCCCGCGGGCGACGAAACTTGCACCGCCTTGACGATATCGCCCGCGACGCGGAAATTTTTGACGTCGGCATCGGTGAGAACTTCGCCGCCGAGACGTTTGACTTCGTTGGAAATTTTTTCGCAGACGCCGCGCACATCGGGGCGGAAAATTTTTTCATCGTCGACGCCGCGCAAAACGGTCTCGAAAAATTTTTGCCCGACGCGGTTTATCAGACGGTCTTCGTCAGTCAGCTCGTCGCGCGGAAAAAGTTTCGTCCGCAAAAAGCTCGCGCCCATCGTCAGACCTTCAATCAACCCGAAACGTTTGAATGTCGACCAGCCGCCCGCGACGGGGCAATCAAAAAATTTCCCGCGGCAAAAGATTTTCCTCGGCACAGCGTCCGCCGCCACGTCCGACAAAATTTCCCGCCACGTCGAAAGCGTCAGCTCATCCACGAAAAATTTCCGCCCGCCGATAAATTTCTCCCGCTCAAGGACGATTGGTCGCACGTCAGTCGATTTGAGCAGCCGCCACGCCGCAATCAGCCCCGCCACGCCCGCGCCGACGATTATCGCGTTGCGCTTACGCACGAGAGCTGTCCTCCTTCGGCAGGTGCAACAGAATGTTCTGCCCGTTAACCTGAGCCACGCCGAACTTGACCACATCGCCCGCGTGGCAACCGAAATCATTGCGCGGCTCGTTGAGCAGCTCGCCCGTCAAAATATTTTCGTCGACGGAATTGCAACGCACCCACAGCAGTTCGGGCCTGGCGTCGGTGCCGAAGAAATAGACGACAACATCGTCGGGATAATCGGGGTGGCGGAAGGCGTCGAGCGTCTTTATCCGACGGGTGTCTTCGCGTGCAGAGGCAATGCGGTCGTCAATCATCGCCATTCGGTCGCGGAAGGGCAGGGCGTATTCGGCGGTGACGATTCGAATCTCGGCGTCGACTTCCGCGCGTTTGAGTCGGCAAATCTTCTTGTAGCTGCCGGGAAAAATTTTTATGCGGTTGCCGACAATCTGCGCCCCCGCCAAAATCTCAAAGCCGAACGCCTCGCCGTCAATCGTCGCGTACGCAAGCAGACCATCAAGCTTCTCGTCGGGCGGGAATTCGAACACGTCACGCAACTTCACAGCTCCAACGACGGCTCCCGTGAGCAAACATATCTGGCGGTAAACATCGCGGAAAAAAATTTCTTCGACCTTCAAAGCTGTCATCTCCCGAAAAATTTTTAACCCGCGTATTCTATCACAGCGCGGCAACAAAAACCGTTCCCGTGTTGAAAAATTTTTTGCCGTCTGATAAACTTCGTCTATCGTCAAAAAAATTTTGCCCCGACCTGCGACGGCGGGGCTTTAAATAAATCTTCGAGGAGTGAGCGACGTTTTGTTTACGCACATAACCCAGTCCCCCTATGGGACGGTAAAATTGGCGACCAAGGTTGCGCAACGTGTGCGCGAAGGTACGGTCATCTGTCTGGAAGGGGGGCTCGGCGCGGGCAAGACGCTGTTCGTCCAATCTATGGCGCGCACGCTCGGCGTTCAAGGCGAAGTCACCAGCCCGACGTTCAACCTGATGAGCGTCTACGAAGGCTTCTGCCCCATCGTCCACTTCGATCTTTATCGTCTGCACAACGAGGCGGAGCTTGAGGACATCGGCTTCTACGAGTACACCGATTTTCCCGAAGGCATCGTCTTCATCGAATGGGCAGAAAAGTTTCCTGCCGCCCTGCCCGAAGATTACGTGGTCATCAAAATCGAACGCATCAAAGACGCCAAGAACATGCGCCGCATAACTTTCAGCTGCGTGGGCGAGGAACATCGGGACTTCATCGACGAGCTGGAGGAGTTCGTTACCGGTGACGATTGACGGAGGCGGGAACTTGACAATTTTGGCGATAGAGACTGCCACGCGCGCGGCGAGCGTTGCGGTCGTTGGCGGCGAAAAAATTTTGGCGGAGGTCGTTCGCTCTTCGCCGCAGAGTTTTTCCGAGACACTCATGCCGCAGGTCGAAGAGGTCATCGCAGTTTCGGGCGCATTCGGCAAAATCGACGCGGTTGCCGTTTCAATAGGACCGGGCTCATTCACGGGGCTGCGCATCGGCTTGGCGACGGCAAAGGCTCTGGCTTACGCGTGGGACGCGAAAATCATCGGCGTGCCGACACTCGCGGCAATGGCATGCAACTTCCCCGGCGCAAAGGTTCTGCCGCTCATCGACGCGCAAAAGAATCGGGCGTATTGCCAACTGTTCGCGGATTCAGTCGCGGCGGCGGAGCTGGCAGTCAAACCCATCGACGAGGCAGTCACCGAGCTGGCAGACGTCGACGGGGAAATTTTTTTGTGCGGGGACGTCTTGCACAAAATCAAAGCACCTTTGCCGCCGAACGTCAGGATCGCGCCGCCGAACGTCAAAATGCCGCGAGCTTCGGCAGTGGCAGTGTGTGCGCAGGGTCTGCAGGTCGGCAACGTGATGAACTTGGAGCCGCTGTATGTGCGCCGAGCGGAGGCTGAGGAATTGTGGGAGAAACGGCACGGCTTGTCTTCCGCCCAATGACGACTGACGACGCCGACAAACTTGCCGCGCTGGACGCCCAATGCTTCAAGCAAGCCGACGCCTGGAACAGCGGAGATTTTTTTTCTGCCGCAATGGACGCGAACTTTGCATTCGTCGTCGGCGAACGGGGCGGGGAGATTGTCGCCTGCGCGGGCGCAGAAATTTCCGCCGACCAGGCGGAGGTCGAGACTGTGGCGGTTGCCCCAGAATTTCGCGGACGCGGCGTCGGCAAAAAGTTGCTGGCTGAACTTCTGGACGTCCTCACCGGTCGCGGAGTGACGTTCGTCGTGCTGGAGGTTCGTCCGAGCAATGCGGCGGCCGTCAAGCTTTATGACAGCTTCGACTTTCAAATCGTCGAGCGCGCGGAAAATTTTTACGGCGACGAGGATGCTTGGATTATGGTCAGGGAGTTTTGACGGAGCGATTATGGAACTTTTACTGCGAAAGATAACGCCCGACGACGCGGAGGCAGTCGCCGCGCTGGAGGCTCAATGTTTTGCAATGCCGTGGAGCCGCGAAGATTTTTGGCGGGAGATGCGCAACGAGCTTGCCGAATACGTTGTTGGCGAATTGGACGGGCGCGTCATTGCCTACGCGGGCGCGTGGGTCTCGTTCGACCAGGCGGAGGTCATGCACGTGGCTGTTGCTTCAGAACTGCGCGGGCAAGGCGTCGGCACCTTGGTCTTCGGCGCGTTGATTGATGCCGTCAAACGCCGCGGGGCAAAGTCCGTCACGCTTGAGGTTCGTCCGAGCAATGTCGCCGCAATCAAACTGTACGAGAGCTTCGGCTTACACAGCGTCGGTCGGCGCAAGGGCTACTACATCGACAACGGCGAGGACGCGCTCATCATGTGGAACACGAAACTTTAGGCGGCGGTGTCAATGCAAATTCGCGGAACGCTGATGCTCTTGGGCGCGGCGTTTTTTTGGGGAACGACGTTCGTGGCGCAGATGGCGGGCATGGACGGGCTGGGGCCGTTCTCGTATGCGGCGGCGAGATATTTGGCGGGCACGGTCTCTTTGGCGGCGGTGTTAATCGTCACGCGCAGGCAACGTGCTCGCGAACGTCAACGCATGAATTATCGGCGAGGCTTCGGCGTCGGCTTGGCAATAGGTCTCGTGCTCTTCGTCGCAAGCTCACTTCAACAGGTCGCCATGCAGTTCACCACGGCAGGCAAAGCTGCGTTCATCACGTGCCTATACATCGTCTTCGTTCCGCTGGGCGTCAAATTGCTCGGCAAAGTCATTCGGCGGGAAAATTTTATCGGCGCGGCTCTGGCGTTGATGGGGCTGTATCTTTTGGCGGTGACGGATTTTTCGATTCAGCTCGGCGACGCGATTCTGTTCATCGGCGCATTCTTCTGGACGGCGCAAATCTTGCTGATAGACCGTTTCGCCGCGCGTGTGGACTTGATGGAACTGTCCGCCGCGCAAATTTTCACGACGACGGTTTTGAGTTTCGCGGCGATGTTCGCGTTCGAGTCGCCGTCGCTGACCGCAATGCTCAACGCGTGGTTGCCGATACTCTACGGCGGCGTCATGAGCTCGGCGGTGGCGTTCACATTGCAAAATTACGGGCAACGTTATGCCGACCCGTCAGCCGCGGCAATCCTGATGAGCTTCGAGGCAATCTTCGGTGCGCTGGCGGGCTGGCTGATCCTCGGCGAAGTGATGACATCTCGTGAAATCTTCGGCTGCCTGATGATGTTGGCGGGCATGTTCGCCACGCAATGGACGCTGATTAAACGGAGCCTGTGAACATTCGTCGGCGCGGCTTTACAAAATCGTCGCGGCGTAAAACTTTCGACCCAACCCGTTGCAGAAAATCCTGCGGCGGGTTATTCTTTGCTTGCAGTACATTTGAGGGAGTGATTCGTGTGAGCAACGAAGAAATCATTCGCGCGTTCCACCTGATGTGGGACAACTTCCCCGAAGCGGTGACGATTACGCAGAGGAGCCGCGAGATTGTCGCCGTGAACAAGAAGGCGGCCGAACTCGGTCTGCAAGCGGGCATCAAGTGTTCTTCCATCGGCAAGCCCGAAGATCACCGCGGCTGTCTTTGCAACGAGGCGATTGACAGCGGCGAAGCCAGATTCGTCCGCTACGACGGCGCGTTCGGCAGAGCTTACGGCTACTGGATTCCCATCCCCGAAAAGCCCGAATGGGTCATTCACTTCGGCGTGGGCAATGCGTTCGAGTACCCGAAGATTAATCGCGGTCCGTCAAAAAAATCCAGCATTCACGGTCTGGCGAAGGGCACGGCGATTGAGGCGGCGGCTGCAGCTCTGGCTCAAGGCGAGGCTAACGGCGTGATGATGTATTACGCTCTGGCGCGTCTTGCTAAGGAACAGGGGCTCAACGACGTGGCGGAGACCTTCATTGAGTCGGCGAATCAGGAAGCAGTTCATGCCGGCTTCTACGCCACGCTCGTCGGCAAGGTCCCGAAAGATTTCTGGCAGTTCGTCGCGGGCGTCGCCAAAGCCGAATACAGCGGCAAGACGAAGATCAAAGCTTTCGCCGACCGGGTGCGGGCTTTGGGATTGACTGCTGTCGCCGACGAGATGGAAGTCTTTGCTGAACAGGAATGGCACCACGGCGTTGTCATTGACGAGCTGATTGCCAAGCACGCTCCCAATCTCAGCGGCGGCAAGAAATGGGTCTGCTCCGTCTGCGGCTATGAACACGTCGGCGACAATCCGCCCGATGTATGTCCCGTGTGCGGTCAGCCGTCGACAGCCTTCCGCAAAAAATAATTCGTCCGAAAAAAATTTCAGCCCCCGACAAATCGTCGAGGGCTTTTGGGTTTACGCGTTGTAGATTCGGTGAATTTCGTCGGTATAGGAGCCGTCGTCGTTGTGGACGATCAGCGGCGGAAGAATTTTCAGGTTGCCGACGTTCGCGCCGACGAGAGCCTCAATCATCACGAGGTTAGCCTCGCGCATCGGCTTCGGGTGAATCATTCGCAGGCGCTTCATTTCCATCTGGTGGCGGTGCAACGTGTCGACAATCTCGCTCAAACGCGACGCCAGGTGAATCATGAAGAACGCGCCGTGGAATTTCAGCACGAACCGCGCGGCTCTGACGACGTCGTCAAGCGTGGCGGTGAACTCGTGGCGTGCGCGGGCAATGCCGACGATTTGATTGACTGCGCCGTTTGCAATGGGGACGTATGGCGGGTTGGCAATCGCCGCGTCGAAACTCTCCGCCAAAAAAATTTCTCGGTGCCGACGGTAATCGCCCTCGACGACGGAAATTTTTTCGCTCAGACCGTTAAGTTCGACGTTTCGCCGCGCAATGTCCGCCGCCCGTGAATTCAGCTCCACCGCGCAAATTTCGCTGACGTCGTCGGCAATGAGCAGGGGTATGACGCCGGTGCCCGTGCCCAGGTCAATCACGCGGGCGTTGAGCTTGAAGCGCGGGAAGTGCGCAATCAGCACCGCGTCCATCGAGAAGCAGAATTCGCGCGGGTCTTGGATTATTCGTCTGCCCGAACGCATAAGGTCGTCGAGCCGTTCGCCCTCGCGCAGGAAGCCGGTCACTTGCGCGGGTCTCGGCGCGGAGGTCGGCGCGGACGTTCGGAACTGCGCGGCGGGCGTTCAGCTCGTTCGGCACGCGGTCGCTCGTAGTGGCGGCTGAAGTTTTCAGGCTTGCGCGGGCGTTCGGAATTCCGCGGCGGACGTTCTCGCGGGGAATGTTCGGTGCGCGGCGGGCGTTCACGTGGCGGGCGTTCGCGCCGTTCAGGTCGCGGCGATTCTTCAACGGGCTTAGGCTCCTCGGCGGGCGCATCGTCTGCAGATTCAAAATCCTCGGCGTTGACGGGCAAAATCTCTTCCCAGCCGATGACGACGGTCTTGCTCGTGTCCAGCAGAATGGTCGCGTTCCTGCGCGAAAAACTCACGGCGACAACTTTGCCCTCGCCGTCAGCAACGATGACTCGGCTGCCCACCTTCGGTCGCAAGGTCGTCGTCTGGCGCGGACAGTTCTCGCAATAAAGATCGTTCTCGAACTTCAGGCAACACATCAGCCGCCCGCACACGCCGGAAATTTTTGTCGGGTTCAGCGACAGATTCTGATCCTTCGCCATGCGGATGGACACGGGAACAAAATCCCCCAGGAACGACGCACAACACAGCGGTCGCCCGCAACCGCCCATGCCGCCCAAAAGTTTTGCTTCGTCGCGCACGCCAACCTGCCGCAGTTCAATCCTCGTGCGGAAGATTGACGCCAAATCCCGCACCAGGTCGCGGAAATCGACGCGCCCGTCCGCCGTGAAGAAGAAGATCATTTTGTTGACGTCGAAGGTGAACTCCACGTTGATGAGCTTCATCGGCAAGTCGTGCTCCAAAATTTTTTGCGCACAGATATCGAACGCCCGACGCTCGCCCTCGTGGTTCTCTTCCAGCTGACGAAGGTCTTCCGCCGTCGCTTTGCGGTAAATTTTTTTCAGCGGCACGCCGGGTTCTGACTGCGGGTTTTCGTCGGCAGAAAGCTCCCGCGCACCCACAATCACCTGAGCGCATTCAAGCCCGCGCGCCGTCTCCACCAGCACCCAATCGCCTTTGGATATCGCTTCGCCGTCGGGGTCGAAGAAAAATATTTTGCCCGCCTTCTTCAGGCGGACTCCGATAATTTGCATTGGCTCACTCCTCAAAAATTTCGGCGACGTGGCGCGTCACCGAAAAATTTTTCGCAGGCTCATCAGGTACGCTTCCGCCATCAGCCGCAAGCTCGCGTTGGACTTGAGCCGCCTGTGGAAGGTCGTGCCCGTTTCCATCAGCGCGAAAATTTTTTGCTCGGAAATGTTCAACGCCGCCGTTCGCTCCGACAGGTCGGGGTTGAGCGGCTCCGACACGTCGGCGGAATAAACGTCGCGCAGAATTTTTTGGATGTAGATCACGAAGTCGGCGAACCTGTCGCGTGGCCACTCGGCAACGGTCGCGCCGAACGTGAAGATGTCTTCGTTGTTGAACTCGCCGCGTGAAATTTTCTCCAGCGTGTTGAAGGCGTCCTCGCGAAGCTGTGCGCCGCCCGAATCTTTGAGCGTCAACGCCCGCCCGAAACTTCCGCCCGCAATGACTGACAGCCGCCGCGCTTCGTCAAATTCCGCGCCGCGAGCAATGAGCGCGTCTTGAATCTGCGCGGGGGGCAGTCTGTCGAAGTGAACGGTTATGCACCGCGAACGAATCGTTATCGGCAAGCTCGACAGGTTTGCAGTGACCAGGACGAATATCGTTTGGCTCGGCGGCTCCTCAATCGTCTTTAGCAGACAATTGGCGGCGGCGTTGTTCATCAGCTCCGCCCCGTCGATAATCACCACGCGTCGTTCGGAATTTATCGGGCGCAAGGCTGCCTCGGTCTGCATGGCGCGGATTTGCCCAATCTTGATGAGGCGGGTCTTGCTCTTGTTAGCTTCGGGCTCAACGATATAAAAATCGGGATGACTCTTCGCCGCCGTGAGCCGACAACTTTCGCACACGCCGCAGGGAGAGCCGTCGACGGGGTTATCGCATAGAAGTGCCGCCGCGCAGATGTCAGCCGCCGTGCGTTTGCCGATGCCCTCAGTGCCAGCGAAGATGACGGCGTGCGGAAATTTTCCCGATGCGATATTTTTGCGCAGATAGTCGACAGTCGCCGCGTGCCCGAAAAATTTTTCCCAACCCATCACATATACAAATCGACTAGCATGCCGCGTATGGCGTCGTGCGCCGCAACGATGTCCAGTTGATCGGATTGCCCCAGACGAATTTTCTCCGCCATCTCCTCCAGCTTGCGGTCAATCTTGCGAACGGTGGTGTAGACCCGTTGACGACCCATGCGGTCCCAGCCGGCGGACGTGTGCACCTCGTACATGTTGCTGACCGCCGCGCCGACGAAATTTTTTATCAGCGTGCGATACTCCTTGAGCTCGTCATATGTCGGCGTTTTGCCAAGGCGCGCAGCCTGCTCGTCAATCTTCTTGAGCATCTGCTCCATCTCTTCGTGAGAAACGCCTTCGGTCTGTTGCTCGTTCAGCTCCGCCTCAAACGTCAGCTCCTTGCCGTGCGGATGTTCGCCGCCGCCGCGCAAAATTTCAAGCGGGGATGTCGCTACGCCCGCGCTGCCGATTTTTACTGCCATTGTCAATTCACCTCGCCGGCAAGTTTATACAATTTCCCCCGCAAACGCAAGAAGAGACTGCCGATTGACATCAGCAATCTCTCCTGAAAAAGGGCTCCAAAGTGCCGGTTCCTCCAAATGTCTAAACCTGCTTACTCGCAGGTGGGCTCCCTAAGCTCGGTCTCTGTTACTTGCCACGCGGACAATTCTCCATCTTCCGAAATCAATTCGGGTTCCCTAAAATTTATGTAGGTTAGACATTACTCAAGTCCTCGTACACCCCAGAAGTTTTCTTCTTCGCGCAGATAATAGCACGAAAACTTTCCCCTGACAAGTCTTGACAAAAACGCCGTCGAACAAAATTTTCGCCCCAATCGCCGCCGTTAATAAGTGACGCAATCCCCTGGAAGGTTTGAGCGAACCTGCCCGGGGGATTTTCTTTGCGCCCGTGAGTACAATGGACGATCTCTTTTCTGTTGTTACTCGCGGCGGATTGTATCAGCCGCGGAAAATTTTGGCAAGCCGTCAGCGATAGGACTTGCGGTAGATGTTCAACATGTCGTCATCGCTCAAGGGCACGGGGTCAAACTGCAAAAGGAAGCCCATCGCGTCGCGGGTATTCTGAACCATCTTGGGGAACTCGTCGGGCGTTATGCCCCAGTCGCTCATTTTGAGGTTGTCCACGCCGCAAGCTTTCTGCAGATTCTTTAGCGCGGTGATGAAGTCTTCGGGTTTGTCGGCGTTGACGTTGCCCATTGCGCGAGCCATATCGATGAACTTGTCGTCGCAGGCGTGAGCGTCGACGAAGTGCGAGAAGTAAGCAACCGACAGCATGATAAGCCCCGCGCCGTGCGGCAGTTCGGGGTGATAGGCACTCAAGGCGTGTTCAAGCGAATGTTCCGACGTGCAGACGCAGACGTCCATCGAGAAGCCGCCGAGAGTGTTGGCGAAGGCGACCTGCGTGCGCGCCTCAAGATTCTTCCCGTCGTTGACGGCAACGGGCAGATATTTGGCGAGCTTGCTGATAGCCGTCAGCTCAATCATCGCGGAAGCCTCGTTGCGGGCGTTGGAGATGTAGCCCTCGGCGTTGTGGAAGAAGGCATCGAAGCCCTGATAGGCGGTGAAATGTTTGGGAACGGTCAGCATGTACAGCGGGTCGACAATCGCCAGGACGGGATAGCCGCCGAAGAACGCAGTCTTCTCGTTGGTGTCGGGGTTGGTGATGACTGCGCCCGCGTCGACTTCCGAGCCGGTGCCCGCGCTGGTGGTGATGGCGACGTATGGCAGGGCGGATGCGGTCAATTGCTTCTTGCCGCCCGTGCCGAACATGATGTAATCCCAAACGCGCGAGCCTTCCTGCGGAATCATTGTGGCGATGGCTTTTGCGGCGTCCAACACACTGCCGCCACCGAGCCCGATTACAAAATCGCAACCTTCAGCGCGCCCGAAAGCAATCGCCTCGTCGACGGTCGGGGCAATCGGGTTGGCGGCTATCTTGTTGAAGACGACGAAGCTCGCGCCCCAAAGTTTCAGCTCGTCTTGAAGCTTGTCGAGGCTGCCGTTGGTTTTGGTTGACCTGCCGTTCGAGATGACGACCAACGCCTTCTTGCCGAGTGGCGACTCCTTGTGCAGTTCGCCGAGTTTGCCCGCGCCGAACAAAATCTTCGTCGGAATGTGCCAGGTGAAGCTCATGGTTAATCACTCTCCAAAAAATTTTTTTCGCGGCGATTATAACACGTTGAGCCGACTCCGACGCAAGAAAATTTTTCGTGCGCTCATCAACGCGGCGTGCTAAGATTCAGCCGAAGGAGGTGGCGTGATGAAATTGCCGCAGTGTGAAATTTTTTCAGCGACCGTCGCGCAGGAGATTCTGTTCGTTGTCGGCGGGCGTGCACCGGATGTCGGTTGGCTCAGCGACGTTGCTGTCGGGCGAAAAATTTTCGGCGTCGACCGCGGCGTCGAGGTCTGTCGAGCGTGCGGCGTCGTCCCCGACATTTTGATTGGCGACTTCGACAGCGCGAGCCCCGATGCAGTCGATTGGGCGCGGGCGAAAAAAATTCCCGCAGAAAAATTTCCGGCGGACAAAGACTTCACCGACACGCAGCTTGCCCTCAGCCGTGCGACAGAAATTTTCGGCGAGCACGCGGCGATTTTGACGGGCGGCTTCGGCGGGCGGGCGGATCATTTGTTCAGCGTGCTGTTCACCTGCGCGGCGGCGGATGGAAAAATTTTCATGGCGGACGAGCGCGAGCTTGTCTTGTTCGTCAAAAGCGAGACCGTCGGCGTGCAGTTCAATCGTCTGCCAAAAGCCGTGAGCCTGTTGCCGATGTCGGGCGCATGTTCGGGCGTGACGACGCGCGGTTTGCATTGGGAACTTGACGGCGCGACGTTGACGCAAAATTTTCCCAACGCCGTGAGCAACCGAGCTGACGCCGCAGAAATTTCCGTGAGCGTCGGGCGCGGGACGTTGGCTGTGTATGCGTGCTTCGCCGAATGAAAAATCCCCGCCGCAATGACGGGGACTTTGTATGAACGCGGTGATTGACCTCAAAACGTGAAACATCACGTCGCGATAACCGGATGCAACGTCACGTTGCCCCCGCCGCGATGACGGGGACTTTGTATGAACGCGTTGCCCCCGCCGCGATGACGGGGATTGTTGTCGGTGGAAAAGTTTTTACGCAAGGAGAATTTCTTTGTTCGCCAAAATTTCCAGACCACGCGCACAGGCAGGGCAGTCACAATACTTCGCGCCGCCGGCTTTGAGTTCGTCGGCATGTGCGGCGAATTTTTTTTGCCCGTCCGCGCCGAAGATGTCGACGGCGTGTTGCGAGTGCGCGAAGGCGACAAGATTGTCGACGGTGGTGATGTCCTCTTCGATCTCGGCGATGAGAGCTTGCGCGGCAGATTTCTCGTCAGCCGTGCCGACAGCCGCCAGATAAGCCGCGACCGCTTGCTTGAGTTCGGCGCAACAGCTGTAAGCCGCCGCCATATCCTGAATCTTGCCGATGAGCGTTTGTTTGTCCATGATGATCCCTCCAAAAATTTAAGCCGTGCGTTTGGCAAGAGCCGCGTCGATGGCGATGGACAGCTGGTCGGCGCAACTGGTGCCGCGCCCGCCGCAGTCATTGCCGCGCAGAACGTTCGCGATCTCGGCGGCGTCTTTGCCTTCGACGAGTTTGCCGATTGCCAACAAATTGCCGGGACAGCCGCCAAAAAATTTCACGCCGTGCAGACGACCCTGCTCGTCAAGGCTGAAGTCAATCTGCTTCGAACAGACGCGTTGCGGTTGATAGGTGTAAGCTTCCATCTAAAATCTCTCCTCCAAAAATTTTGCGGGCACGTGTTCGGTCAGCCATACGCCGTTGACTGAACGGAAGAACTTGTAGCCTTCGGCGGACATTGCCGCGCTGTCGACGACGAAAATTTTCGGGACGCCGTGCCGAGAGCCGACCTTGGTTGCGGTTTCGATGTCGGCGGACAGGTGAACATACAGCCGCGACATTTTCAGCAGACCCTGCCGACGAATGGACGCGACAGACTTTGCGCCCGTGCCGTGATACAAAATCTTCGGCGGCGCGACTTCGGCAAGCTCCACGTCCACGGGAATGGAATGCCCTTGGTTGGCGCGAATGAGTTTGCCGTCCGCGCTGAAGGAATATCGTCCCTTGTCGTCGGTGGCAACGATTCGTTCGAGTGTAGCGCGGTCAATCGGGCGTCGTGAGTTCAGGCGGCGAATCAGATCGTCGACGTCAGCCCAGCCGTGTTCGTCCAGCTCAAGACCAATCAGCTGCGGCTTGTGCCGAAGCAACAGGCTCAAAAACTTGCTCAAGTCTTTCAGCGACAACTGCCTGCGCCTCCCCAAAAAATTTCGTCAATCCTATTGCAAAGCGTTGAACTTGTCAACTTGAAAATTTTGTTGTACATTGGCGAAAAAACTTTGGAGGCACGACATGAGGATAGTCAACAGCAGGGAAATTGGACGCGGCGAAATCGAACGGATGCTCACGAAAAAATCTTTCGACGAGCTGGAGCTGTCGCCAAAGATTCGGGCGGCGAACAAAAGAATTTTTGGCGAAGACCTGACCGCAAGCGAGATCGTCCGCCGAATCGTCAACGACGTGCGCAAGCGCGGGGACGCAGCGTTAATCGAATGGACGCGCAAAATTGACGGCGTGGAGCTGTCAGGTGACTTCGCAATCGATATGTCGAAGATCCCTTCGGCGGAAAGTTTCATCAGTGCCGAGGTATTGACGGCGTTGCGGGCGGCGGCAGAGAACATTCGCAGTTTCCACGTCGAACAGCTTCCGCGCTCGTGGATAACTTATCGCGGCGAAAATTCCATGCTCGGTCAATCCGTCGTCCCGCTCGACCGCGTCGGTGTCTATGTGCCGGGCGGCACGGCTGCTTATCCCTCAAGCGTGCTGATGAACATTATCCCCGCCAAGGTTGCCGGCGTTCGCGAAGTCATTATGTGCACGCCCAAGACCAATCCGCACGTCTTGACTGCGGCGAAACTTGCGGGCGTCGACAAAATCTTCAACATCGGCGGCGCACAGGCTATCGCGGCTATGGCTTTCGGCACGGAACAAATTCCCCGCGTCAACAAAATCGTCGGCCCCGGCAACATCTTCGTCACGCTCGCCAAGAAGGAAGTCTATGGTCACTGCGATATCGACATGCTTGCCGGACCGTCGGAAATTCTGATCATCGCCGACGAGACCGCCGACCCTGTCTTTGCCGCCGCCGACCTGCTCAGCCAAGCCGAACATGACCCGCTGGCTTGCAGTATCTTCATCACCACCGACGCCGCGCTTGCCAAAAAAGTTTCCGCGCAAATTGACGAACAGATTACCAAGCTCCCGCGCAGAGACATCGCCGCCGACTCCATCAACCGCAACGGGCTGATTGTCGTCGCGCAGGATTTGAACGAGGCAATTGAATTTGCAAACTTCTCCGCACCCGAACACCTTGAGCTTTTGACGCGTGAACCCTTCGCGCTGTTGCCGAAGATTCGCAACGCCGGCGCAGTCTTCCTCGGCGCATATTCCCCCGAACCTTTGGGTGACTATCTTGCCGGACCAAACCACGTCTTGCCTACGGGCGGCACTGCAAAATTTTTCAGCGTGCTAAACGTCGAGACCTTCCTCAAGCGCACGAGCCTCATCAGCTACACGCGCGGCGACCTGCTCAATTCGGCACACAACATCATCCGCCTGGCAGAAGCCGAAGGTTTGAAGGCACACGCGCAAGCAATCCGCAAACGCCAATGACATCGGGAGGCGATTTGTATGAAGCTGCTCCACACGGCGGATTGGCACCTGGGCAAGACGCTGCTGAATCGTTCGCTGATTGACGACCAACGCTACATCTTCGACCGGCTGCTGAACATCGTCGACGACCAAAAGCCCGACGCCATCATCATCGCGGGGGACGTCTATGACCGCGCCGACCCTTCCACCGACGCCGTCAACCTCTTCGACGAAATTCTCTTCAAGCTCACCGAACGGAAAATCCCCGTCCTTTGCATCGCCGGCAACCACGACAGCGCGGCGCGTCTGAGTTTCGGTAGCAGACTCTTCGCGGGAAAAAAATTTTTCATCACCGCCAAGACCGCCTTCGAGCCCAAGACCATCGCTCTGCCCGACGAATTCGGCGACGTGTATTTTTCGCTGATTCCCTACTTCGAGCCGAGCGAGATTCGCGCAAAGTTCTTCGGCGAAAATTCCGAGCGCATGACCTTCGACGCCGCCGCAAAGTTCTACATCGCCGAGGCGCGGAAAAAAATTCCCCGCGGCAAACGCTCCGTCGCCGTCGCTCACGTCTTCGTTGAAGGCGGCATCGAGTCCGACTCCGAACGCAAATTCGTCGGCACGGCAGGTAAAGTCTCTGCGGAAAATTTTTCGGGCTATGATTACGCCGCGCTGGGGCATCTTCATCGACCGCAGAGCATCACCGCCGACAACGTTCGTTACGCCGGCTCGCCGCTGAAATATTCCGCCAGGGAATTCGATCACGTCAAGGGCGTCACGCTCGTCGAACTCAACGCCGAAGGTTTTGTCCGCGCAGAAAATATTCCGCTCGTCCCCAAGCACGACCTGATCGTCGTCGAAGGCACGCTCGCCGAATTTCAAAGCCGACCGCCCTGCGACGATTACGCTTACGTCACGCTCACCGACGACGAGTTTGTTTACGAAGCGGCGCAGAAACTTCGCGCGACCTTTCCCAATCTGATGGAGGCGAAGAATAAATCGCCTTACGCTTCGGCAACGAACTCGACGCGCAAATTCCGCGAAGGCTCGACGATTTGGGAGCAGTTCGCGGAATTTTTTGCGGAGATGACGGGCAGACCTTTGACCGACGACGAGAAGACCGCGCTCAATGAAATTTGCGGAGGGTTGCGCGATGACACCGATTAAGTTGCAGATGACCGCCTTCGGACCGTACGTCAAGCCGATAACGCTCGACTTCGTGTCAGGGCTCGGCGGCGAAAAAATTTTTCTGATCCACGGCATGACGGGCGCGGGCAAGACTACAATCCTCGACGCGATTTCCTACGCGCTTTACGGCGAAACTTCCGGCAAGGCTCGCGAAGGCAAGGACATGCGTTCCACGGACGCGCCCGACGATTTGCTGACCGAAGTCGAATTCACCTTTAAGCTCGGCGAAAAAATTTTCACGGCTCATCGTTCGCCCGCGCAGACCATCGCCAAGAGACGCGGCTCCGGTTTGACGTCGACACCCGCGGCCGCTGAACTTTTCTGCGACGGAGAGTTGATTGCCATTCGTGACCGCGCCGTCACCGCCAAAGTGGAAGAACTCATCGGCTTCAAGGCAGAACAATTTCGGCAGGTCGTGCTGTTGCCGCAGGGCGAATTCAAAAAATTTCTCGCCGCCGATTCCGACAAGCGACAGGAAGTTTTGAACGTGCTGTTCGACAGCGAACCCTACAAAAACATCGAGGACGCGCTTGCACAGCGGGCGGCGGCTGCCACGGCGCAGGTCGATAAGCTCAAGACCCGACTGGAAACTTTGGACGCACAGCTCGGCGACGCGGGTACGGATTCGGTTGCCGACGTCGCGGCGAAGATTTTGGCGGCGGAAGAAGTTTTATCCGAACGCAAAAAATTTTTCGACGCGGCGCAACGTCAGCTGACCGACGGGAAAAATTTGGCGCGGCAATTCGACGAACTTCAGCGGGCAACGTCTTCGCTCAACGAGGCGCAACTTCAGCTGGAGGCGGCGTCGGAAAAATTTTCATCGGCGCAAACGGAATACACGCGGCGCGAAGGTGAACAGCCCCAACGCAAGGAACTGGAGCAACGGATTCGCGACCTGCAAAAGATTCAATCGACGCTGACCGAACTCAATCGCAAAGAACAGTCGCTCGCGAACGAACGCTCAGAACTTTCGGCGGCGACGGCGGCGTTCGACAAGTGCGACGCGAAGGCGAAACGTTACGAAACGCGCATGGCAGATCTCAAGGCACAGCAAGCGTCGTTGGCGGGCGCGGACGTGGAATTCGAACGGCTCAAGACGCTTCTCGACAGGGCACGGCAACGCGACGACCTCACGCAGAAAATTTCGCGGCTGGAAAATTCTTTGGCGATGGAGCAGAAAAAACTTTCCGTCGTCGACGAAAACTTTCATGCCGCGCAGATTGAGCTGGCTCGCTTGCAAATCGTCAACAGCGCGGCGCACCTTGCAACCACGCTCGAAGACGGCAAACCCTGCCCCGTGTGCGGCTCACTCGTTCACCCCGCGGTCATAGCCGAGGCAATGCCAACCGCCGCCGAACTCAACGCCGCCGAAAAAAATTTGGAACGCTTAACCAAGGAGCAACGTCAGCAGGCAGGAACCGTCACGAAAATTTCTACGGAGCTTGACGAAGCCCAAAGGCAACTGAAAGATTTCGTCGACGTGCCCGACAGTCCGACCGTCCAACAGAATCACGACGCCGCACGAAAAAAATCCGCCGCGCTCGCTGACTGCCTGCAACGCATCGACACGGGCGACGCCTGCATCAAAGACAACCGCAAGGCTCTTGAGACCGCCAAGACCAAACGCGACGCGGCGACCGTCGCCGTTGCCAAGCTCGAAAGCGCGATAGCCGAGGTCAAGCGCGATATCCCCGACGCCTATTTGGATGGCAAACGCCTCGCCGCGGATCTTTCTGCCGCCGAAAAAATTTTCGCCGAACTCGACGCCGCATGGAACGCCGCACAAAAAATTTTCAACGCCGCCAAGGAAAATCGTTCCGCACGCGCCGCCACCTTCGAGACCGTCAGCCGCGACCGCTCCGAACGCCAAGCCGCCCTCAAAGACAAGACGCCGCCCGATGTTGCCGACCTTGAACAAAAATTTTCTGCGGCAAGCGAAAGCTACGGCATTGCCCGCGACGAAAAGACCAGGCTCCGGACGCAACTGGACACGCTGAAAAAAATTTCCTCCGAACGCGACGACATCAAACGCCAACTCTCCGCCAAAGAAAAAATCGCCGACACCTGGCGCAGGCTCTCCGACGTCGCTAACGGAACGGGCAGAGGCGGTGCCGCGCTGAAGATTTCCTTCCGACGCTACTACCTGTCGACGATGTTTGATGAGGTCGTCACCGAGGCGAACAACCGCTTGAAGAAGATGAGCGGCGGGCGTTACAGCTTCCACATGAAGGACGCGGGCAGAACTCGCGCACAATCCGCCGGTCTGAACCTTGAGATTCGCGACGAATTCACCGGTGCGCTTCGTCCCGTCGAAACGTTGAGCGGCGGTGAAAGTTTTCTCGCGTCGTTGTCGCTGGCACTGGGGCTGGCGGCAGTGGCGCAGAATAATTCGGGCGGCATAATGCTCGACACAATCTTCATCGACGAAGGCTTTGGTTCGCTCGATTCGGAAACGCTCGACGCCGCAATCGCCACAATCATCGACCAGAGCGGCGGAAGATTGGTCGGCATAATTTCGCACGTGGAAGACCTGAAAAATCAAATGCCCGTCCGCCTTGAGGTCATCAAGGGCAAGACGGGCTCGACTGCAAAGTTCGTGTCGTGAATTTATTTCGTGAGCAAATCCTTCGCCAAGCGCACTGCCTCCACGCCGTCGCGGGCATAGGCATCGGCACCGGCACTGTCAGCGTATTCACGGGTCAGAGCCGCGCCGCCGACCATCACCTTTGACCGACAGCCCGCCGCGCGTAAATCAGCAATCACCCGATCAATTTGCACCATCGTCGTGGTCATCAGCGCACACAAGCCGACAATGTCCGCGTCGTGTTCAATGGCGGCTCGAACGATTTCGGCAGAGTCAACGTCCTTGCCCAGGTCAATGAGCTTGAAGCCGCTGTTGGATATCAGTGCGCCGACAATGTTCTTGCCCAGGTCGTGCACGTCGCCTTTGACGGTGGCAATGACGAACGTTCCCTGCGTGGAAGTTTTCTGCGCGGGGAAATTTTTTTTCAGCTCGTCGAAGGCAAGGCGCATGGTCTCGGCACTCAAGAGCACCTGCGGCAGAAAAATTTTTCCCGCACCAAAGTCGTCGCCCATCTCGTTCATCGCGGCGGTCAAGGCGCGTTCGGTGATATCGTCGGCAGAAAAATTTTCGTCCACAGCTCGGCGAATCAGCGCGGGCACTTCGTCCTTGTCGCCGTCACGAATCGCAAGCTTAATCGCGTCAATCGTCGGCAGTGAAATTTTTTTCGGCGGCTCGGCGTTGACGACGGCAAGTCGGCTGAAATTCAAACCGTTTGGGTCGCGGGCGAGTAGCGCGTCGGCGGACTTAAGCACGTTCATCATCGCTTCGTCGTACGGATTCATTATCGGCGCGTCCAGACCGTTCGCCAGGCACATCGCGAAGAACGTCGAGTTTATCAGCGGACGATTGGGCAGCCCGAACGAGATGTTGCTCAAGCCCATCGTCGTCGGCAGATTCAGTTCGCGGTAAAGGTTCAGCGTCCGCAAAACTTCCAGGCAAGCTGTGGCGTCGGCGGATATCGTCATCACCAGCGCGTCGAGCAGGAAGTCGCCGTCGTCGAGCCCGTGAGCCCGTGCCGCGTCCAAAATTTTTTTCGCCACGTCGACTCGTTCGTCAGCAGTCTTTGGCACGCCGTGCTCCGTCAGCGGCAGAATCAAAATCGCTGCGCCGTATCGTTTGGCGAGCGGCAAAAATTTTTCGAGACGTTCAGGTTCCGCCGAGACCGAGTTTATCAGCGCACGTCCGGGAAAATTTTTCAGACCGGCTTCCAGAGCTTGATCGTCGCCCGTGTCGATTGCAAGCGGTGCGTCGACAATCTGCGCAACTTCGCGGACGGCACGCGCCATCATCAGCGGCTGATTGATTCCGCCGACGCCCATGTTGACATCGAGAACTGCCGCGCCCGCCTTGACCTGGTTGAGCGCGTCGCGTTTGACGCCGAGCAACGAGCCTTCGCGAATCTGCGCGGCGAGCTTCTTGCGTCCCGTGGGATTGATGCGTTCGCCGATAAGCGTCGTGGAATTTTTGTCGACGACGACGGTTTTGCTTCGACTAGCCAACATCAGCTGACGGGTGAACGTTCGCGGCGCGGGCTGAAGATTTTTCACGGTGTCAGACAGCTCGCGGATATGTTCAGGCGTCGTGCCGCAACAGCCGCCGAGGTAAGTCGCACCCGCTTCGACGAGAGCTTTGCCCCACGCGCCGAAAGTCTCAGCGTCCATCGGGAACTTCGTGACGCCGCCTTCGAGGTAGGGCATACCCGCGTTGGGCTGAACACTGACGGGCACGCGACAGTTCGCCGACAAAATCTTCACGACGGGCACGAGCTGTTCAGGACCGAGCGAACAGTTTACGCCGACAATCGACGCACCCATCGCCTCCAGAATCACGGCGGCGGTCTGCGGGTCTGTGCCGGTGACGGTGCGACCGTCTTCGCTGTAGCTGAGCTGACATATCACGGGCAGGTTGCACGCGTCACGGGCGGCAAGCAGAGCCGCGCGCATCTCCTGGATATCAATGCACGTCTCGATAATCAAGAAGTCCGCGCCCGCTTCGGCAAGAGCTTCGGATTGTTCGCGGAAGATGTCGTAGGCGGCGTCGAATTCCAAATCACCCAGCGGAGCGATAAACTTCCCCGTCGGTCCGATTGAGCCCGCGACTTTGACGTTGCCCGCGGACTTGGCGATCTTCACGGCGGCAAAGTTCAGTTCGCGAACGCGGTCGGCAATGCCGTAATGAGCCAGCTTGATCCGCGACGCGCCGAAGGTGTTGGTCTCGACAATCGTCGCTCCGGCGTCAATGTACGCGCGGTGAATTCTTCGCACGACGTCGGGTGCGTCAATGTTCATCAGTTCGGGGCAAGCACCAGCCTTCAAGCCGCCCGCCTGGAGCATCGTGCCCATTGCCCCGTCAAAAATTTCTATCGTCATGGCGTATCACTTCTTGCGGCGTTTCTTGGATTTGGTTTTGGGCGAACGGGTTGCGTTGGCGAACTTTGCCTTGACGCGTTCGGCGTCTTCCTTCTGCTTGTCGGAAGTCTTCTTGTCGCGCTGAATCTTGGCGTATTCCGCGCCGAGGCTCGCCATCTTGTGCTTGATGGTCATCACGGGGTGGCTGAAGAGCATTTTCTTCTGCCCGCCCTTCATGATAGCCAGAAAGTCTTTCGTGAAGTTTTCGCCGAAGCAGGGCGTCTCGCATTGCTCGCAGATGGGTTTGCCGATACCGTAAGGACAACGGTTGATTTTTATCAGAACGGTGCTGAGGACGGCGGTGCATTTGGCGCAGAGTTTTCCGTCGGTGGTGCCGTGGTTGGCGTTGCAAAATTTGCCGAAGGTCTTGCGGATATTCTCCTTCTCCTGCGGGACATTGTTCTTGAGTTCGGGGGGCTTGCGTTTGGGCAGCAGGCTCTTCACCTTGTCGAGGATTCCCATAGTCATTCTCCTTTCTTGGGGTGGATTAATTCTACTTGCCGCGCGGTGCAATTGCAAGCCGCCGAAAAGTTTTGTTTGACACGGAGCGAACTGCAACTGTACAATCGAAACGAGATTGGAGGTCGATTACATGACACTTGAAGAACTTCGCGCAAGCTTTGCCGACGAAAATCATCCGGCCAACAAAAATCCCGACCGCCTGGATTTTTTCCGCGAGCTGTGCCAAGAGAGCCGCCGCATCGAAATGGAACTCAACAGTGCCTATCACACGCCCGAACAAATCGTCGAGATTATGTCGCGGCTGACGCACCGAGCCGTTGACCCGACGTTTCGACTGTTCCCGCCGTTCACTGCTGACTTCGGCAAGAACATCGTCTTCGGCAAAAATGTTTTCGTCAACGCGGGCTGCCGCTTCCAAGACCAGGGCGGCATCACCATCGGCGACGGCGTGTTGATCGGGCACAACGTCGTTCTTGCCACGGCGACGCATGACCTTGCGCCTTCGAAGAGCCGTAAGCTCCACTACAAGCCGATTGTCATTGGCGACAACGCGTGGATTGGCTCGAACGCCGTGATTCTGCAGGGCGTCACCGTCGGCGAATGGGCGGTCGTTGCGGCGGGAGCCGTCGTCACCCGCGACGTGGAACCCTACACGGTCGTCGGCGGCGTCCCCGCCAAATTCATCCGCCGCGTCGACAACGACACCGAGGATGGCTCACCCGTCGACTACACCGCGGGGCATATCTGATGAAAAATTTTTTGATGGCGTTGCTGACGGCGGCACTGCTCGTTACGGGTTGCGGCGAAAATTCTCACGCACGGGAGGCGAAAGCTTTGACAGCGATGACGATTCAAGTCAACGGCAAAAATTTTTCCGCGACGCTCGACGACAACGCGACTGCCCGCGCCTTTGCCGAACGCCTGCCGCTTGAAGCCGACATGACCGAACTCAACGGCAACGAAAAATATTTTTACCTGGACGACGATTTGCCGAACGATGCCGAACACGTCGGGCAGATTCATTCCGGCGACGTGATGCTCTTCGGCGCGAACTGCGTCGTGATTTTCTACAGGGACTTCGCCACGAGCTACAGCTACACGAGGCTCGGGCGCATTGACGACGCGGCGGGTCTCGAAAAAATTTTGGGCGCAGGCTCCGTCCGTGTGAAGTTCGGCGTCCGATGAGTTTGGAGTTTGGTTGACATGAACGAACGCACAGAAAATATTCGATACGCGGCGTTGCTCGGCGTGCACACGATGATGACTTGCCCCGCGATAAGTTTCGTCGCGCCATATCTGAACGACGCGCAGATTTCCGCGCGCACCGTCGGCATTGTCGTTGCGGTGAGCTGTCTTTTGGCGGTTGGGCTTCAACAATTCGTCGGGCGGCTCGTCGACAGGAACATCATTGACGGGCGCAAACTTCTGCTCCGGCTGGCGGCGGCGATGACTTTGGCGGCGGTCAGTCTCGTCGGCATGAACATCAGCGGCGGCGGCAAGGCTGTGCTCTTCGGCGCGATGTACTGCCTGACGTTCGTGATGTTGCCTGTGCTAAATTCGTTCAGCTTCTTTTACGAGAATCGCGGCGTCTCCGTCAATTACGGCGCGGCTCGCGGCTGCGGGTCGATAAGTTTTGCCGTATGCTCGGTGGTGCTCGGATATCTCGTGGCGCAGTTCGGAACCGACGTCGTGCCGCTGACTTTCGGAATCTTGACGGCGTCGCTGTTCGCCATTCTGCTGACAATGCCTACGCTCAAAGGCAACACGTCCGGTGCGCAAACCTCGACGCTCAAGCTGACGAAGTTCCCCGCCTTCCGCATGATGTTGATCGGCGCAAGTTTGATTCTGCTGTTCCACAACATGCTGATGACGTATTTCATCTACGCGATTGAAAACGTCGGCGGCGACAGCTCGGACATGGGCGTCGCGCTCGGATTGGCCGCCGCGCTGGAATTGCCCGTGCTGTTCCTGTACACGCGAATCAAAGGCAACACGCCGTCGAAAATTTTCCTGACGGCTTCGGGCGTGGCGTTCTTCGTCAAGGCGGCTCTGTTCGTCTTCGCGCAGTCGGTCACGATGATTTACCTGGTGCAGTGCCTGCAGATAATTTCGTATGGCTTGATGGCGGCGGCGCGCGTCTATTACGTCGACGAGACTATCGGCAAGAAACACGAGGCGACCGGTCAAGCTTACATGGCGGCGACCGAACCCGTCGGCTTGGTGCTCGGCAGCTTGCTCGGCGGCTTCCTCATGGACGGCTTCGGAATCGGCGCGTTGCTCTGGTGCGGAGCGATTGTCAGCTTCGTCGGCGCGGCGTGCATGATTCAATCTTGCCGCCGATAAATTTCGCGCGTAACAAAATTCGTCGACCGCCGTATAAGCACTGAAAACAAAATCCAAATCGAAAGGCGGTAATCACCATGACGAACGAAAAAATTTTGAAAACCGAGATCCTCCGTGATGAGCAACTCGACAGCATCAACGGCGGTGTTTGGATAGGTCAGCAAGGTCGACCCGGTGTAAACGTCGCGACGGAGAAAGCGGAATACATTCCGCCCGCCTCAACTGCTCGGGTCGGCATGAAGCCGCTGATGACGATTATTTAAACAGCGGCGGACACGACGTACCGCAAAAAAATCCCTGCACAAATCGGCGGGGATTTTTTATTTGGCGGCAGGAGCAACGTGACGTTGCATCCAATGTGAGCACCTTGAAGCAGTTCGACAACTGTCAAGATTTTTGTTCGGCTTCGGCAGGAACAACGTGACGTTGCATCCAATGTGAGCACCTTGAAGCCGTCCGACGACCGTCAAGATTTTTGTTCGGCTTCGGCAGGAAAATTTTTCTCGTGCGCGAAGTTCAACGCCAAAACATTACGCGAACGCGAAAGGAGAATTTTCATGACTGGTGTTAGAAATGTTGTAGCAATCGTCTGCGGCGGAGGTCCCGCGCCCGGCATCAACGCTGTCATCAACGCCGTAACCAACACTGCCAATCGTCACGGCTGGGACGTCCTTGGCATGTACGACGGCTTCAGTCATCTCGGTCGCGGCGAGAAGAGCTACATTCGCCTGGACGCGGCGGCTGTCAATCGCATTCACCTGACGGGCGGTTGCATTCTGCGTATGTCGCGCTTCAACCCGACGAAGAAAGAATCTGACCTGCGCACCGTCGTCGACACGCTCACAGAACTCGGCGTCGGCTATCTCGTCACCATCGGCGGCGACGATACCGCGTTCAGCTCCTCTGCCGTGAGCGAATACGCCCGCAAGCTCGGCAGGACGATTAACGTCGTGCACGTGCCCAAGACCATCGACAACGACCTGCCGCTGCCCGAAGGCATTCCGACTTTCGGCTTCGAGACCGCCCGCGCATTCGGCACAACGGAAATTCAAAACCTCATGGAGGACGCGCACACCACGAATAATCGCTGGTACTTCACCATCGCAATGGGCAGAACCGCCGGTCATCTCGCGCTGGGTATGGGACGCTCCGCCGGTGCCGCGCTGACGATTATCCCCGAAGAATTTCCGCAGGAGAAGATTCGTCTGCAACAGATCGTCGACATCATCACCGGCTCAATCGTCAAACGCTACCTCATCGGCAAGAATTACGGCGTCGCGGTCGTTGCTGAAGGCGTCATCGAAAAAATTGCCGACGAAGACTTCCAAGAGCTCGGCAACGTTCAGCTCGACGAACACGGTCACATTCGCTACGCTGAGCTGGACTTCGGCGAGATCCTCAAGCAAAAAGTTCTGGCTGAATTGAAACGCATCGGGCTCAAGTTCTCCATCGTCGACAAGGAAATCGGCTACGAACTGCGTTGCACGGCTCCCATCGCTTACGACATCGACTACGCTCGCAACCTCGGCTATGAGGCAATGCAATTCCTCATGCGCGGCGAGAGCGGTGCGCTCATCACCATCCAAGACAATAAGGCGGTGCCTCTGCGCTTCGAAGACATTCGCGACCCCGAAACCGGCAAGACCTACGTCCGCAAGGTCAACATCAATTCCGTGCATTACAGAATCGCCCGCGGCTTCATGACACGCCTTGAGCGCGGCGACTTGGACGACGCCGGCGTCGCCAACGCCTTCCGCATGGAGCCCGAAGAGTTCAAGAACCGTTACATGTATCTGTTCGACAACGAGCCGACACTCTGAGCCGAACGACTGACGAAAAAAATTTCCCCCGTCACTCATCACGAGCGGCGGGGGATTTTGATTGTTCGGAACATCAATCGCGCCAAAGTTCTTCCAACCGCCGCTTGATGTCGGACTCCGCGCCCTGAGTCGTCGGTCGGTAATAATGCGCGGAAATTTTTTCGGGCAGATATCTTTGGCGGACGAAGTGATTCGGGAAGTCGTGCGGATATTTGTAGCCGACGCCGTGCCCAAAAGTTTTCGCGCCTTTGTAATGAGTGTCGCGCAGATGAACGGGAACTTCGCCTTCGCTGTGCTTGACGTCCGCCAGCGCAGAATCAATCGCCAGATACGCCGCGTTGGATTTGGGTGCGCCCGCGATGTAGGTGACTGCCTGCGCCAAAATTATCCGCGCCTCCGGCAAGCCGACGAACTGAGCCGCCTGAGCCGCCGCGTTCGCCAAGACCAGTGCCCGCGGGTCAGCGTTGCCAACGTCCTCTGCCGCGCAAATGACAATCCGCCGCGCGATGAACGTCAAATCCTCGCCGCCGTCAATCATTTTGGCAAGGTAGTAAATCGCGGCGTCGGCGTCGGAACCGCGCATGCTCTTGATGAACGCGCTTGCCGTGTCGTAGTGGACGTCGCCGCCCTTGTCGTAACGTCGGATTTTTTCACCGAGCAAGTCGCGCAGATTGTCGACGGAAATTTTTCCGGCGAAAGCCGTCTGCTCCAGCAAGTTCAACGCCAAACGCGCGTCCCCGTCAGCAAAGTCGGCGATGATGTCGAGCGCGGTCTCGTCTGCGTCGAAGTGCTCAACGTCCACGGCGCGGCGAAGTATCCGTTTGATGTCGGCGGGCGTGAGCTTCGACAGGCGCACGATCTTCACGCGGCTCAAGAGTGCGGCGTTGACCTCGAAGAAAGGATTTTCCGTCGTCGCACCGATGAGCGTCAACCGCCCGTCCTCCACATACGGCAGAAGAAAATCTTGTTGCCCCTTGTTGAAGCGGTGAATCTCGTCGATGAACAGAATCGTGCGCTTGCGATAGAACTTGCGTTGGTCGTCCGCCTGCTTGACGATTGTGCGCAGTTCGCCGATGCCCGACAGTGCCGCGTTGACCTTGACGAAGTCTGCGTCGGTGGTGTCGGCTATGATTTTGGCGAGCGTGGTCTTGCCGGTGCCGGGCGGTCCGAAAAAAATCAGCGACGGCGTCTGACCTTGAGCAATCATCTTGCCGAGCCCGCCGCGCAAAATTTGAGCCTGCCCCGCGAAGTCACGCAACGTCCGCGGGCGCATTCGCTCGGCAAGCGGTTTGTATCGGGCGTCGTCGTTTGCAGTGAATAAATCCATGTGTGCTCCCTTCCCCAACAATCGCCGTGAACAATTTATCCAACGCCGCGTCGTAATCACTCATCGCAACGTTTCCTTAGAATGTGTGTTCACAGCAAAAAAGTGGTATAGTAAGTGCATTATGAGAGAAAAATACGAAACAGATTTAACGGACGAGCAATGGGACGTTATCGCACCTTTGTTTTCCAATATGCGTAAGTACAAATGGGATAAGCAGGAATTGGTCAATGCGGTGTTGTATCTGGTAAAAACGGG
>JADEZQ010000014.1 GCA_015206785.1 Quinella sp. 2Q5 | reverse complement strand
GGTGCCCGAAGTCTATCTCGCCCGCGAAATCGGCGCGTGCTACGCCAACGTCTCGTTCGTCGTCAACTACGGCGAGGGTCTCAAGGTCTGGTCGCACGACGTCATGCGCGAAATTTTTTTCGACGACGCAAATTTGATCGGCAACATCCTGATCCACACGATTGAACACACGCCCGCCGACGAGTGCTCCTGCCAATGCCGCGCCCTGCGCAAGGAAACTCTGCTCAAAGAAATTTACGCCGCCGAGTGACCAACGGTTTACATCGCCCGCACAATCCGCTATCATAGCGAACGTTCCCACGGAAATTTTTCACGCGCGTCTGAAAAAATTTTCAAGGCGTGAAGGTTTTTTTTTTCACATGTAGAAGATGAGGACAGCTTAAGAAAATTTTGAGACTATTGAGGAGGTGAACGCGTAGAAGGTTGAAACATTTTTATCTCGCTGGTGCCCGCCGATTTATCCGACAGCGTAAAAATTTTTGACAGCGGGAAGCTCGTGCCAACAAACATAAAAATTTTCGTAGCTCTTGTGGAAAAAATTTCCTTGCGTGTTATAATTGCGGGCATGAAATTTTGATCTGTTATATAAAGTCGGAGGTGTCCTTTCATGGCAGAACGTGAAATCAAATATCGCGGCTTAAAAACTTTTCAAATATTCAGCGGCGAAGAGAAAAGCGTTTGGATCTACGGTTTCTATCTTAAGCGCGGAACTTATGGTGATCCCGGTCCGCAAGCGCACATCTTTGTTTATGAGAACGGCTACGAGGGCTACCGCGTGGACGCGAAAACCATCGGACAGTTCACCGGCCTCGTCGACAGCGCGGGCAAGGAAATTTACGAAGACGACATCGTCTCGCTTGAAGACGGCAGAATTGGCGTCGTTACCTTTCACGGCGGCTGTTTTGTTCTCGAATACGGCAACAACATGCATCAGACGCTATATGAAATCCAGAACTGGAAGATGAGCATTTTGGGCAATCGATTCGAAAATCCGGAGCTGCTCATTCAGAATACCATCGTCCCAAAAAAAAACGAACAGGACGTGCAAGAAATCGGAGCGGAAGAACTTGAAGCCAAACTCGTCGCAAGGAAGTGAGTCGCATGCTTAGAAAAATTTCGGCGGCGGCTCTGCTGATGGTCTTCCTGCTGTCAGGCGGCAAAGCGTTGGCTTACGACCTGCCGAAAATTAAGCCCGATAAAAAAGTTGAAACCACTGCTCAACAGAAGAAAGGTCCCGTGTTGAAGAGCGATTGGAACAGCGCAGAGCTTTTCGAACAGACGATTCGGGCGCGGCTTGCCGAAGGTGAGCCTCTTGCGCCCGACGACCCTGCGCGCGTGGCGGCTGATCCGAACTTCGTGTTCGTCGCCTTCTACAACGACGCGCCCTACTTCCTGGACAGATATTCCGTCAGAGTTTGCAAGACCAAGGACGGTTCGCAAGTCTGGGAGCAGAACATTTTCCCGATCAGCAAAAAAATTTCCCCTGCCAATGCCGTAGCGACACATCAGACGTTCCGATTGGCGGACGGAAAAATTTTCAACTCGTCCAAGGACAAAGATGCGCTCGCGGACGTGGCGGACGATACCGACAGAGCTTTCCTCAGCGAATGCGCCAAAGTCGGCTGTTACTTCGCCTTCGGCACCGCGCACGGAAACTAGACTCCGAATTGAAACGCGTCGGCAAGAGATTGCCGGCGTTTTTTTTTTATTGACACGATTGCCGCCACGAAGTATCATTGCCGAAAGTTTCATTGAGGAGGAATCACCATGACCGAACGCAAATACAAATTCGAGACGCTTCAGCTTCACGTTGGGCAAGAGACCGCCGACCCCGTCACCGACGCGCGAGCCGTGCCGATTTATCAGACGACCTCTTACGTCTTCCACGACTTCCAACACGCGGCGGACCGTTTCGCGCTCAAGGACGCGGGCAACATCTACGGCAGGCTGACGAATCCGACGCAAGACATTTTGGAACGGCGCGTGGCTGCTTTGGAAGGCGGCTCGGCGGCTCTTGCAGTGGCTTCGGGCGCGGCGGCCGTCACCTATGTCGCGCAAGCTCTGGCGCACAAAGGTCAACACATCGTCGCGGCGACGACCATCTACGGCGGCACGTTCAATCTGTTTGAACACACGCTGCCCGACTTCGGAATCGAGACGACCTTCGTCGACCCGACCCAAGGCGTTGAAGTTTTCGAGGACGCCATTCAGGATAACACGCGCTTCATCTTCATCGAGTCCGTCGGCAATCCAAACGCCACGCTCATCGACATCCAAGCCGTCGCTGACATCGCTCATCGCCACAAAATTCCGCTGGTCATCGACAACACGTTCGCCACGCCGTATCTGATTCGCCCGTTCGAATTCGGCGCGGACATCGTCGTCCACAGCGCGACCAAATTCCTCGGCGGACACGGCACGACTTTGGCGGGAATCATCGTCGAAAGCGGCAAGTTCGATTGGGCGGCGTCGGGCAAGTTCCCGCAGCTCGTCGAACCCAACCCCAGCTATCACGGCGTCAGCTTCTACAAGGCGTTGGGTGCCGCAGCCTTCGTCACGTACATCCGCGCGATTCTCCTTCGCGATACGGGCGCGGCAATCTCTCCGTTGAACGCGTTCATGATTCTGCAGGGCGTCGAGACTCTGTCGTTGCGCGTCGAACGTCACGTTGCCAACGCATTGAAGGTCGTCGACTTCCTCGCCGCGCATCCCAAAGTTGCCAAGGTCAATCACCCCGCGCAGACCAATCACCCCGACCACGCGCTGTACGAAAAATATTTCCCCGAAGGCGGCATCTCCATCTTCACGTTCGAGATCAAGGGCGGTGCTCAGGCTGCGCAGAAATTTATCGACGCGCTGAAAATTTTCTCGTTGCTCGCCAATGTCGCCGACGTCAAGTCGCTGGTGATTCACCCCGCGTCCACAACTCATTCGCAAATGACCGACGACGAGCTCAAGGCTTCGGGCATCACCCCCGCGACGATTCGCCTGTCCATCGGCACCGAGCACATCGACGACATTCTCGCCGACCTGGCGGAAGGTTTCGCCGCCGTCTGAAAATCGTAGCATAATCGGCATTTATAAATTTCGCCGCGCCAATTGACATTGCGAAACGGAAAACCTATAATCGACGTAACGTTATCAATGTCTTTTGGAGGAGGATGTATTCATGGCGAAACCGGTTCAAATCATGGAAACTGTCTTGCGCGACGGACACCAATCGTTGCTCGCCACGCGCATGCGTTATCGTCAAATGGAGCCGATGCTCTCCAGCCTGGACAAGATCGGCTATAAAGCTCTGGAGGCGTGGGGCGGCGCGACCTTCGACAGCTGCCTGAGATTTTTGGACGAAGATCCCTGGGAACGTCTCGACAAGCTCAAGGCAAACCTCAAGAACACGCCGATTCAAATGCTCCTGCGCGGGCAAAACCTTCTGGGCTACAACCACTATTCCAATGACGTCGTCGAGAAATTTGTTCAGCACGCCTCGGCGCACGGCATCGGTGTCTTCCGCATATTCGACGCTCTCAACGACGTTCGCAACCTGCGCGTCGCCATCAAGGCCGCTCTCGCTTGCCCGGAAAAACCCGAAGTTCAAGGCTGCCTCGTCTACACCATCAGCCCCGTCCACACCAACGAGATGTTCGTTGAGCTCGCCAAGGAACTGCAGGAAATGGGTTGCCACAGCGTCTGCATTAAGGACATGAGCGGATTGCTCGCGCCGTATGCTGCCGACGACCTCGTCCGCAAGCTCAAAGCCGGTCTCGATATCCCCGTCGAACTGCACACACATTGCACGTCGGGCTTCGGGCACGCGACGTACCTCAAGGCGATTGAGGCTGGCGTTGATATCGTCGACTGCGCGCTTAGCCCGTTCTCAAGCGACACGAGCCAACCCTGCACAGAAACCATCGTCGCAATGCTGGCGGGCACCGAACGCGACACCGGTCTTGACCGCCAAGCAATGACGCCGATTGCCAAACACTTCCTCGAAGTCAAGAAGGAACTGATTCAGGAGTTCGGGCTCAAAGGTTACTTCGACATCAACGTCAACGTGCTCGACTTCCAAATCCCCGGCGGCATGCTCTCCAACCTCGCCAACCAGCTCAAGGAAGCGGGCATGGAAGACAAGTACCAAGACCTGCTCGACGAGATGCCGCGCGTCCGTGCCGACGCAGGTTATCCGCCGCTGGTCACGCCGTCCAGTCAGATTGTTGGCACGCAGGCGACGATGAACGTTATGGCTGGCGAACGCTACAAGATGGTTCCCAACGAATTCAAGGACATGGTTCGCGGCAAATTCGGGCGCACGCCCGTTCCCGTCGACCGCAAGTTCATCACCGAGACGCTCAAAATCCCCGAAGACCAAATCATCGAAGACTGCTCCATTGAAGACGCCAAAGGCGAGACCTTCGCGCAATTCAAAGACGAACTCATCGGCAAGGGCTTCCTCAACCCCACCGACGAAGACGTCCTGAGCTACGCGCTGTTCCCACAGGTCGCCGAAGAATTCTTCAAGAAGCACTATCAGCCCATCAACGCTTACAGAAGATAACGACGCATCACCGATAAAAAAAGTCCCCCGACGTTCACGACGTTGGGGGAAATTTTTTTGCGTGATTCAGCTGATGCCTGCCTGCGCACGTTCGGTGTCGAAGTCGGCGCTGTCGGCAAGCACGGTGATCTTTTCGGGCGTGACTTCCATAAAGCCGCCGCCGACGAAAAGTTTAGTCTCTGAGGTGCCGTTCTTGATCCTCATGACGTGCGGGACTAGCTCCGTCAAAAGCCGCGCGTGCTTGGGCAGGATACCCAGTTCGCCGCAGATGGAACGAACGATGAGCATGTTGATATCGCCGGAAAAGACTTCGCCTTTGTCGGGCGTGGCAACCTCAAGCAGGATTGTCGCCATAGGTCACGCCTCCTTGAGCTTTTCAGCCTTCGCAACGGCCTCCTCAATGCCGCCGACCATGTAGAATGCGTTTTCGGGCAGGTCGTCGTATTTGCCGGAAAGAATTTCTCTGAAGCCGCGGATTGTGTCCTTGAGCGGGACGTATTTGCCGGGCGAGCCGGTGAAAGCTTCGGCGACGGCGAACGGCTGACTAAGGAAACGCTGAATCTTGCGGGCGCGGCTGACAGTCAACTTGTCGTCGTCGGAAAGCTCTTCCATGCCGAGGATGGCGATGATATCTTGCAGTTCCTTGTACTTCTGCAGAACTGCCTGCACGCCGCGAGCAACTTCGTAATGGTCGCGCCCGATGACGTTGGGGTCGAGGATACGGCTTGTCGAGTCGAGCGGGTCGACTGCGGGATAAATGCCCAGCTCGGCAATCTGTCGGCTAAGAACCGTCGTGGCGTCCAGGTGGGTGAACGTGGCGGCGGGCGCGGGGTCGGTCAAGTCGTCGGCGGGGACGTAGACTGCCTGAACGGAAGTGATTGAGCCTTTCTTTGTGGAAGTGATGCGCTCTTGCAGGGCACCGACGTCCGTGGTCAGCGTGGGCTGATAACCGACGGCGGAGGGCATACGTCCGAGCAACGCAGAAACTTCCGAGCCCGCCTGAATGAAGCGGAAGATGTTATCGATGAACAGCAGGACGTCCTTGCCCTGTTCGTCGCGGAAGTATTCAGCCATAGTCAGCCCCGTCAACCCGACGCGCATACGAGCTCCGGGCGGTTCGTTCATCTGCCCGTAAACCAGCGCGGTCTTGTCGATAACGCCGGATTCGGTCATCTCCGTCCAAAGGTCGTTGCCTTCACGTGTGCGTTCGCCGACGCCGGAGAAGACCGAGTAGCCGCCGTGTTCGGTAGCGATGTTGTGAATCAGTTCCATGATGAGAACGGTCTTGCCGACGCCCGCGCCGCCGAAGAGTCCGATCTTGCCGCCGCGAGAGTATGGCGCGATGAGGTCGACGACTTTGATGCCCGTCTCCAGAATCTGCGTGGAAGTCTCTTGCTCTTCGAAGGTCGGTGCCTTGCGGTGAATCGGCAGCCAGTGCTTGTTGTTGACGGGCGTGGGATTGTTGTCGACGGTTTGTCCGAGGACATTGAAGACGCGACCGAGGCATTCTTCGCCGACGGGCACGGTGATTGGTGCGCCGGTGTCCTCCGCCTCCATGCCGCGAACAAGACCGTCCGTTGAGCTCATCGCAATGCAACGCGTGACGCCGTCGCCGAGATGTTGCATAACTTCCGCCACGAGGTCAATCTCAACGTTGCCGCTCTTGCCCTTTATGTTTACGGCGTTCAAGATTTCGGGCAGCTCGCCGACGGGGAATTCGATGTCGACGACCGCGCCGATAACCTGAACAACTTTACCTTTCGCCAAATGGTTTCAACTCCTTTATCTGCGTTAATACGGTTCGCCATAATCGTCGTCGTAAGAATCGTCGTCATAACGGTCGTCGTCGTAACGGTCGTCGTCGTAACGGTCGTCGTCATAACGGTCGTCGTAAGGATCGTCGTCGTAAGGATCATCGTCGTAGCGGTCGTCCATTGCAACGACTTGCGGCGCGAAGGACGCGGCGAAGGTTGGCGACGACGTAAGTACGAGCAACGCGGTTAGTGTTAACGCTTTGAGTTTCATGATGAAAACTCCTTTACTCCAGCGCATTGGCACCGCCGACAATCTCGTTGATCTCGTTGGTGATGCCGGCTTGACGAACTTTGTTGTAGAACAGATTGAGTCGCCCGACCAGCTCTTGAGCGTTGTCGGTGGCGTTGCTCATTGCGTTCATGCGCGAAGACAGCTCCGACGCCGCAGAGTGAAGCATTGCGCCATAAATTCTCGTCGCCAATCTGCGCGGCAAGAAGTCGTTCAAGATGGTGACGACGTCGGGCTCGTAGATGTATTCCTCCTTGAGCGTGGCGGCGGCCTTTGCGTAATCGTCGGTGACGATTGGCAACAGCGTCACGTCGTCGGGCACACAGCTGATGGCGGATTTGAACTTCGTGTAAATCAGCGTGACGTCGATAATCTCGCCGCTGTTGAACCGTTCGATGACCAGGTCGGCAATCTCCTTGGCGAACTTGTATTGCGGTCGCTCGCTGATGCCGTGGTAGCTTCTGATGATGTTGTAGCCGCGCTGGCGGAAATGTGTGGTCGCCTTGCGTCCGACGGTGATAAGTTCGATGCCGTCGATGTAAGCCGCGTCGTTGTATTCGCGGGCAACGGAGACGTTCGCGCCGCTTGAGACCGCTCCGCCGTGTGCAGAAGCCTTCGCCATGCCGCCGGTCGCTTTGTATTGACGACCCTGCTTGGGAGCCGCGCGCATGGGCTTGACGTTCTTTAGCGCGTCGAAATTTTTCTTGTGGAAGTTCTCGTCGTCGTCGTCAGTCGAAGAACTTTCCTCGGTGCCGTCGTATTCAATCGTGTCGTGCGCGGACTTGAAGACGTTGCTTGCGAAGGAGCCTGCAAGACCCTTGTCCGACGCAATGACGATGAACAGAAACTTTCCGTCGGAATGTTCTTGGTCGGCAATGAGCTCGGCACGCGTCTTCACGAACGGGTGCTCATATTCTTGCCCGCGCATTTGCGTCATCACTCGGCGCATAATTTCGCGCGTCTTTTCGACGTAGGGCAGGTTGCTCAGCAGGGCTTCACGTGCGGCGTTGAACCGTGAACGCGCAATCATGTCCATCGCGTTGGTGATCTTCTGGATGTTCTTGACGCTTTTGATGCGGCGGCGAATGTTTTGTAAGTTTGCCATTCAGCTCACCGCCTCAGCCTTCGGTCTTGTAGGTGACGGTCTCTTTGAACTCGGTGATTGCCGCTTTGATTTCGGCTTCGAGCGCGTCGTCAAGCTTCTTTTTGTCGACGATCTTCTTGCCGATGTCGGGGTGGCTGGTGTGCATGAACTTGATGAAGTCGGCGTGGAACTGAACGACCTTGTCGACGGGGATGTCCGCCAAAAATCCGCGAACCGCCGTAAAAATTGTGAGCACCTGGTCTTCGACGGACAGCGGTGAATATTGCGCCTGCTTGAGGGTTTCAACCATACGTGCGCCGCGGTCAAGCTGAGCCTTCGTCGCTTTGTCGAGGTCGGAGCCGAATTGTGCGAACGCCGCCAGCTCACGATACTGCGCCAAATCCAAACGCATTGTGCCCGCCACTTGCTTCATGGCTTTGATCTGCGCGGAGCCGCCGACACGCGACACGCTCAAGCCGACGCTGATTGCGGGGCGAATGCCGCTGTAGAACGCGTCCGTTTCCAACATGATCTGCCCGTCGGTGATGGAGATGACGTTCGTGGGAATGTAAGCGGAGACGTCGCCCGCCTGTGTCTCGATAATCGGCAACGCAGTGATTGAGCCGGCACCGAGCCTGTCGGAAAGTTTCGCCGCGCGTTCAAGCAGTCTTGAATGCAGATAGAAGACGTCGCCCGGGTAAGCTTCACGTCCGGGCGGACGGCGCAACAGCAAACTCATTGCACGATAGGCGGCGGCGTGTTTGGTAAGGTCGTCGTAAATGCACAGGCAATGACCGTGCTTCTCGTACATGAAGTATTCCGCCATAGTGACGCCGGCATACGGCGCGAGGTATTGCAGCGGCGCGGAGTCGGCGGCGGTTGCGGCAACGACGATTGAATATTCCATTGCGCCGTGGTCTTCCAAAGTCTTCACGACACGCGCGACGGTCGAAGCCTTCTGCCCGATGGCGACGTAAATGCAGATACAGTTCTGCCCCTTCTGGTTGATGATGGTGTCGACGGCGATGGCGGATTTACCCGTGCCGCGGTCACCGATGATAAGTTCGCGTTGTCCGCGACCGATGGGAACGAGCGCGTCGATTGCCTTCAAGCCGGTCTGCAAAGGTTCGTGGACGGATTTTCTGTCAGCGATGCCGGGAGCTTTGAACTCGACGGGACGCGTGGCAGTCGTCTGAATCGATCCCTTGCCGTCAATCGGGCGACCCAGAGCATCAACGACGCGCCCAATCATATTTTCGCCGACGGGAACTTGCATGATTCGTCCCGTGCGTTTGACGGTGTGACCTTCCTTGATTTCGTTGTCGCGGCCGAGAATAACCGCGCCGACGTTGTCCTGCTCAAGGTTCAACACCAGCCCGAAGATGTCGTCGCCGAAGTCGAGCAACTCACCCGACATTGCCTTGTCGAGCCCGTGAATGTGCGCGATGCCGTCGCCGATTTCGATGACCGTGCCTTCGTCGTCAACGTTCAAATCGACGTTGTAGTTCTTAATCTGTTCCTTGATAATCGCGGTGATTTCATCAGGATTTATCTTCATGTGTGATACTTCACCTCTCAATTGCTTAGTCGTATCGGACTTCGTAATCCATGCCCAGATACTTCAAGCCGAAGTTCCAAATTCTTTTGGCAAGCTCGTCGTTGTTGGCAACGCCGTCCTCTTCGCCGTTCACGCTCAACCAAATCAGCCCGTCGTTCTCGCGGAAGGAATAGTTGTTCACGAGCGTCGCCGCGCCGACGAACTTCACGTCCACGCTGAAGGCGCGGTTGTCTCTGTATTGCGTGCGGTTGATGAAAGTTTCCGTCAGCACGTAGCACTTGACGCGGCTGCTGTAGGTTTCGATGGGGACTTCAGCCGCGGACGCATTGCCGACGAGAGCCGCCAGCACGACGATGATGCAAAAAATTTTCTTCAGCATGAGCCGTCACCCTTTGGACAGCAACGAACCCCTCAGCGCGGCGAGCCGTCCCGCAACGGAGCCGTCGATTTTCCTGTCGCCAATCTTGAGGATCAGCCCGCCGATGATGGACGTGTCTTTGTGCGGGCGGATTTGGATTTTTCGTCCCGTCAACGTCGTGAGCTTCTTGATGAGCGCGTCCTGTTGCTTCTTGGTGAGCGGAAAAGCACTCGTCACGTCGGCGATGAGGATACCCTGTTCGCGATTCTTTAGCGATGTGAAGATGTCGCAGATTTCGCTGAAGACGCCGATGCGTTTCTTGTCGACCAGGAGCATAAGGAAGTTCATCACGGTTTCGGAGACCTCTTTGCCGACGGCGCGGCGGAGCAAATCTTTCTTCGCGATGGCGGGCACTAGCGGGTTCTGAAAAAACTTCACGGCTTCGGGAACGGCAAACACGTCTTCGCGGACGGTGCCCAGGTCTTTGGCGTAGCCGTCAAGATTCTTTTCGTCGCGAGCAATCTCGAAAATCGCCGTGGCATATTTGGACGCGAGTTGGATATTAAGCACGTTGCCACCTCATTTCAGGTCAGCGAACATGTTTTTGTTCAAGCCGGCGATGAATTCGGTGACAAGTTTGTCGTTCTCTTTGGTGTCGACGTTTTTGGAGACGACCTTGTTTGCCGCCGCCAAGCTCAGCGAAACGATTTGCGACTTCATCTCGTCGAAGGCGCGGTTGCGTTCGCTTTCGATCTCTGCTTGCGCGGAAAGCTTCATGCGTTCAATCTCGCGGCGGGTTTCGGCAACTGCGGCGTCGTGCTCTTGGCGGGCAGTGACATTCGCCTTTTCGACGATCTCTTGAGCCTTCTTGTGCGCGTCGGCAAGCTGTGACTTGTAATCCGCCAAAGTCTGTTCAGCGGCTTTACGGTCGGCTGCTGCCTTGTCGAGTTCGCCGCGGATTTTGTCGGTGCGCTGTTGAAGGAGCCGCGCGACGGGTTTATAAGCAACCGCACGCAGGATGATGACCAGAATCAGGAAGTTTAGAATCTGCGCGAGAATCGTTGCGTTAATCTCAATCAAAACGAATCACCCCTTTAACGCGTTGCCTGCGCATTAGAGGAGCGGGTTGGCATAGAGCATGATGAGCGCGACGACCGTTGCGATAATCGCCATAGCCTCAATCAAGCCGACGGAGATGAGCGTGTTGGTGAAAAGCGTGTTCTTCGCTTCGGGCTGACGGGTGATGCCGTCGATGAATTTGCTGGTGACAAGGCCGTCGCCGACGCCCGCGCCGATTGCCGCAAGCCCCATCGTGATGCCTGCGCCCAAAAGTGCCGCCGCTACCATGATTGCATGTTCCATAATGAAAAATCCTCCTTAACGTAAAAAAAGTTCTGATTACTCGGCGTGGTCGTCCTTAACCGCGTTGGCAAGGTACGCCATTGAAAGCATGGTGAAGATGACCGCCTGCACGCAACTGATAAAGATACTGAACGCCAGCCAGGCAACAGAGGGTATCGGCATCCAAATCGGCATCAGCTTGAGCAAGACGATGATGAGAATTTCGCCCGCGAGAATGTTTCCGAATAGACGGAAGGCAAGCGTAATCGGTTTGGCGATCTCCTCGATCATGTTGATGACGACGAAGACCGGCGTCGGTTGGAAAAAGTGCGCAATGTAATGACCGCCCTTGAAGTATAAGCCCAGGCAGTGAACGATTATCACCACCAGCAGAGCCAGCCCCAGCGTTGTGTTCAAGTCGTTTGTCGGCGACGCCATCAACGGCACCAGACCGATTAGGTTGCTTGCCAAAAGGAACATGAACAGCCCCACAATGAAAGGAGCCAACATTCTGCCGCGCGGCCCCATCATCGCATCGATTTGGTCGTGGAGCCAAAGGATAATCATTTCGACGAAATTTTGCCAACCCTGCGGCACGACCTTCAGGTTGCGAGTTGCCAGGCACGCCACCAAAATCACAATGCCCATAGCCAGCCACGTCATCTTGAGCGTCTCGATGTTGAACGTCAAGCCCAGAAAGTTTATCGTCTCGCGGACACCAATGTCATGCATCTATAAATCACCTCCCATCGTCTAGAATTTTCGGTTGACTTCGGAGCGAGCCAGGACGAACAGTGACGTCAGATAGAACACGCCGAACGACACCGCCGACGCCAAGAAAAGTTCCGCCGAGATATGCACGGCGACGGCAAGCACCGCGAAGAGCATTCCCAACCGCAGAACGAGCCCGATTAACATGATGCGTTTGGCTTGCGGCGCAGGGGAATTTGCCGCGGCTTCCAGGCGTGCCGCCGTCGACAGGAAATAAAAAAAATTCAACAGCGCGCCGATGAGGACTGCCCCGCAAAGACGCAACTGCCCCGCCGAAATCAACTGCAACGCCAGAACTGCCGCCGCTGCCGAAAAAATTTTCCAACTTCCCTTGAACGTATCAAATGCCTGTCTCATGCGGGGACACTTCGACGCCATGAAGATTTTCCCTTCCCGCGCGAAAAGTTTTATGCTATACTGCCCGCGACAAAATTTGAGAGGAGAATTTTTTTGAGCAGTGGCAATTCGTCCAATCGGCGGCGTTCGTTTCGAGTGATCGGAAAAATTTTCAAGTACGCGTTCTTCATTGCGCTGACGTTCGTCGGGTCGTTCACGGCGACGCTTGTGATGAAGAGCGACAACCCCGCCGAGCTGGTCGGCACGATGAGCGACGAATTTATTTACGACGACGAGCCCGCCCAATCCACCGGCGCACCCGAAATTAAGACGCTGTTCGACGAGGCGCAACCCGTCACCGAAAAAAAATCCGCCGCCGAGCCCGAACGCCGCGAAGAGTCCATCGGCTTCTTTGCGGAGCTGAAGCGAATGTTCGACATCAAGCCCGCCGTCGACGCCAAGGTTGACGCCATGAGCCATTACACCACGTCGGGCGAGATGCCGCTTCTCCTGCGCCAGGCAGTCGTTGCCGTGGAAGATACGCGCTTCTACAAGCACAAGGGCTTCGACATCATCGGGATTGCCCGCGCCGTCTTCGTCAATGCCGAGGCGGGCGAAATCCGCGAAGGTGCCTCAACCATCACGCAGCAGACGGTCAAAAATCTTTTCCTCACGTCGGACAGAACCTTCGCGCGAAAGATTGAAGAGCTCGTCCTGTCGGTGAACATGGAACGCAACTTCGACAAGGACAAGATTCTGGAGATCTACCTCAACACGATTTACTTCGGCTCGGACTTTTATGGCGTGCACGACGCCGCGCAGGGTTACTTCGGCAAAAACCCCATCGACCTGACGATTGGCGAATGCGCAATGCTGGCGGGTCTTCCAAATGCGCCGAGTCTCTACTCGCCGTATGTCGACTTCCGCGCCGCCAAGAAACGTCAGCTCGTCGTCATTGACGCGATGGAGAAGGCCGGCGTCATCACCAAGACCGAGGCCGAGAACGCGCGCATAGAAGAGATCGTCCTTGTGCAGTGAACGGAGGAAATTTTTTGGAACGCTTTGAACACGGCGGGCAGGTTTATGACGCGGCGGGCAATGTCGGCGATTGGCTCGACTTCAGCGCGAACATCAATCCGCTCGCCCCGTCGGAAAAAATTTTTCAGACGCTGTCGGAAAATCTGCGCGGCATCGTCCATTACCCCGACACCCGCGCCGCAGAACTCACAGCTGCCGTCACGAACCGCTACGGCGTGCCCGCGGACAATCTCGTCCTGCTGAACGGTGCGGCGGAATTTTTTTATTTGTACCTGTTCATCACGCGCCCCGCCCGCGTCGTCATTCCCGCGCCCGCCTTCAGCGAATACGAACGCGCCGCTCGCGCCGCCGCCTGCCCCGTCAAACACTTCATCACCGACGCGGCTGACGGATTCGATATCGACGTCGACACGCTGAAAAAAATTCTTTCGCCCGCCGATTGTGTGATGCTCGCCCGCCCGAACAATCCGACGGGAAATTTGCCGCCGCCCGAAAAAATTCTGCAGCTCGCGGAAAATTCTCGCGTGGTCGTCGACGAATCGTTTATCGACTTCACGGATGCGCCCTCGCTGAAAAATTTCGTGTCGGAAAAAATTTCCGTCGTCCACTCGCTGACGAAAGTCTTCGCGATACCGGGCTTGCGATTGGGCTTCGCTGTCGTCGAAAAAAATTTGGCGCGGCGATTGAACGCGGCGAAGGACGTTTGGAACGTGAACTTCCTGGCGCAGAAAGCCGGAGCAGTTGCATTGGCGGACGAAGATTTTTTGCGGAGAACGCGTGCGTGGCTCATTGAGGAGCAAAAATTTTTCACACAGCGGCTGATGAACCTGCGCGTGAAATTTTTTCCGCCGTCAGCAAACTTCGTGTTGATGAAATTCCCAACGCCCGCCGTCGCCGAAAAAATTCTGTCGGGTCTGCGGCGGGAGCGGATACTGATTCGACATTGCGCCAACTTCGTCGGGCTCGACGGCTCGTATCTGCGCGCGGCAATCCGTTCGCGGGCAGAGAACTTGCGGCTGCTCGACGTGCTCGAAAAAATTTTGGAGGTTTGAACATGATCCACGTTTGCTTCGGTCTGCACGACGCCGACGGCTATTACTCGAAGTTCGTCGGCGCGGCAATGGCTTCCATCTTTGAAAACACCTGCGCACCCGTCACCGTCCACATCCTGCACGACAACACCTTGACCGCCGATAACCGCGACAAGTTTTCCTATCTGGCGGGCAGTTACGCTCAGCGCGTCAAGTTCCACGACGTCGAACGACTTTGCGCGGCGGATATCGAATTCATGCGCGAAAAGCTCGCCGACAAAATCAAGTTGCGTTTCAGCATCGGCGCGTTCTATCGTCTGCTCATCAAAAAAATTCTCGCGGCGCATAAAATCAGCAAGGCAATCTACCTCGACGCCGACATCATCGTCAACATCGACATCGCTGAACTGTGGCGCATTGACCTGGAAAATTTTCCGCTCGCCGCTGTGCCCGAAGCCGAAGCCACGTTGAACGACATGATCACGAACAAATTCCTGCTCGTCGAAAATTTTGTCGCTGCGGAAAATTATTTCTGCTCCGGCGTGATTTTGTTCAACCTCGACGCGATTGACGATACCTTCTTCCGCGACGGCGTGCAATTCCTCGCCGACCACCCGCAATGCGAATCCGTCGACCAAGACATCTTGAACGCATTCTTCTCGACGCGATACCTCAAGCTGGCGCAAAAGTTCGATTCGTTTGTCGCGGCGGAACGTCAGATGAATTTGTCCGTGGCGCGAAAGATTTATCACTACGCGGGTCAGTGCATCGAACTCAAGCTCGACGACGAGTTTAACCGCCTGTTCCTGGAAAATTTTTCGCGCACGCCCTGGTTAAACGCCGACGCCCTCGGCAACATCGCTGAAGCTTTCCGCAAATCGAACGACGAGCACGCGTTGATTGTTCAGCGGGTGATTCAGGTGAGCGTTGACCACAGCCGCGGCTTCTTCGTGGGCAGCAGGAACGTTGCGGCGGTCAAGGTGATTCTGCACGTGCACGACGACGAACCGATAATCGAAGACGGCGGGCAAAATTCTTTCGACGAGCTGATTGCGGCAATGACTCGTGAGCGCGGGCGACTGTTTTTCATCTGCCGCGGCGACTACAACAAGATCAAGCGGCGGCTGATGGAGGCGGGCTTCAGGGAATTTGCCGACTTCATCAGCGGCGTGAGCTTCATGGCGCGCGAGCAATGCGGCTACATGCGCCCCGAATGGTCTTTGATTCGTGGCATGTGATGAAACCGTTCAACCTGTCGACACGCGAAGGCTACGGGCAATTCGTCAGCGCGCTGGGCATCTGCGTCAACATCATGTTAAGCGGCGTCAAGCTTGCGGTTGCAATGATCAGCGGCTCAATCTCAATCCTCGCCGACGCCTTCAACAACCTGTCGGACGCGGCAACCTCAATCATCATGCTCGTCGGCTTCCGCATGGCAGCCAAACCCGCCGACGAAGAACATCCTTTCGGGCACGGCCGCGCAGAATATCTGGCAGGGCTGTTCATTGCCGCGGGAATGATTCTGGTTGGCGGAGAACTTTTGTGGAAGTCCGTCGAAAAAATTCTGCACCCCGAAGAATTGAGCACGGGTCTGTTTACGATGTTCGTGCTGAGTTTTTCCGTAGCGACGAAATTTTTTTTGGGGCTGTTCTATCGGCACGCGGCTCGCAAAATAAATTCGGAGGCGATTCGCGCGGCGGAGCTCGACAATTTCACCGACTGCCTGGCGACGACCGTCATCATGGTTTCAATCGGCGTCTACATTGAATTCGGCGTGAACATCGACGGCGGCGCGGGCGTGTTCATCTCGGCATTTATCCTGCGTAGCGGCTTCACCTCGCTCAACGAAATGTTGACGCCGTTGCTCGGTGGACGTGCCGACCCCGAACTTTTGCGCGGCATAAAAAAAATCGTCACCGCCTCGCCCGAAGTCCTCGGCGTGCACGATTTAATTGTCCACAGCTACGGCGCGAAAACTTTCTTCGTCTCCATGCATGTGGAAATTCCCGCGACGCTCAAACTTCTTGAGGCGCACGAAATTATTGACGGGCTCGAAAGGCGTCTGCAGTCGGCGTTTGGGATTTCGGTGACGCTGCACGTTGACCCCGTCGTTCGCGACGCCGCCTATGACGAACACCGCTGCCTTGCCGAAAAAATTTTGTCGGGGATTGACGCGCGGCTGACGTTGCACGATTTCCGCGTTGCTCCATACAAAGCCGGACTCAAGCTGATCTTCGACGTTGCCGTCCCGCAAAATTTCCCGATGACCGACCGCGACCTTCGCAAAGAATTTCAGCGGCGGCTAATCGCCTTGCACGCCGACGACCGCGCGATAATCCACGTCGACCACGAGTACTGCTGAAATTTGCGCGGCGGGAAGGGAAAACTTTATCGTCAACAGAATATGCACGTATAATTTATTCTCAACGGAGGAGTTTACATGTCGCAGTTCGATAAACGCAATCTGTCCATGATGATGGATTTTTACGAGATGACGATGGCGAACGGCTACTTCGTCAACGGCGGGGAGAACACGCGCGTGGTCTTCGACGTGTTCTATCGGCGCAACCCCGACGCGGGCGGCTTCGCTATCTTTGCCGGACTTGAACAGGTCATTGAGTACGTGGAGAACATGCAGTTCAGCGCGAAGGACATTGACTATCTGCACGGGCAAAAAATTTTCAACGACGACTTCCTGACGAGCCTGAAGGATTTTCGTTTCCGCGGAGACATTTACGCTTTCCCCGAAGGTACCGTGATGTATCCCAATGAGCCGTGCATAACCGTCGTCGCCAACCTGATTGACGCGCAGCTTGTGGAAACGGCTATCCTCGCGCAGGTCAATCATCAGTCGTTGATTGCCACGAAGGCTCGGCGGATTGTCCGTGCGGCGGAAGGAAGATCCGTCTCGGACTTCGGCGCGCGGCGTGCTCACAACATGGACGCGGCGACCTACGGAGCGCGGGCGGCTTTCATCGGCGGCGTCAACGGCACGGCAACCGTCAGCGCGGGGCAGCTGTTCGATATCCCCGTCAACGGCACGATGGCTCACAGCTGGGTGATGTACTTCCGCGACGAGTTCGACGCCTTCCGCCGCTATGCCGAGGTCTATCCCGATTCGACCACGTTGCTCGTCGACACCTACGACGTCGTTCACAGCGGCATTCCAAACGCCATTCGCGTTGCCAAAGAAATTCTCGAACCCCAAGGCAAACGTCTGCGCGGCGTGCGGATTGATTCGGGCGACCTGGCTTATCTGTCGAAGAAGATTCGCAAGCAGCTCGACGACGCGGGCTTGACTGACTGCAAAATCGTCGCGTCCAACAGTCTCGACGAATTCACGATAACATCTCTGATTAAGCAGGGCGCGGCGATTGACAGCTTCGGCGTGGGCGAACGGCTCATCACCGCAAAATCGGAACCCGTCTTCGGCGCGGTGTATAAGATCGTCGCGGTGGAAGAGAACGGCAAATTTGTTCCGCGCATCAAAGTCAGCGAGAACGTCGAGAAGATCACCAACCCCGGCGTCAAGACGATTTACCGCGTCTACAACGAGGACGGGCACGCCGTCGCCGACCTGATGGCTCTGTTTAATGAGACCGTCGATATGAGCCGACCCTATCGCTACATAGACCCCGTCAAGCCCTGGAAGAACCGTCGCTTCGAAAACTTCACGGCGAAGAAATTATCTCGGCTCTACGTCAAAGATGGGCGACGTGTGGAAAATTTGCCGACCCTGCACGAGATTCGCGACTACGTTCAGCATCAGCTGGCGCACGAGATTTGGCAGGAGGAGCAGCGTTTCGAGAACCCGCACCGCCACTATCTGGACATGACGCCCGACTACTACGACATGAAGATGAGCCTGCTCGACAAGACGCGCTCCGGCATCGAAAGCTGACGGGGGTGAGGCAATGGTTTACCTTATCGGCGCGGGTCCCGGCGATATCGGTCTGCTAACGCTCAAGGCTCGTGAACTTTTGGCGGCGGCCGACGTCGTCATCTACGACCGACTGATTGACGAGGCGGTATTGAATCTGTGTCCGGCGGCGCGAAAGATTTACGTCGGCAAGTCCGCGGGGCATCACACCCTCAAGCAATCGGAAATCAATCAGCTGCTCGTTGCGGAAGCTCGGCAGTCAAACATCGTCGTTCGTCTCAAAGGCGGCGACCCATTCGTCTTCGGGCGCGGCGGTGAAGAGGCAATTGCCCTGCACGAAAACAATCTGCCCTTCGAGATTGTCCCCGGCGTCACGGGCGCGATTGCCGTTCCCGCTTACGCCGGCATTCCCGTCACGCACAGGGGAGTTGCCGCGTCGTTCGCCGTCGTCACCGGCCACGAAGACCCGACCAAGCCTGAAGCGTCCGTGCGTTTGGAAAAGCTCGCCACCGCCGTTGACACGCTGATATTCATGATGGGCGTGGGCAACCTGCCAAAGATCGTCGACAAGCTCATCGCTCACGGACGCTCGCCCGAAACTCCCGCCGCACTCATTCGTTGGGGCACGCGCCCCGAACAGGAAGTCGTCGTCACCACGCTGGCTCAAGCTCCCGCCGTCAACATCAGCCCGCCCGCGGTCTTCGTCGTCGGCAACGTCGTCAACCTGCGCGAACAGCTCAAGTGGTTCGACAGCCGCCCGCTCTTCGGCAAAAAAATTCTGGTGACCCGTGCGCGTGCTCAGGCATCGAAACTTTCCGCCGCGCTGAAAAATTTGGGAGCGAACGTCGTCGAATGCCCGACCATCAGAATCGCCGACCCCGCCGACAATTTTGCTCAGCTCGACGCGGCAATTGCAGAACTGGGCGGCTTCGATTGGCTCGTCCTCACCAGCGTCAACGGCGTGGAAAAATTCTTCGCTCGCCTGCGCAACGTCGGCAAGGACACGCGTGCCCTCGGCTCCGTCAAAGTTGCGGCAATCGGCTCGGCTACGGCTCAACGGCTCGAAGGCTTCGGTGTCGTCGCTGATGTCGTGCCGAAAAATTTTGTCGCGGAAAGTTTGGCGGACGCGCTGAAAAATTTCGTCGGCGGCAAAAAAATTCTGCTCGCCCGCGCACAAGATGCCCGCGACGTTTTGCCCGACGCCCTGAAAAATTTCGGTGCCGACGTCACGATTGCGCCCGCCTATCAGACCGTCAGCGTGCCGTCGGAGCCGATTGACTTCGCCGCGCTCGATATGGTCACGTTCACCAGTTCATCGACCGTCAAAAATTTTGTCGCGGCTCACGGCATCGACGCGTTGAAAAAAATTCCGGCCGCCGCCATCGGTCCGATAACCGCGCAGACTTTGGAGACCTTCGGCGCGACGGCAGCCGTTGTCGCCGACGAATTCACCATTGACGGTCTGGTTGCGGCTGTCAAAAATTTTTACGGAGAAGGCACATGAAGATCATCGACAAAAACGGAAGGCTCACCATCGACAAACGCGAAGTCGACGAGCTCATTGCCGCGAAAAATTTCATCGGGCTGAATCATTCGCCGCGTGCCGAAAAAGTCATCGTGTCGCTCACGTCATACAAGCCGCGCATCCTCGACGTGAAGTACACAATCTATTCGTTGCTGAACCAAACGTTTCCGCCGGATCTGCTGATTCTTTGGCTGGACGAAGACTCGTTTCCTCAACGCGAAAAAAATTTGCCGCGGGACTTGCTTGAACTGCGTGCGTTCGGGCTGACGATTGATTGGTGCGAAAACTTGCGCCCGTACAAAAAATTGATCCCCGCGCTGAAAAAATTTCCCGACGACATCATCGTCACGGCGGACGACGATTTGTTCTATCGCCCCGATTGGTTGAAGATTCTTTACGACGAACACATCAAGAACCCCGACTGCTTCATCGCGCATTTCTGTCACAGAATGCGGCTGGACACGTCGGGGAGAATTTATCCCCGCGAAAACTGGCATCCTATGTTCAAGCCCGCAATTCCTTCGCCGCCAAAGTTTACCAACTCATTTGGCACGGGGGGGGGGGGCGTACTGCTGAAGAGAGCCCTCTTATACGCCGACGTTTTGCGACACGATTTGTTCATGAATCTCTCGCCCATTGACGACGAAGCGTGGTTTTGGTCAATGGCTGTTCTAAACGGCACGAAGACTAAAATTCCGATAGGTGCGCAAAACAAATTGATTTACGTCGACGTTGACACGCAGGTAAATGGCGAGACTCTTTGGTCGGTAAACAAAACCCAAAGCGATGTTCAGCTCCGACAAATCGTCGAACATTACCCCGCGCTGCTCGACATTCTGATTCGCGAGACGGTTGAGAGCAAGCCGTTGATTTCCGTCGTCGCGCCGGTGAAAAATCCCGCAAATCTGTCCGCGTGCATCCAAAATATCTTCTGGCAGAGCTTCCCCGACTTTGAACTGATACTCGTCAATCTCGGCGCACGTGTAAATCTGCCGCCGTTGCCGACGAATTTCCGCGTGGTGAATTATCCCGGCGGATCAATTGTCGACGCGCTCAATCTCGGCCTGCGAAAGGCGACGGGCGATTACGTTCTGTTCAAAGACGAGAATTCTATTTTGCCGAACGACGCGCTCGACCTTGCCACGCGGGCAGCCGACGGTTCCAAAGCGGACGTGATTCATTTCGCGGGGCACATTCAACTCGCGGGCAACGGCGGCAATTTCGTGGCAGACGACGCACCCGAATTGCGACGCGACGTGCCGACAATCTTCGACGTTCCCGAACAACTGCGCGGCGTCATGTGGTTGCAGGGCAAACTTAGTCGGCGGCTCGGTACGAAAATTTTTCGGCGAGACTTCCTGACGGCGCACGGGCTGACCTTCGGCAACGACACCACGGACTTCATGTTCAGAGCACTCGTCGCGGCGGAAAGATATCTGCTCGTGCCGCAAGCTTTTGGATTCTTCAAGGAGGCAACGTGACTAAACTTTATGAGCACCGATAAAAAAATTCCCGACGATTACAGCGTTGAGCCAGACGACACCGACGACGCTTACGCCCGCGAACTCAAGCTTGAGCCGACAACTGCCGCGCCCGACGAAAAGAGCGATGAGCCCCGCCCGAAGACTTTCCACAGCCGCCGCGAAGTTGCCGTCGATGAACCTGCACCCCAACGCAAACGACGCTTCACTCACGCGGAGACGAGCGGGCTGGCGATCTCGGCGGTGATGTTGGTCTACAGCTTCGCCACGGCGGATAAGCCGCTGTTCTTCGTGTCGCTGTCGCTGTTGACGTTCCTGTTGCGCCCGCTGATTGGTGCGCTCTTCGGCAAACACAGCCGCGCCGTCCAGAACGGATTGTACACGTTCAGCGTAGTACTGTTCGTCGGTGCGCTGATCATGCTATTCGCGAGCAGTTAGACATTTCGCGGAGCGGGTGCTATAATTTCCGCGCTTTGAAATTTCGGAAGAGGTGAGAGTGTGCAAGAACTCGAATTCGGTCACGGGAAGATCGTCCCCGTCAATCTCGAACACGAGATGAAATTTTCCTACATAGATTACGCGATGTCGGTTATCGTCGCGCGTGCTCTGCCTGATGTTCGCGACGGACTCAAGCCCGTGCACCGCAGGATTCTTTACGCAATGCAGGAAGCCGGCATGACAAGCGGCAAGCCCTACAAAAAATCCGCTCGCATCGTCGGTGAAGTTCTCGGTAAATATCATCCCCACGGCGATACGTCCGTCTACGACGCGATTGTCCGTATGGCGCAGGATTTTTCTATGCGCTATCCGCTTGCCGACGGGCACGGCAACTTCGGCTCCGTGGACGGCGACCCCGCCGCGGCTATGCGTTATACAGAAGTGCGCATGTCGAAAATCTCCGAGCTTATGCTTCAGGACATCGACAAGGACACCGTGGACTTTGCGCCAAACTATGACGAATCGCTCAAGGAACCGACCGTCCTGCCGTCAAAATTTCCGCAACTGCTCGTCAACGGCGCGTCGGGTATCGCCGTGGCAATGGCGACGAACATTCCGCCGCACAACATCGGCGAAGTCATCGACGCCACGCTGAAACTGATTGACGACCCCGACGCCTCGACAAGCGACCTTATGAAGATCATCAGCGGGCCGGACTTCCCAACGGCGGGCTTAATCATCGGGCGCGAAGGAATTCGCGACGCCTATCGCACGGGACGCGGCTCCATCAAAATGCGTGCGCGTACGACGATTGAACCTTTGCCCAACGGCAAGAGCCGCATCGTCGTCACTGAACTGCCCTACCAAGTCAACAAGGCTCGGCTCATCGAAAAGATTGCCGACCTCGTGCGCGACAAGACCATCGAAGGCATAACCGACCTGCGCGACGAAAGCGACCGTGAGGGTCTGCGCATCGCCATCGATCTGCGACGCGACGTCACGGCGCAAATCGTCCTCAACCAGCTGTTCAAGCACACGCAACTGCAAGATACCTTCGGCGTGAACATGATTGCGCTCGTCAACGGCAGCCCGCAGGTTTTGACGCTCAAAGAAATTCTCCAACACTACATCCGCCACCAAGAAGACGTCATTCGCCGCCGCACGAAGTTCGACCTGGCGAAAGCGAAGGCTCGCGCTCACATTCTCGAAGGGCTCACGGTTGCCGTCAAGAATCTCGACACCGTCATCAAGCTCGTTCGCTCAAGCTCCGTCGTCAGCCACGCCAAAGGCAAGCTCATCAAGACGTTCAACCTAAGTGACGACCAAGCTCAAGCGATTTTGGATCTGCGTCTGCAAAAACTCACGGGGCTTGAGCGCGACAAGATTGAGGGCGAATATCACGGCGTGCTTGTTGCCATCAAGAAGTTTGAAGAAATTTTGTCCGACGAAAGGCAGATTCTTCAGCTGGTCAAGAATGAATTGCTCAGCGTTCGCGAAAAGTTCAACGACCCGCGGCGCACCGAGATCATCGGCGAAGAGCTCACCGCCTTCGAAGCCGAAGACCTCATCAACGACGACGACATCGTCATCACGCTCACGCACGGCGGCTACGTCAAACGCATCGACCTTGACGCCTACAAGAAGCAGAAACGCGGCGGCATCGGTGTCACGGGCATGGGCACCAAGGAAGAAGACTTCGTCGAACAAATTCTGGTGACCACGACACATCACACGATTCTGTTCTTCACCAACAAGGGCAAGGTCTTCCACCTCAAGGCGTATCAAATCGGCGAATCAGGCCGCGCTGCCAAAGGCAATCACATCAGCAACCTGTTGCAGATTGAGCCGGGCGAAACCATCACCGCGCTGGTTAAAGTCCGCGAGTTTGACCCCACACGCTATCTGTTCATGGCAACGCGCAAGGGTATCGTCAAGAAGACGCAGCTGTCGGAATTCAGCTCAATGATGAAACGCGGGCTCGTTGCCATAAAGCTCGACCGCGACGACGAATTGATTGGCGTCAAGTTCACCGAAGGCGAACGCTATATCATCTTGGGCACGGCGCAGGGCATGGCGATTTCCTTCCCCGAAGAAGAAGTTCGCTCAATGGGCAGGAATACCCGCGGCGTCGTAGGGATTCGGCTCAAACGCGGCGACCGAGTCATTGGCATGGACAAGTTGCGCAAAGGTGCCGAAGTCCTCACCGTTAGCGAAGAGGGTATCGGCAAACGCACGCCCACCGAAGAATATCGCCCGCAAGGACGCGGCGGCAAAGGTCTCGTCAACATGAAGGTCACCGACAAAACCGGCGAAGTCGTCGCAATGAAAGTCGTCACGCCCGACCAGGAGCTGTTGCTCATCACCACCGAAGGTTTCGTCATCCGCACCGACGTGGACGACATAGGCTTGAGGGGGCGCAATACTCAAGGCGTCATTCTCATGAAAACCAAGGACGACGACAAAGTTGCCGCACTTGCCACCGTCACGTTAAGGAACGATTGAAACAAAAGCCCTCCTCCCGGCGTCGGGAAGAGGGCTTTTTGGTTGACGTTTATCTCTTGACGAGTTTGTTGCCGCTGATCTTGTAGTCTGTGCCGTTGATGTTGAATGCCGTCGCCGTGAAATCAGTCAGCGTGATGGCGTTGGCAGTGGAACCGACTTTGAACGCGACTTCCTTCGTGGACTTGCTATAGGACGCGCTGAACGTGCCCGTAATTTGCAACAGGTCTCCGTTCTCGAAGCCATAGACGACGTCATTGCCGCCGTCATAGATGAACGTGTCGGAGCCGGCGTTGCCCCAGAGTGAATCGTTGCCTGCGCCGCCCGCAAGAGTGTCGTTGCCTGCGCCGCCAACGAGAATGTCGTTACCTGCGCCGCCGACGATTGAGTTCGCTGAACTGTTGCCCGTGATTTTGACTGCCTTGGTGCGTTTCGAGGCGTCGGAATTGGCATAAGCCGAACCGAGCGTGACGGGTGACTTCGTTGAGTTGGTCACGGTTAGCGTCTTGGCAGTCGTCTCTGATGTGCTTTCGATGTTGAGCTTGAGATCCTTGGCGTCTTCCAGAAGAATTGAGCCGGAGCCGACCTTGATGAGTATGTCGTTGCCGCTGTTGAGCGTGGAATACTCGCCGCTGATTTGAATTTTGTTGGCGGAGCGGTAGCCTGTTATCGTGTCGAAGCCGTCGCCCGTAGCGTATTTGTAGGTGACCTTGTCGCCGCCGTCGCCGGTATTCGCATCCCCGTACACGTTAAGGATGTGATCGTCGCCTTTGCCGCCGACAATCGTCACGTCGTTGCCGTATTGGTTGGTGATGTAGTCAGTGTCATCGCCGCCGAGCATGAGAATCCTCGTTGAGGCCCTGCGACTACCGTCGCCCATCAACGCGGTGGAGTTCGTCAGATGGTCTCTGCCCTCGCCGCCGTCTAAGGTCACGTTGTTGCTTTCGTAACTGTTGAAGATATGGTCTACGCCTTCGCCGCCGATGAGCAGGGAGTTTGAGCTGTCGTAGTTTCTGATGTAGTCGTTGCCTTCGCCGCCGTCAATTGTGATATTCGTGTGGCGCAAGGAGAATTTTGGGTTGGGGGTGTCGTTAATGATTTGGTCGTTATCTGCGCCGCCGTTGATTAGGACGTTAGCCACCGCGTAGTTGTTGATAGTGTCGTTGCCCGCCGCCGCCTTGATGGTAATGTTGACGGAGTCGTTGGTCAAGCTGTCGTTGAGATCCGTGCCGTTTATGGTGTTGAGCTTGGTGGTATCGCCTTTAAGATACGCGCCGTCCTTGAAGATGAACTGCGAGCCCGAATAATTTTTGCCGTTGATCTTCACGCTGCGCGATGTGTCGGTGTTGTTGATGGTGACGGACGCTTCGCCGGAGATTTTAACCGTGCCGATGGTGCTCTTGCATCTGTTGAATGCAAAGCCCGCGCCGATCCCCAGACCGTTCTTCATGCTCGTCGCCGTGACTTGTGCGTTGTCTTTGATGGTGATGTTGCCGACCTTAGACGTGCCAAAGATTTTTTGCGCGTCTTCGGCTTCAAATGCTCCAACATAACCGCCGCCGATGCCCGCGCCATATTCCTCGGAAGTGGCGCTGACGGTGGCGTTGTCTTTGATGGTGATGGAGCCGACGGAATTGATTGTGGCTTTTTTTTGGGGGTAGATTAATCCGCTTATGCCGTTGCCGATGCCCGCGCCTTTTTTGCTTTGCGCGGTGACCTTTGCTTTGCCGCCGATGGTAATGCTCTTGACGGAGGTATCTGAAGATCCCGTTCCGATACCCGCGCCATAGGTGCCGGTTGCCGTGACGATAGCGTCGCCGTCGATGATGATGTTGCCCGCGGTTGAAGGAGAGCTATATTTATCGTTAAACCCAAATGCCGTGCCGATACCTGCGTAATTGCCTTGAGCGACGACGACAGCCTTGCCGCCGATGGTGATGTTGCCCGCAGATCTGTCTGAGCCGGCACCGATGCCCGTCGATGATTCGGAATAAGCCGTCACGTTCCCGCCGTTGATGGTGATGTTGCCGATGTTGCCGTGATTTGCGCCGCCGATGGCGTTGCCGGCACCTTTCACGCCGACGACGAGTGTCCCGCCGTTGATGGTGATGTCGCCCGCCGTCTTTTCGTGGAAGTCGGAACCGATGCCCGCCCCACTGCTTGCGACAGTAGCAGAGACGCTCGCGATGCCCGAGTCTTTTCCAATGTAAATATCGCCGACGCCGTCCACGAAAATTTCTTTACAGCCGATGGAAACGTTGAGCTTGCCCGTGCCGTCAATGGTCAGCCCGCCGCCGACGTTTACCGCAGCCGCATGTATGGATTCGGTGTTCGTCAGCGTGTTGGTGCCGAGCACGGTCAGCTTGTTGTTCTTGCCGGAGCCGAATTTTATCATGCTCATTTCCGCTTCGGAGACGATGACCAGATCTTTAATCGTCAAGTCGGCAGTCGTCGAGGCAGTTTTGATGTAGACGTTCTCAAGTTTGCCCGCGCTTGCCCCGTCCAGCATGACGGCAGCCGTCGTGTTGATGATGATGTCGCCGGTGAAACCTTTCTTGATCGTGTAGGTGCCGCCGTCGGTGATGGTGGTGTTGTCGGCGGAGATGACTTTGGCTTTCGTCGGCGTGGAGGGCGCACCGGTTGAGCTCTGTTTTGCCAGGTAGCGCATGAAGATATAGCCCGCCGCGTAATCCATGTCTTTGGAGGTCGTGCGCTTGACGTTAAGATAATTTTGCAGTTGCGTGGCTTTGGAGGCGAGCTTCTTTATGTCGGCAAACCTGGTGTCGTCCGCGCCATGAGTCAGCTCCGCCATGCCCTCGGTGATAAAACTCGGCAAGGCGGCGGCGTTGGCGATTTTCGCGCCCATAATCGCGTGAGTCAGCTCGTGCGCCAAAACTCTGTCCAGATAGAACGCGCCTCTGTCGCTGATGCCGTTTTTATCGCTCGGCGAAAGATTTTTGAAGCGGCTCATGTTCACGGTCAAAGTCAGGCTCGTAGTCTTTGCACCCGAATGTTTTGACGTGACGTAAGCCAATTTGTCGGAGGAAGGCTCGGTGACAAACTTCAATGAAATTTTCTTGACGGTGGCGTCTTTGTCGGTGAACTTGTAACCGTAAGAAGTCTCGATGAGTTTCAACGCCTCGTCAATCCAATAGCTGTACAAGCCCTGCACGACGGTTTGTTGATCCTTGGTGAGCGTGTTCTTCTTGGGCACGACGACGGTCAACCCGCGTTTGGTGAAGCTCGTGCCCGAAGGATATTTCGCCGCACCCGCCTCAGCGACGACGGACTTGGCGGTTTTGGTCTTGGAGCCGCCCGCGTCCGCACCGGTTATCGCGCCGGTATCACCGTTGGAAAGAATGATCCCGCACTTTTCCCGCAGAAAGGCCTCGGCACTCTCAGCCTTGCGGCAGTCGTTTATCAGCTGATTGATGACACTTTGCAAGTCGGTGAACTTCGAGCAAGCTTTTACGGCAGCATCAAGCGCGTTCACACCGGAAGCGGTCGTTTTGTCCAACGACTTCATGAATGCCTTGATAACATCTTGTTGCGTTAACATATGCCACATCTCCTTCACAGTGACGACTACAACTTTGATATACGGCAAATTTACCAAATCATAAGTTCAATGGCAATAATTCAAAAAAAATCCCGCCCACAGTGGACGGGATGAGCTTGCGCTATCGATTATTTCTTGTCGGTGGCAGTGATGATGGGTGTCGTGGCGGTGAGGTCGGTGACGTTTTGCGTTTCGATGTTGGTGACGGAGAAGTCGTCGAGGTCGCCGCCCGTGATGTCGCTGAGGTCTGAGCCCATGGCGTAGTTGTCGCTGTAGAGCAGGTCTTCGGTCGCGGCGATGGATTCGGATTCGCTGACCATGCCGGAGCTTTTGCCGTAGCTTGCAATGACGTTGGGTGTCTTGGCGTTGTCGTAGATGTCGAAGGAAAGGTTCTTCGCGTCCTTGAGGGTGATGGAGCCGCTGGTGTTGCCCTTCTTGAGGGTGATGACGACGTCGTTGCTTTCTGCGGCAATGGAGATTGTATCCGTCGCTTTGAAGCCGCCGAGCTTGAGCGTGCTGCCCGCCTTGAAGCCGGTGATGAGGTCGTCGCCGTCGCCGTTGTTGTAGATGATTGTGTTGTCGCCGCCGAGGGTAATGGTGTCGTCGCCCTTGGCTGCGGTGATGACGTTGCCCGTGCCCTTGACGGTGATTGTGTTGTCTGCCGAGGAACCGTTGATGGTCTTGTCTTTGTAGTCGGCCGCGAACTCGAAGGTGTACTCGCCGCCGAGAGTGACCTTGTCGCCCAGTTGCGCCGCCGTCAAAGAAATTTTGGTGCCGCTTGCCGAAGTCGCAAAGTCGGAGGTGGTGAGTCCTTTCTTGATGCCGTTGACGGAGCCCACTTCCTTCTTGACGGTCTTTAGCGTGTAAGTCAACGTCTTGGAGCCGTTGCTGAGGGTGAAGCCTTTGGTGTCGGTGAATGTCGTCAACTTCGCCGTGGTGTCTTTGACAGCCCAACGGTCTTCGGGGGTCGTCGCAATGCCCGTTACGCCGTCGCCCATTGCCAGGGTGTAGCCGTCGCCTTTGACAGAGATTTTGGCGTTGTTCTTGAGCGTTGATGACAGAGCCGCCGCCGTGACAGTGATGACTTTGCCGCTGACGCTGAGCCCGCCGGTTGCCTGATTGTCGAGCCCGCTAATCGTCGCGAAGGTCGTCGTGATGGCGTTGCCCTTCTTGTCCTTGTCGGCGATGTAGGTGAGCGTCTTTTGGTCGTCGGAGGCGAAGTAGCCCGCAGTCTTGACGGTGGCGGCGTAGGTTGCCTTGCCCTTGGCGTACGTGAAAGTCGGTGTGTTGTATTCCAGTTTGGGGACGCCGTCGCCAATCGCAAGCGTATAGTCGTCTTTCTTGCCGAGGGTGATCTTGGAGTTGTGGGTCGGAGTGTCGAGGATGGCCTCCGATTTGATCGTGATGACTTTGTCGCTCAAGCTGATGTCGGCTTCGGTGGCAGTCTTCTTCAAGCCCGCAACCGTCGCCAAAGTTGCCAGAGCCTTCTCTTTGACGTAGGTGTAAGTTGTGTCGTTCTTCTTGGTGAAGTAGCCCTGCTCGACGTTCTTATAGACAGCCTTGCCGCCGCCGACAGCCCAAACATCAGCTTTCACGGCGGAATTGCGCGCGGCGTAAAAGGACGTGAAGTCCAGCGCGAGGGTGTAACCCGTGCCTTTGATTGCGACATTGCTCGCGCCCAAAACTCTGTTGTCGAGCGTGACGACTTTGTCTGCGCTGACGGAGATGCCGCTCAATCCGCCTTCGGTATCCGTCAAAGTTTTGTCCAGACCGCTGATGACGAGGGGATTGATGGTTTTCGCCGTGGAATAGGTCAACGTCTTCTTGTCGTCGCTGAAGGTGAAGCCCGCCGTCATGTCCTTCTGATATTTGGCGGTGCCTTTGCTTGCAGACCAATATGATTTCGTCGCTTTGGATTGGCTGAGCCCACTGCCCAGCGCGAGGGTGTAGTCGTCGTTCTTGCCGAGGGAGATCTTCGCCTTGTCCTTGATGGTCAAAGGCAGAGCGTCCGCCGTGACAGTAATGACTTTGCCGCTGACGGAGACGCCGTCCGTTGCCGCCTTATCGAGACCGGTGACCGTCGCCATTGTGGACTTGAGGACTTCCTTGGTGTAGTTGTACGTGGTGTCGTTTGCTTTGGTGAAGTAGGCGGTGTCGACGTTCTTATAGACAGCCTTGCCGCCGCCGATGACCAGCTGATTCTCGTTGCGGGCGGAGGAGTGTCCCGCAGGCACTTCGCCCAACTTGTAGCCCGCGCCCTTGAGCGTGATCTTCGAGGTGCCGAGAGCACCTGCGCCGAGCGTGACGGTGTCGCCGATGACAGTGACGCCGCTCAATGACGTGCTGTTTGTGGACGAGAGAGACTTGTTGAGCCCGCTGAGGGTGAGCAGATTGGTCGACTTCTCCTTGAAGAAATTGAGCGTCTTCTTGTCGCCGCTGAGGGTATAGCCCGCCGAGGTCGTCTGCAGATATTTGGCGGAGCCGTTCTTTGCTTGCCAATACGGCGTGCGATCTGTCGGGGCGGAGATGCCCGTGTCCGTCGCCAGGGTGTAGCCGTCGCCTTTGAGCGTGACCTTGCCGTTGTTCAGCATTGAGCCCGTCAACGTGATGACGTTGTTGCTCATTGGAATGGACGATATGCCGGACTTCGCCAGCCCCGTGATTCTGACTATTTCCTTGCCGCCCGCGGCTTTGGTGTAGGTTACGGTGTTGCCGTCGAGGTTGTAGCCCGCAGTGGTGTCGCCGCGATAGATGGCGGTGCCGTTGTTGATATTCCACGAAGGCGCGTTGACGGTGACTTTCTTGGTCTGCATGTCGCTGTCGAAGGCGAGGCTGTAGCCGTCGGTAGTGGTGAGCGTGACCTTCGAGGTGCCGAGAACTTTTTGGCTGAGCGTGATAGTTTTGCCGCTGACTGTAATGCCGTCAAGCATGGTGCCCGCCGTCGACAGCCCGTTGCGCAAGCCGGCAATCTTGGCTACTTCCTTGCCGCCGACGCTGTAGGTTGCCGTGGTCTTGTTGACTGACCATGTGCCCGCCGATGGATTGAGTTCCTTTGCCCACGACATGAGCGTCGCTTGTTTGGCGAGATAGCGTAAGAACATGAAGCCGCCCGAATAGCAAATCTCGTCGCCGGTGCCCGTGCCGAAGCCGAGAGCTTTTTTCAGGGTTGAATCGTTCAAGGCGACTTGGCGGATGCTGTAGGAGCGGACGTCGTCTATGCCGTGCGTCAATTCGGCAAGACCTTCCTTGATGAACTGCGGCAGGTTGGTGAAGAACTTGACGTTCGTTTCCATGACGGTATGCGTGAATTCGTGGGCAAGCGTGCGGTCGAGCAACAAGGAAGAGCCTGTGCTTGAGCCGTCGGAGTTGGTCTCTTCAATGCCGCTGTAGAACTTCATGTTGACGTTGAGCGTGAGGTTTGAGGCAGAGCCGTCGGAGGTGGAGTAGCTGTAGCCTGCCGAAGCGAGCGTGTTGTTGTTGTTGTTGACGAAATTGACGGTGATGTTGTCCGACATAACCGATTTATACTTCGTCTTGTCGAAGCCGAGTTTGTAAGTATCTTCGACGAGTTTGGTGCATTCGTTGCCCCACCATTTGTAGAGACCCTTGAAGATCGTCTGCTGGTCGGTGGTGAGCTTGGCGAACGGAGTATCGTCGTTGAGCTTGAACGTCAATTTTGTGTCCGTGGTGATGAATTCGCTGACGGGAGTTGAAGGCCATGTCTTGTTGATGGTGCTCTCGTCCACGATGTTCGTCCTGGTCTTTGTGGTGCCTTTGCCGAAGGTCTGCGCGCTTGAGGCAGTTGCACCGTAGAAAGTATCGCCCGCCGCGACGGAGACGTTGGCGTCCGAACCGGTTATCGCGCCCGTGTCGTCGTTGCCCATGATGATGCCGCAATATTTTTTCAGGAAGATGGAAACCTTCATGTTTTCGATTTGGCTCTTCTTGGCGGTAGCGTCCCTGCCGGCTTCCTTGATGGTCATGCCGGCATATGATTTGCCGAGGATGGCTTCAACCGCTTCGCGTTCGGCAGAGATTTGATCCGCCTTCATGCAGTTGATGACGTTCTCAATGCCGCTGTAGTCCGTTGATGCTTGAATCGCTTTATCCAACATGGCGACACCGGTAGCTTCGTTCTTTGTGGTCAAGCCGTGATTAACCAGCGCGTTCATGAAATTTTGAATAACCTGTTGCGGTGTGGTTGCCATTATGTTCACACTCCTCTTTGCCTTCCGATGAAAATTTTCTGTCTGTAATAAAGTTCGACAAATTTACGTCCGACATTAAGCCGCAAAAAAAAATTTCCCCCGTGAGGAGGAAGAGATCTGCGCGGCAAGTTCAATACAGGAAGACGACTGCGGTGTCTTCCAGGAAGTGGGAGCTTTCGTTTTCGTAGAGGACGCGGTCGGTGTCTTCCATGCTGATGACGGGGTCTGCGTTCAAATCGTCAATGCCGATGGCGCGCACGACGAGCGGGTTTGAGCCTGCGCGGTAAGCTTCGCTGAGGTCGCGGGCGTAGCTTGCCATGCCGTCGCGGATAACTTTGTCGATGTCAAGATATTTGTGACCGTAGATTGTCCTGTAGTTCGCGTCGAAGATAACGGGGCTCATCACGGGCTTGAGACTGAATCCGCGGCAATCGATGACGAGTCCGGTGTAGTTGCCCGAAGTCGACGGCTTATAGGTCGGTGCGGGCGGCGTATAAGTCGGCACGGGCGGTGTGTAAGTCGGTGCGGGCGTTGGGAACGGTTCAACCGTCTGCGTCGGCGTGCGTTCGATGACGGCACTTGCCAGAGAATTTTGGCTACCAAACAGCGGCAACTCCATGACGACTTCATAGCCGCCGACAGTTGCCCCCTCCGAGACGACGCGTGCGCCCCTTAGCAAACCGCTGACCTTCTGCACGATCAAATCGCTGGTGAGCATTCCGTTTTCGACGGTGGTGGTCGAATCGATTTGGATGCCTTTGACTTCCGCCAGCAAATCTCGCCGCGCGATTGCCATTGCGGCGGTGCGTGCGCGATATTCCGCTTCGGCACTGTTCGTCGCCACAGTCGGGTACGGCGCAACTGCTTTGACCTGGATGACGTTCGCGTTCCAATCCGTGGATGCTTCTGCGGCGGTGGCTATCGACATGATCATTGCCGCCAACAACACGCCGAGAAGTTTCATTGTCCTCAACATCTCCAAAACCTCCCAAATCTTTCGTTGGCTGAAGTCTAGAGCACCATCATTAGAAACCGATTTGAGCGGCGCAAGAATTTCGTTAAGCCTCGTCGTCGAAGAGCTTGCCCGTCACGAAGAAGGTCGCGTTGGCTTTGGCGTAGAGCTTGCCCTTTGCGTCGACTATGCGGCATTCGCAGACCATAGTCTTGCGCCCGTCGTGCAAAACCTTCGCGTCGGTCATGATGCGCGGCGTGTTGGTCATAACCGCGTGCATGAACTCAATCGTCAGCGAGATAGTGACCACGCGTTTGTTGAGAGCCAGACATTTGGCACCCATCGCGGTATCAGCCATCGTCGTCAAAACTCCGCCGTGCGCCATCGAATACAGATTGGCGTGGCGAGAATCGGCGCACAGTTCCAAGCGAGCTTCGCCGTCGGGCGTGGGCACGACGTCAATCTCCATGAAGTCAATGACGGTGTTGGCGTGGAAGAATTCTATGATCTGTTCTTGCGTAGGTCTATGCAAAGGTGCAGCTCCTTTCGTCGGTTGATACTGCGTCAGTGTCTGCTCACTGCGTTTGCGTTTATATCTACTTTCTTTTGCTGGCAATGGTCGCGGCAACGGGTTGCGGTTGATGACTGTCGTCGGTGTTTTCCACTGCGTCTGCTCACTGCGTTGGCGTTTAGATCTACTTTCTTTTGCTGGTCCAAAAGAAAGTAGCAAAGAAAAGGACCTCCGAGCCGGCAACGACGCATCACGTCGTCGTATGCCGGCGGCCGCCCGTCCATGGGCGGCCTCGTTGTCGGCTTCGGTGACGGGTGACGGTTGCGTTTGCGGTTGCTCACTGCGTCAGTGTCTGTTCACTGCGTCTGCGGTTATATCTACTTTCTTTTGCCGGTCCAAAAGAAAGTAGCAAAGAAAAGGACCACCGAGCCGGCAACGACGCATCACGACGTCGTATGCCGGCGGCCGCCCGTCCATGGGCGGCCTCGTTGTCGGCTCAGGAAACGGGTGACGGTTGACAGCGGCGGCTGTTGCTCACTGCGACTGCGTTTATATCTACTTTCTTTTGCTGGCAATGGGCGGCCTCGTTGTCGGCTTCGGTGACGGGTGACGGTCTCCATTAGTCGGCAGACCACACGACGAGCGAGTCGTCCTCGATGAAGATCGTGCCGTTGTAATTGGGCGGGTTTGCGTTGTCGAGCGTGAAGGTCATGTTGACGGTGCCGTTGGCGTCAATGGGCACGTTGAGCCCGTCGAAATTCACGCCGCTCTCCCAAATCAAATTTCTGTCGGCGTCGTAAATCTTCAGGTTCTTGACGATGAAGTTTGTCATGTGGACGGGGCAGTCGAGCGTGTTGTAAACCGTCGTGTGCAAGACGATTTGGTTGCGGTCAAGGACGAAATCCGCCGAATCAATTCCGATGTGGACTTCAGCGAAGGCACGCGGGCTCAAAGCCACCATCATCACAGCCACGAAGAACGTTGCAAGAAATTTTTTCATCACGGTCCGCCTCCTCACGGAAAATTTTTCTGCCGCTTATACGTCGGACGCCGCGCTCAGTTACAGCCGTTCACTTGGCAAGCGACCAGTTTGCGCCGTGATGAACGTCGACGACCAGCGGCACCGACAAATCAGCCACGCCCTCCATTGCCGAGCGAACGATTTGCTCAACGGCGGCGAGTTCGTCTGCGCGAGCTTCAAGGACAAGTTCGTCGTGCACCTGAATGATGATGCGGCTTTTGAAGTCACGAAGATTTTCTTCGGCACGGATCATTGCCAGCTTGATGATGTCGGCGGCGGAGCCTTGAATCGGCGTGTTCATTGCCACACGTTCAGCGAAGGCGCGCAGGTTGAAGTTCTTGCCGTTGATGTTGGGCAATGTCCTGCGTCTGCCGAACATGGTCGTGACGTAACCGAGGGTGCGGGCTTTGGCAATGGTCTCGTCCAAAAAATTTTTCACGCCGGGATATCGCGCGAAGTAGCGGGCGATGTAGTCGGCGGCTTCTTTGCGAGTGATGTGCAAGTCGCGAGCCAGACCGTAATCGCTGATGCCGTAGACGATGCCGAAGTTGACGGCCTTGGCTTTGCGTCGAAGGTCGGCACTCACGGCGTCCACGTCCACGGAAAAAACTTCGGCGGCGGTGCGTGCGTGAATGTCCTGCCCGCGGCGGAAGGCGTCAATCAAATTTTCGTCGCCGCTCATGTGAGCCAGCAGCCGCAGTTCAATCTGCGAATAGTCAGCCGAGACGATGCAGTCGAAACCGTCGCCGGGCTCGAACAGCGCGCGAATCTCCCTGCCCTCAGCGGTGCGCACGGGAATGTTCTGCAGGTTCGGGTCGGAGCTGGACAGTCTGCCCGTCGCCGTGACCATCTGGTTAAAGTTCGTGTGAACTCTGCCGTCGTCGCCGATGAGTTTGCAAAGCCCGTCCAGATACGTCGACTTGAGCTTGGTCAGTGCGCGGAAGTCGAGAATCGCCCCGATAATCGGGTGAAGCCCGCGCAGGTTCTCAAGAACTTCGGCGTCGGTCGAGTAACCGCTCTTGGTCTTCTTGGCGTGCGGCAGGTTCAGTCGGTTGAACAGGACGTCGCCGAGTTGCTTGTGCGAATTGATGTTGAACGCCGTGCCCGCCAGCTCGTAAATGCTCATCTCCAGCGCGGCGATGCGTCGGCTCATGTCGGCGGATTTTTTTTGCAGACGTTGGCGGTCGACGAAGACACCGCGGTTTTCCATGCGGCAGAGCACGTCCGTGAGCGGCAATTCAATTTCGCGATAAAGCTTCGTCAGGTCGGCGTCGTCCAAAAATTTTTCGTCGCGGATCGCAGCCGATTCGAGTGCGGCGGCGTCGGTGGCGAGGTCGGGCTTGTCGCGTTCGGGGTGAAGCAGATAAGCGGCGAGGTCGGCGTCAAAAACTTTCGTGAGGTCGCGGACGTTGAATTCGTGCAGAAACTTTTTCACGTCGCGCAAAATGATCTTGCCCGTGAAGTTGTCGAAGAGGCGTTGGACGTCGGCAGCGGTGGCGGAAAAAATTTCCCCGCCAAAAATTTTCACGGCGAACGAATCTTCTGCGCGGGCAATCGTCACGGTCTCTGCGGGAAAAATTTTCGCGAAGTCAATCGGCTTCAGCTCGGCGGCAGGCTCAATTGTCGGCGCGGCGTCAAAAAGCTCATGAATTTTTTGGCGCAGACGGTTGAGGGCGTAGCGGTCGCAAAAATCTTCTGCGCGGGCGAGGTCGGGCGTGACGACAAAATTTTCCGCGGCAAAGGTGATGTCGGGCACGTCGCGAACGATTTGCGCCAGGCGTTTGCTCGTTGCGGCAAGTTCGGCGGAATTTTCCAGAGCGTCGCGGATTTTGGCGGAGGTGACTTCTGCTCGGTGCGCCAAAATATTTTCGACGGTGCCGAACGTTTTGATGAGGTCGGTGGCAGTCTTCGTGCCGATACCCTTAACGCCGGGGATATTGTCGGACTTGTCGCCGCTCAAGCCCTTGAAGTCGACGAGGAGCGCGGGCGCGAAACCAAATTCGTCGCGGAACTTTTGCTCGTCGTAAACTGTGACGTCGCGCTTGGTGTTGAACAGGACGTTCGTCGTGGCGTTGATGAGCTGAAACGCGTCGCGGTCGCCCGTGAGAATCTCGACGAAGAAACTTTCGCACGCCTGCCCTGCCAACGTGCCGATGACGTCGTCAGCCTCATAACCGGTCGCCGCGCAGGTCTTGATGCCGATGACGTCGATGAACTCGCGCAGGATTGAGCGTTGTGCGGCAAGTTCGTCGGGCATGGGCGGACGCGTCGCCTTGTAGTCGGAAAAAATTTCGTTGCGGAAAGTTTTCTTCGCCGTGTCGAATGCGACGGCAACGAGGTCGGGCTCACGTTCGCGCAAAATTTTCAGCAGGATATTCGCGAAGCCGAAGACAGCCCCCGTAGGCTCGCCGCTCGGCGCAGTCAAGCTCGGCATAGCATAGAACGCGCGATAGAAGATGCTGTTGCCGTCAACGATCAAAAATTTTTTCATGCGTTCCCCGCCTCGTAAGGTTTCAGTGTCGGCTCATCAGTCTTCGGTTCATCAGTCTTCGGCTCGTCAGTCTTCGGTTCGTCAGTCTTCGGTTCGTCAGACTTCGGTTCATCAGACTTCGATTCGTCAGCTTTCGGCTCGTCAGCTTTCGGTTCATCAGCTTTCGGCTCGTCAGCTTTCGGTTCATCAGCTTTCGGCTCGTCAGACTTCGGTTCGTCAGCTTTGGTCGGAGCGATGGGCTTGGGCTCGGTCGCCAACGATTTGAAGCGAAAAATTTTTCCGCCGTCGTCGGAGGTCTGTAGCCCGCCTTCGATGTTGAACAGGACGGGGGCGTCGTCGGCATTGCAATAGAGCTGATCCTTGCGCGGATAGCAGACGACTTTGCCGAAGCGACTTTCCAGCGTAGATTCCTTCGTGTTCCACGCAAGCCTGGTGCGCAGGGCTTTGGTTATCGGCACGACAGGCAGATAGGTTATGCCCTCGCGGATAACTGCTTTGGCGACGAACTTGGTGCCGCGGTCTTCGGTCGGTTCAATGAGCTTGCCGTCAATCTCGATGTTGTAGGGTTTGCCGATGAACGTCGGTTCGCCGTCGGAAGCCTCAATCTTCTGCGAGATGTCGTAGTCGCTCTCGAAAGCCAACACGCCGAACGGTTCAATCCACTTGGTCACGTCGGCAACGGTCAGCGTCTGAATGCCGTAGCCGTCGGGGTAAATGTAGTAGGCAATGCTGTCGTCGGGTGTCTTCTCGACGACGACGCGGTTATACATGATTTCAATCGGCGTGCCAATTTCCACCACGTCAAAGAGCTCCTCGACGTCCTTCTCGTTCATGCGCACGCAGCCGTTGGAAACGTAGCCGCCAATGCTTTCGGGGCGGTTGGTGCCGTGAATGCCATAGTTGCCCGAAAACTGCATCCAACGATAGCCCAGAGGATTGTCCGGACCGCTCGGCACTTCGTATTCGGGATCAGACGGATCAATCCACGGCGGATTAATTTCCTTGGTGTTGATTTTGTAGTAACCCGTCGGCGTCGGCGTAGACACCTTGCCCAAACCCAGGTGATAGACCGCAAGCTTGGTGTCGCCGTCGTAGAGGAGCATGAGTCGGCTGGCGGCGTTGATGAAAATTTTTTTGCCTGCAGCCTGCGCCGTTGAAGCGAGCGAGCCGATGATAAGTGCCGCGCCCAAAATGATTGCCGTGAAAAATTTTAACGCGCCCATCAGTGAACATCTTCCCTTCCGAAATTTTTCCGCCAATATATCAGCTGAACATGAAAAACCAATCAAAACCTTTCCGACATTTCCCGCAAAGCAAAAAGCCTCGACGAGGGGGTCGGGGCTTTTGTGGACTGTGTGGGTCATTCGTCTTTGACGGGATAGAGAATTGCCGCCGCGCCCGCGATCAGCACTGTCAGCACGATGGTGCGGTTGCCGGCGGAGATGTCGGGCAGGAACGTTTCCGCCAGCCAGCTCAGCAGAAAGCTGATGACGACCGCGCCGCCGATGATTTTGTCTTTGCGAGCGGGCGGAATGATCACCGCGAGGAACATGCCGTACAATGCGACGCTCAATGCACTGACCGCCGCCTCGGGGAAAAAATTCCACGCGACGATGCCGCATGCCGTGCCCAACGACCAGCCTGGCAGAGCCGTCAGCATTGCGCCGTAGTTGTAGAACGGATTCAACCATTTGCCGCCGCGCGCGATTGAGATGCCGAAGATTTCGTCCGTCACGTCGAAGCCGACGAAGATTCTGTGATAGAACGGCGTATCGGGCGAAAATTTTTGGCTCAAGACCGTGCTCATCAAAACATAGCGGGCGTTGGCGATGAAGGTCAGCAAAGCGATTTCGATGTAGGGTGCGTCCGAGCCGATGACGGTGAACGCGGCGTATTCGCCCGCCGACGCGTTGTTTAGCAGGCTGATGACGAAGCCTTGCAGAGGGCTCAAGCCGACGTATTTGGCGACGATGCCCAACGAGAAGCCGACGACGAAATATCCCAGACCGATGGGCGTGCCGTCGCGCAGACCGTCCATTAGTGCTTGGCGGTTGTCATTCGTCATAGAAATTTTCTCTCCAATTTGCGTGTTTTGTGATCTACTTTGATGTTTCGTTATCTACTTTCTTTCACCGAGGAAAGAAAGTAGCAAAGAAACTCGCCACTGCGCGCGGGGCGGATACCGTCCACCAACGAAACGCCCGCGCTTACCCGAAACCGCTCGTGCCGCCTATGACGCCATCCTTGGTCGTCATACGGCGGCGGGCCGACATCACGTCGGCCTTAATTCATTCGTCGTAGAATATCAGCCCGTCGTCTTCCAATTGCTCACGCAGACCGCGCATGAACGTCGGACCGGGGTCAGACTTAATCGAATGATAGCCCGTCACCAGTTCGACATAAAGACCGCTTGCACGCGCCGCGTTCTGCTGATAGTGCCCGAAGACGTAGCGAATCGTCGGATATTTGGCGTGCAGATATTTTATCAGGCGGACGTTCGCCGCAAGCTGTGCGTCGGTCAAATCCTCGCGCCCGCCGTAGCCGCCGACGTTCTCAATGCCGATGGCGCAGTGGTTGTAGCCGATGATGTGCCGCGCGAAATTCGTTTCGGGCATGAGCCGCCAAATCGTGCCGTCGCGGTCGCAGAGAAATTGCGAAGCGACGTTCAAGGTGCCGTCGGAGCGTTCAGCTCCGCTGAAAAAATTCCTGTTCGATTCGAGCGTGCCCATTGCCGTCCAATGCACGACGACAGCTTGCGGGACGATGGTGCGGCAAATTTTTCCGTAGTGCTTCAGCGTGTATTCGTCGGTCAAACGGTCGCGATAGTCGCTCTGCGGAATGAAGTTATCGACAAACGGCAACTCCTCGGCGGAGGCGATTGAAGTCGTCAGCAGGAGCAAGATTATCAGCAGAAATTTTTTCATGGCGTCACCGAACCAAATCCAGCACGCGCCCGACGTAGTTCTGAGTTTCGGCATAGGGCGGAATGCCTCCGTAGCGTTTGACGGCGTTGGGTCCGGCATTGTACGCGGCAACGGCAAGCGGAACGTCGCCTTCGAAGGTATCCAGCATCTGGCGAATGTACTTCACGCCGCCGACGATGTTCTCGCTCGTGTCGTAGGGGTCTACGCCCAAACTCTCGGCGGTCTCCGGCATCAGCTGCATGACGCCGACGGCACCGACAGGAGAAATTTCGTCCTGATTCATGTCGCTCTCGGCAATGGCAATGGCGCGCGCAAGTTTCGGGTCAACGCCATACTCGCTCGCCGTCTGCATGATCATTCCCTCGACGGTCGTGGAGCCGTCGCGGTTCGGAACGGTCGGTTCCACGTCGGGAATGTCCCTGCGTTCAATCGTCGGCGGCATCGTCTGCGCTGAAGGCAATGGTTCGACGGGTTTGCTGTTGAGGGCGGGCGGCGTCGTCTGAACGGAAGGTTGCGTCGGCTGCGGCAGAGTGATTTTTTCGTCGAGCTTCTGAACTTCGTCGACGGTCTTGGGCGGTTGAACGGGCGGCGCGGAATATTTTGCAATCTCGCGTTCCAATGTCGCCTGAAAGTCCCCGCTTATGCCGATCTTGTCTTCGATCTCGGCAATGCGTCTGCGAACTTGGTCAACGCGTTGCGTCAGGTCTACGCGCTGAATCGGTTGAATCTCAATCAATGTCTGTCACTCCTTCTTCAGTTGGTTCAAGCAGATTTGAATCGCGACTATCAACGCCGCGCCGATGATTGCGCCGGGAATGAGCCCGTCTAGCCCGCGCATGAACGACATCAATATCGGCGTGCGCATGTGTGCGAAGGTCTCAACCATTGAGCTTTGACCGACGGTTCCTGCCATCACCAGCGCGAAGCAAATCGATTTCGGGAAACGTTTCAGGAAGGCGGCGAACGCCAGCATAAACGCGGGGTGCCCGAAGAAAATTTCCTTCGAGCGAGGACGAGCGTAGAACAGTTGCTCCAACAGCGCACGGATTTTTATTTCCGCGCCGGAGACCGGCATGCCCGACGTGTGCCCGCTACGTGCAATCAACACGACGAACGCCAGAGCCACGACCATCAACGCCAGCAGAGCTTTGACGCTGACGGATTTGTCGAGCAGCTCGCGGATTTGTTGGAGGGCGGGAACATTCTTGCGCACCTCGTCGACGACGTTGAATCTCTGCAGGAAAGCTATCGCCACCAGCACCAGCGGCAGGACGAACGTCAGCTTGATGCCGCGGAAAATTTCAAACTCCAAAAAGTACGACACGTCCGACAGCGAGCCCGACAGATACGCCGCGCCCGTCAACGACAACATGCCCGTCACCAGCAGAGCGAACGCCGATATCCACACCAGCTGAAGAGTCGACAAATTTTCTTTGAGCCGAGCCGCGCGGTTACGCAGGCGGATTTTGAACTGAATGACGCGCAGAAGGTCGAGTTGCCAGATGATTGCCAGAGCGGGGAAGATGTTCGCGCTCATGAACGCCGCAAGCACTCTGACCTTGCCGCCCGCGCCCATGAGTATCGGAATCGCCGCCGCAACCGCAATCACCGCGAACAGTTGCAGTTGGAACTTCGGGTTACGATTGAGCCGCCGAGAGATGAGCGACAGATACAAAACGCCCGCCGCGCAGACGCCGATGATGACCAGCGCGCGCAAGATGACGTTCGGATAGTAGCCGTCGAAGGTGCCGGCTTTGCCGAAGGTGAAGCCGTCGCGTTCCAAAACTTCTCGGACGGCGCGGAAATATTTCATGTTCGTTTCCATCAGCGTGGAATCGTTTTCGGGCTTGCCATAGGTTCGCAGGAGATTGATGCGGATGTTGCGTTCGCGGTCGGTGGTTGACCAGCGATTGACCGCCGTGGACATTTCGAGCTTAGGCTGTTCGTCCTTTGGGATGGCGTAGAGGCGAGCGACGTTTTCCAAACCGACGCGCCGCGCCAGATATTCCATGCCCAGCTGCGGATAGAACTTGAGCTGCGTGAAGTGTTCGATGACGCCGAAGGTGAGCTTGCGTTGCGTCATGTTGTTGGCAGTCAGGTCGAGGAAGTTTGACGCGCCGAGGATTTCGGGTCCATCAAAGACGACAGCGGATATCGGATAATTCTCCAGCCTTCCGAAGACGAACTGAACGTTTTCGGCGGTGCACTTGGTGAAGTTCGACGGGCGAGCGATGATCGTGAAACCTGCGGCGCGGGCGATGTTCATCTCGTCGTGCGGAAGAGCCAGCGGCATTTTCATCAGGTCGCCGAACTTCGCCTTGACTTCGAGGACTTCAATGCCACCGACGGCAAAAATTTTCACGCGCTCCGTACCCAGCCGCTGAATTAGGGCTTCCTTGGTGTCGTCGTAGCTGTCGAGCTTGCCGGCGATGATGTAGACCCGATTCGGCGCGATGAGGTCGAACTCAATCGTCTGCCGCCACAGTTCGTTAGTCAAAGTGCCGCTCTGATAGTTCGACAGAATTTCGCTGCCCGCCAACGCAAAAATTTTCCCCGCGCGTGTCAGATCCTCAAGCTTGGAATCGTAAATCGCCAGGGACGTAATGCCGGCGTCCTTAGCCTGCGCAAGCACGTCGTCGAGCTCAAGCCCTTCGTGTTCGGCAAGGTCGGCGATGTCTTTGAAGTCAACGGCGAGGTCGACGCGATTGTTGTTGCTCTCGACGAAGTAGCGTTGTCCGGCGATGATGAGCGCGGCGAACAATCCCAGGGCAATGGCGACGAGCAACGTGCGGTTATAAAAAAATTTTCTCATGGTCAGTTCCGTGTCGCCTTAACGAACGCTTCACCTTGACGCATCTCCACCGTGCGGAACTGCAGACCGAACGGCATCTTAACCGATTGGGTCAGGTTGAAGTCGCCGAGGAATTTATCGAGGTTCACGCGGCGAAGGATTGCGTTTTCCAGATTGATTTGCGTCATGTGGAAGAACAGGTCGCCTTCGCGAGCGAGAATCTGCCCGCCGATTTGGACGTCAGCTTCGCGTCCGAGGATTTTGACTTTCGCGGCGGCGGTGATGCCGTCGGGCGTCATGGTGACTTTGGGCTCTTGCAGTTGGCTGATCTTTTCGGCGAGGAAATCTTTCAGCGCGTCTTCGGTGATGACGCCGCTAAGTTCCAAACTTCCGGCGGATTGCAGGCAACGGTCGGTGTGTTCATCGCGGCTAATGCCTTCGGTCGGGAAGATGATTTCTTTGATGTTTATGCGCAAGGTCGAGCCGTCCAGCACCGCCTGCTTGAGTTTGATATCGCCGATTATCGCGTCGTCGGCTTCGCAGTGCAGGGCGTCGACGTAACCTATTGCCATCTTTGCGGCGGGCAGCGCGTCAATCTTGAGCGTGATGGCGGGCGTCTTAGTCAGGCGAGTGAGGCTGTCCTTGAGGTAGTTGGTCAGCGCGCGGGGCACGGCAAATTGAGCGAACGCGCCTACGGCAATGAGCAGGACGATCAGCGCGGCAAAAAATTTTTTCATGGCGAACACTCCGTTAAATCTTGACGTTGGCTTTGGCGGCGAGGTATGCGCGGATGAACGGGTCGATGTCGCCGTCCATCACCGCTTGCACGTTGCCGGTCTCTTCGCCCGTGCGCAGGTCTTTGACGAGCTTGTAGGGTTGGTAGACGTAGGAACGGATTTGGCTGCCCCATTCGATCTTT
>JADEZQ010000013.1 GCA_015206785.1 Quinella sp. 2Q5 | reverse complement strand
GAATCTCGGCGCGGCACGAATCAGATTGCGTTCACTGCTCGCCGCGTTGAAACGCCGCACGCCCGTCGCTTACACGCCGAAAATTTTTCCCGACCGCCCGCGCTTCACTGCCGACTGCAAGCCCAAGCACACGATCCTTGCGCCGCAGATGGCACCGATTCATTTCGAACTGATTCAAACCGTCCTGCGCAAGTACGGCTACCGCGTCGTCATTCCCGATTTGCCCGACAAGGCGGCGATTGATTTGGGCTTGCGCTACGTCAACAACGAGATGTGTTATCCCGCAATCGTCGTGGCCGGGCAAATGCTCGCGGCGTTGAAGAGAGGCGACTGCGACCCCGACAACACGTCGATAATCCTGTTCCAGACGTGCGGCGCGTGTCGTGCGACGAACTACATCAGCGTCCTGCGGCGTGCGCTAAAGTTCGCGGGCTTCGGTCAAGTGCCGGTCTTCGCATGCTGGGGGTTGCCCGACGAAACCGACGCCTTCGAGCTGAGCCGCGATTGCCTGATGGACGCGATTAAAGCCGCCGTCTACGGTGACCTGTTGCAGAACGTGAGCAACCGAATGCGTCCGTACGAAATTCATCGCGGCGAGACCGATAAGCTCTTCGCTGATTGGATGGCACGCGCCAAGACGGATCTCGTTGACGGAAATTATTTCAGCTTCCGCCGCAACGTTAAGGAGATCGTCCGCCGGTTCGACGCCATTGCAATCGACGAGAACTTGAGCAAGCCGCGCGTGGGCATCGTCGGAGAAATTCTCGTCAAGTATCACCCGACGGCGAACAACTTCATTGAGCGGTTGCTTGCCGACGAGGGCGCAGAGGTCGTCATGCCGGACTTCGTGGACTTCTTCCTGTATGTCGCCTACGATTCGATTGTTCGCCGAGAACTTTTGGTCGGCAGCCGTCGCGATAAACTTGCCGCAGAAATTTTTATCCAGTTCATAGAATTTTTCCGCCGCCCAATGATGAACGCCCTGCGCAGCTCCAAACACTTCCGCGCACCGCACCCGATTAAACACACCGCCAAGCTTGCAAGCCGCTTCGTGAGCAACGGCAACCTTGCCGGCGAGGGCTGGCTCATCTGCGGCGAGATGGTCGCGCTCATCGAAGAGGACATCCGCAACATCGTCTGCCTAAGTCCGTTCGCGTGCCTGCCCAATCACATCATCGCCAAGGGCGTCATGCATACCCTGCGCGAGAATTTTGACGGCGTCAACGTCACGGCAATCGACTGCGACGCGGGCTCTTCGGAAGTCAATCAGCTCAACCGCATAAAGCTCATGCTGTCCGTCGCGAAAAAATTTTCGGCAAGGAGGTGATACACGTGTCGGAAGGTCAAACGCTAAACCAAGACGACATCGACATCAGCAAGCCGATAAATTTTGCGCCGCGTGAACTGTGCCTTTTCAAAGCGGAACTGGACAGGCAACTCACCGAATCGGGCGGCGTCGATATACTCAAGGCTCTGAACAACGCATTTTATCTGGCGGGGCTGGAGCGCAGTATCAAACAGTTCGACGAGGGCAAAGTTGTAAAGTTCACCGCGGAGGAATGGGAGGCTTTCGTCAATGAACAAAGCATTCTCTGACAAGGCCTTTGAACAGTATCTTTATTGGCAACGACAAGATCGCAAAACTCTAAACCGAATTAATGCGCTCATCAAGGACATCGACCGCAACGGCGTCGACAAAGGCATCGGCAAGCCCGAAATGCTCAAGCACGAACTGGCAGGGCATTGGTCGCGGCGAATCGACGAAACTAACCGCCTCGTTTATAAGGTCGATGAGCACGGAACGCTCCGAATCGAATACTGCAAGGGACATTACGAATAAAAAAATTCCCGCCGCTCGTGATGAGTGACGGGATTTTTTTTTGCGGTTGTGTATGGACGCGGCGACTAACTCCGAACGATGATACGTTGTGGCGCGACATCCGGATCAAACGTCACGTTTGCGCCGCTCGTGATGAGTGACGGGATTTTTTTTGCAGACGATCATTTGATCGCGGCGGTGAAGGTGACGTTGCCGCGGTCGGCGTGGACGGAGTAGGTGACGTTGCCGCGGGCGGTCGTCCAGTCGTAGCTGCCTTCGGTGGAAACTTCCTTGAGCATTCGCAAATCGCGCATGACTTCGCCGCGGTCTTCGGCGTCAAGTTCGGGGTTGAGCGCGGCAATCATCAGCCCGAAGACGTTCAGCGTTTGGAAGGATTCATCTTGGTTTGTCGGCGCGGCAAAAATTTTCAGCTCGGTGACGGAGCCGTCATTGGTCGTGCCTTCAAGCGTGAGCTTCGGCGCGAACTCGTAGCGGAAAATTTTTTCGTCGGTGAACGGCGCATTGATGGTCAAGTTCAGATTGGGTGCCAGACGTCGGGCGGCGGAGTTGAATTTTTCGCGGAAGGTCTCGGCGGTGAGCTGTTCGCCGTAGCCTGCGCGGCTGCCGAAGATGTTGTCGACGTTGCCGGCGGAAATGTTTGCGTAGACGAAGAACGCCAGGCACGCCGCGGCGATTGCGACGTTGGTCTTGCGGTCGTAGGTGGAGTATTTGTACATGAACAGCCAACCCAGAGGCGGCAGAATCAAACACAGCGTGAGCATCGCGGCGTTTTTTATGCTTGCGGTCAAAGCGGCACCTCCTCAATAGCTCAGCCACGTGCAGATGAAAATTGCGACGGAGACGATACCGTTGCGCATGAAGTAAGCCTGCGTGACGAAGCGATAATCGTTCGGGCGGACGATAGCGTGTTGGAAGACGAGAGCCGCCGCCGCAATCACCACGCCGACGAAATATGCGCCGCCCATCTTGAGCATGAGCCCGACGACGACGAAGCAAGCGATTGACACGACGTGCAAGCCGCGAGCAATCTTCAGGGCACCCGCCGCGCCGTAACGTGTCGCCAGGGAATGGAGCCCGTGAATTTTGTCGAAGCGTTCGTCCTGCGCACCATAGACCGCGTCGAATGCACCAATCCACAGCGCGACGGCTATGCACAGCACGACCATCGGCGGGGAAATTTTTTCGGTGACGGCGACCCACGCGCCCGCCGGAGCCATTGCAATCGCCACGCCCAGCCACAGATGACACCACGGCGTGAATCGTTTCGTGAACGGATAGATGACGAACGGTACCGCCGCAATCGGCAACAGCCGCAAACATATCGGTGGCAGTTGAGCGACGGCGACGACCAGCACGATTAAACACGCCGCGATAAATATCAGAGCCTCGGTCTTGGAAATTTCGCCGCGCACCATCGCCCGATACGAGAGCCGCGGCTGAAGCTTGTCGTACTTCAAGTCCGCCAGGTTGTCTATTGCAATCGCCGCCCACCGCGCAGATGTTATCGCCAACAAAATCAGCGCGACCGTCCACGCGTCGGGGTGACCCTTCGCCGCCATGAACGCGCTTGCCAGGGCGAACGGCAGGCTGAAGATCGTGTGCGGCAGAGCGATGTTGTTGGCGTGAGATTTAAATTTGCTCATTGCTTGACGAAGTCGCCGTCGGGAAGAAGTTTCCAGGTCTCGTCGGCGCGAGCAGAGTTCTTCAGCACGCGTTCGATGTTGCGGGCGTCGCTGAAGTTGAAAAATTTTTCCGCGTCTTCACGTGACGAACCACCCATCATCTTGCGGCTGATGATTCGTTCGCGAAGGACAGAGGCGTCCGCGTCAATGAACACCGAGTAATCGCAAAGCACGCGCACGTTCGTCCACGTCGGCTCATTGAGCAGCAGATAGTTGCCCTCAATCAAGACGATGTCGTCCTCAACGCTCATGTAGTCGGGCAGCACGTCGTGAATCCTGCGGTCGTAGACGTTCCAGTCCGTGCCATCCTGTCGCAGCTGACGAATCTTATCGACGAGCAGATCGACGTCAAAAGTTTCGGGCGCACCTTTGATGTTGCGCATGAGAATTTTTTCGCCGTCGCGTTCGATTTCGGTGGCGCTCATGTAAGCGGCGGTGAAGTGGAAGCCGTCCATGCCGAGCGCGCGAATGTTGTCGACTTCGCCGCGTTCACGGCTGAGCCATTCGAGGAACTGCGCCAGCGTCGATTTGCCGGAGCCGGGCGGCGCGACAAGGTACGCGACAACTTTCCTGTCCATCGTCAAGCGCAAGTCAGTGAGCTCGTGCAACAGCGGCATGAAAATTTTTTCCACGGCGTCCGCGCTGAAACGAACCTCCTGCGTGAGCCCGTTGACTTCCATGTTGTACGTCAGAAATTTTTTGTTCATGATAACACCTCAAACAATCTGTCCGTTGCGAATGATTTCACGCGCCGCCTTGCCCGTCAGGTGCTCAATCGTCATCACGGGCACGACCACCGCGCTCAAGCGAGCAAGTTCCTTGGCTCGAAGTGCGGCGTCGACGTTCGGCGAAAACTTATCGGCAAGCAATTCAAGCCCGCGCAGTTTGTCGGGGTCGGCGTCGTCTTCGACGAGTTTAATCCGCCCGAAGGCAATCACGCTGGTGAAATACGTAGTGAACTCTTCGGCAACGACCGTGTGCTTGCCGACGACGCACAAGGAAGCTTTGTCGTTGCGGCGGATGGCGTCGAGCTTGTGACCGGTCTTCGCGCTGTGGAAAAAAATTTTTTCGCCGTCGACAGCGTAATTGATCGGCACGGCATACGGATAGCCGTCGTCGCCTTCAAGGGCAAGCACGCCATAATCTCCCTCGCGCAAAATTTTTTCCGCCGCTTCAGTTGAGAGCTGACACTTCGCACGCCGCATCGTTCTGAACATCGCAACCGCCTCCTCAATGACCCGCGCTGACGCCGTCCTTGATGAAGCCGAAAAGTTTATCGCTCTCGCGGGCTGCGCTGTCAATCTTCATAATCTCGCGGCGGCAATCGGTGAGCAACTTTATGGCGTCGTCAATTCGCTTTAGGTTGAGGGCGTCCTTGTCGTCGGCAATTTTTTTGATCGCCTGCCTGCAACTTTTGAACAGGTCGTCCTTGAGCGCGGTGCGGGAACGTTTGCGATTCTCAATCTCCCGCGCCAGTTTGTCGAGCTGCTCCATCGTGTGAACTGCCGCCAGGTAATCGTACTTCATCTGCGCGGAAATCGGTGCCTCCATGTCGTTTGCGTCTATAATCGTGCCTGTTTCCAAAACGTCTTTGAATCTGTCAATCGTTGCCACGTCAATCGCTCCTTCCAGAAAATTTTCCCGCGCAGAAAATATCCGCGGCAACAATCGGGTTGAAGCTGTCGCCGCGGACGGTTGCGGGCTCGTCGGAAAAAAATTACCTTCTGCGGCGGCCGTCGCGGTCACGGTTGCGCAGGTCGCGCAGGTCTTTGATGGTGCGGGATTCGCCGCGTGGTCTGTCAGAGCGTGGTCTGTCGGAACGCGGTCTGTCGTCGCGTGGACGGTCGGAGCGCGAGCGGTCATAATCTCTGTCGGAGCGCGGTCTGTCATAACGCGGGCGGTCTGAACGTTCGGGACGCGGCCGCGGGTTGTCGCCCTCAAGCAATGCGCGGTGGCTGGCGTTGATTCTGCCCTTCTCGTCGATTTCGGTTATCTTGACGGTGAGCTTGTCGCCAACCTTCACGGCGTCTTCAACGGTGGGAATGCGCCTGTCGGACAGCTGCGAGATGTGGCACAGAGCTTCCTTGCCGAAAGCAATTTCGACGAACGCGCCCGTGGGCATGATTCGCGTGACGGTGCCTTCGTAGACTTCGCCGACCGTGACGTCGTGAACAATCTGTTCGATGATCTCAATGGCGCGGTCGATGCCCTCGACGTTCTTGCTGGTGACGAAGATTTGACCGTCCTCGTGAATGTCGATCTCGACGCCGGTCTCCTCGATGATTTTGTTGACGACTTTGCCGCCCGTGCCGATGACTTCGCGGATTTTGTCGACGGCGATCTTAATCGTGCGGACACGCGGCGCATACGGCGACAGGTCGGGCGCGGGCTCGCTGATGACCTCCAACATCTTGCCGAGAATGAAACTTCTGCCGCGTTTAGCTTGAGCCAGAGCGTCCGCCAAAATTTCGCGCGATATTCCCGCAACCTTGATGTCCATCTGAATCGCCGTGACGCCTTCGGTCGTGCCGGCAACCTTAAAGTCCATGTCGCCGAGCGCGTCCTCCATGCCTTGGATATCCGTCAAAATCGTGTGCGCGTCGCCGTCCTTGACCAGCCCCATCGCCACGCCGCTGACGGGTCGCTTAATCGGAACGCCCGCCTGCATCAAGCTCAACGTACTGCCGCAGACGCTGCCCATTGAGCTGGAGCCGTTGCTTTCGAGAACTTCCGAGACGAGGCGAATGGTGTAGGGGAAGTCTTCAATGGACGGAATGACCGGAACGAGCGCACGTTCAGCCAGAGCACCGTGACCGATTTCGCGACGACCGGGACCGCGTGCAGGACGAGCCTCGCCGACGCTGTAGCCGGGGAAGTTGTAATGATGAATGTAATGCTTCGTGTATTCGGGCTCAAGTCCGTCGATAATCTGTTCGTCGCCGATGGAGCCGAGCGTCGTTATCGTGAGCACCTGCGTCTGCCCGCGCGTGAACAATCCCGAACCGTGCGTTCTGGCAAACAGCCCGACTTCGCAACTGATGGGGCGCACCTCTTCGAGTTCGCGACCGTCGGGGCGAATTTTCTCGTGGGTGATCATGCGGCGGACGATTTCCTTTTCGAGCTTATAGAAAACCGCGCCGATGTCCTTGACGGCGGTGGGATATTCTTCGGCGGGAAATTTTTCGGCGAGTTCTTCGACGACCTCGGCTTTGACGGCGTCGAGATTTGCTTCGCGTTCGAGCTTGTCGGGGTTGCGGATAACGGTGTTGATCCTGTCGTAAGCGAGTTCACGGACGGCGGCGGCAATCTCCTCGTTCGGCTGGAAGAGTTTGACTTCGCGCTTGTCCTTGCCGACGGCGGCGACGATCTCCTCTTGGAAGGCGACGAGCTGTTTAATCGCCTCGTGCCCGAACAGAATCGCTTCCAGAACAATTTCTTCGGGCAGCTCTTTGACGCCCGCCTCGACCATCATCACCGCGTCCTTTGAGCCCGCGACGATCAAATCCATTTCGGAAACGTCGAGCTGTTCTTTCGTGGGGTTGATGATGAATTCGCCATCGACGCGCCCGACATGAACGCCCGCAATCGGTCCGCCAAAGGGAATGTCGCTCACGCACAGGGCACAGCTCGCGCCGAGCATGCCCGCGATTTCCGGAGCGTTGTCCTCGTCGAAGCAGATGCACGTGGCGATAATCTGCACGTCGTTGCGGAAGCCGTCGGGGAAGAGCGGACGAATCGGTCTGTCAATCAGTCGGCTCTTGAGGATGCCGCTGGTCTGCGGACGACCTTCGCGCTTGATGAAGCCGCCGGGGATTTTGCCCGCCGAATACATCTTCTCCTCGAAGTCGACCGTCAGCGGGAAGAAGTCGACGCCCTCGCGCGGTTCAGCCGACATCGTCGCCGCCACGAGAACAGCCGTGTCGCCATAACGAACGAGCACCGAGCCGTTGGCTTGCTTGGCCATCTTGCCGTGTTCGACGACCAACTTCCTGCCGCCGAGTTCCATTTCAAATGTGTTCAAAATTTTTTCCTCCTAATCGTTTGTCGCGCCAATCTTCGACACAAAACGGTTTGTTCCTTCCACGAAAAAAGCCGCCGTCGAATTGACGAGCGACTTGAAATTTCGTGTGATGTTCGGTGAGTTATTGGCGGCTGAAAGTTTTGTCGACGATGTCGCCTTCGGCACCGAGCACGCCGATACTCTTGCCGTCTTGGAAAAATTCGACCGCGCCGGCATTGCCCAGGCGGAAGGTGATTTGCTCCTTGCCCTCCCAGGAGAGAGTTTGTCCGCCGTCGATGATGCCTTCTTGAACGACCGCGCCGTCCACGGTGACCAGAGTCCAGCAGCGGTTGTTGAAACGGGCTTGAACGCTGACGACGTCGCTTTTGGGAGCGGCTGCCGCAACGGGCTCAGCAACGGGTTCGGGTTCGGGTTCAGGTTCGGGTGCAACGGTCTGAACTTGCGGAGCGGGCGTCTCGACTTGGGCAACGTCGCCGTCGGACGAGAGCTGTGACCAGGCGAAGCCCGCCAGTGCCGCAATCAACACCACCGCCGCCACGATCAACACGCCCGATGGTGCGCGCCGTTCCAGCTGAATGGAATGCCCCAACGGTTTCTTTTCGGGCTGAACGGGCTTGACCTCGGTTTCGCCTTCGGACTGTGATTCGGCGACGGCTTTGGCGGCTTCGGCTTCCTGTTCTGCCTTGATTTCCGCCATATCCGCAGCGAACTCTTTGGCGACGGCGTCGGCGTCGAGAGCCAGGAACTTGGCGTAGTTCTTGATGAAACCTTTGGTGTAGATTGCGCCCGGCAGTTTGTCGTATTCGCCGTTCTCGATAGCCTCTATGTAAACAGCGCGAATACTCGTGCCCTGCTCAATGTCGTTGACGGATAGATTTTGTCGCTCGCGCTCTTGGCGCAGCGTGTAGCCTACCATAGGAAACATCTCCTTTCGGGCGCATTATAAACGACGGGTTTTTAAAATACAAGTGACAAATTTAACGCGCGGCAGACAAAAATTTTCGACGCCCCGCCGATTATGTGTTATAATCGCCGAAATGTTTTTTGGAGGCAACACGATGGTCAAGATAATTTTTTCCGACATGGACGGCACGCTTTTGACGAGCGCGAACGAATTGCCCGAAGGCTTCGATGAGGCGATGAGCGATCTCAAACGGCGCGGGGTGATCTTTGCACCGGCGAGCGGTCGGCAATATTTTTCGCTGCTCAAGTCGTTCGACAAGTATCGCGACGAATTCCTCTTCCTCGGCGAGAACGGCACGCTGGTGATGTACAAGGGCGCGGAAATTTTTTCTGCACCGATTGGCTTTGAAATGGCGCACGAAGTTTTGGCGGCGTCGGAAATTTTTGGCGACGACATTCTTCGCGTGTGGTGCGGCAAGAAGGACGCTTACCTTCGCCGCGAACAGGAGATACCCACCTTCCGCGCGGAGCTGGAGAAATATTACACGCACAACGGCACCGTCGACAGCTGGAGCGACGTGGACGACGTGCCGCTGAAAATTTCGTTCTTCGACCCGACGGGCAGGTCTAAGGAAAAAATTTTCGACAGGCTCGCCAAGTTCCATGACATCTTGCAAGTCGTTTTGAGTTCGGATTATTGGGTGGACGTTATGAGCCCCGACATCAACAAGGGCGTCGCCGTCCGCAACATTCAACGCACGATGAACTTTAAGCCCGAAGAGTGCGCCGCTTTCGGCGACTACCTAAACGATACCGAAATGCTAAAAGCTGTCGGCTACGGCTTCGCAATGTCGAACGCTCACCCCGACATCAAACGCCTGGCGAAGTTCGAGACCGTCAGCAACGATCAAGCGGGCGTCCTCGTCGGCATTCGTCGGCTCATCGCTTACGGATTGATCTAAGGGGGAATCTCATTGGCTTTGACGTTCGTGACGTTCAACATGCTCAACAAAATTTTGGTTGCCAACCTGCACCGAATCCCGCACGACATTGACGTCGTCGTCGGCGTGCCAAGGAGCGGATTGCTTTTGGCTAACATGATTGCCTGCTACTTTAACAAGCCGCTGACCGATGTTGACGGCGCACTTGCCGGCAGGCTCTTCGAGATGGGCAGTACCAAGCCCCGCGACGGCATGATAAAGAATTTTTCCACCGCGAAAAAAATTTTAGTCGTCGATGACACCGTCTACACCGGTCTGTCGCTAAATCGAGCCAAGGCGCGTCTGGCTCACGTTGCCGCCGAAAAAATTTATCTCGCCGCCTTCGTCGTGCCCGAGTCCGCCGCCATGGTCGATATGTTCTTCGCAACCGTCCCTCAGCCGCGCGTGTTCGAATGGAACTTCATGCACCACCCGATTATCGGTCGTTGTTGCGTGGATTTTGACGGCGTCCTTTGCCAAGACCCCGCGCCTGAACAAGACGACGACGGCGAAAATTATCGCCGCTTCCTGCTCACAGCCGCGCCCAAGTTTATCCCATCGTTCACTGTCGGGTGCATCGTCACCGCCCGTCTGAAAAAATATTCCGAGGAAACTGTGCGCTGGCTCAACGAACACAACGTCAAGTTTAACGCGCTGGCAATGCTCGATGGCGTCACCGCTCATCAACGACAGGTGCTCGCCCTCAACGCTAAGTTTAAGGCGCAGGTCTACGGTTCAATCGAAAGCGCAATGCTCTTCGTCGAAAGCAACCCCGACCAGGCGCAAGAAATTTTCCGACTGACGGGAAAGCCCGTCTGGTGTGTGGCGAACAGCGCAATGTATGCGGAGGTTTGACATGGTAACGGCAATCTTCCCCGCCGCGGGCTCAAGCACACGCATGAAAAGCGGCGTCAACAAAAATTTTCTGCAGCTGGGCGGCGCGGCGATTCTCCTTCGCACGTTGAAAACTTTTTCGCGCGTCGAACGTGTGAGCAACCTAATCGTCGTCGTCGGTGCCAATGAAGTCCAAACCGTAGAAAAGCTTCTGCGCGGCGCGGACGGTCTCAAACCGTGGCGCGTGACTGTCGGCGGCAGCGAACGACAATTTTCCATCGCCAACGGGCTCAAGCTCCTGACTGACGACGCCGAAATCATCTTGGTGCACGACGCCGCTCGCCCGCTCATCACGACGCAGACCATCAACGCCGTCATTGACGCCGCGGAAATTTTTGGCGGAGCAATTGTCGCCGTGCCCGCCAAAGACACCGTCAAGGTCATCGACGCCGAAGGTTTCGTTCGATGTACGCCGCCGCGCTCGGAATTGGTCTTGGTGCAAACGCCGCAGGGCTTCCGCCGAAAAATTTTGCTCGACGCTTACGCTCGTGCCGCCGCAGAAAATTTTCTCGGCACCGACGACGCCTGCCTGGTCGAACGAATCGGCGCGCGCGTCAAGGTCGTCACGGGCACCTACGACAACATCAAAGTCACCACGCCCGAAGACCTCGACATCGCAGAAACTTTCCTAAGGAGACGAAACTCATGACACGCTTTGGCATCGGCTACGACGTCCACAAACTCGCGCCCAATCGAAAGCTCATTCTCGGCGGAGTGGAAATTGCTCACCCGCTCGGACTGGAGGCGCATTCCGACGGCGACGTTCTGATTCACGCGATAATCGACGCACTGCTCGGCGCGGCAACCCTCGGCGACATCGGTCAGCACTTCCCAATGACCGACGAATTCAAGAACGTTTCAAGCTGTGAATTACTCAAGCGCACCTGCGAGATGGTTTCGGCGAAGGGTTACGCCCTCGGCAACGTGGATTCAATCATCGTCGCGCAGAAGCCAAAGCTCGCGCCGCACATCGGTGCCATGCGTCAGCGTCTGGCACAGGTGATGAACATCGACATCGACGCCGTCAGCGTGAAGGCAAAGACCGAAGAGGGGCTCGGCTTCACGGGCACAGAGCAAGGCATCGCATCATACGCCGTGGCAAGCTTGGAAAAATAATTCTCGTCGAGGTGGCGGCAATGAAATTTTTTTCGCGCATCAAGAAAGACATCCGCGTCATCTTTGAGCGCGACCCCGCAGCAAAGAGCGTGGCGGAAGTCGTCCTGTGTTATTCGGGACTGCACGCCATCTGGTTGCATAGAATTTCGCACGCGCTGTTCACGCGCGGCTGGATAGTCTCGGCGCGGCTGGTATCAAACTTCTGCAGGTTCTTGACGGGCATCGAGATTCACCCCGGCGCGACGATTGGCGACGGGCTTTTTATCGACCACGGCACAGGCATTGTCATCGGCGAAACCGCAGAGCTCGGCAAGAACGTCACGCTCTATCAGGGCGTCACGCTCGGCGGCACCGGCAAGGAGAAGGGCAAGCGTCACCCGACCATCGGCAACAACGTCGTCGTCGCAACCGGTGCAAAAGTTCTCGGCTCGTTCAAAGTCGGCGACCATGCAAAGATCGGCGCGGGTTCCGTCGTGCTAAAGGAAGTTCCCCCGCACGCAACCGTCGTCGGCATTCCCGGCAGAGTCGTCGTCCTTCACGGCAAACGCGTCCACAATGAGGAGGAATATCGCGCCGCCATCGCTGAACTGTGTCGCGAACGCGGCTACGACGCGAACGACCCAAAAGTCCGCGCGGAGCTGATGGAAGAGATTGACGTCGACTTGAATCACGACATGTTGCCCGACCCCGAACGCGAGATGATTGAAGTTGCCCTGCGACAGATTCAGCGTCTCGAAGACCGTGTCAACGAATTGGAACGGGAACTTGCCGCCGCCCGCGCAGAAATTTCCACCGAATCAATGCGCACCTCGTCGTTGGAAGTATCGCTTACCGAAACCAAAGTCAACCTCAAAAAGGAGTGATTGCTCATGATCAAAGTTTTTAACACAATGAGCCGCACGAAAGAAATTTTCAAGCCGCTCAAGACCGGCGAAGTCAGTATCTATTGCTGCGGGGTCACGCCCTACAACGCGCCGCACATCGGCAACGCCAGACCCTTCGTCGTGTGGGATGTCATTCGCAGATTTTTTGCCAAGAGCGGCTACAAAGTTCATTACGTCCAGAATTTCACCGACGTCGACGACAAAATCATCAAAGCCGCCAAAGACGCGGGCGTCACGTGGAAGGAAGTCGCCGAGAAAAATATCGCCACTTACTTCAAGAGCATGGACGCCCTAAACGTCCGCCGCGCCGACATCTATCCGCGAGTGTCCGAGACTATGGACGACATTATTCAGATGGTGCAGACCCTCGTCGACAAAGGCTTCGCTTATGTCCTTGAAGGCGGCGACGTCTTCTGCAGCGTGGAAAAAATTCCCAACTACGGCAAGCTCAGCCGCCGCACCCTGTCCGACATGATGGCGGGCGCACGCGTGGCTGTGGACGAACGCAAACATCACCCGATGGACTTCGCGCTGTGGAAGTCGGCTAAGCCAGGCGAACCTTCGTGGGAAAGCCCGTGGGGCAAAGGTCGTCCAGGCTGGCATATCGAGTGCTCGGCGATGTCGCTGAAGTTTTTGGGCGAACGTTTTGACTTTCACGGCGGCGGCTCGGATTTGATCTTCCCGCACCACGAGAACGAGATTGCTCAGTCGCAGTCGGCTATCGGCGACGAAAATTCCTTCGCACGCTACTGGGTGCACAACGGCTTCATCACCAAGAACAACGACAAGCTCAGCAAGTCCAACCGTGCGCAAGAAATCTCGGCGAAAGGTTTTTTCACCGTCGAAGAAGTTCTGGCGAAATATCCCGGCGAAGTTGTCAGGCTGTTGCTTTTGCAGACTCATTATCGCAACCCGCTGGAGTTCAACGAGGAACGCGTCATTGAGGCTCAAGAATTCTTCGGCAAACTGGCGCGGGCGTATTGGCAGCTCGACGAGATGGCTCGCAAGATTCACGCGGGCGAATTCGTCAAGGACACCGCTGAAAAAAATTTCGCCATAACCGTCAGCCGCGCGGGTGGTCTGTGCGAAGAAGGCGAACGGTTGCTGGCGAACTTCTATGACGCGATGAGCGACGACTTCAACACCGCGCTTGCTATCACGAATATGTTCGAGCTTGCCGGAGAAATCGGCGACTATTGCAAAGACCTTGCCGCGGGAAAAATTTTGCCCGTGTCCATTGACGGCGACATAATCCTTCGCGTGCGCGACATCTATCTGGAGATGGCTGGCGTCATTGGGATTTTTGAACAGCCTGTGCCCGTGGAGAAGACTGACGACGACGACCAACCCGAACTCGTCGGTGCGCTGATGAAAATTATCCTTGACCTTCGGCAAGACGCTCGCGCCGCAAAAAATTGGACGACCGCCGATAAAATCCGCGACGCGCTCAATGCGGCGGGTATCGTCGTCGAAGACACGCCCGACGGTGCGAAATGGCATCGTCAATAAATCCCGACGAAGTCAAGACGCTTTCGCCGCCGATACTCGCGCACGTCGGCGACGGCAACGTGACGTTGCATCCAGTTGACGCGCTCAACCATCCGACATCCGAAGCCAATCGCCACGCTTTAGATTTTCCGACGGACGAAGTCAAGACGCTCTCGCCTCTGATACTCGCGCACGTCGGCGACGCTTACTTTCATCTGTACATCCGCACGCGCCTGTTGCATGTCACCCGCAACGTCACGCGCCTGCACGAACTTAGTGTACAGATCGTCTCGGCTCAGGCGCAGTCGAAGATTTATCACGCGCTGGAAAATTTTTTGACCGACGCCGAACGCGACATCTTCCGCCGCGGACGAAACGCCAAGAGCCATCCGCCGCGCAAGGCGACCGTCGCCGAATATCACGCTTCAACCGGCTTCGAGGCACTGCTCGGCGAACTGTTCTTGCGGAAAAATTTTGTGCGCCTCGACGAAATCTGTGAGCTGTCATTCAATATCGCGTTCAAGGAGGTTTCGACGTGATGAAAAAATTTTTTGCCACCGCGCTGCTTATGACGGCGTTAATCTTCGGCAACGCCTGCGCCGAAGAAATCAGCGACCCCGAAGGCGCGACGTCCGCCCCAGCCGACATCAATCACCCCGATTCGATTTACTTCCCGCGCGTCGACGTCAATGCTCTGCCCCCCGCCGCTGACCGAATCATCTTGACGAACTACCCGACCGTTCAGCAGACGACGGGCTACAGCTGCGGACCCGCCGCCGCGCTCACCGTGCTGAATTATTTCGGCAACCGCGACTTCGACGAGGCGACGCTCATTACGCGCATGGAAACTAAGCCCGCCATCGGCACGAGCCTCGGCAACATGGTCAAGTTCTTCCGCTCCATCGGCTGGAACGTGCAAAGTTCTTTGGACAGCCCGCCGTTCGCTGACATATCCGACTTCAAAAATTTTGTCGCGGAAAATCCTTCGCACGGCAAGCCAATCATCGTCGAGAACATCGAGTTCGGCGGGCACTGGCGCGTTATCATCGGGCTGGACGGCATGGGCACGGACAATCTCTATGACGACGTGCTGATCTTCGCCGATCCCTTCGACACGAGCGGCCACGGTCAAGACGGCTACACCTTCGCCAGCCTGGACAGGTTCTTCAGCATGTGGTTCGATCACAACATGTTGCCCGAAGCCGAACGTAATCAGCCGTGGCTGATTGCAACGCCGAGGAGAAATTAATCGTGGACGACATCATTTACGGGCGCAACGCCGTCATCGAATTGCTCAAATCGCCGCGCGGCATCAACAAAATTTTTCTCGCCGAAGGCAACCGCGACGGCACCTTGCAAAAAATTTTCGCGCTTGCCAAAGACGCGGGCGTTATTGTAGAATTCGTCAAGCACGACAAACTCGACAGGCTCTGCGGCGGAAGACATCAAGGCGCGGCGGCTTACGTGGCGGCGGCGGAATATTCCACCGTGGAAGAGATTCTGTCGCTTGCCGAAAGCCGTGACCAACCGCCGTTCCTGTTGTTGCTCGACGAACTGGAAGACCCGCAAAATTTCGGCGCGCTCCTTCGCACGGCAGAGGCTGTCGGCGTCCACGGCGTCATCATTCCCAAACGTCGAAGCGTCCGCCTAAACGCCACGGTCTTCAAGACATCGGCGGGCGCGGCAAAGTTCGTCAAGGTCGCCCAAGTCACCAACGTCGCCCAAACCCTCAAGCAACTGCGCGGTCTCGGCTTGAAGGTCGTCGGCTCGGCACCGGGCGCGGCGATTGATCTTCGGGCGGCAGACTTGACCGGCGGAATCGTCCTGGTCGTCGGCAACGAAGGGCACGGCATGCGTCGGCTCACGCGCGAAAACTGCGACGCCCTCGTCAACATCCCAATGGTCGGTCAAATCAATTCGCTCAACGCTTCGGCGGCGGGCGCGGTGCTCATGTACGAAATCTTTTATCAGAGACGGCGGAATCACCATGACCAAGCAGAGACCGCATTACCTGGTTGACGGCTACAACCTGCTGCACGTCTGGCGAGAGATCAACACCGACGATTTGTCCACGGCGCGGGAATTTTTGATCCGCAACCTGCACGAATACGGCGCATATGAAAAGTTCGACATCACCCTCGTCTTCGATGCCGCACGCAACGAGGACGAACGGCGCGTCGAAATTTACGACAACACCTTCCGCGTGGTTTACAGTGCCTTCAACGAGACCGCCGACAACGTCATCGAGCGGCTAAGCTATGAACTCGTTCAGAAGAAGCGCGAAGTCCACGTTGTCAGCTCCGACGCCACAATCGAGACCGTTATCTTGGGCGCGGGCGCATATCGTCACCCTTCGACGGAATTTTATCGCGCCATCAAACGCATGAAGCAATTCCTGCGCAAGAAGTATCTGGACGATGTGACGTTGCCCGTCGTGAGAAACGAAGTGGGCGACAGAATCGGCGCAGATGTCTTCGCCAAGCTTGAGAAACTTCGGCGAGCAAAATAAAATTTTTTTGTTGGGAGTGAATCTTTGTGGCAGCAAAAAGAATCTATCAGCTGGCAAAGGAATTCGAGTGCGACGAGAAAGAAATCATCGACTTCCTCATCAGTCAGGGCATCAAGGTCGGCAACAGATTGAGCGCGGTGAGCGACGACACTTACGACATGCTCAAGGCAAAGTATACTGCGCCGCCCGAACCCGTCGTAAAACCCGAACCTGAACCCGTCGTTGAGCCTGTCGTTGAACCTGCGAAACCTGCGCCCGCCGTCAAAGCCGCGGAATCTGCGCCCGCAAAAAAGAAGAATAAGAAATCCGCCCAGCCTCAAGAGCCCGACGCGCAGAGCAAGGCACTTGCGCAGGACGACGACCCCGCCAAAATCAACCCCATCGCCGCGGCAACGCAGGCGGTTTATCGTGAGGCTATCGCGGCCGGCAACGACTTCATCGGAAACTACTACAGCGCATTGACGAAGAAGCAGGCAAAGGCTTTTGTACAGCCGCTGACACATGAAACAGACACCTGGGCGATTATCAACAAGCTCAAGATTGATTCGCCGGACGCGTCGCCCGTGCGCTATTGGCAAGCCGTCAACAAGCTGACGACCCAAGCGTTTAGAATCGTCAACGACTATGGGCTCAAGAACCGCGACGTTTTGGCGGAGATGCGCAAACTGATGATGCCGCTTGTTGCCGAATATCAGCCGCGCGAAATTTTTTCCGACGAAGAGAACCAAACCTTTGCCGAGCAACAGAAGCTGCTCTTCCGTCTGTTAGGGCACGGCATGGGTGCCGTCAACGACAATCTTTACGCGCTGAAGATGCACGCCGAAAACATGAAGCGTCACTACGAGATGGCGAACTTTGTCAGCTATGCAACCGATCCCTCCGACAGCTTGCGTTGCGCCGAGCGCGCTCCCTTCGACGAGATGGCAGACACCGTTGCCTTCAGCGTAAGCGGTATCGTCCGCCGCGTGAATTTCTACTGTTCGAACAGGGAACGCTTCAGCAGAATCGTTGAGTCTTTCTTCGCGTGGATTGACGGCTATGCCAAGCTCAAGGAACAGGGTGCGCCGACTGACAAGCTGGAAAAATATTTCACGCTGGAGAAGAAGTTCATAGAGCTGGTTGACTTCTTCGCGCTGGATAATCTTGTCGTCCGCAAGAAGAAAGACAAGCCGCAGGTCTTCGATAAAATTTTCGACGAGCTCATCATTTACCGCGACAACCTGGACGACCCCGACGCCGAACGCAACTTCAAGTACAAGATGCGCGGCTTCACCAACATCGTCTACAAGCCAAAGGATTTCATCTTCATCTATCAGCTGGCGGGTTTGGAGACCGGCGTGGATTATCGTCCCCCCGAAGAGATTGCCGCCAAAGCTCAAGCCGCAAATGAAGAAAGCCCCGCCGAATCCGACGAGGCTGACCGTTAACCCCAAAACATGTTCTTTCGCCAGAAAATTATCGCCGCGCAGATCGACGCCAAAAGCGCAATTGCGATGACGATGATGAAGCCGGCGTTGTTCTCCGCTAAGGGCACGGGAACGTTCATTCCGAAGAAGCTGGCGATGACCGTGGGCACCGCAATGATAATCGTCATTGCCGCAAGAAACTTCATGACCATGTTCTGGTTGTTGGAGATGATTGACGAGAAGATATCCGCCATCTGCGACAGGATCTGGCTGTACATCTCGACCATCTCGCGAGCCTGTTTATTCTCGATAATGACGTCTTCCAAGAGGTCTTCGTCCTCTTCGTAGATCTCAAGAATTCCGTCGACGCTGTGGTTGTTGCGAAGGCGCAAAAGTTTTTCAAACACGGCGTCATTTGAACGCAACGACGCGTTGAAATACGTAAGACCCCGTTGCAATTCCATCAGCCGCAAGATATCCGAATTCTTCATGGAGCGGCGCAGTTGCTCTTCGATTTCGTCGGAGAGCTTATTTATTTGCCGCAGGTAGCGCAGATAAAACGTCGCGGAGCGATACAGAATCTCGAACAGGAACTGCGTGCGTTTGTAGGTGTGGAAGAGCCGCGCCGTGCGTTGGTTGAAGCTGGAAACTACGGGCGTTTCTTCCAGGCAAACGGTGATGATGTATTGTTTCGTCAGGATGATGGACAGCGGCAACGTGTCGTAACTTTCCTCTTCGTAGACGATTGGCACGTTCGTCAGGATCATAACGGAGCCGTCCTCAACGTCGAGGTGAGAGCGTTCCTCTTCGTCCAGTGCCGCGCGCAAGAAGTCCGGTTCCACGTTCGTCGCCGCGCTGACTTCGCGCAGTTCGTATGGCGTCGGGTCCACGATGTTTATCCACGCGCCCTTCTGCAGAGTTTTGAGCGTGAGCTTTTCCAGGTGCCCCGACTCCTGCGATTTGAAAATCTCAACCAACGGTATCGCCCCCTTTCTTGCAGTCATTTTACTACAGCCGCGAAAAATTTTTAAGCCGCGAAAAAAATTTTAAACCAGCTCAATTTGCTCGGCGGCGTCGGTGATTTCGGATTCGTCGCGGGCGATGGCGTATTCGATGACGTTGCTCTTGACGGCGCGAATGTAAACGGTGGCGTCGGCGTCGGGCGCGGCCAGGTTGACGGTGATGCGCTTTGCCTTGCCGATGTTCATGTTGTTTGAGACGGCTTCGGGCAGGTTGGTGTAGTAGATGTCGAAGCTGTCGCTGGCGTCGATGAAGGGATACCACACGTCGAACTTGGTGGTGCGGTCGATGACGGTGCGGAACTTGCGTTTCTTGTTGCGGCCGACGTAACAGGCGAAGGGAGTGCGTTCGGGGTCGGGCGTGATGTGTTTGGTCTGAATCTGTCCGCCCGCTCGGCTGAGCAACAGCCCAAAGGCGACGCCCGTCTTGCCGGTGGGTGCGCTCATGTCGGTGCGAATTTCCACGCCGCGTGCCGATTGAATCTCGTGAGCAGAATCAGTTCCCAGCGCGGGATAAATCTTGAAGCGCGGAGCTTTGCCCGTGAAGCCGAAGAGGATATCGGCGGGGGACTTCTCGTTGGCGCGGTCGACGGGAATTTTTTTGACGGTCTCGCTCAAGACGATCTGGTCGTTGGCGTTGTCCATGTCGCCGAGCCAAATCTCAAGCCCGTTGCCGTCGCGACGATAGATGCTACCGCCCTGCATGAAGTAATCGTCCTTGAGCTCGTAGCCGTGCTTGAGTCTGCCGCTGACGAACGGATTCTCGTCGTCGGCAAGGCGTGTGTCTTCGGTCGGCGTCAGATACTCGTTGAAAAGCTCGTTGACCAGCGGAGATTTTGACGAGTTGCCCGCAAGGAAGATTGAGACTTCGTCGATGTCGCGCAGGGATTTGATTTTGCGCAGGGAGTTCTTGCTGTTCTTGTCGAAGGCTTCCTTCATAGAGATGAAAAAATTTTTGATGCCCGCGCGGATTCGGTTGCGAAGAATTTCTTGCAGGTCGATGGAAACATTCAGCGGGAAATTTTTTACGGGGCGTCCGTCGTCGCGGAAAAGGTTGACTTCGATTGTGCCGCCCGACAAAATTTTTGCCGCCGCCTCGGAAGCCGGAGCTTCCCACACGGGGCGTAGTGCCTCAACCAGCGCGTGAATGTTGGCGTGAGCTTCCTGCGAATCTTTAATCAACGCCTCGGAGCCCGCGAAGTTGATTTTGTCCGCCGCCCACGTGAAAGGAATCTTGCCGCCCTCGACGTTGAGCAGAGCGTCTTGATTCGCCTTGAACAGCTCGAACGCCAGGAGCTTCAAGAGATTTTCTCCGCCCAAAGTTCTGTCGCCGTTCTCGCCGAAATGCACCAGCAGATAGTCGTAGCGGTCGTTGGAGGATTCGCGCAGGAAACCGAAATCAAAATCCGTGGTGCCGCCGCCGAAGTCGAACACCGCGTAATAATTTTCTTCCTCGCCCGCGGGGTCAAAGCCGTATTCAAGCAGCGCGGTTATCGCGTAAGCCGCAGCCTCGCTTGCACCCTCGCGCACGGAAAATTTTTTCATCGCCGCTTCGTTCGACAGCAGAGCCGTCGGCAGAGACTTCTTCAGCCCGCGTTCGAAGCACCGGCGCATTTTCTCGCGGATGGCTCGCTCATACGTCACGGGAAACGACAGGATGTAGTTCAGGAAGACGTGCCGCTCCTGTTGCATGTTGTTGATGAACAGCCCCAGATAGTACGCGTAAATTTCCAGCGGGTTGATCTCGTCTTCGGCAAGCTCATCGAACGGCGCAAGCTGCGTGATAAATTTTTTCTCGTCGCGCAACATGAACTGCATCTTCGATCCGCACCAATACTTCAGGTCGGTCAGGAACGAGTAAAACTTTTCGGAGCCGCCGGCAGTCAGGTTGTCGAACGCCGCGTGAGAAACTTTGACGTCCGCCCAGCGCGTGAAGGGTCTGCCCTCGCGCCAATAGTAAGCCGTCAAAAAACTTTCGATGTCGATGAACTGAATGACGGTCGGGTTTTCGTAGTTGGCAGAAAAATTTATTCCGCCGCGATAAGAGCCGCTGCCCACCTGCAACGGAATGATCTGCGAATGTTCGTTCTCATAGACGACGACGGTGCGGCTCGTGCCGAAGTCTATGGCGACGATGCCGGTGGAAACGTCGTCGGCAGGATTGCGCGCGACAAAATTTTCGTCCAAGGCAACCTCCTCGCCGCCGCCTCGGTCGATGTCCCACAAGTCCCAATGCCCGCGGTTGGGGTCGAACAAAATATTTTCGTCGTAAGCGTCAAGCCCCGCCCGTTCGCTGTCGCAGTTGAGTAGGAAACTTTTCAGCCGCTCGGTGAAATTTTTTTTGCCGCCGTCAAAAAGCTCGGCAATGTCCTCGGATATCCGTACGCCCGTTAAAATCTTCGTCACGATGTCGACTCCCCTCGAAAAATTTTTTCCATTATAGCCGACGCGTCGGGGCGTGGCAAAAATTTTCTTGACTAGAGCAAACTCCAGCGGCTAATATCTGAGTGACAACAACCCCTGCGCGGGGATAGGAGGAATTTTTATGGCGATACAAGCACCCGTCGTCGGCAGCCGCAACGTCACCGGCACCAACTACACGGGCACCGCGGCGAAAGTTTATTTCACGCGCACCATCGACGCCGCGCACCTGATTAAGCTTTACAAGCTCATCAACGAGAGCATCTACGGCAAGGTTGCCATCAAGCTGCACACCGGCGAGAAGCATGGTCCGAACATTTTGCCGCGGGATATGGTTCGTGAGTTCCAAGCTCAGGTTCCCAACTCGGCAATCGTCGAATGCAACACGCTTTATGAAGGCGACCGCTACACCACCGAAGGTCACCGCGAGACGCTCAAGGTCAACGGCTGGACGTTCTGCCCCGTCGACATCATGGACGAGGACGACAAAACCGTCAATCTGCCCGTCAACAACGGCTTCCATCTCAAGGAAGTGGCAATGGGCGCACATCTCGTCGATTATGATTCGCTGATTGTTCTGACGCACTTCAAGGGGCACGCAATGGGCGGCTTCGGCGGCTCAATGAAAAACATCGGCATCGGCAACGCGTCGGGTCACCTGGGCAAGGCGCAAGTTCACGGCGTCGACCCCGACAACGTCCCCGCCAATTATCTTGAATGGCCCGACAAAGAATATTTCATGGAGCTTATGGCTGACAGCGCGAAGGCGACCTGCGACTACTTCGGCAAGCACATCGTCTTCATCAACGTCATGCGCCGAATCAGCGTTGACTGCGACTGCGCGGGCGTCACTGCCGCCGAGCCGACAATGAAGGACATCGGCATCGCCGTCTCGACCGACATCCTCGCCGTCGACCAGGCGTGCGCCGATATGATCTACGCCGCCGCCGACAGCCACGACATGAAGGAACGCATTGAATCTCGTCACGGTCTGCGTCAGCTCAGCGCAATGGCTGAAAAGCTCATGGGCAATCCGCAATACGAGCTGATTGAAATCGATTGACGCCGAAAAAAATTCTTGACAACCTGCGGCAAATGGTTTAACATAGCCCGCGTTGGGGGCGTAGCTCAGCTGGGAGAGCGCTTGAATGGCATTCAAGAGGTCAGGGGTTCGATCCCCCTCGTCTCCACCAAAATTGCAAATTAAAACACCGAAGCGGTTGCCTCGGTGTTTTTCGTTATGTCGCCGACAATCGTCACCTGTTGAATCAGCTGACAACACGACCGCCCAAGGATGGGCGGTCGCCGGCATACGACGACGTGATGCGTCGTTGCCGGCTCGGAGGTCCTTTTCTTTGCTACTTTCTTTTGGACCCGCAAAAGAAAGTAGATTCAAACGCAAACGCAGTGAGCAGACACTGACGCAATGACAGACACCGTCACGACTGCAACCAGAGCAATTGATAGCGTTCCATCTGCTCAAGCGCGTACGTCATCAGCGACTCGGCGACCTCGGAATTTTTTCGCAAGGCGTCGGTCAAAACGTCGCGGGGTATCGTCAACAGCTCCGCCCGCTCGGTGAGGACTTCCGCCGAAAGCGTGAGCCTTTGCCGCGCCAAAAAGTTCGCGGGGTTGATGAACGCGTTCTTGCCGACGACATCAAGCGGGTCGTACCAGCCGTCGCCCGTGTCAGCATTGCGAACGAGTTTGCCGTCGACGACGAAGACGAAAAATTTTTTGAGCGCGTCGCCGGAAATTCTGTCGCCTTCGTAGAGCGTGAGGAGCTCGGCTTGGTTTTCGAACAGTTCAATCGTCCCTGCAAAGCGTCCCTGCAGAATCGGCAACTGCGACAGGAAATCGCGAATCCTCAGGCGTTCGTCCTCGCGGGAAATTTTTTCGTCGTCCTCAAGCAAATCGACGCGCTTGCCCAGCCGCGACATGAAGTCGGTAAATTTTGCGTTCCAGTCGCTCAACATCTGCCGCAGAATCAATCCGTACAGCTCGCACAAACGTTCAACGCCGCGCGTGCGAAATTGCCGCTCATCGTACAGGAAGCCGATTGACAAATTTTTTTCGGAGTAGCGGAAGTACGCGCCGAGTTTCATGCCGCGAGCGTCCCAAGAATTTTTCGCGACGACAGTGCCGCGTTCGGAGGCTTCGGCGGCGACGTAATTGAGCTCGGCGGACTGAAACTCCTTGAAGCTCAGGAAGTGGTCGAAAAGTTTTCTGCCGCCCGAAAGATCACCCAGGGTCGTCCAATCGACGCGGCTGTATGGCTGTGACACGACGAGCTGGCGAAATTGTTTGCGGACGGTCTGTTCGACGGTTTGATCGTTGTCGCTTATGACGCGCACGGGAATGACGTTGAGCGTCGCGTCGTCGGCGGAAAGTATCTGGCAGAACAGTACGTCGCGGCGGCGGTTGGTCAGTTGCAACATGAAGCCCCACGCGCTCTGCAGAATCGCCGTCAACATCACGCGGTTGGATTGCGCACGCCGACGCAGGTCGCTCAAGATATCGACGTCAATGGTCGTGTGGAATGCCTTCTGCCGATACGTGCCGACGCTCGCGCTCTCGAAGGGCAACGAGGCGGCTCTCGGCGCATGATCAAGAACCTTCGCCCAATAGTCGCGGATGGCGTCTTGATTATTCGGCGACAGGTCGTCGGAAATTTTCGGCGCGGCTTGAAAGCTCGTGCCCGTGACGTTCGCGAAAAACTTTGCAACGTCGAAGCTATCGGCAACAATCTGCGCGGCGGTGATGAGCACGGCAAACTCGTCGTCGCCCGTCCTGTAGACCGCGAACCGAATCAGCGGGGCGTGGCGGATATCGACGTCGCGGCGCATGTCTGCCGCCAAAATCTTGCGGAACTCGTCGTTGAGGTCGTCGGGGTCGATCTGCGTCAGGTTGCGGAAGATGACTTCGGCTTTGACGTTCTCGGCGGGGCAAATGACTTTGAGCGTGCGCGTGCCGACGTTGCAGAAATTTGCGCGAAGGTTGTCCGTTTCGTTGAGCAGGCGATTGACGGCGCGGTTGAATGTTATCGGGCTGATGTTGCCGCGAACTTTGTAGAGCGTCTGCGCGAAGAAGTGAGCCGACACGAAATTCTTGCCCGCGAAAAATTTTTGCTCGTGTTCGTTCAGCTCAAGCACCGCGTCAAGTTTGTTGGGGTTATAGCCGTCCAAGCCGCCGACCTGTCGCCCGTAGACGCTGTCCAAAACTTTTTGCTCGTCGCGTGTCAATTGCATAACGTCACCTTCTTTTTGACCGATAGAAAATCCATATCGCCAAAATCCAAAGGGGCATAACGATTACCGCCGGGCGCATCTCGTCCATCAAAGCCATGATGACCAGAATCATTGCCAGGAACGCCAGACAAAAATAATTCGCCGCGGGATACAGCAACGCCTTGAACTTGGGGACGATGCCGTCCTTTGCGCAGTGTTGACGGAACTTGATATGCGTCAGGACGATCATTGCCCAGCTGATGACGACCGCGCCCGTGACGATTGCCATCATATACATGAACGCTTCGTCGGGCAACACGGCGTTCAAGACCGCCGCCAATAGCGTTATCGCCGAGGAGACGAGGATGCCGTTGACGGGGACGCCGCGCGCTGAAAGTTTCTCGAAGAACTTCGGAGCGTTGCCGCTCTTTGCCAAACCGAACAGCATGCGCGAATTGGAATAGATTGCCGAGTTGTAGACGCTGACCGCCGCCGTGAGCACCACGAAGTTCAAAATGCTCGCCGTCGCAGGGAAGCCCGCGCCCTCGAAAATCTGCACGAAGGGGCTCGCCTCTTTGCCGACCATATTCCACGGCCACAGCGACATCAGCACAATCATGGTGCCGACGTAGAAGATCAGTATGCGGTAGATAACTTGGTTGACGGCGCGGGGAATGGTCTTTTCGGGATTCTGCGCCTCGCCCGCGGTGATGCCGATCAGTTCAATGCCGCCGAAGCTGAACAGCACGGGCGCCAGCGACATGAGCATTCCTTCCACGCCGTTAGGGAAGAAGCCGCCGTGATCCCAAAGGTAATGGAAATTCATCGGGAACGGGTTGGGGTTCGTGGCGATGTAATACGAGCCGATAAGAATCATTCCGATTATCGCGGAAATTTTTATGCCCGCCATCCAGAATTCGATTTCGCCGTACGCGCTGACGGTGACGAGATTGACGGCGGTGATGATGACCAGGCACGCCAGCACGCCTATCCATTTGGGCAGGTCGGGGAACCAATAGCCCAGATAGATTGACACTGCCGACAGCTCCGCCATGCTCACGAGGATATACAGGAACCAATAGTTCCAGCCCGCAAGGAAACCGGGGAACTTGCCCCAATACTTCGAAGCGTAATAGCTGAACGAGCCGCTGACGGGTTCTTCGACGCTCATCTCGCCGAGCATACGCACGATGAGGAAAATAATTATCCCGCCGATGAGATAGCTCAACGATACGGCGGGACCTGCCAGCGCAATCGTCGCGGTCGAGCCATAGAAAAGACCCGTGCCGACGGCGGTGCCCAGCGCAATCATTTGCAGGTGACGGTTCTTCAAGCCGCGCTGCATTTTGTTTTCTGACATAGGAATCACCACGGAAAATTTTTACCGACACCGAGCAGTTGAAGATAGACCGCTCGTCAAATACCTTACTGGATCAAAATGTCTCTGAACATGGACAGAATCTCTTGCCCGTAATATCTGCCCGGAACTGCCCAGCGTCCGTTCAAATCTTGCCAAGTGCCGAGCGTGCGCGAGCCGTAAGTTTGACGGACGAGACCATAGCGCGGGTCGACGACGGGGGTTGAGGGTTGGCGGGTGGAAGTATATGACAGCAGGTGCTGAATGTGCGCACGAACACCGAGTTGCGCCGTGGCGAAGTATGCTCCGCGGACGCCGCCGCCGGTTGTGCCGAGCCCGCAATAATTGTTCTGTTCGGGCACGACGTCCCCGCCGTAACGGAAGAAGCCCGTTTCCTTGAGAGCCTGCGCAAACGCCACGTCGGGACGAATTCCTTCGCGGCGACCCTCCTCGTAATAGTAGGCGACGATCTCTTCGGCAGAAACGCTCAAGTTCGGATGCGGATTGTTGCGCAGGAGATATTTAACGCACTGCTGCTGAGTCGCCAGCGGCGTGCCGATAATCGACGTGTCGGACGTGGAAACGGTTTCGGGCACGAAGAAACTTTGCGTCCCGTCAATGGCGTCGAAGTCCTGAACTTCCTCGGCGGGCTTAAACTTGCTCATCGTCTCTTCCACGCGTTCACGCAGCGTCGGAAGTTTTCGCTCAACGGTCTTGGTCGCAACCTTCGGGTCGTGAATCCTCTTGATGGCAGCGTCCGCCGCCGCGGGCATGGAAATTGCAAACGCGCCGACAATTGCCGCCGCCAAAAATTTTTTCGCACGTGATACCAAAACGTTCACCTCTGCAGATTTTTTTCATGTAGCTTTCACTGCCGCGAAGTATATACCATCTGAGAATTTCTTGCAAGAATTTTAGCTGAAACGGAGGCGACGGCGTTGGCGGTCGGGATAATCGCGGAGTACAATCCGTTCCACGCGGGGCACGCTCATCAGCTGGCGGCGGTGAAAAAATTTTCGGGCGAACCAATCGTGGCGGTGATGAGCGGCAGTTTCACGCAACGCGGTTCGCCGACAATCCTCGACAAATGGACGCGGGCACGGCTGGCAATTCTCGGCGGCGTGGATTTGGTTTTGGAGTTGCCGTTCGTGGCGGCGGTCAGGAGTGCGCAAGACTTCGCTCGCGGCGGCATCAGATTGCTGGCAAGCCTCGGCGTCATCGATACGTTGGCATTCGGCGCGGAGCTGGCAGACCTTGCGACGTTGCGGAGGGCGGCGGCGGCGTTCGACGAAAAATTTTTCGCGCAGGAACTGCGGCGGCTCATGTCGGTCGGCACATCGTACGCGGCGGCAGTCACAAACATCTTGGCGAACGTCACGGGCATCGACGAAAAAATTTTGCGCCTGCCCAACACAATCCTCGCCGTGGAATATCTGCGTGCCCTGCCGAAAAAAATTTCGCCGCTGCTCATCGAACGAGTCGGAGCCTACGACGATTTGACGTTGCGGGAAATTTCCAGCGCGTCGGCAATCCGCTCGGCAGTCCGTGAAAAATTCCCGCCGTGGGAAAAAATTTCGGCGTGCGTGTCCGCCGCGACTTTGGCGGCTCTGCGTGACGAAGCGTCAGCGGGTTTCGTCGACGAAGAATTTTTGTTGCGGCCGCTCATGGTGAAGCTGTTGACGTCACGGGCGGCAGACCTGCGAAAAATTTTCGGCATGACCGAAGGGCTTGAACATCGGCTGATGAACGCATCGTCGGCAAAAAATTTCGCGCAACTCATCGACACGCTCACCGCCCGTCGATACACCGCCGCACGAATTCGCCGCCTGTTGCTGTTCACGTTGCTCAATGTCTCCGCCGAAATGATTGCCGAAGCCGACGCCGAAACTTGCGCACGAGTTTTGGCATTCAACGAACGCGGACGCTCCCTGCTGAAGAAAATTTCCGCACCCGTCGTCACCAAGCTCACCAAACATTTGAACCGCCGCGATCTATCCGAACGCCGACGACAACTTCAGCCGTACCAAAAAATTTTGCTCGCGGACGTGACGGCGACAGACCTGCGTCAATTGCTGTTCACCGCGCCGCGTCCGTTGCAGACGGATTTTTATACGCCGCCCGTCTTCGTGAGCTGAATTTACTTGACACGAAAAAAACGCTCGTCTATAATCGGCGGTGTTATTGCTGAAAATTTTCGTTGAGGAGGTGGCGGGGCGTGAAAAGAACGTTTCAACCGAATACACATTGGCGCAAAAAAACGCACGGCTTCCGTGAACGCATGAAAACCAAAGGCGGGCGACTTGTCATCAAAAGACGCCGTCAGCGTGGCAGAAAAGTGCTCACGGCTTAAAGGTGCGGCAGGTCACTAATCGAGGTGGCCTTTTTTTTCGCTTTAACGGCGTGCGGAGGATTCAGATGTTTACGTTGAGCAAGACGGAAATTTTGCGCGGCAAAAACTTCAACGCGGTGCACAACCGCGGCCGCTCATTCGCCAACCACGCGCTGGTTTTGCTAATCGTCAACGACGAAAACCACGCGGGCAAGGTCGGCTTTGCGGCGGGCAAAAAACTCGGCGGGGCGGTCGTTCGCAACCGTGTCCGTCGGCTCATGCGCGAGGTCTATCGCCTCAACAAAAATTCTCTGCGCCGCGATTGCGCGATGATTCTCGTCGGGCGCAAGTTCCTGGTCAATGCTAAGTATGCCGACGCCGAACGCGCCTTCCGCGATTTGTGCAGGCGTGCCGGATTGCTCAAGCCGTGACGAGTTTTTTGATAGCTTTGGTGAAATTTTATCGACGGTGGTTGTCGCCGCTCAAAAGCCCTTGTTGCCGATTCGTGCCGACGTGCTCTGCCTATGCCGTGGAAGCTCTGACCAAATACGGCTGGGCACGCGGCGGCTGGTTGACGGTCAAACGAATCGTGCGTTGCAACCCGCTTTGCAAAGGCGGCTACGACCCCGTTCCCTGATTGAAGGACGTGATTTTTTGGGCGACCCCGGAATCTTTAGCAGCATCTTTGCGCCGATAGAATATGTGATGACCGCGGTGCTTGCCGCGCTCTATTCGGTGACGCAAACGCTCGGCGTGCCTAGCTACGGCTTGGCGATAATCCTGTTGACCATACTGATAAAAATTTTGGTCTACCCGCTGACGAAGAAGCAACTTCAATCCATGAAGGCGATGCAACGCATTCAGCCGCAGATGAAGAAGTTGCAGGAAAAGTACAAGGACAACCCGCGCCTCATGCAACAGAAGCTGATGGAGCTCTATCAGAAGGAAGGCGCAAATCCGATGTCGGGTTGCCTGCCCATGCTGATACAGATGCCGATTCTGATGGGGATGTATTACACGCTGTTCAGTTTCGATTACGGCGGAGCACCGCCCTCGTTTGCGTGGTTGCCGAGTCTTTCCGAACCTGACCCGACGTATGCTTTGCCGTTCCTGTCTGCGGCGACGACCTTCCTTCAGCAAAAGATGATGACCACTTCCGACCAGAATCAGCAGATGAAAATTATGATGGTTATCATGCCGATCTTTATCGGCTGGATAAGTTTGCAATTCCCCGCGGGGCTGGTGCTCTATTGGGTGACGATGAACGTCGTGCAGATCGTTCAGCAATGGTGGACGAACAGGCAAGGCGACTCTGACAAGGAGGCTGCTTAAATGGCGAATGTGATTGAAATTACCGGCAAGACCGTCGAAGAGGCGATCCAAGCTGCCGCCGTCAAACTCGGCGTGGACGTGAGCGAACTTGCCGTTGAAGTTTTGGAGACGCCCTCGAAAAGGCTGTTCGGCTTGCTCGGCGAGACACCCGCCAAAATTCGCGCCACGGTAAAAATTCCTGAACCCGTCGCTGAAACCGTCGAACCTGTCGCCGAAGCCGTTGAGCCCGTCGCCGAAACCGTCGAACCTGTCGCTGAAACCGTTGAGCCCGTCGCTGAAACCGTCGAGCCTGTCGTTGAAACCGTCGAACCTGTCGCTGAAACCGTTGAGCCTGTCGCTGAAACCGTTGGCGAACCTGAACTTCCCGACCACGACCGAATCATTGCCGCGGCGAAAAATTTTCTGCAGAACGTCTTCGCCACGATGGATCTGGAAGTCACAATCAACGTCACCGAAGAAAACGACGACACCTATCTGTTAGACCTCGTCGGCAAAAATCTCGGCGTGCTCATCGGCAAACGCGGTCAGGCTCTCGACGCTCTGCAGTACCTGCTGAATCTGTCGGTCAATCGTGCGACAGACGCGAAAGTTCATTTCATCATTGACGTTGAAGGCTATCGCCGCCGCCGCGAAGACGCGCTCATCAAGCTCGCCCGCGGCGTCGCCGAACGCGCAATCAAGACCCGCCGCGACGTGCGCCTTGAGCCCATGAATCGCCACGAACGCAAAATCATTCACACCGCCTTGCAAGACAACGACCGCGTCGAGACTCACAGCAGCGGCGAGGAGCCCTATCGCTACGTCATCGTCACGCCCGTCAAGCGCGGCAAGAGATAGACCGTTGAAAATTTTTCAGCCCGTCGACGAAAGGTTGGCGGGAATTTTTTTGGGGTGATTGACGTGGAAGAGACCATCAGTGCCATAGCGACTGCGCCCGGCATCGGCGCGATTGGTGTCGTGCGATTGAGCGGGGCGGACGCCGTTGCCGTGGCAGAAAAAATTTTTGACCGACCGCTGACGAAAATTTCCGGCGGACGATTTGTCTTCGGGCATGTGAAAAATTTTTCGGGCGTCGTCGTTGACGAGGCGATTGCTCTGGTGATGCGTGCGCCAAAGTCTTACACACGCGAGGACGTCGTCGAACTGCAATGTCACGGCGGCAGCGTCGCCCTGCGTGAAGTTTTGCGGCTCACGTATCAGGCGGGGGCTCGTCCTGCCGAAAGAGGCGAATTCACCAAACGCGCCTTCCTCAACGGACGAATCGACCTGACGCAGGCGCAAGCCGTGCTCGACGTGATTCAGGCGAAGACGTCTGCCGCGTTGAACGTCGCGCAAAATCAGTTGGCGGGCAAAACTTCCGAGACCGTCCGCCAAATTCGACAAGCCCTGCTCAATTCCGCCGCGCACATCGAAGCCGCAATCGACTTCCCCGAAGACGACATCGACGCCGTGATTCTCTCCGAAGTCGACGCGAACATCGCCGCGCAGATTCAAAAGCTCAACGCCCTGCTCGACAATCAGTCCGCGGGAAAAATTCTGCGCGAGGGGCTGGAGACTGCAATCATCGGCAAACCAAACGTCGGCAAGTCCAGCCTGTTGAACTTCTTCGCCAAAGCTGAACGCGCCATCGTCACCGACGTGCCAGGCACCACCCGCGACCAGATTGAAGAGTTCGTTTCAGTCGGCGGCATCCCGCTCAAGATCATCGACACGGCCGGCATTCGCAATTCATCGGACGCCGTCGAGCAAATCGGCATTGCCCGCGCCAAAGACAGTGCCGAGCGCGCCGAGCTGATCCTTGCGCTGTTCGACGGATCAAGACCACTCGACGACGAGGACGAAGAAATTTTCCGCATGCTGACGAATCGCCCCGCGCTGATTGTGTTGACGAAGACCGACCTGCCGCCCGTCACCGACGCCGCGACTTTGGCAAAAAAAATTCCCGCCGAGCGCGTGCTTGAACTGTCGCTCAAAAGCGGGGCAGGTACCGACGAATTGTTGACGGCAATCGCTCAACGCGTCGGCAAGATTGATTTCGATATGAGTTTCGTCCGCGACGAACGCGAGGCTGATTTGCTCCGCCGCGCCGTCAATCATTTGCACGCCGCCCGACAGACCGTCAAGCTCAACATCGGCTTGGATTTCGTGTCGATTGACCTGCACGCCGCGTTGGAATGTTTGAGTGAGCTGACGGGCGAGAGCGTCGCCGAGGACGTGCTCAACGAGATATTCAGCAAGTTTTGTATCGGCAAGTGAATCAGTAGCCCAGACCCTTCAACCAGTCGGCAACTTCACTTTCGACGGCGGCGGGATCATTTTGGCACTGCTTGCCGACAATCGCCAGCCCCGACAAAACTTTTGCGTTCGGGCAGGCGTCGGCAATTTCGCGTTCGGTGCCGGAGAGCCCGCTGCCTCCGTGCGTGCAGAACGGGACGATTGTCTTGCCGCTCAAGGCGTTGGCTTCAAGGAACGTCATCATCACGCGCGGCACAGCTCCCCACCAGATTGGATAGCCGACGAAAATCGTATCGTATTGCGCAAAGCTGTCGATGTTTTTCGCGAAGGCGGGGCGGGCGTTGGATTCGAGTTCGCGCTTGGCAAGCTCGGTGCAAGCTTCGTAGGCGTCGGGGTAAGGCGTGGCGGCTTTGACTTCAAACGTGTCCGCGCCGAGTTTCTTTGCGATGATGTCGGCGACGATGGCGGTGTTGCCCGTCGTGATGTTGCCGACGTTGTATTCTTCACCCGTGCGCGAAAAATACACGACGAGAATTTTTTTATCAGCGGACCGAGCTTGAGTGGTCGGCTGATTTTTTTCGGGCGCAGTTGAAGTTTTTTCCTGCGACGCGCCGCCGCAACCGCTCACCGTCAAAATCATCAGCAAGAGCAGAAAAATTTTCTTCACGTCAATCAACTCCAATCAGTTCGTATTGCGGGTTGCCCATGTTCAATTCGCGCATTGCCTGCAGCTGGTGCAGACCGTTGCGGCTTTCTATGCGTTCGCGAAGGTCGGAGCTGTCCGCGGCAGAGTAAACGAAATCACAGCACGCCTGGTCAATCGCAAGGATATCAGTCGAGGCGAGAATCCCAACGTCCTTCATCGTCGGTTCCTTCGCTGAGGTTCCCGCGCAGTCGCAGTCGACACTCATGCGCCGCATCACGTTGAGGAAGACGATTCGCTTGCCGAAGTGATCGCAGGTCGCCTTGCCGCTGTCTGCCATAAGCTCCATGAATTTTCCTTGCAGGGGCATGCTCACGCCGTCAAACCACGCGGGACCGGGCGGCGGCATTTCGGGCAGGGTGTAGCCGTGGACTTGCCGCTTGCCCAGTTGCCCGCTTGCCATGCCGATTGCAATGTTCTTCAACGAGCCGCCGAAGCCGCCCATTGCGTGCCCCTTGAAGTGTGTCAAAACGACGACCGAATCATAATCGACGAGGTGCGCGCCCATTGCCACTTCGCTAAGGTGTTTGCCGCCGTTGACGGGCAGATTGACCGAGCCGTCCTCGTCCATGATGTCGACGGGGCAGAACGTCCAGCCGTTGACCTTGAGCGTCTCGCGGTGACCTTCGGTGGTGTAGCGTGCGCCGTCATACATCGTGTTCGTCTCGATGATGTTGCTGTTGGGGATGTGCGCCTGAAACTTTTGCACCCAGTCCCGCGGCAAGATGTTCGGACCGTGTGGTTCGCCCGTGTGGAGCTTAATGCCGACCTTGCCGAAAATTTCTCCGCTTATGATGTCGTAGAGCTTGATGAGGTGTGCGGCGTCGAGCTTGTCGGTGAAGTAGACCTTAGCCGCCGAGCCCGTGTATTTCGTGCCCGTGACGTTCTTGCTGCCGACGACGGGCGCGGCTTTGAGCTTGGGAACTTTTGCCGCGGCATGCGCCGTGTCGAATTGACCGACTGTAGCACTGACTGCCGCGATGCCCGCCAGCTTGAGTAAATTGCGCCGAGTGATGTCCATGATAATTCCTCCTCAATGAGTCGTCTTGAGATATTGCAAGTCGCCGAACCAATAGGAAGCGGTCGTTCCGCCGTCAATGAGGAAGTCCGCGCCGCTGATGAACCGCCCGCGGCTGCTCATGAGGAATTCGGCGAGGTCGCCCACTTCGTCGGGAGTACCGGCTCTTTTTGCGGGTGACGCTTCCAACATCTTGCGATAACCTTCGCCGCGAGGACCTTTGAGTTCGTCGGCGGCAAGTGGCGTGATGATTATGCCCGGACTGATTGAGTTAATAGTCGCGCCGCGTTTGCCCCAAGGCGTCGCTTGACCGGCAACACGCAACACGTTGCACCGTTTGGAATATTGGTAGGCTTTGAGCGTGTCGGTTATCGTCTTGAGGAACGGCAAATTCAAAAGCTCTTCGGTCGGCGTCGTGGCGAGTTGAAAATTTTGCTCCTCCGTCAATGCGCCGAGCCTGTGACCCGATTGCGACGAGATTACCACACCCGAACCGCCGTCCGCGATGATTTTGCCGAATTCTTCCAGCAAAACCGCTGTGCCGTACAGGTCGACTTGCAAAATTTTTTCGACCGGTGCTTGCGAAGGACTCACTCCCGCCGCGCAGATTAAATTTTTCACCGCGCCGAAATTTTTTGCGTGTTCGACGAGTTTCAAAATTGATTCGCGGTTTGAAATATCCACAGCGATGGTTGAAGTTTCAAAACCTGCGCCGTCAAAAATTTTTGACGCCGCGTCAGCTGCCTCTTGATGTAAATCGCCGAGCACGACGTGTTTGCCCGCGCCGACCCTGCGAGCGCAAGCCTGACCGATTGAGCCCGTGCCGACCAGTACAACAACTTCCTTCATGAGATGACCTCCTTGATTGATAATCCCGATACCGCGCCCAATATAAACCTTCGCGCCAACTTCAAGTCAATGTCGCCGAAAAACTTTTCATTGCGAAACGACACGAGATTGGTTATAATTCCCGCGGTGCCCGAAATAATCGAAAGGAGATTTTATTTATGGCAAAACCCGGCAAAGTGTTCGTCTTCTTCAACTGCGACGCCGACAAGAGCGAAGCGTCCATGAATATTTTCTATAACAACGCCGTGTACAAAGACAACAAGACTTCCCGCAAAAACCTGTGGAAAAAAGTCAAGGAGGAATACGGCGCAGAGCGTATCCAAATCGCCGCGGAGAATATCCCAACCATCGAGTTCGCCATAATCGAAGGCGACCCCGTTTCGGCAAGCGAGTTCATTCAGTTCGGTGCCATTCGTGCCTTGGAATGCTATTGACTTCGAGGTTTCAGCAATGACGACGAAAAAAATCGCGCTCTTCATCGACGCAGACAACGTATCACCCAAATACGGCAAGCAGATTATCGAGATGCTTTCAAGCCGCGGGGAACTTTCTATCCGCCGAATTTACGGCAACTGGGAAAAGCTCACCCTGCGCGGCTGGAACGACGCCATCTTGAACTATTCCTTGCGTGCCGTGCAACAGCCCGACTTCACCACGGGCAAGAACGCAACCGATATGTCCCTGACGATTGACGCTATGGACGTGCTTCACGAAGGCAAGGTGGAAGTCTTCGCGATAGTTTCCAACGACAGCGATTTTACGCCGCTGGTCATCCGCTTGCGCGAGGGCGACAAGAACATCATCGGTCTTGGCAATGCCAACGCCTCCAACGCCTTCCGCGCCGCCTGCAATGAGTTCATCGAGCTCAACACGCTGACGGAGAGCAAGCCCGTTGCGCCGATAGCCGAGGAAAAAACTTCTCACGCGCCCGCAAAAAAATCTTCCGTGCAGATGTCGCTGTTCGACCAGGTAGAATCTGTTGAGCCGCCCGTCAAGACAAACCCCAAGGTCATTTCCTTAGAGGAACGAAAGCTACAGAGCGAGCGCGATAAAAAGATTCAGCAGATGCACGACGCCCTGCACGAGTCTGCCGATCTTCACGGCAACGCCGAGGGTTTCTCGTCGCTAAATCACGCCAGGCAAGACGTGCGCAAGAAAAATTTCAGCTTCACCGTTCACGACTTCGGCTACGGGCAACTGAAAGATTTCATCGCCGCCTATCCGAAGCTGTACGAAACTCGCCAGGACGAAAACGGTCAACGCTTCACCTATCGTTGCCGAACGACCGAACGCAAGGCTGTACCCGTCGTTGACGGCGACAAGCTCCGCCAAATGCATTGCGCCCTGCACGAGGCTACATCACTTCATGCGGACGGCACGGGCTTTGCAAATCTGTGTTCGGTCGGCAGTTATATCGTCAGGAAAAATCTCGGCTTCGCTGTTCAAGACTTGGGCTTCGGTTCACTTCAACGGTTCATCGAGGCATTCCCCGACGTTTACGAATTGCACAGGGACGAGCAGAAAATTTTCATTCGTTGCCGCGCAGTCGATGCCAAAAAGCCCGCCGACGGTTTGGGACAGGTGCATAGCGTCTTGCGCGAGACCGCCGAGACTTACGGCGACGACAGAGGCTTCGCTCAATTGAGCCGAGCGGGTGCCGCCATTCTGCAAAAAAAACTCAGCATCAAAGATTCGGGGCACGGCACCCTGCAAAAATTTGTCTGCGCCTTCCCGAAGCTCTATGAGGTGCAGAAGGTTGGGCAAATCGTCAGCTATCGTTGCAAGTCCGAAAAATAACTTGCCCCAATCGGTAGACAAACGCCGCGTCGTCGTGTATGATTTTGAAAATATCTTGCAAGGAGGAGGCTTCAGCGAAAGCGTCCTCCTTTTGCGAGCAAGGGGCGGTTTTATCCCGACTCCAATAGAATACAACGGGAAGGAGAAGTTTCATCGGGAGTAATTTTTTGCACTGGCAAGGAGGTTATAACATGAGTGAAGGAGGCTCTTCGGCATTTGCCGTAGCGCAACAGATCGGTAAGTCGCTGTTCCTGCCGATTGCCGTATTGCCGTTCGCGGGCGTCTTGTTGGGTATCGGTGCGTCGTTCTCAAACCCGACGACAATCGCGGCATACGGTCTGGAAAGTGTACTTCACCCCGGCGGCGGACTGTTCAGCTTCATGCTGATTTTGTCAAACGTCGGCGGCGCAATCTTCGGCAACCTGCCGTTGATCTTCGCGTTGGCGGTTGCTTTGGGCATGGCGAAAAAAGAAAAAGGTATCGCCGTCCTTGGCGCAGCAATTTTTTATCTGGTTATGCTCACGACGATTCACGTTTTCCTTGGACTCGACGGCTCGATTCATGCCGACGGCTCGATTGATGAGAGCGTCAAGGAAGGTGCGATAACGTCCGTGCTTGGTATCACCACGTTGCAAATGGGCGTTTTCGCGGGTATCGTTACGGGTTTGGTCGCGGCTGAACTTTGTAACCGTTACTACAAGATGCAACTGCCGGCGGCGTTCTCGTTCTTCGGCGGCACGCGCTTTGTCCCGATTGTTTGTATGATTTTCGGCATCGTGACGGGCGTTATCATGTATTTCGTTTGGCCGTTCATTCAAAACGGTATCTTCGCACTCGGCGGCGTCGTTCAGGCGGCGGGCTACTTCGGAACATTCTTCTTCGGTTGCTGTGAACGTGCGCTGATTCCGTTCGGCTTGCACCACATTTTCTATCTGCCGTTCTGGCAGACGGGTCTCGGCGGCACGGCGGTTATCGACGGACAAACCGTCATGGGCGCGCAGAATATTTTCTTCGCAGAACTTGCCTCGCCCAACACCGAGCATTTCTCGGTTGACGCGGCACGCTTCCTCATGGGCAAGTTCCCGTTCATGATGGCGGGTCTTCCTGCGGCGGCGTTCGCCATGTACACCTGCGCTCGTCCCGAAAAGAAAAAAGCGGCGGGCTCCCTGCTCTTCTCGGTCGGCTTAACTTCATTCCTCACGGGTATCACCGAGCCTATCGAATTCACGTTCCTTTTCCTCGCGAAAGAACTTTTCATGATTCACGTTTTCTACGCGGGTCTTTCCTTCGCGACGTGCCACATTCTCGGAATCGCAATGGGCACCACCTTCTCCGACGGCTTGATTGACTTTATCCTCTACGGCGTCCTGCCCGGGCAAGCCAAGACCAACTGGATGATGATGTTGCCGGTCTTCGCGGTCTACGCCGTCCTCTACTTCGTCACGTTTAAGTTTTTCATTCTGAAATGGGATTTGAAGACGCCGGGTCGTGAGGCTGACGACGAAGAAATCAAGATGATGTCCAAAGCCGATTATCAAAAAGCAACGGGTGTCGGCGTGGCAGGCGGCGGCGCAGGTTCCGCGGCTCTTGCGAGTCTCACTCCTGACCAGCAAAAATCTGCGACGATTCTTACGGGTGTCGGCGGCGTGGATAACGTCACCGAAATTGACTGCTGCGCAACGCGTCTGCGCTTGACCCTCGTCGACGGCTCCAAAGTCAACGAAGGTATCTTGAAGTCCACGGGCGCGGGCGGCGTCGTCATTAAGGGCAACGCTATCCAAGTTATCTACGGTCCGTCCGTCACTATCGTCAAGGCTAACTTTGAAGAATTCGTCGAAGATATTCGCGCGGGCAAGATTGACCGCTCGATTTTGGAAGGCGCAAGCGGCGGCGGCGGCTCTGCGGCGGCTGAAGAAGAGAAGCCCAAGATGCCCGACGAAACTTTCGGCGCACACCTCACGGGTCGTATGATGTTAATGAACGAAGTACCCGACGACGGATTTGCCTCGCGCGCCATGGGCGACGGTGTGGCTGTCGAGCCGACCGAAGGAAAACTCGTTGCGCCCTGCGACGGTACAATTACTCTTATCTTCCCGACCAAGCACGCTATCGGCATGGTCACGCCCGGCGGCGCGGAACTGCTCATGCATATCGGTATCGACACCGTTAAACTCAACGGCGAGAACTTTGAAGTTCACGTCACCGACGGTCAGGAAGTCAAGCGCGGCGATTTGCTCGTCACCTTCGACATCGACGCGATTCACAAGGCGGGCTACCCCGTTACCACTCCGCTCATCGTTACCAATTCTTCTGCTTACGGCACGGTTCGTCCGCTCAAGACCGGCGACGTCAAGGCGGGCTCCGACGACCTGCTGGAAGTCCTCGGTTAATTAGGAATTAGGAATTAGGAATTAGGAATTGAAAAACCTGAAACTTAAAACTTAAAACTTAAAACCTAACCGCTAATCAGCTGAAAGCTAAATTTCTGAGTGAAAATATTCTTCCGTTCTGCTCGTCAATAAGACGGGCGATTTTTTTTGCTAATTGAAAAGCTGAATTGATTTTTAATGCGCTAGGCTTTATAATGAACGCGTCAAATATCAATCGAGGTGATTTTGTTCATGGAACATTCTCCGGTAACAACCAACCCGCTGATTATCATGCTGATAAACATGACGGTCGTCTTCCTCGTGCTGGTGTCGCTGATTTATCTAATCAAGCTGATTCACTTCGTCGACCCGACCAAGGAAAAACCCAAGCCCGAAGTCGAAGAAGATGAACCGCTCGTGGCAGTCAAATCGGCACCTGCGGCAAGCGCGCCCGCGCCCGTCGTCGAGGAGGGCATTAACTCTGAAGTCATCGCGGCAATTTCAGCGGCTATCGCGGCTTACGGTTTCGCGGGGCAAGTCAAAGCCGTCCACATCCTCAACCACGAAGGCACCCCGTGGAGAGCCGCCGCCAAGTTCAACAACTTCCCGCGCAAGTAAAAGGAGTGATATTTTTTGGAAGCTTTAAATGCATTCAGCGTGTCGCTCCAGGCGGTGTGGAATGACAGCGGCTTTTCGGCCTTCACCATGGGCAACGGCATTATGATTCTTGTCGGCTTGCTCCTCTTGTACATGGCATTCGTCAAGGAATTTGAACCGCTCCTCTTGGGTCCCATTGCCTTCGGCTGTATCCTTGCCAACTTCCCGAACACAGGCTTTTTCGGCGAGGAAATGAACGTTATGAAGGCGATTAACTACGGCATTACCTATGAAATTTTCCCGCCGCTAATCTTCCTGGGTATCGGTGCAATGACCGACTTCAGTCCGTTGCTTGCCCGCCCGTCGACTTTGCTCTTGGGTGCCGCCGCGCAGATTGGCGTGTTCGTCGCGCTGGGCGGAGCTATGCTTGTCGGCTTCAATGTGCACGAGGCGGCCGCTATCGGAATCATCGGCGGCGCGGACGGTCCCACGTCCATTTATCTGTCGACGAAACTGGCTCCTCACCTCCTCGGAGCTATCGCGGTCGCGGCTTATTCTTATATGTCGCTCGTCCCGCTGATTCAGCCGCCGATTATGAAACTGATGACCACGCAGGCTGAACGCGAAATCGTCATGAAGGAACTGCGGCAAGTCACCAAATTTGAACGCGTGGTTTTCCCGATTGTCTCCACGATTTTTATCAGCTTGCTTCTGCCGCCTATCGCCGCGTTGCTCGGTTGCCTTATGCTCGGAAATCTCTTCCGCGAATCGGGCGTCACCGACCGCCTGAGCGATACCGCGCAAAATGCACTTATCAACATCGTTACAATCTTCCTGGGCACGGGCACGGGCATGACCATGAGCGCGGAATCATTCCTGCGCACGGACACCCTGCTGATTATCGGGCTGGGGCTCGTCGCGTTTATGGGCGGCACTGCGGGCGGTTTGATTTTCGGCAAGATTATGTGCAAATTCACGGGCGGCGCGATTAATCCGCTTATCGGCTCGGCGGGCGTGTCGGCTGTTCCTATGGCGGCGCGCGTCAGTCAGCTCGTGGGCATGAAGTCAAAGCCGGGCAACTATCTGCTTATGCACGCCATGGGTCCCAACGTCGCGGGCGTTATCGGGACGGCGGTGGCCGCGGGCACCATGCTTGCCATGCTGAAATAATTGGGAATTAGGAATTGGGAATTGGGAATTGGGGGTTAGGAAAGTTCTAATCCCTAATTTTTTAAGGCTTAATGCCGTTCATTCGATTTATTACTTAAGACATCAACCTCGGAAAGGAGCTTCAGATAAATCATGAACAAATTCACCTTCGACCTGCAAAGATTTGCTGCCCCCACATGGTCAAGCAGCAACGGCGGCAGAACTTGGACGTGCCAAGTGCAAGTGGACAGCTCTAACATCAGAACCTACACCGTTACCTCCACGGTCGCGCTTACTTCCGTCGTCGGCGACCCTCAAGACATAAACCCGTCAAACAGTGTTACCTTGACCGGCTCAAGCGACTTGAGTAACGCCACAGTATCCATTTCCGCAAATTCAGGCATAATGGATTTGGCCGCTTTCAAATTCGTTTACGGTGATACCCTCTATCGCGCCGCGACCGCAGGAACCAACGGGCAAATCAGCAACCAAAGACTAATCTCGCGCAACATCTCCGCGGGCGATACCCTTACCTTAAATTCGGGGCAGGATTTCTTCCGCGTCGTCAACGGCACTACCTATACCGATTACTCCATCAGCAACGGCGGGGGTGCCACTTTAACCATAAACTCCGACGGCACCACACCGCAGCTTGACGTTCCCTCAGGCTCAAGTGCCGCCTACCTCTATCCCACCAATACTCCCGTTATCTTGATCAGCGGCTCGTTAAAAAGCTTTCAGCATGCCAACCACACCATTACCCTCGGCGAGGGTGGTATCACGTGGACACCACAATTTAGTGACGGTGCCCTCTACTCCATTGATTCCACCGTGACCAAAAACACCGACGGCTCTACTTCCATCAACTTAACTTCCTACAACTACTACGGCGACACTACCTCCATTACTAACGGCGGTCCCATTACATTCAGCGCGGGGGCTATTTCCTATAAGACCGCCGCGGTCGCAGACTCCAATTCCAGCGTGGACTTGACCGTAAAGGACGGCAAAACCTACATCCACGACGTCTCCACGGGCGACACCGCCTCCATCAGCGGCAAAAACTTCACTTTGGACAGCGGCACAATCACTCTCATCGCCGACAACAACGACTCCTCCAAATTCTACATTACCGACTTGGACAAGGGCGACAAATTCACCCTCGACGACGTGAGCTACACCATGGGCGGCACTCTCCTTGTCGCCAGATATACCGACTCGGGCGGCACCGAGCACATCCTTATCGGCAACGTCTCGCAGGACACCCAAGACGGGCTGGTTACCGACGGCGAAGTTTCTTCCGACGCCTTGGACGTTAACAACTCTTGGCTCCTCGAAGAAATTCACGAGATTAACGGGGCTCTCACCATTAACAATTCTCTTATCGGCAAACTAACCAACAAAAACTCTCTCGCCATCGTCAAAACCTTCGACCACGTGAACGAAGACCCCGACGAATCCTACGGCAGTTTCACGCGCGCCACCGACGCCGACGGCATAACCACCTACTCCCTGCGCGGCGTCGATTCTTCCAAAAGCGGCAACCTAAAATACTCCGCCGTCACCATAGAAGACAACCTTTCCATTCAACTTAATCAATACCTGACCGACGTACCCATCACCGTCAATTCGACCACCTTCACCTCCCGCGATAACACCGACTTCACCTATGCAACCACTTCTTCGGGGCTCTCTCTCTCTTCTGCCTCCGTCAGCCTTATCAGCGGCTCCCTCCATTCCGATTCCAATCAATCTATCGGCGCGGGGCTCTATTCCGTATCCGGCTATAACGGCGACTTCGACATCGCTCGCGCTTCCTCTCTCTCTTCCTCAGACGTCATCATTTCCGATATCGACACGAACGAATCTTTCCAACTGTCCACTGCCTCAGGCCTTGCCAATTACACTTTGCTAAGCGCGGGCAACCTGCTGTTCGAGTCCGCCGGCTCCAATCGTCGCGTCTACAACTTCGGGCAACCTTCGGGCAACACGGGCATTTCCGCCAATCTCGCCTCACTCAATTCCTCCGTCAACGGCGCGCTCGTCATTGCCCCCAACAACCGTCTGTTGGAAATCGGCTCAACCAATAAATCCGACGCCGTGGTCTTCAACGACACCGATAACCCCACCTCCCTCTACGCCTCACTGGACGCCAACGGCTCCAACTTCACCCTATCCTCTCTCAGCGGCGCAGCCAATTTCCACTCTGCCGTTGATTCCATTTCCATTTCCGCAGGCAACGCTTCCATTTATAAATCCCTCGTTTCGGACGGCGTAACCATCATCACTCCCAATACCACCTTCCTTGTCTCCGATTCCGATTCCGCCTTCTTCTCCATTGACGCCACCGCCTCCTCTCCCTCCATTAACGGCGCGTCAAATATCACCCTGCTTAGCGGCAAACTCACTGCCACCGCCGGTCAATCCATCACTCTCGGCTCGGGCGGCAGAACTCTTAAACTCGGCGACAGCTCCGACTCCGTTACCATCTCTCTCTCAGGCTCCACCTTCTCCGTCAATACCAACTCCACTGCCTCTTTCACCTTCAACAACCGCCCCTTCACCGTCACTGCAGGCAACGGCATTTCCCTTGACATCAGCGGCACTGACGTCACTCTGCGCGCACTCGATACCGGCGACCAATTTTCCTACGACTCCACCTCCTACTCCATCACGGGCGGCGGTTTCATGAAGGGCACACCACCCAACGACTGCGCTCTGTGGATTGCCAACTCCTCTTCCTATTCCCTGGCCAACAACTCCGTTTCCGTCGCCGATATGACCAACGCCTCCAACTGGGGCGACCTCATTCTCGTTTCCAACGACAAAATCACTCTCTACCCCGCCTCTAACAATTCAGGCGTACTTATGTCCGACGACTTCACCAACACCTACGGTCGCGTAGAAAAGAACGGCGATGATTCTTACCTGCTGACCGCCAACGACAATGACGGCGGCTCACTCAAAGAAATTTTTATCGAAAACGGCACTCGCAAATCCACCCTCACTGCCAACGCCGATAACTTCCTTAACGTATCCATTGCCTCGAACGCCTCCACGCTCTTGGTCTCTGCCGCCAACAACGACACCTTCCAAGTCACTGTCGACGGCGCGGCGCGCGAATCGGGCTTGCTCGGCTCCGACATTGAGGCCGTTTTGTATAACGGCTCGCTCTCTGCCAACAGCTCTATCGCCTCCATCACCGTGGGCGACCAGGTCCTTCACTCCGACCAACCTGTCACTGTCCTCACCGACGGCTCAAGCGGCGGCGGCTCCATTTCAGGCCTCGAAGGCGGCAATTCTTTCCGCGTCGACGGCACCAATTACACCTTCACTAAGGCGGGCTTGCGCAACGGTTCGGGCGACCAACTGCGCCGCGGCACCAAGATTGCCTCCGAAACAACCGCCATGCCTCTCAGTCTCGTTTCGGGCACTAGCGACTGGGTGAACATGATAGGCACCTCGTCGATTAGCGGCGCGTCGATAAGCAGTAACTATCCGCACGAAGGTTTCTTGGTTGACACCTTCAGCCGCACGGTCAATCCTACCAAACTCTACGGCGAAGTGGCGTCCATCAGCGGCGGCGGCTTTGCATTAACCACCTTAACAAACGGCGACGCGTGGGAAGACGGCTACACGATTAACGTGGATGAGACGACGGTCAGCATAGATTCCGCCTTTGCTTCGGCAAGTATAAATGCCGTGCGGTCGGGGGCGACCTTCTTGGTCGACACGGGCGAGAGCAGCTTTATCGTCACGGACAGGCGCACGGGCGGCGCGTTGCTCGGCGGGGCAGAGGGCATCACGCAGACGGCGGGACTGGTCGCCGCGGGCGACAGCGGACTCGAATCCGTCACCGTAGCAGATACTACGGTCTATAAAACGGGGGGCTTGGAACTCAACGTCAGCGTGAGCGGCGGTGAAGCAACCTTAAGTTCCTTGGACGAGGACGAAAGCTT
>JADEZQ010000002.1 GCA_015206785.1 Quinella sp. 2Q5 | reverse complement strand
TTCAGCACAGTTTCCACGCAAAAACGCAGTTGTAAAATTTCGTGGACGCGTTCGGCGAGATTTTCGGTCACGAAGGTCGGCGCGGCAACGGAAAATTTTCCGTTCATGTTCGTCAGCCAAACGTTTGTGGCGGCGGCGTCGGTGTCGAAAATTTTTTCGCAGTAGACGACGTCGGCGTCAAAGTTTTTTGCCAGCGTATAAAGTTCTTCAAGCGCGGTCGGCGTGACAAAATCGTCGGCGTCGACAAAAAAAATATACTCGCCGCGCGAATGTTGCAAGCCTTTGTTGCGCGGGAGTCCGCCGCTGCCGGAATTTTTTTTCATGCGAGAAAGTTTGAGCCGCCCGCCGAATTTGGGAATGTAACTTTCGACGACGGCGACGCTTGAATCGGTGGAACAGTCGTCCACGACGATGACTTCAAAATCCGTCAGCGTTTGATAGAGCAAACTTTCCAGGCACGCGGCGACGTAGCGTTCGGCATTGAACAGCGGAACGACGACAGAAACTGCTGGGATATTTGCCATGTGAGCACCTCAATTCAGCGCGCCGAACCGCCGATTGCGCTTGCCGAAGGCGACGAGAGCGTCGACGAATTCTTCGGGCGTGAAGGCGGGCCAGGGCGTGTCGGTGAACCAGAATTCGGCGTAAGCGGCCTGCCACAATAAAAAATTGCTGACACGCAGGTCGCCGCTCGTACGAATCAGCAAATCGACGGGCGGCTGACCGCCGGTATCGAGCGCGTCATCAAAAAGTTCCTCGGAAATATTTTCGGGCGCAAGCTCACCGTTTTGCACGCGGCGAGCCAATTTTTGCGCGGCGCGAACGATTTCGTCCCTGCCGCCATAATCGGCCGCGATGTTGAATTTGACGCCGGTGTTGTCCTTCATCAGCGCGACGGATTGGCGAATTAAATTTTGCAGTGCGGGCGAAAAATCTTCCGTGCGGCCGAGAAATTTTATTCGGACGTTGTTTTGGTGCATTTCTAGCATTTCGCGCCGGAGATAATCCGAAAACAGGTGCATTAAAAAGTCGACCTCGGAGAGAGGCCGCTTCCAATTTTCCGTGGAGAAGGCGTAAACCGTGAGCGATTCGAGCTTGAGATTAACCGCCGTCTTCAAAATATTTTTGAGGGTTTTGACGCCGGCGGTGTGCCCCGCGCTCCTAATGAGCCCGCGGCCGTTAGCCCAGCGTCCGTTGCCGTCCATTATGATAGCCACGTGCCGCGGCATCTTGTCCTTATCGACTCGCAAGAGCAAGCCGGCGTCGCTTTCCCACATATCAGACTTCCATAACTTCTTTTTCTTTGGTGGAGCGTGCAGAATCGACGAGCTTGATGTATTTGTCCAGGAGCTTTTGCATTTCGTCTTGAGCGTCTTTGCGGTCGTCCTCGGTGATCTGCTTGCCCTTTTCGAGCTTCTTGATGGATTCGTTGGCGTCGCGGCGGATGTTGCGCATAGCAACCTTTGCCTCTTCCGCCTTCTTGCTGACGACCTTGACGAGTTCTTTACGCCGATCTTGCGTGGGCTGGGGGATTGCCAGGCGGATGGTAGTGCCGTCGCTGTTGGGCGTGAGACCCAAATCGGACTTTTGGATAGCGCGTTCGATGTCGCGCAGGGAACTTCTGTCGTAGGGCTTGATCATAATCATGCGCGGCTCGGGCACGGTGACGTTGGCGATTTGGTTGACGGGCGTGGGTGTGCCGTAATAATCGACCAGGACTTTATCGAGCAGGCTGGGCGCGGCGCGTCCGGCGCGAAGTGTGCCGTATTCCTTCTTGAGCCCGTCGAGAGTTTTGCCCAAACGGTCTTCTGCCGATTTGATAACGTCGTTCGTCATTTGAAATGCCCCCTTAACTGACAGTCGTGCCGATGGTTTCGCCGATTGCGGCGCGGTAAATATTTTCGTGGTCGTCGATGTTGAAGACGACGAGCGGAATGTGGTTGTCCATGCAAAGACCGGTTGCTGTGGTGTCCATGACGTGTAGCCCCAAGTTCAAGATGTCGATGTAGCTGATGGTGTCGAACTTTTTGGCGTCGGGGAAACGGTTGGGGTCGGCGTCAAAAATTCCGTCGGCACCCTTCTTTGCCATGAGGATGACGTCCGCCTCGACTTCAGCCGCGCGCAGAGCTGCAGTGGTGTCGGTGCTGAAGTAGGGATTGCCGGTTCCGCCGCCGAAGATGACGACGCGCCCTTTCTCCAGGTGACGGACTGCGCGGCGACGAATGTAGGGTTCGGCGACCTCGCGCATTTCGATTGCCGTCTGCACGCGGGTAAAAACCTTCAGCTGTTCAAGGGCGTCCTGCAGGGCAAGCGCGTTCATGATTGTCGCGAGCATTCCCATATAATCTGCCGTGGCACGATCCATACCCTTTGCCGCGCCGCTCAAGCCCCGCCAGATGTTTCCGCCGCCAACGACGATTGCGACTTCAAGCCCGGCCTCGCGAATTCGTTGGATTTGCCGAGCGATGCTCTCTACTACGGGCGGGTTGATGCCGAAACTTTTATCGCCTGCCAGAGCCTCGCCGCTCAACTTCAGAACTACACGTTTGTATTTCATACAGCTTGACCGCCTCCGTTCGCCGCCAATTTTACAAGTTGATTCACCTCCTGTCAACCGCGGGGCGCATTGCCCAAAGCCCGCCGAGTGTGATAGAATGCGCCGCATAAAATTTTTCACGGGAGATGACTTTATGACCGACAAGCGACGATTCTATTCGTTGGACGTGGTGCGCGGGCTGGCGATAATGATAATGCTGTTCGTGGACGCGCCGCCGGCTGCCGTTGCCTACCCGATATTCATTCACGCGCCGTGGGAGGGGCTGACGTTCGCGGACTTCGCGTTTCCAGGATTCGTCTTCGCCATGGGCATGAGCGCGGCGGTTTCTATGGCGCGGCACGAGCCGTCGTTGCGGAAAATTTTTCGGCGGGCGACGTTGCTGTTCGTGGCGGGCGTCCTGTTCAACGAGTTGCCTGCCGTCTTCAGGTACATCTTCTTGCCGGACTTCACCGCCGCGAATTTTTTCGACGAGGCAATTGTTCACATGCGACCGTTCGGAATTTTGCAGAGGCTGGCTCTGACGTACGCGCTGGGAATGATGATAGCACGCGCCGTGCGCAATGACGTCGGCGTCGCGGGTGCGGCGTTCGGTCTGCTGTTTGCTTCGAGCGTCGGCTTTCACGTCTTTGCGCCCGAAAATCCCTTCGACATCAACCACAACTTGAGCGGCGCGATTGATATGCTCATTCCGGGCGCGAATCACATCTACACGCCCACGCATGACCCCGAAGGTCTCTACGGCACGATTGGGAGCACGGCGTCGTTTCTGTTCGGCTTGATGGCAGGCAGAATTTTAGTTGACCACGCCACGACCCGCGATAAAATTTTTCTGCTGACGGTGTCGGGTGTCGGGCTGATGATTGCCGGCGGACTGTGGAGCGCGTTTGACATCGTCGCGAAGAATTTGTGGACGGCACCGTTCGCGCTGATAACCTCGGCGGTGGAAATTTGGTTGCTCGCCGCGCTGATGTATCTGTTTGAAAATTTTCCGCGCACGAAAAAATTTTTCCAACCGTTGGCGTCGGCGGGCATGAATCCTCTGCTGATCTTCCTGTTCGTCGGCACGGTGTTCATCGCGCTGAATATCTACCCATCGTCGGTGGAAGGCACGCCCGTCTACATCAGGTTCTTTCAGCTCTCGTTCGCTCGCCTGGTGAGTCCGGAGTTCGGGTCAATGATTTTTTGTGCGCTGTGGTGTCTGATTTGGTTGCCGCCGTCGGAATTCATTCGTCGGCGCGGAATCGTCATCAAAATTTAGAGGAGAGATTTTTTATGGCAGGTTGGAAGACCAAGACCGTCAACGAGGTCGTCAGCAAGATACGCGCGGGAAAATTTGTTCTGCCCGTCATTCAGCGTCGGCTCGTCTGGCGCGAAGATGCAATGACAAAACTTTTCGACACGCTGCTCAAGGAACATTCCTTCGGCGCGATAATCGTGCTCAAGGAGGAGGCAGGGCGGTTGCCGCTGTTCGAGGCACGGGAATTCACCGACGACGGCGAGCCGCGTAAATCTCATCCGCAAACAAATCTTCTGGAAGACGAACAATTCTTCGTCATCGACGGGCAACAGCGACTGCAAACGTTTTATATCGGGCTGTGCGGCTCGTTCGTCGGCAAGCAACTGTACTTCGACCTGTACAGTGACTTTCAGCGAGCCGAGTTCGATTTCAAGTTCGCGTTGCCTGCTCGGCGACGAGCATCGGTCAATCGTGAGCGAGCCGAGCGTCCCATTGCCGAGGCGGAGATTCAAACCGTCGGCGAGTGTCTGTGGTATCCCGTGGGCGATTTGTACGAGAAGCTGTCGCTTTTGGGCGGCAACGTCCGCAAGATCGTCGACGAAATTATTCGCGAGGAAAACGTTGACGCCGACAACAAGCGCGAGCATATCCGCGAGAACATTGCCCGCTTCAACCGCAACATCTTCGACCTGGAGAATATCGGCATTTCGGAAGTGAACATCGACAGCACCACCGACCCGATTGAAAACCGTCAACGCATGGTTGAACTCTTCCGCCGCCTAAACAGCGAGGGCACCCGCCTCAATGCGCTGGACTTGGTTGCCTCAAGGCTCAAGGGCTTCGATAATCGCATGGAAGATTTTCTTGACCGCATTGTCCGCGAGAACGTCGACATTCGCTTGACGCAGGACGAGGCTATCAAGCTGATTATGACGCTGCAGGACAAGCCGCTTGCTTCGGTCAGCGACCTGGACATCGACGGCGAAAAGTTTGCCGGCTTCGCGCTCGATAACGCCGACAAAATTCGCGCGACCCTTGCCAACGTCCGAGACTTTCTGCGCCGCACGAGAGACTACGGCTGGTTTGCGCTGTCGAGTGCCCGCTCGCCCGTGCCGCTGTATCTGCTGGCGTATCGTTTTCATCACGACGAGAGCCGCCGAGATTTTGGGCAGATGCGTCGTTGGTTGAGGCTGTCGCTGTTGAACGGGATCTTTCGGCGGGGGTGTGGCTGGACACCTTCGGAGCGTGGGCTGAAACTTTTGCACGACGTCCTGAAAAATTCCCGCGGGAAAAATTTTCCGACCGAAGAACTCTTCGACGTGTGCAAGAAAAATCTTCACGCCTTCCGCACGGACATCACCGCCGCCAACTTGGACGACTTGAGCCGCGATTACGTCTTCTACCTGATGTACGACGCCGCGGACTTCTCTTCGCCCGTTCACATTCAGCCGCGCAGTCGATTGACGCCGTCGCTTTGCAAACGCTGTGGCATTTCCGAGGCGATGATTGATTCGGTGGCGAACTTGCACCTTTTGAACCGCGACGATTCGGTTGACAAGGGCGAGAGGCGTCTTCGCGATTGGATTGCCCGCACCGACCAGAGCTACCTGACGCGCCACCTGATCCCCGCCGACGAAAACCTTTGGAAGCCAGGCAACTTCAAAAAATTTTTGGCGGCGCGGGCGCAGATGATTGCCGACAAAATTTGCGATTCGATGAGGCTCGGCGATGATTGACGACGCAGAATTTATCCGCGGGAAAGTTCCCATGACCAAGCAGGAAATTCGTGCGCTCACTGTGGCGAAGGCGCGGCTCGGCGTTGATTCGGTCGTCGCGGACGTGGGCGCGGGCACCGGCTCCATTTCGATTGAGGCGGCTCTTTGTGCTGTGCGCGGAAAAATTTTTGCCATCGAACGAAACGCCGACGCCATCGAACTCATTCGCCGCAACGTCGAAAAATTTTCCGTCGGCAACGTCACCATCCTTCACAAGGAAGCTCCCGACGGGCTGGAGGCTTTGCCGATGTTGGACGCGGCTATTGTCGGCGGCTCAGGCGGCAGATTGCATGATATCCTCGACGCGCTGACGTCCAGGCTCAAAGTCGGCTCGCGGCTCGTGGTGAACGCTTTGACTGTGCAGACGACGGCGCAGGCTCTAGATTACTTCAGGGCTCGCGGCTGGACGTATGACGCCGTTTGCGTGCAAATCACTCGCCTGGAGAGCGTTGGGCTCTATGATATGGCTCGCGCGTTGAATCCCGTCACGATCATCACGGCGGGCAAAAATTTTTAGGAGGTCAACACATTGGTTAAAGTCAGCATCATCGGCGCGACAGGCTACGCGGGTGCACAGCTTTTGTCGATACTCGTCAGGCACCCGCAAGCTCAAATCACGCACATCACGTCCGAAAGCCACACCGGCAAAAAAATTTCCGAACTGTATCCGCACCTTCGCGACGTCTGCGACATGACGCTTGAATCTCTGGCGGACATTGAGCAAATCGGCGCGGACAGCGACTTCGTCTTCATCGCCCTGCCCCACGGTCACGCTATGGACGTCGGAAAGAAGTTGGACGCTCTGCCCGTCAGGATCATCGACCTGGGCGCGGATTATCGCTTCAACGACACGACCGTCTACGAGGCTTGGTATCACGTGGCTCACATTCACCCCAACGCTCACAGGGTTTACGGCTTGGCAGAAATTTATCGCGAAGACATTCGCACGGCAAAGATCATCGGCAACGCCGGCTGCTTCACCACGGCTTCGATTCTGGCTCTGGCTCCGCTCGTCAAACATCATCTTGTCGACCCCAACTCCATCATCGTCGACGCGGCTTCGGGCGTCAGCGGCGCAGGCAGAGGTCTCAAGCTCGGCAACCACTTCCCCGAACTCTACGACAACTTCAAGGCATACAACGTCGCCCATCATCGCCACACGCCGGAGATTGAACAGGCTCTTGCTGACCTTAGCGGCGAAGACATCATCATCAACTTCACGCCGCACCTGGTGCCAATGAGCCGCGGGATTTTGGCGACCTGCTATGCCACGCTCAATGAAAACGTTCCCGTCGAAATGATTGACGCCGCCTTTAGCAAGACATACGCGGGCGAAAAATTTATCCGCCTGCTCGGGCGCGACGCCTACCCCGAAACCAAATTCGTGCGCGGCTCAAACTTCTGCGACATCGCCTGGCACATTGACGAACGCACTCGCCGTGTTATAATTCTTTCCGCCATCGACAACCTAATCAAGGGCGCGGCGGGTCAGGCAGTTCAGAACTTCAACATCGCGGCGGGCTTCTACGAAAGCGTCGGGCTCGATGTCGTGCCAATGTATCCGTGACCCGCACCCGTTGAAGTCAGCGATAACGAGGCCGCCCATGGACGGGCGGCCGCCGGCTTACGACGACGTGATGCGTCGTTGCCGGCTCGGAGGTCCTTTTCTTTGCTACTTTCTTTTGGACCCGCAAAAGAAAGTAGATCCTAATCACGAATTGAGGAGGCAAACATATGTTCAACGACAAACACAAAAGCGCGGGCGTCGCCTATCCGAAAGGCTTCAAAGCGGCGGGCGTACGTGCGGGCATCAAAAAGAACGGCAACCTTGACGTGGCAGTCATCCACACCGAACGAATGGCGGCAGTCGCGGGCGTCTTCACGAAGAATCTCGTCGCGGCGGCTCCCGTTCAAGTCAGCAAAGAAGTCGTCGCAACCGGCACGGCTCATGCTGTCGTTGCCAACGCGGGCTGCGCCAATGCTTGCACGGGCGAACAGGGTCTGCGCGACGCTCGGCAAATGGCATCGATTGCCGCGGGCGAACTCGGTTGCAAGCCCGAAGACATCATCGTCGCTTCGACGGGGCTCATCGGTTCCAACCTGCCAATGGATAAAATGTCCGCGGGAATTCACGACGCAGTCAGCAAACTTTCGCGCGAAGGCTCCGTTGACGCGGGCAACGCAATCGTCACGACCGACACCTACTCCAAAACCTGCGCGACTGAAATCGAAATCGGCGGCGTGGAAGTTCGCTTCGGTGCCATCGCTAAAGGTTCGGGCATGATTCGCCCCGACATGGCGACAATGCTCTGCTTCATCACCACCGACGCCGACATCGACCAAAAACTTTTGCAGGCGGCTTTGAGCGAGATAACCGAAGTCACGTTCAATTGCATCTCCGTTGACGGCGACATGAGCACCAACGACAGCGTCGTCGTCTTGGCGAACGGCGCGGCGGGCAATCCGAAGATTACCACGCGCGACGCTGACTACGAAAAATTTTTCAGCACGCTCAAGAATATCTGCACCGAGCTTGCCAAACGCATCGCCTCCGACGGCGAGGGCGCAACCAAATTCGTCACCGTCAACGTCACGGGCGCGAAGACCTTCGCCGACGCAAAGCAGGTGGGCATGAGCATAGCCAACTCCCCGCTGTGCAAGACCGCCATCTTCGGGCAAGACCCCAACGCCGGTCGATTCATCTGCGCCGTGGGATATTCGGGTGTCGCCATCGATCCCGATAAAGTCGTCATCAAATTCGGCGGGCTGACGGTTTATGCCGCGGGTCTCGTCACGAAGTTCGACGCGGACGAAATGCGCGCCGTCCTTTCCGAACACGACATCACCATCGATATTGAGCTCGGTCTCGGCTCTGCGGCGGCGACGATTTACACTTGCGACTTGTCGTTCGGCTACGTCAAAATCAACGCGGATTACACGACCTGACTGCCGACGTCTCGAAAAAAATTTTACAGCCCGTCTGAACGCGCTGACCCCGTCGAAAATTTGCGGCGGGGAATTTTTTTTGCTATCATTGGGGAAATTTTTCGGGAGGCAAGCAGATGAATCGTTTGCAAGAAATTTTCAAGCTCAAGCCGACACAGATCATCTTGCTGAGTTTCGTGCTAATGATTGCGCTGGGCACGGTGCTTTTGATGTTGCCGCTGTCGACGACGAACGGGCAGGGGCTCCGCTGGATTGATGCGCTGTTCGTGTCCACGTCGGCTTCGTGCGTGACGGGGCTGACGGTCGTGGACATTCACAACGATTTGACGCTCTTCGGCACGCTCGTCATGTTGTTGCTGATTCAAGTCGGCGGGCTGGGGATAATGACGCTTGCCACGCTCGTCGTTCACACAATGGGCTACCGCTTCCGCTTGCAAGAGAACATCGTTCTGCAAGAGTCGCTCAATCAAAGCGGGCAGGCGGGAATCGTCGAACTGATTGCCCGAATGATTAAGTACACGTTCATAATCGAAGGCGTCTTTGCCGTTGTGCTGACGATTCACTTTGCCGACGAGTTCGGTCTCAACGCGATAGGCTACGGAATTTTTCATTCGGTCAGTGCCTTCTGCAACGCGGGCTTCGATCTGTTCGGCAACTACGACAGCCTTTGCAAGCGCAACGACGATTTCTTCCTGATGACTTGCATAGCTCTGCTGATAATTTTGGGCGGCATCGGCTTCACGGTGATGGCTGACGTCGTCAACCGGCGGCGGTGGAAAAAATTTTCCCTGCACACCAAAATCGTCCTGGTCACCAACATCGCGCTGATCGTCGTGGGCACGGGGCTGATCTTTGGAATGGAATGCAACAACGGTCACACCGTCGGCAACATGGACACCGGCTCACAAATTGCCAACGCCGCGTTTATGTCGGTCTCGTGCAGGACGGCGGGCTTCAACACGTTTGACTTGGCGGCGTCGGAGCAAATCACACAGCTGACGATGATAATCCTGATGTTCATCGGGGCGTCGCCTCTGTCAACGGGCGGCGGCATCAAGAGCACGACGTTCTTTGTGATAGTGATGTCGATGTGGGCGGTCTTTCGCGGGCGCAATGAAATCGTCGTCTTCGGCAGGCGAATCACTCAACAGCTGCGCGACCAGGCGTTTGCAATCTTCACTATGGGCACGATTTGGGTCGTGACGGCGGGCGTGATTCTCTCTGCCATTGACGGCGAAGTCCACGAGCTTGAAGAAGTCATCTTCGAGACGGTGTCGGGCTTCGGCACGGTCGGCATGGGTATCGGGCTCACGACCGGCTGGAACGACTGGGGCAAACTGATTCTGGCGTTGACGATGTTCGTCGGGCGCGTGGGAATAATGACGTTCATGCTCGCGCTCATTCGCCAACACAAAGACCCAATGATAAAGTATCCGCCCGAAAACATTATGATCGGCTGACGAGGTGATATTATGACCAACAAACAGTTTGCAGTCTTAGGCTTGGGGCGTTTCGGTCGGAACGTCGCCCTTACGCTCGAACAGATGGGTTGCGATGTCCTTGGCGTGGACAAAGACGAAGCGATTATCGCTGACCTGGCGGAAACTCTGACGCACGTGGTGAGCTTCGACTTCCGCGACGCGCGCGCCCTACACGAGGCGGGCATTGCCAACTTCGATACGGTCGTCATTGCGTCGAAGAACCTGGAATCTTCCTTGATGGCAACGATGTTGTGCAACGAGATGGGCGTCGGCGAAATTATTGTCAAGGCGATAGACGAACGCCACGCGAAGATGGCTCGACAGCTCGGCGCGGCAAACATCATCTTCTCCGAACGGGATATGGCGCGGGCTCTGGCGTTGAGTCTCGTCTCGCCGAACGTCGTCGACAGAATCGACATCGACGAGAACATCAACATCCTGCGCATAACGGTGCCACAGCCGCTCGTCGGAAAAAATTTGATCGAAGCGAATCTGCGCGCGCACTTCAACGTCAACGTCGTCGCGATCGTCAGCGGCGATGAAACTCTCGTCACGCCGCCGCCAGACCGTATCTTCACCGCGCACGACAAAATTTTCGTGATAGGCACGCCCACCGCGCTCTCCAAGTTTGAACGCGGCATGAACTTGTGATTGGAGGGATTGTCCGTGAAAAAAATTTTCGTCACGCTTCTGGCTCTGCTGATTTTGTCGTTGCCGTGGACGACGGAAGCGAAACGTTTCGGCGACGGCTACACGCTGGAAAAAGTCGTTATCCTCAGCCGCCACAACCTGCGCTCGCCACACATCAAAGAGACCGCAGACCTCACGCCGCACAAATGGTTTGCCTGGACAAGCGGCTCGCGTGAACTGTCCCTGCGCGGCGGATTGTCGGAGACGGAGCTCGGTCAATATTTCCGCAAGTATCTCGTCGACGAAAATTTCATGCCGGAAAATTATCAGCCCGCCGAAGATGAATTCCTCTTCTACGCAAACTCTCGGCAACGCACCGTCGCCACCGCGCAATATTTTTCGAGCGGACTGCTGCCCGTCGCCAATGCTCGCGTCAAATATTCCGGCACCATCGAAAAGGATCGCGACCCCGTCTTCAACACGCGATTCATCTCGATGAACGACAGCTTGCGTGCCGTGGCGGAGAAAGAGCTGCTCACCTTCAGCGGCGTCAATGATCCCAAACAGCTCGGCGAAAAATTTTCCGCGACCCTCGCGCTGATGGAGAAGGCTCTTGACTTCAAGGACTCCGCCTACGCCAAGAAGAACAACGTCAAAAATTTTTCCGCCGCCGACGCAAAGTTCCTGATTGCCGACAAGAAGCAACCCAACGTGACCGGCTCAATCGGTGCGGCGTTTGATGCGGCTGACGCGCTCGTCCTGCAGTATTACGAGACGGGCACTGCCTTCGGCAAAAAGTTCAGCGACAAGCAGTGGAAGCAGATAGGTGACCTCGTGGAGTTCGGCGGCGAACTCGTCGGCACGCCAAACATCTCCGTCAACATCGCTCGCCCGCTGATTGTCTGCATGCAAAGCGAACTCGACAACGCCGCCCGCAAGTTCACCTTCCTCTGCGGGCACGACACCAACATCATCAGCGTGACGAGTGCTCTGGGCGTGGAAGATTATTCCCTGCCCGAAACAATTGAGTCGCGTGCGCCCATCGGTTGCAAGTTCGTCGTCGAGAAGTGGCGCGGGCGTGACGGGCAAGTTTATGCCGCGCTCAGCATGGTTTATCCGAGCACGAAGCAAATCCGCAACATCGAGCCCTTGACGCCGGACAACCCGCCGAAAATTTTTCCGCTGCGTTTGAAAGGTCTTGAGCCCAACGCCGACGGTTTGTACCTGTTCAGCGACGTGATGAATCGTTTCGCTGAGACCGCGCAGAGATGAACGGCGTGCCCGAAAAAAATTTCGTCGTCGTCAATCACATCAACGGCTACCTGATTCCCGGTCCGGATATCTACGTCATGAAACGCAACGAGCCGTTCTTCAACGTGCCGCAGATTCGCATGGGCAGTTCAATGGTGGACGACGGAAACTTTTCCTTCACCGGCGACGAGATGAATGACTTCGTTGCCTGCGAGCCTCGTGCGAAAAAGTTTATCCGCCCGCTGATTGGTTCCGACGAGTTCATCAACCGCAAGCAACGCTACTGCCTGTGGCTCGTGGACTGTCCGCCCGATGAACTGCGACGCATGCCGCTGGTCTATCAGCGCGTCAAAGCCGTCCGCGAATATCGATTGAACAGCAAACGCGCCGCCACTCGCAAGCTTGCCGACAAGCCGACGCTGTTCGCCGAGATCCGTCAGCCGACGACGAACTACTTGCTGATACCAAAAGTCAGCTCCGAACGGCGAAGATACATTCCAATCGGCTACATGAGCGCGGAAAATGTCGTTGTCAATACGGCGTTGGCGGTACCCGACGCAGACCTGTTTCACTTCGGCGTGCTCACGTCGTCGGTGCACATGAACTGGGTGCGATTGGTTTGCGGGCGACTGACGAGCCGCTACCAGTATTCGGCGACAATCTGTTACAATCCGTTTCCGTGGCCGCTGTTCTATCCCGAAGCCTACCGCGAGCGAATTGCGGCGACCGCGCAAAAAATTTTGGACGCGCGAGCAAATTATCCGAACGCGAGCTATGCCGACCTTTACGACGAAATTTCCATGCCGAGCGATTTGCGTCGTGCTCACGCGGCGAACGATGCCGCCGTCCTCAAGGCGTATGCCTTCCGCGCGGACATGAGCGAGCTTGCAATGCAGATTCGTCTGCTGGAGATGTACGAGACGTTGCGCGAAGAATTTGATGTTGACGAATGAAAGGAGAATTCCCATGAGACAGGAACAGCCGACCCTGCAACAGCTGCTCAGCGCACCGAGCATCAAACGCCGCTTCGAGGAACTGTTGGACGCGTCCGCGCCGTCGTTCGTGTCGTCGATATTGACGATTGTGCGCGGCAATGCAAAGCTGCTTGAGTGTTCGCCGAACTCAATCGTAGCCGCCGCGGGGATAGCCGCCGCCCTCAAGCTGCCGATCAATCCGAGCCTGGGCTTCGCGCACATCGTCCCCTACAAAGGCAAGGCGCAATTCCAGATGGGCTGGCGCGGTTATGTTCAGCTTGCCATGCGCAGCGGACGATATCGCACGCTCAATTCGGGCGCGGTCTGCGAAGGACAGATTGCCGATATCGATTTCGTCACGGGCGAGATTATTCGCGGCGAAAAAATTTCCGACGAGGTCGTCGGCTACGTCGCTTACATGAAACTGACTGACGGCTTCGAGAAGTCGCTTTACATGTCCGTCGACGAGCTGAAGGCGCACGCCGAAAAATATTCGCAGAGCTTTGCCTACGACATTCGTTCGGGCAGGAAGTCTTCGGTCTGGTCGACGAACTTCGACGCTATGGCGAAGAAGACCGTCCTCAAGAAATTGCTCAGCAACTTCGGCATCATTTCGATTGACCTAAAGTCCGCGGCGTTGGCGGCGGCTCTGCAAGCTGATCAGGCAATCGTCACCGAAGAAGGCTTCCGCTACATCGACAACGAGCGCGGCGAGGAGAAAGTCGTCCCCTTCAGCGACGTGATTGACCTGCCCGAAGCCGAAGACATTGCCGAAGACAACACTGCAGACACGGAGGAACAACATGACTGACGAAACTTTGCAACTGACATTGGCGGCCGAGCTGCTGAAAAAATTTTTGCCCGACGAAATGCACGCCGAGGCTCTCGCTGAACTAAACGCCGAGCTCAACAAATCGCCCGACACGAAAATTTTCAGCGCGGCAGATCGTGCGGCAATCCTCGTCGAGGCTCTGCCCTATATCCAAGAATTTCACGGCAAGACCATCGTCATCAAGTACGGCGGCAACGCAATGGTCAACGACGCGCTCAAGTCGTCGGTCATGCAGGACGTCGCGTTGATGAAGTTCGTCGGCATTAACGTCGTCATCGTGCACGGCGGCGGTCCCGAAATCACCGGCTTCCTCAAAAAGCTCGGCAAGGAAACCGAATTCGTCAGCGGACTGCGCGTCACCGACGAAGAGACCGTTGAGATTGCCGAGATGGTTTTGGACGGCAAGATCAATTCCGAAATCGTCACGCTGCTCAACCGACGCGGACTGCGTGCCGTGGGCTTGAGCGGCAAGGACGCTGATCTCATTCGCGCCGAAAAAAAATTGGCGACCGTTTACGACGGCGACACCAAGACCAAAGTCGATATCGGCTACGTCGGCAAGGCAAAGCAGGTTGATATCCGCATCGTCGACGATTTGATTCGCCGGGGCTACGTGCCGGTCATCGCGCCCATCGGCGTCGGTGAGGACGGCGAGAGCTACAACATCAACGCGGATTATGTTGCCGCGGACATCGCCGGCGCACTGCAGGCGGAAAAGCTTCTGCTATTGACCGACACCGAGGGCGTCTACAAAAATTTCGCCGACAAGAAAAGTTTCATCTCCACGTTGAAAGCCGACGACGCGCGCGCCTACATCAAAGACGGCACCATCAGCGGCGGTATGATCCCCAAGGTCGAGGCGTGCTTGCGGGCGATTGACGCGGGCACCAACAAAGCTTACATTATCGACGGGCGGCTTGAGCATTCGATAATCCTGGAGCTGTTCACGACGGCGGGTCTCGGCACGGAAGTTGAGCAGTGAAAATTTTCGAGGAGTGATTGATTTGACGGACGAAAAAATTTTTCAGCGGGACGACGAAAATTATCTGCCCGTGTTCAAACGCTATCGCATCGTTCTTGACCGCGGCGAGGGCGTCTATCTCTACGACATCAACGGCAAACGCTATCTGGATTTTTTGGCGGGCATCGCCGTCAACGTTCTCGGTCACGCCTATGAGCCGCTGGTCGACGCCATCAGCAACCAGGCGCGCAAAGTCATTCACGTGAGCAATCTCTATTACACCGAGCCGCAAGCTGACGCCGCCGCCAAGCTCGTCAAATTGAGCGGGCTGGATCGTGCGTTCTTCGGCAATTCCGGCGCGGAGGCTAACGAAGGCGCAATCAAGCTCGCCCGCAAGTTCGCGAAAAAATTTTCCGCCGACAAGACGCAGATCATCAGCGCGTGGGACAGCTTCCACGGCAGGACGCTGGCGACTTTGACGGCGACGGGTCAACCGAAATATCACAAGGGCTTTGAACCTTTGCCCGCAGACTTCGATTACGTGCACTTCAACGACATCGACGAGCTTGCCGAAAAAATTTCCGACAGAACCTGCGCGGTGATGTTGGAGACGATTCAGGGCGAAGGCGGCGTTTATCCCCCGCGCGACGGCTACTTGCAGAAAGTTCGCGAGCTGTGCGACAGACATCATGCGTTGCTCATTCTCGACGAGATTCAGTCGGGCATCGGGCGCAGCGGAAAGTTCTTCGCTTACGAGAAGTACGGCATCAAACCCGACATCGTCACGCTTGCCAAAGGTCTGGCGGGCGGCGTGCCGATTGGCGCGTTCATCTGCACCGAGGACGTTGCGCAAGCCTTTCACGCCGGCGACCACGGCACGACATTTGGCGGCAACCCATTGGCTTGCGCGGCGGCGAACGTGGTGCTCGACACTGTTCCCGACGAAAAATTTTTGGCACACGTCGAAAAAGTCGGCGCGTACTTCAAACGGCGGCTCATCGAACTGCAACGCAAGTATCCCGCGCAGATTTCGGAGATTCGCGGCGAAGGTCTGATCCTCGGCGCACAGCTTGACCGTCCGAAACTTTCGGGCGTGGAAATCGTCAACGAGTGCATGAAGCGCGGAGCCATCATCAACTGCACGGTCGGCACGGTGCTCAGGTTTATCCCGCCGCTCATCATCACCGAAGCTCACGTCGACGAACTGATTGACATTTTGGACGGCGTGCTCGGAGACTGAATATGGTTGACAGAAATTTATTCCTGCACGACTTGGCAATCGTCGCCATCATGAAGAACGAGGGACCGTATCTCAAAGAGTGGCTCGACTATCATTTGGCGGCGGGTGTGGAGCATTTCTACATCTACGACAACGAGAGCCCCGACAATCAAGCTGAAATCGCCGCGCCGTATGTCAAAGCCGGTCTGGTCGATTACATTCCCGCGCCGGGCAAAGGAATGCAGATGCCCGTTTACATCGACGCCGTCAAGCGTTTCAAGTTTCAAGCGCGGTACATGGCGTTCATTGACGGCGACGAATTCATCTTCCCGAAGACCAATCGTCCCATTGCTGAGGTCGTCGACGAAATTTTGTCGGGCAAACCGAATGCGGCGGGCGTCGCAGTTAATTGGCACTGCTTCGGCTCGAACGGTCACGAGGCGGCGGATTACTCCAAAGGCGTGCTTGAACGTTTCACGCGACGTGCGCCGAGCGATTGGGCTCCAGACGGTTTGGGCAATGCTCACGTCAAAACCATTTCCAATCCGCGCAAGGTAAATTTTATCGGCAACCCTCACTTCGCGAATTACTTTGAAGGTCTTTATTCCGTCAACGAACGCGGCGGCATTGTGCAAGGTCCGTTCAATCAGCCCGTGGCGGCCGAAAAAATTGTCATCAATCACTATTTCTCCAAGAGCCGTGAAGAATTTTCTTTGAAGCAAAATCGCGGGCGGGCCAGTGTCGTTATGGGCAACAGATATGTCGACGAATTGTTTGATGTTTACAATCGCAACGAGGAATTTGACGACGGCATCTTGCATTACCGCGACGAGCGTGCAAAAAATTTCCTTCCGCCCGACAAATCTCACGCCGCCGAAAAATTACTGAACGCGCTGATGGCGAACCTGTCGCCGACGCTGTTGCCTTCGACGCCGCCAGAATTCTTCGCGGGGAAGATGGAAACGTTCCTCACGTGCCGAGCAGTCGCCGCGTATCTGCGGACACAACTTCCCGACGATTCGCCCGCAAAATTTTTCGAGGAGGTTGCGCTCAAGGCAATGTTGCGTTCGTTCGACGGAATGAGCTTTGCGGACGCGCGGCTGTTCCTGCGTGAGCTGCCGACGTTGCTGATGTTGCCCTATCCCGTTGTCGCCGACATTCGCCGCGCCGCATTCCACATCATCCCGTTGCTGATGAACACGTTCCGCATAAACATCATGTGGCGCGATTATGCGGAGCTGGATTATATTCGAGACTTGTTGAAACTTACGGAGGCTGATAATTTTGCTGAACGGTAAAGATTTGCTGTCGATTCACGACTTGAGCACCGACGAGGTCGCAGAAATTTTGGAGACTGCCGCGCGGTTGAAAACTCTGCAGAAAGCCGGCATCGAGCACAAAATTTTGGCGGGCAAGACGCTGGGCATGATCTTCGAGAAATCTTCGACGAGGACGCGCGTATCCTTCGAGGTCGGAATTTTTCAGCTGGGCGGCACGGGTCTGTTCCTGTCCGGCAAAGACTTGCAACTCGGTCGCGGCGAGCCCATCAAAGACACCGCGCGAGTCCTTGCGCGATATCTCGACGGCATTATGATTCGCACGTTCGAGCAGGCGAAGGTCGAGGAGCTTGCAAAGTTCGCTGACATTCCCGTCATCAACGGGCTGACCGATTTGCTTCACCCCTGCCAGGTGCTGACGGATTTGCTGACGATTCGTGAACACAAGGGAAAAAATTTCCGCGCGTTGAAGATGGCTTACGTCGGCGACGGCAACAACATGACCAACAGCTATCTCTACGGCGCGGCGAAAGTCGGAATGGCGCTGACCGTTGCCACGCCCGAAGCCTACAAGCCGAACGCAAAAGTTTTCGAGAACGCGCTTGCCGACGCTGAGGAGACCGGCGCAAAACTTTCGTGGACGGCTGACCCCGCCGACGCCGTGCGCGACGCCGACATCATCGCCACCGACACCTGGGCGAGCATGGGGCAGGAGGCTGAGCACGACGAGCGCAAGAAAATTTTCGCGCCGTATCAAGTCAACAAAAAACTTTTGAGCGGCGCGGGCAAGAACGCAATCGTCCTGCACTGTCTGCCCGCATATCGCGGCGAAGAAATCACCGACGACGTGCTTGAGGACAACGCTCATGTCATCTTCGACGAGGCGGAAAACCGTTTGCACACGCAGAAGGCGATCATGGCTCTGACGATGGGCTGAACTTCCGCGCAAAAAAAAATCCCCCGACGTCACCGCGACGTTGGGGGAAATTTTTTTTTACAGACCCGCGCCGATTTTGTAAGCGAGGTCGCCGAACTCCGAACTCTCAACCATTTGCCGCGAGCCACAACCGACAGCCCAAACCTGACCGACGTCCTGCCAGCCCATATAGCGCACGAGAGTCTCGTAATGAACTTTGAGCGCCTCCATCGTCCAATCGGCACTGTTCCACGCCGTGGCGATTATCATCGACTTCTTGCTGCCGAGCCGAGTGGTGCGCGAGTAAAATCTGTCGACGACGGTTTTGAGCTGTGCGCTCATGCCGAAATAATACAGCGGCGTCACCAAGACGAGCAGGTCGGCGTGAAGCATCTGCGGCATCAGCTTTTCTTCTATGGCGTCGTCGAAAATGCACGCGCCGTCCATTCCGCATTGGTCGCAGCCGCGGCAAGGGTGAGTCTCCTCGTTCGCCGCGTCGAAGACAAAAACTTCGTGACCAACGTCGCTTGCGCCGCGAACGAATCTCGACGCCAAGTATCGCGACGTGGATTGCTCCTCCGAATGCGGGCTGCTGTTGATAACGACGATCTTCATGTTCTTCCCCCTCGACACCGATTCTTGCGCGGCAACTTCGCCGTCGTCATTGCCTGAAGTTTTTATCGCCGTGAGCCCGCAACCGCTCAAGTAAACTGCCAACGAGCCGAGCCCGACGACTTTGACGAATTCACGACGATTCATGTTGTCACCCGCCGTAGACTTCCTTGACCATCGGGAAGACCGCCCAAGCTTTCGGCCAGCCGACGTAGAATGCCAGTTGCGTGACGATCTCGACCATCTCGTCTTTCGTGACGCCGTTGTCTTTGGCGAACTGAATGTGATGTTTTAGCGCGTCAGTCAGCACGCCGCCGCCGACGAGTGCCGAAACCGTGACGATGCTCCTGTCGTGCAAGCTGAGGATGTCGTTGCGGCTCCACACTTCGCCAAAGAGAATGTCGTCGTTGTAGCGGGCGAATTCGGGTGCAAAGTCTCCGAGAGCGTCGCGTCCCGCCGTCTGCGTGATTTTTTTGCCGACGCTGTCGAACGTGCCGGCCGCGTCGGAACCGTAGACTTCCTTCGCCATCGGGAAGACCGCCCAAGCTTTTGGCCAGCCGACATAGAATGCCAGTTGCGTGACGATCTCGATCATCTCGTCGCGCGTGACGCCGTTCGTCTTTGCGGTTCGAATGTGATACTTGAGCGCGTCAGTCAACACGCCGCTGCCGACGAGTGCCGAAACCGTGACGATGCTCCTGTCGTGCAAGCTGAGGATGTCGTTGCGGCTCCACACTTCGCCAAAGAGAATGTCGTCGTTGTAGCGGGCGAATTCGGGCGCAAAGTCTCCGAGGGCGTCGCGTCCTGCCGTCTGCGTGATTTTGATTGCCTTGCCGTTTGATTGGGTCATTGCTGTCGCCTCCGCCGTGAATGTCATCGTGAACAAAACCGCCGCCATCAATCCGACTGCCAGAAATTTTTTCGCCACTGTCAACATCGCCTCCGTCAAAAGTTTCAACGCGCCGATTATAAATCTTCCCGCCGAAAAAAACTAGACACCGAAAATTTTTTGTGCTATCCTGTCCAAGCCGCACGACGCAGGTTCTAAAATCGGGCGCAACGTCCGTACCGCAGTCGGCGAGTTCATCCGCATGGAGGTGTTCAAGTTGTACGCAATCATCAAAACCGGCGGCAAGCAATACAAAGTTGCCGTGGGCAGCGAAATCATCGTCGAGAAGCTCAACGCTGAAGAAGGCGACACCGTCACGTTCGAAGAAGTTTTGGCGGTCGGTGAGGGCGCGGAATTCAAAGTCGGTCTGCCTCTCGTCGAAGGCGCAAAGGTCACGGGCACCGTCGTCAAAAACGGCAAGGGTCCCAAGATTCGCATCTTCAAGTATAAGCACAAGACCAACTACCGCCGCCGCCAAGGTCATCGCCAGCCGTTCACCAAAGTCAAAATCGACAAGATTGAGGCTTGAGCAATGATCGTCGCGGAGATTTATAAGCAGGGCGACGGCAAAATCATCGGTTTCTCTGTCGACGGGCACGCCAACACCGCCGCGCGCGGCTTCGACATTTATTGCGCGGGCGCGTCCATGATGTCGCAGTCAACTTTCCTTTGCCTGCGCGACCATCTGAAACGAGATTTCACGTGGGACGCGGCGCACGGGCGGCTGATGCTCCGTCTGAAAGATCCGCCCGACGACAAGACCGAAGTCGCCTTCCAAACAATGCTCATCGGCATGAAAGAGCTTGAAAAGCTCGCTCCGCAAATCATCAAAGTCACCGAAAAAAATTTCCTCGGAGGTGAAACCAAATGACCAGCTTCCAATTCGATCTGCAACGTTTCGCGCACAAGAAAGGCGTCAGCTCCACGCGCAACGGTCGCGACAGCGAATCCAAACGTCTCGGCGTCAAAGAGCAGGCAGGCACCGTCGTCACCGCGGGTAGCATTCTTGTTCGCCAGCGCGGCACGCACTTCCACCCCGGCTTGAATGTCGGGCGCGGCAAGGACGATACGCTCTTCGCGAAAATTGCCGGACGCGTCGCTTTCGAGCGCAAAGGCAAGTTCCAACGCAAGATTAGCGTTTATGCCGTCGAGTCCTGAAATTTCTGTTGACATAAGCCGACAGGCGTGCTAATATTTGACGCGTGCCGAAGTGGCGGAATTGGCAGACGCAGCAGACTCAAAATCTGCCGTAGGCAACTACGTGCCGGTTCGAGTCCGGCCTTCGGCACCATTCGTACCGATTAAAGGTACGCGGATTGAAACGGCACCAAATCAGACAACAATAACCCGTTCGAGTTCGTCGAGCGGGTTATTTCGTTCAACGGTAGGAAACGTCTGCGCGGCGTCGAAGTAACCCGCGGAAAAAATTTTTGGAGGCTGAACTATGCTAGAAATACGAACGGCGGGCGACCCCGTGTTAAAGGCGGTTTGTGCGCCGGTGCAGAAGATTGACAAGCGTCTGCGCAAACTTTTGGACGAGATGGCAGAGACTATGTACGCAACCGACGGCGTTGGTATTGCCGCGCCGCAGGTTGGCGTATCGATTCGCGCGGTGGTCGTCGACGTGGACAAGAAGACCCGCTACGACATGATTAACCCCGTCATCGTCGAGCGCGAAGGTTCCGCCATCGACGTGGAAGGTTGCCTGTCTTGCCCGGACCTGTTCGGCGACGTTGAGCGCGCCGCCAAAGTTCGCGTGGAATACATCAGCCGCTTCGGCAAGAAGAAGACGTTGGACGCGGAAGGTTTGCTCGCCCGCTGCATTCAACACGAGATTGATCATCTGGACGGACGGCTGTTCATCGACATCGCAAAGAACATCACCAAGGGCAAGCCCCAACGTGCGAAGGAGTGATTGTATGAACCTGAACATCGGCGCGGAACTCAACGGCTGGAGGCTGAAAAATTCTTCGACCGTCGAGGAGATTGCCGCCAAGACTTACGAGTTTGAACACATCAAAACCGGCGCGAAACTTTTCTACGTCGACACTGCGGACGACAACAAAGTCTTCTACATCGCCTTCCGCACGCCACCCAAAGACGACACCGGCGTCGCGCACATCGTTGAACACAGCGTGCTTTGCGGCTCGAAGAAGTATCCGCTCAAGGAACCGTTCATCGAACTTGCCAAGGGCTCGCTCAACACCTTCCTCAACGCAATGACCTACCCCGACAAGACCGTCTACCCCGTCGCCAGCCGCAACGCCAAAGATTTCCGCAACCTGCAAGACGTTTACCTGGACGCCGTCTTCAACCCGAACATGCTGACCACGCCGGAAATTTTGATGCAGGAAGGTTGGCACTATGAGATTGATGACGCCGACGCACCGTTGACTTACAGCGGCGTCGTCTATAACGAGATGAAGGGCGCGCTGTCTTCCCCCGACGACATTTTGGGCAGCAAGCTCCTGCAGGCGACCTTCCCCGACAACTGCTACGGCTATCAATCGGGCGGCGACCCCGAAGCAATTCCGTCGCTGACGCAGGAAGATTTTGCCGCGTTCCATCAAAAGTTCTATCACCCGTCCAACAGCTTCATCTACCTCTATGGCGACGTGGACATTGCCGAGCAGCTCGCCTATCTCGACCGCGAATACCTGGGCAAGTTTGAGCGCATTGACGTCGATTCGGCGATTGACTTCCAGAGTGCCTTCGCCGATATGAAACGCGTCGCCGAAGTCTACCCCATCGGTGAGGACGAGGACGCCGCGGAAAAAACTTTCCTGTCGCTCAATCTCGTCGTCGGTGACACTCTCGACACGCGCACGAACCTGGCGTTGGAAATTCTGACGCACGCGCTGTTCTTGAGCCCCGCCGCGCCGCTTCGCAAGGCACTGATCGATTCGGGCTTAGGCAAGGACGTCGACGCCGAGCTTGAGGACGACCTTCGCCAGCCGACCTTCACGGTGACGCTGACGGGTTCCGAGGCAGACCGCGTGGAAAAATTTTTCGCGCTGCTCACCGACGAACTGCAACGGCTCGTGCGCGACGGCATCGACAAAACTTTGCTGCAGGCATCAATCAACCTGATGGAATTCAAACTGCGCGAGGCTGACTTCGGGCTTGCGCCGAAGGGTTTGATTTACGGGCTCAACCTGTTGAAGACGTGGCTCTATGGCGGCGACCCCAACGGTTATCTGCGCTACGAAGACGACCTTGCCGCAATCAAGCGCGGGCTCGACGAACGCCTCTTCGAAGACGTCCTGCAGAAATATTTCCTCGACAACACGCATAAAGTTTTGATGACGCTCGCGCCCGACAAGACATTCGCCACCGAACGCGACGCCGCTCAAGCCGCCAAGCTCGCCGAGATTAAATCGAAGCTCACGCCCGCGCAGATTGCTGACATCATCAACACGACCGCCGAGCTCAAACGTCGCCAACAATCCCCCGACACGCCCGAAGCTTTGGAGACGATTCCCATCCTCAAACGTTCGGATCTGCGCCGCGAACCCGAACATCTGCCGTTGCAACTCCGCGACATGGACGGCACGCGAATCCTCTGGAGCAACATCGACACGCACGGGATAATTTACCTGACGTTCTACTTCGACGCGGAGCGCGTTCCGCAGGATAAACTCTTTCACGCGTATCTGCTGACGAGTCTTTTGCGAAAGATCGACACGAAGAAACGTTCCTACGAGGAGCTGGCGATTTTGGCGAACCTGAACATCGGCGGCTTCAGCGCAAACCTTCGCGCCGATTCTGAGAACGGGCAGCCCAATTCATTCGCGCCGAGGCTTCGCGTCCACGTCAAAGCCCTCAAGTCCAAGCTCGCCGAGATGACCGACATCGTTGCCGAAATTTTTAACGAGACCGCCTTCACGAACAAGAAACGCCTGCGCGAACTCATCACGCAAGACCAAATCGGCTTCGAGCTCAATCTGCAGAACATGGCTACGGCAATCGTCTCGTCGCGGCTGAATTCATACCACACGAAGACCGGCGCATACAATGCCGCCGCGCTGTTGCCGTATAACAAGTTCCTCAAGGAGTTGCTCGCTGACTTCGACGCGCGCTTTGACGATTTGGTTGACGACCTGTATGACGTGGCGGAGCGTCTGCTCAATCGCAACGGGCTGACCGTCGCCATCACCGCGCCGCAGGATTTGTACCGTGACTTCATGCCGCACCTGTCGCGTCTGCTGAAAAGTTTGACCGTCGAAGAATTTCCCCGCGAACATTACCGCTTCCCGTGCCGCCCGTTGAACGAAGGGCTCTACAGCCAAAGCCGCGTGCAATATGTCGGCAAGGGCGCAAACTTCATCGAGCTCGGCTACGATTATCTCGGCACGCTGAACGTTCTGGAAACCATTCTGCGCTACGAATACTTCTGGACGAAAATCCGCGTGCAGGGCGGCGCGTACGGTGCCTTCTGCGGCTTCGACAGGGCGGGCAACATGTTCTTCAGCTCCTATCGCGACCCAAACCTCGCCAAGACGCTTGAGACCTTCGACGCCACGGCGGGCTTCCTGAAAAATTTCGACGTGAGCGACCGCGAAATGGACAAGTACATCATCGGCACGCTGAGCAAGACCGACAAGCCCTTGACGCCGTCGATTAAAGGACAGCTCGCCGCAGAGTTCTGCCTGAAGAACATCACCTTTGCCGACCGACAGAAGAGCCGCGACGAAATTCTTGCCGCGCGGCAGGACGATATCCGTGCGCTGTCGAAATTGATTGCCGACTGCATGAATCGCAACGACCTTTGCGTCTTCGGCAACGAGCAAATCATCAAAGACCACGCGAAAATTTTCGGCACCGTCAAGCAAGCTCTGGAGTGATCGGCATGGAAAATCCGTTCGCAAATTTTTCGGCAATGCACACGTCGGGCGTCGGCTTCGCCAAAGCTCTCGTGATGTACGGCGCGGGCTTCAGCATCGGTCGCCACGCCATCAAGACCATGCGCGGCAAGATTCGCGGTTCCGTGGCGATTGCCCATGTCATCCGCGACGCGGCAGTTTGCTTCGGCGTGAGCTACGTCGGCGGCGTGCTCTATGGCGGGGCAATGTCGAGCGGTTCGCGTCAATCGTCCGTTGATTTCGGCGTCGGCAACGTCGCTGCAAATTCCGTGGGTGATGTCGTCGCGGGCTCGGCAGTCGGCTTGACGGACGCGGCGAACAATCTCATCGACAAGGTCACTCACGGCGCGTTCGACGCTGTCGGCAACGTCGGCAGTTCAGTCGGCTCCTCGTTGACGGCGGCGGCTTCGGGCACAGCAGTTGACGGCGCGGTCAGCACGATAGTCAACACGCTCAGCGCACTCGGCACCATCCTCGGCGCGGCAACGTCGTCTGCGGCTTCTGCCGTCATCTTCGGCGCAGTCATCGGCGTCATGTATTCGCTGATATTCGACAGATAAACAGGAGGTTCATCAATGAGCAAAGCTTTACCATTCAAGGGCGCGTGCGTCGCCATCGTCACCCCCTTCGACGAGACAGGCATCAATTTCACCGAACTCGGACGCATCATCGACGACCAAATTGCCAACGGCACCGACGCCATCTGCATCACCGGCACCACGGGCGAGGCGGCTACAATGAACGACGCCGAACACCGCGCGGCAATCAAATTCGCCGTCGAACACGTAGCGGGGCGCGTCCCAGTCATCGCGGGCACGGGCTCCAATGACACCGCCTATGCCGTCGAACTCAGCCGATACGCTCAGACCGTCGGCGTCAACGCCGTGTTGCTCGTCACGCCCTATTACAACAAGTGCACGCAAAAAGGTCTCGTCGCGCACTACACCAAGATTGCCGACGCCATAGATATCCCCGCCATCATGTACAACGTCCCCGGCCGCACCGGCGTGGACATCAAGCCCGAAACTTACGCCAAGCTCAGCAAACACCCGCGCATCGTTGCGGCGAAGGAGGCAAACGGCGACCTGACGAGTGTCCTTCGCACACGCAAGCTTTGCGGCGACGACCTGGCAATTTATTCCGGCAACGACGACCAAATCATTCCGATACTCGCGCTCGGCGGCAAGGGCGTCATCTCCGTTCTGTCAAACGTCGCGCCCCGCGATACCCATCTCATCTGCCAAAATTATTTCGACGGCAATGTCGACGAGGCGGCCCGCCTGCAGATTGATTACTGCGATTTGATTGACGCGCTCTTCTGCGAAGTCAACCCCATCCCCGTCAAAGTCGCCATGCGCTTGCTCGGCTGGAATGTCGGTCAGCTTCGTATGCCGCTGTGTGAACCCGACGCAGCTCACGTCGAACAGATTAAAGCCGCCTTGAAGGCGCACGGTTTGCTTTGAAGGAGGCGATTCGATTGAAAAAATTTTTCGTCGCGTTGATGATGTTCGCCGCGCTGATGACGACATCAGTTGCTTCCGCCGCCTTCCAAGAGACTGTTGAGGAGGGAGCCGACCTCACCGCCGTCAAACGCCTCGCCATCGCCATGCCCAATTACTACAAGGTTGAGGACAGCGAACCGCACATGAGCGATTTGATCCGCGAGCTGTACAACACCGGCAGATTGACTTCGACCATCGAGATAGTTTCCTATGACGACATCGCCGCCGCCATCCGCAGAAACACCGGCATCGATATCCTGTCGTTGGAAACGCCCGAAGCCGAGAAAGTTTACAACAGATACATCGCCCAGTTCGCCGACGCCTACGTCATCACAACCGTCACCAACAACGCGAAAGTCCCCTGGCTGTTCTTCTACGTCTACAACGCCGCCGACGGCAAGCTCATGTACAGCTATAGCTACCAGAGCCGCTTGACGAGCAAGACTTCCAAAGGCTACAGCAAGGCAGCCGAAGATTTCTTCAAGCAGTTCGACGCAACCACTGCCGCCAGCATCACCGAAAAGGACGAGCGCAAGAAGCTCAAGGAACGCCAGCGCGAAATCCGTGCCAAGAAACGCAAACTCAATCAGGTGACCTACAAGACCGGCAAGAACAAGGTCGACATGGTTCGCAAAAAATAATCGTCCATTCAAACGGAACTTCCCTGCGAAAGCGGGGATTTTTTTTGCACGTCGGCAGCTCATCATCAGCGGAAAAGTTTTAGGAAAATACTTGCAAATCGCGCCCGAAATGGTATAATGCGGCGCAGATGGTTTTTAACTCAGTTCTAACGAAGGGGGATTTTGTAATGGCAAAAATCGAGAAGATTATCGGTCGTGAAATCGTAGACTCCCGCGGCAACCCGACGGTTGAAGCAGACGTCATCCTTGAGAACGGCGTATGCGGCCGCGCAGCTGTTCCTTCCGGCGCGTCCACCGGCGTGAATGAGGCTCTCGAACTGCGCGACGGCGACAAAGGTCGTTACATGGGCAAAGGCGTCCTGCAGGCAGTCAAAAACCTCAACGAGATCATTGCACCCGCGCTCAAAGGTGACTGCGTCCTCAATCAGCGTGCGCTCGACTACAAGATGATCGAACTCGACGGCACGCCCACCAAGAGCAAACTCGGCGCAAATGCCATTCTTGCAGTTTCGTTGGCGGCCGCCAAAGCCGGTGCGCAAGCTGTCGGTCTGCCGCTGTATCGCTATATCGGCGGTTGCAACACCTACAAGATGCCCGTGCCCATGATGAACATCATCAACGGCGGCGCACATTCCGACGCTCCGATTGCGTTCCAGGAATTCATGATTCGCCCCGTGGGCGCACCCACCGTCCGTGAAGCCATCCGCATGGGCGCAGAAGTCTTCCACAACCTCGCCAAGATCCTCAAAGGTCGCGGGCTCTCCACGGCTGTCGGCGACGAAGGCGGCTTCGCTCCCAACCTCAACGGCACTGAAGACGCGCTCGAAACGATCATCAAGGCTATCGAAGCGGCAGGCTACAAGCCCGGCGAACAAGTCAAAATCGCTATGGACTGCGCGGCGTCCGAATTCGCTGTCAAAGAGGGCGACCAGTACTTCTACGACTACAAACAGCTCAACGGCAAACACCCCATCCTGAAAGACCCCAACGGCAAGAAACTCGACGTTCAACAGCAAATCGACTTCCTCGAACATCTCGTCGACACCTACTACATCGACTCCATCGAAGACGGTCTTGCCGAAGAGGACTGGGAAGGCTGGGTTGCTCTCACGAAACAAATCGGTCACAAGTGCCAGCTCGTCGGCGACGACCTGTTTGTCACCAACACCAAGTTCCTCGAAAAAGGCATCAAGATGGGCGCGGCAAACTCCATCCTCATCAAGGTCAACCAGATCGGCTCGCTCACCGAGACCCTTGAGGCAATCGAAATGGCTCACCGCCACAACTACACGACCGTTACTTCTCACCGCTCCGGCGAGACCGAAGACGCAACAATCGCCGACATCGCCGTCGCAACCAACAGCGGTCAGATCAAAACCGGTTCGCTCAGCCGCACCGACCGCATGGCAAAATACAACCAGCTCATTCGCATCGAAGAAGAGCTCGGCAAGTGCGCCGTCTATGAACGCGCACCGTTGCTCAATCGTTCCGTCGGCAGATAATCCGTCGGCAATCGACACCAACAGGGGCATCGCTCAGGCGGTGCCCTTTTCGATTGCGGAGCGTGCGGCACCGGAGACGAAATATTTCCGCTGAACTCTAACGCGAATCCAAGACAATCTAATCTCGGCAGATTGATTAGCCGCGGCGAATGTGATATAAATTTCCGCAACGAGGTGATCCGTATGAAGACAGAGGCGATCAAAGTTGCATGCGAGAATCGCAAAGCGCGGCACGATTATTTCATTCACGAGACGTACGAGGCGGGCATCGAGCTCAAGGGCACAGAGGTCAAGAGTCTGCGCTCCGGCAAGGCGAATCTTCGCGACAGCTACGCCGAGATCATTGACGGCGAGGTTTTCGTCGAACACCTGCACATCAGCCCCTACGAGCAGGGAAACATCTTCAACCACGAACCGTTGCGTAAACGGCGGCTGCTTCTGCACAAGCGCGAGATTCTCAAGCTGTTCGGCAAGACACGCGAGAAGGGCTTCACGCTCATTCCGCTGAAGATTTATTTCCGCAAGGGACGTGCCAAGGTGGAACTGGCTTTGGCGAGCGGCAAGCACAACTACGACAAGCGCGACGCCCTGCACGAAAAATCAGCCAAGCGCGACATCGAACGGGCGATGAAGGAGAGATCGAGATGATTAGGAAATTTTTCGCGGCAATTATTTTGACGGTGCTGATGGCTTTCGCGCCGACTGCTCAAGCCGACGACTACTTCGAGATTCAGGGGCACGTTTCCGGCTACGGTTGGCAAGAGCCCGTCGACAACGGCGGCGTTATCGGCACGATTGGCGAGAGCCGCGCGCTTGAGGCGATGGTCATAAATTTCCGCGGCGGCATCAAGTACAGCGCACACGTCCACAATATCGGCTGGCAGGGCTGGGTTTATTCGGGCGACGTGGCAGGCACCGTCGGTCAAAGCTTGCCGATGGAGGCCGTGCGCATTCAGCTGGTCGGGCGTTCCGAAAATTATTACGACGTCTATTATCGCGCGCACGTCCAGAATTACGGCTGGCTCGGCTGGGCAAAGAACGGTGAACCCGCGGGCACTCAGGGCGCGAACCTGCGGATGGAAGCTCTGCAGATTCAGCTCGTCAGCAAGGGCGAACACTTCCGCCGCGACAACCGCCCCTCGTTCTATCGGGAGTGAACGGCGTGGACATCTTGCAGCGGTATGAGGAGGCTCTCAAGCTCTACAAGGCAAAAAATTTCGGCGCGGCGTTGAACATCCTGCGCGACATTGAAACTGCCGCACCGCACTGGAAGAAATCTTTTCTGCTGGAGGCGTACGTCTATCGCGAAAGCGGCGAGTACGCCAAAGAGGACGTCGCGCTGAAGAAATTGTTGCCGCGGCTGAATCCCAATCGCCCCGACGAAAAAATTTTGATGGCGGACGCGCTCAGCTTGTTCGGCTCGGTGAATCGGGAGCTGGGGAAAATTCCTGCGGCGGTGGAAAGTTTTCGGCGAGCGGCTCGGCTTGAAGGCGGCGGCTTAAAATCCTGCACCGAAATCAGCAACGCCATCTTCGCTGCCAACAGCGCGGACACTTTCACCGCCACGGACTTCGCCAAGCTCTATGACGACTACAAAAATTTTTCGGCGGACATCGTCCCCTACGCGCGGAAATTCTACGACCACCGCAGAATTCGCGTCGGGTTCCTGTCCGCCGATTTTCAATGGCACGTGGCTATGGCGTGGAGCTGGGCGTTGCTCACGGAGCTGGATAAAAATTTTTTCGCGACGTACTTCTACTCGTCGTCGACCGAAAGCGACGTGGTCACTCAACATCTGCGCGACATTGCGGACGGCTGGCGAGATATCGCGAACTTGACGGACGCGGCGGCTGCCGAAGTCATTCGCGCCGACGAGATTGACATACTCTTTGATCTGGGCGGTCACACGAAAGATAATCGCTTGCGCGTGGCGGCTCATCGTCCTGCCTCGGTGCAAGTCAGCGGGCTCGGCTACATGAATTCAACGGGGCTCGACGCCATCGATTATTTTCTGTCGGACGTTCACTGCGCGGGCGACGCTCACTCAATGCGTGCGTTCTTCACGGAGAAAATTATCATTCTGCCGCAAACGCACTTCTGCTACAATTGCCCGCTCAAGCTCGACGTCACTGCGCCGCCCTGCATGTCGAAGGGATACGTCACGTTCGGCAGCTTTAATCAGTTCGGCAAGGTCACCGACCAAATTCTGTTCGCCTGGTCAAAAATTCTGCAACTCGTGCCGCAAAGTCGTCTGCTGCTCAAGCACCGCATCTTCAACACGGAGGACGGACGGCAATTCGTCAGCAACAGACTTCAACGCCACGGCATCGACCCCGCGCGTTTGGAAATGCGTCCGTTCACTGCGAACCACGCCGCAGATTATGCCGACGTCGACATTGCGCTGGACACCTTTCCATACACCGGCGGCGTCACCACCTGCGAGGCTCTGTTCATGGGCGTGCCGGTCGTCAGCATGTACGGCAACCGTCACGGCACGCGCTTCGGCTTGAGCATTCTATCGAACGTCGGGCTCAGCGACTTGGCTGTCGGCTCGTTGGGCGACTACATCAGGCGCGCGGTCTCGTTGACCGGTGATTGGCAACGGCTCGTTGATCTGCGGAAAAATCTTCGCGGCATGATGAAACGTTCCCCGCTGATGAACTCGACGGCATACGTCCGCGCGGTTGAGGCGGCGTTCCGAATAATTCTGCACGACGAAAAAATTTCCCTCGGCTGATGTCGGGGGATTTTTTTTGGGCGGCGGCTGATGTATAATCGCGGAAAACGTTTTGGAGGTTGCACGATGAGAAAATTTTTTTTGCTGTGCCTGGCGATGTTGCTGATGATGACGGGCGCGGCGTCCGCCAAAGACAACGGGCTGCCCGAAGAGGACCGCATCAAGATCGCCCTGGAAATAATCAACACGTCGCGCTACAAGGAGCTCAACCCCGCGCAGAGCCTCGAAATTTTTTTGGGCGACAGGCTCACCGAGAAGAAGCTGATAGACGTCGTGGACTCGAAGACCGCGGGCGACTTTGAACCGCAGACCGAAGAGCTGATTGCGGACGACGACACTGTTGCCGACGCGACCAATCCCGCGGAAAACATCGGCGAGCTGTTGATATTCGACGCCGTGGAAATGCCGCGACCTTCCGCGACTGCCGACGACTTCAACCCCGAAGCCTACCTTGCCAACGGTGCGCGATTCGTCGTGCGCTGTGAGGTGCTCGGCATCGGCGCGACCAAAGTCGAAGACAAAACCATCAGCACGATTGCCGGCGTTGTCGGCGGCGGATTGAATTTCGGCGGCAGCGGCAACAGCGACCGCGACAAAACTTTGCGGCGCGTGGGAACGGGCGTCGGGCTCCTCGGCTTCGGCAGCATGTTGGACGTCACCAAACGCACCGCGCTCAATACCGTCGTCAGCATGCAGTTCATTGACGCCGCGACCGGTCAAATCCTCTGGCAGGAAAATTTCATCGGGCAGGCAGTCAAACATCACAGCCCGCGCAAAGGCTACGACAACGTTTGGGAGCAAGCTTACATCGAATCGGTTGAGGACAGTGCCAAACGCATCGCCAAGCGCGTCAACAAGTACGTCGACCGCGTCGTCATCAAGGGCAAGAGCGACAAATCTTTCGTGCCGAAGGGTTTCGGTCTCGGCAGCGGTGGCAAGCTGTTCTGAATGCGTGCGCTTGTGATTGCCTTCGCGCTGATGTTGACGGGTACGGCTCACGCGCAATACGTTCCGCCAACGACATACGACTTCAGCGCACAGACCCGCCTCTTCGCCGACGACGCCGCGCCCGAAATCATTCTGCGCTATCGAAACGTCACGCTCGATTGGATTCGCCGCGACACCTCGGAAAATTTTTTCAAGCTCAAGCTCGACCGCCAAATCATCGCGTTGATGGGCAGCGGAATCGATTGGCACGTCGCGGTCAACGGCGTCGCCTGCCACGGAAGTTTTGCCGCAGAGCCGAGCGTCGGCTTCAAGGTGTACGCGCGCATTCGTCCGCGGCTGGAAGTCGCCGTTCAGTTTTCGGGCATGACGTTGGGGCACCGCGGGCACTTCACGGACTTTGAGTCGGGCTTGAAATATTTCCCGCAGAAAAATTTTTCGTTGAGCGCGGGCTGGCGTCGAATCAGCTTCAAACTGCGCCGCGGCTCCGAGCCGACATCCTTCACGCTGAGCGGTCCGTTCGTCGGCGCACAATACGACTGGTGACAAATTTAAAAGCGGCTCCGACATTCGGAACCGCTGAATTTTTTTGATTGGTGTGCTCGGCGGGAGTCGAACCCACGCTTCAAGCTCCGGAGGCTTGCGTCCTATCCACTGGACTACGAGCACGAACGAATTACTTCAAGCCGAGGAGATCGCGCGTATGCTGAGCGACGTCTTCGGGGGTGATTGTCATGTTGCGGGCGACGCCGGAATCTTGCGCGGCTTTGGCGACGGCTGCGGCAACGGCAGGCGCGACGCGCTCATCGAACGGCGTGGTGATGACGTGGTCTTCGTCGAGTTCGTCGGCACTGACCAGCGAGGCGATTGCATAAGCCGCGGCAATCTTCATCTTCTCGTTGACGTCGGTTGCGCGAACATCCAACGCGCCGCGGAAAATTCCGGGGAAGGCGAGCAGATTGTTCACCTGGTTGGGGAAATCACTGCGACCCGTGGCGACGACGCGAGCACCCGCGGCTTTGGCGACGTCGGGCATAATTTCGGGGACGGGATTCGCCATCGCCAAAATTATCGCGTCGCGGTTCATCGTCTTGACCATCTCCGCCGTCAAAAGATTCGCCTTCGACACGCCGATAAAAACATCCGCGCCTGGAATGACGTCGACGAGCTGACCGGCTTCCTTGTCGAAGTTGGTGACGGCGGCGATTTGGTCTTTGTAGGGATTCATGCCCTTGCCGCGACCTTCGTAAATTGCGCCCGTCGAATCGCACAGCATAACGTTTTTCGCGCCCATCTTCTGAATCAGGTAGGTTATCGCCATACCGGCCGCGCCCGCGCCGTTGACGACGACTTTGATGTCCTCGAACTTCTTGCCGACGAGCCGCAACGCATTAATCAGAGCCGCAGCCACGACGATTGCCGTGCCGTGTTGGTCGTCGTGGAAGACGGGAATATCGACGCTGTCTTTGAGCGCGTGTTCAATGTCGAAGCATTCGGGAGCCTTGATGTCCTCAAGGTTGATGCCGCCAAACGACGGAGCCATAAGCTGAATCGTCTTGATGATTTCGGGCACGCTCTTGGTGTTCAGGCAAATGGGAATGGCGTCCACACCGGCAAAGCCCTTGAACAGAATCGCCTTGCCCTCCATGACGGGCAGACCCGCGCCCGCGCCGATATCACCCAAACCAAGCACCGCCGTGCCGTTGGTGACGACTGCGACGAGATTGCCGCGGTTGGTGTAATCATAAATTTTGTCGGGGTTGTCTTTAATCTCTAGACAGGGAGCCGCGACGCCCGGCGTATACGCCAAAGTCAAATCGTAGGCAGTCGTGAGCGGAACTTTGCTTTTGACTTCGAGCTTGCCACGATGAGCCCGATGCAGGGCGAGTGCTTCCTTGTCAACGTTTGCCACTGAAATTCATCCTTTCGAGCTGTCTTGCTGTTGATAACCGCGGGTTATTATATTCGGCGCGCCAAAGTTTTTCAAGCCCGCCGCGCCGTGAATACAATATTTTTTCCCCGCAGCTGAAAAATTTTTGAACCGCGGCTTGCAAACGATGGGCTTTTCTGCTACAGTTACGGCGCGGGTCAGGAGAAGATTTTCGGAGCGAAAGAATACTTCGTTCTAACTAACCTCTAATGATCTTCGAATATAATCCCCGTCGATCCCATTAAACAAAATAAACGCCACAGTGCCGAAGGGCTGTCCCCGCAGCTTGGTCGGCGGCAAATACCTTGCGGTGCCCACCAAGCACACGCAAAAAGAAGGTGAGATATGACTAGCTGAATCGGTTACCACGAACTAAAAAGGCGGAGGTCCCCAACCTCCGTCTTTTTTGTTGCCGCTTTACATCGGGCGGTTGATTCGCTATCATACGCGCTGTAAAAATTTTTGGAGGGATTGGCTTTGAGCACATTGACATTGGAACGGGCGCGGGAGATTCTGCGCAAGCACGTGACCGAGCCGCATCTGTTTGTGCACGCGGCGGCAGTCAGCGGGGCAATGGGTGCGCTGGCTGAACATTTCGGCGCGGACAAGGAACATTGGTCGGCAATTGGCTATCTGCACGACGTGGACTTCGAAAAATTTCCCGACGAACATTGCCAACACGTCCGCGAACTTTTGGAGCCCGAAGGCATAAGCGACGACGACATCACCACGATAATTTCGCACGGCTACGGTTTGACGGGCGCGGACATCAAACCCGAAACCGATTGCCAGAAGTCGCTGTTCGCAGTCGACGAGCTCACGGGCATTGTCCACGCCTATGCACTGATGCGCCCCGAAAAGATGGCGGGCATGTCCGTCAAGAGCCTCAAGAAAAAATTCAAGGACAAACGCTTCGCCGCCAAATGCAACCGTGAAGTCATTCAGCGCGGCGCGGACGATCTTGGGCTTGATCTCGGCGTGCTGATGGAACTTTGCATACGCGGCATGACCGAACGCACCGACGAGCTGGAGCTTTGAGTTGTCCGGCGCAAAAAAATCCCCGGCAGTCAATCGACCGTCGGGGAAAATTTTTTTTGTCACTTCTCGCTGTTGAGGGCGGTGGACAGCGGCACGAGAATTTTTTCATCGTAGCAGGTGAAGGCGTCGTCCACGAGCTTTGAATCGGGCTTGGGCGTCAATGCGCTGACAATCGGCACGAGCACCAGCCCGACGAGCATTGCGATTGCGCCGCTGTTGATGGGCGACTGCATTATCGCGGGGAACAGCGGACGCGCCAGCATGTTCGCCGCCATGAGCACGGTGCCGAAGATGAAGCACGCCCAGCAAGCGGACTTGGTGACCCACTTGGCATACAGCGCGTACATGAACGGCGCGAGGAAGGCTCCCGCCATTGCACCCCAGCTGACGCCCATTAACTGCGCGATGAAGTTGACCGAGCTTTTGTATTGCACCAAAGCCAACAGTGCCGATATCGCGATGAACACGACGACCAGAATCCGAATCAACGTGACCTGCGCGGGCTCGCTCATGTTGCGGGCGAAGTTGTCGCGGATCAAATCCAACGTCAAAGTCGACGCCGAGACGATGACCAGAGACGACAGCGTTGACATTGACGCCGACAGCACCAAAATCACTACAAGCGCGATCATTCCGTCCGTCAGACCCGAAAGCATCGTTGGGATGATGGAGTCGAAGCCGTTTGCCTTGATGTCGATTTGGTCGGAGAACAATCTGCCGAAGCCGCCGAGGAAATAACAGCCGCCCGCCACGACGAACGCAAACAGCGTTGAGATGACCGTGCCCTTCTGGATAGCCTGTTCGTTCTTGATGGCGTAGAACTTCTGCACCATTTGCGGCAAGCCCCATGTGCCCAGAGACGTCAGAATCACGACGAACAGCAGGTTCAGCGGGTCGGGACCGAAGAACGACGCGAAGATTCCTGGCGTGGACGAAACGCTTTCGTCGGTGACGCGAGCCAACCCGTCGAGCGCGGTGAGGAAGCCGCCCTTCGATTCGATGACCGCGTAAATGACCGCCGATATCCCCGCGAGCATAACCACGCCCTGAATGAAGTCGTTGATAGCCGTCGCCATGTAGCCGCCCGCGATGACGTAGACCGCCGTCAAGACAGCCATCAGCAGAATGCAAACGGAATAGTCGATATCGAACGCCATGCCGAACAGCCGCGACAGCCCGTTGTAAAGACTGGCGGTGTAGGGTATCATGAAGATGAAGATGATGATTGCCGCGCCGATCTTCAGAGCCGACGAGCCGAAGCGTTTCTCGAAGAACTGCGGCATAGTCGCCGTGTCCAGGTGGCGCGTCATAATTCGCGTCCTTCGACCGAGAATGAACCACGCCATAAGCGAACCGATCAGCGCGTTGCCGATGCCCGCCCACGTCGCAGCGATGCCGTACTTCCAACCGAACTGACCGGCGTAGCCGACGAATACGACCGCCGAAAAATAACTCGTGCCGTAAGCGAAAGCCGTCAGCCAAGGACCGACGTTCCTGCCGCCGAGGACGAAGCCGTCAACGTCCGTGGCGTGCTTGCGGCAATACAGACCGATTCCAATCAAAACTGCAAAATACAATACGAGTAGTGCTACCTTCATTAACGCAACCTCCCAAACGATTCAAAGGAGTTGACCCGCCGTGATTATCGACATGCACACGCACATCTTCCCCGACAAAATCGCCGCCGCCGCCGTGGAAAAGCTCAGCCACATCAGCCGCACCAGACCCTTCACGGACGGCACGTTGAACGGCTTGTACCAATCGATGGACGAGGCGCGAATCAATCTGTCGGTGATTTTGCCGGTCGCCACGAACACAGGTCAGGTCGAAAAAATTAATGTCTCCGCCGCCGCGCTGACCGAAGGTTTTGCCGACGACGGAATCATTTCATTCGGCACCATTCACCCCGACAGCGCGGGCTATCGCGAAGAACTCAGCCGCGTGAAAAATTTCGGGCTAAAGGGTATCAAAATTCATCCCGTTTATCAAGACACGGACATCGACGACGCGAAATTTCTTCGGATACTCGACCGCGCCGCCGAGCTCGATTTGATTGTCGTGGCGCACGCGGGCGCGGACATCGGCTTTCCCGGCGTGGTCAGGTGTTCGCCGCAGATGATTCGTCGCGCCGTGGATATCGTCGGCAATCTCAAGCTCGTCGCGGCTCACATGGGCGGCTGGAAGAACTGGAGCGACGTCCCGAAATTTTTGGCGGACACGGAAATTTTCATCGACACCGCCTTTTCGACGGGCAACATCATTCCGCGCAACGATTGTCATTGGCAAGCCGACGACCTGAAACTTTTGACCGCCGCGCAGTTTATGAAGCTCGTCGACATTTTTGGTGCGGACAGAATTCTTTTCGGCACGGACAGCCCGTGGACGGCGCAAAATACATCGCTCGAATGGATACGCGCTCTGCCGATCGACGACGCCGCACGAAATAAAATTCTCGGACTCAACGCTAAAGCTCTGCTCGACATCTGACGCCGCCAAAAACTTTCCGGTTACCAAAGTTTTTTCAGTAACCTGTGCTAAGCTTGCGACGCTTACTTAGAAATATTTTTCACGGAGGGAAGCCACATGTTTGATTTCGATGAGAACACAGTAGAACAGTTCGCGAAGATAAAGGTCATCGGCATAGGCGGCGGCGGCTCGAACGCCGTGAACAGAATGATAGAGTCGGGCTTGGAAGGTGTGGATTTCATTGCGGTCAACACCGATTCACAGGCGTTGTTGATGAGCAAGGCTCCCAAACGCATGCAAATCGGCGAGAAGCTCACGCGCGGATTAGGTGCGGGTGCTCGTCCTGAAATCGGCGAACGTGCCGCACAGGAAAGCCGCAATGATATCTTGGAGGCACTGCGCGGCGCGGACATGGTCTTCATCACGGCGGGCATGGGCGGCGGCACAGGCACCGGCGCGGCACCAGTCGTGGCGGAATGTGCCCGCGAAGTCAACGCGCTCACCGTTGCCGTAGTCACTCGCCCGTTCACATTCGAAGGCCCCAAACGCAAGAGGAACGCCGACATGGGCATTGAGAAGTTGCGCCAATGTGTCGACGCCATAATCACCATTCCCAACGACAGACTGCTTCAGGTCGTCGACAAGAAGACGCCGATGACCAAAGCCTTCGTCATTGCCGACGATATCCTTCGCCAGGGCGTCAAAGGCATTTCGGACTTGATTGCTGTGCCCGGTATCGTCAATCTGGATTTTGCCGACGTCGAATCAATCATGGGCAATGCGGGTACCGCGCTCATGGGTGTCGGCGAAGGCTCCGGCGACAACGCCGCAGTCGAGGCCGTCAAGAAGGCCATTGCCTCTCCGCTGTTGGAAACGGGCGTTGACAGCGCGGGTGCCATCCTGCTCAACTTCATGGGGTCGAGTTCGTTGCCGATGATTCAAGTTCACGAAGCTTCCACCACCGTGAAGGAAGCCGCTCACCCCGAAGCCGAAATCATTTGGGGCGTCAGCTTGGACGAATCCCTCGGCGACACTATAATCGTCACCATCATTGCCACGCGCTTCGGTGATGAAACTGCCGAAGCCAAACCCGAAGTTCCGTCGACGAAATTTTATCCGCCGCCGCAGACCAAATACAATCAGCCGCGACAGACGCCGCCCAATCAGCCGCAGTTCCGTCAGCCCGTTCAGCCCGCGCAAGAGCCTCAACCCTACAACCGCCCTCAACAGCAGCCCGCGCAGGACGATAACCGCCAAAATTCCAACAGCTCGTTCACGAACATAATTCCCGACTTCTTCAACAGGCGCAACAGGAGATGAAACTTTCGGAGGATTGATCAACATGCTTGGAAGCAATCTCGACAATCGATTCGTCAAAATAAAAGTCCTCGGCGTCAACACTGCCGACGACGGAAAAATTTCGGGCGGGCTCTCCGCCCTTAACTGTATGCTGGAAAAAAATTTGGACGGCGTCAACTATCTGGCGGTCGACAGGCACGACGTCGCTAACCTTGCCGAATGCAGAGCCGCTCACAAGTTCCGCCTGTTGGATATGGCAGACGAGCGCGAGCTGATTCATGCACTGCGCGGCGCGGACATGCTCTTCGTCGTCGCCGCTGATGTTTGGGAAAACATCAAGACCGTCGCCATTGCCGCACACAGCGCGAAAAAAGTCGGCGTGCCCGTCGTATTCGTGGCGGGCGGGAATTTCGACGACGCCGAGGACGAAATCATCTTCGACGCGTTGGTCAAGTTGCCCGCGAAAAATTTTGAGATCGACGCCGGCAAAGTCATCGAGAACTTCATCGAGGCCGTGGCGTCGGACGGTCAGCCCAAGCTCGCCGTGAAAAATTTCGCCGAGGTCGCCGCGGATTCGTCTTGCATCGTCGGCTACGGCGAACGCGACGGCAAGAACGCCGTCATCAAGGCAGCCAAGGCCGCCATCGAACACGCGGAGAACTCCGCAGAAAATTTCAAGTCCGCCACAAAAATTCTGTTCAACGTCACCGCCGCCGAGGGCAACCTTTCTTTGGAGGAGGCGCAGAAAATTTCCAACCTGCTCAAACGCCACGCACCCAAGGCGGAAGTTTCCTTCGGCTTTTCGTTCGACAACTGGCTGGTCGACAGAGTGAAGTTCCTGCTCGTCGCCGCAGTTCAATAAATTTTTCGGGAGGTATCATCATGGACGCCAACGTCAAAATCGTTCTCGACGAATACTTCGAGGGCGCCGACGAACTCAAGCCGAATATGTTCGTGCTCGTCCGCGGAGATCGCGTCGTCGACCCGCTCATCAACGCCTTCTTCAGCGAGACCGAAGCTTTCACGCTCATCGCCGGCGACGACCAAGAAATTTTCTTCGGCGACATCCTCGTTTACCCCAAGACGCGCCAATTCTGCCACGTGGAAGACATTCGACACATTCCCGGCAAAAATCTTTACGTCATCAGCTACAGCACCGACGTCTACGAAGACTGAATCAATCGCGCAACAAAAATCCCGCGGGAAAATTTCCTGCGGGATAATTTTTTTCAGATGTCCAAGTGTTTGGGTCATCGGTAGGCGTTGAACATGAGCACCGTCTCCAAATCCAAGTTCAACGGTCGCTCTCGGCTCCCGCCCGCGTATTGCTAAAAGCAAGTATCTGTGCTACATTAGACACCGCGATAGCAATGGCAATGTAAAACGGGGGTGGCATAATGATTCCTCGACAAATAAAAAGCCCTCCGACGACGGGGGCGATTTTTTTAGGCAAGTGGTTTGAATGTCGCAGGTGCGAGTTCGCAAGCGCGGCAGTCGACGCAAAATCTATCTGGAGCTTTCGCTACCAAAAGGGATTGATAACTTGAACCGACAGTTTTACGACAACGAGCGCGAGATTGATCTTGCCGAACAGAAGACGTTGCACAAGCGCGAGAAAAAAATCGTCGCCGCCCGCACCGTGACCTTCCTTGCCGCGGCGGCGAGCTTTGCCATCGGGTGGGATACGTCCACGCATTACAGCTACATCATCGCGGCGATCCTTGCAATGATTTTCGTACGGCTGGTCAATTATCACGACGACCTGAAGCGGCGCAAACGCTTCCTAAAGAGCCGGCTGAGCGTGCTCAATTCATACATCGCCCGCGCCCGCGGCACCTGGCGCAAACGTTCCAACGACGGCAGCATCTATCTGAAGAACGACCGCCCGCAAGACGTCGACCTGCACATCTTCGGCGAAGGCTCAATCTTCCAATACATCTGCGCGGCACGCACGAAACGTGGACGTGATTTGCTTGCCGCGGCGTTCAATCCCGAACCGCCCGACTTCAACGAGGTGCGCAACCGTCAACGCGGTGTGGCGGAACTTTTGCAACGCCCGCGCCTGTCGCTCGACCTGGAAGCTTATGCGCGAATGATGCCCGACAATCACGACACCAGTGAACTTATCGTCAGCGTGGAAGAGGAATTGCCGCCGCTGGGAAAAATTTATCTGTTGCGCTTCGTCATGCCGTTCGTGTTGCTGTTGACGGGTTCAGCCGCGTACGTCGGTCTCGTCAACGAATTCGTCCCGCTGTTCATCATGGCGTTGAACTTGGCAATCGCCGTGGCGGCCATTCCCGCGGCAAACGAACTGCTCTCGCCGCTCAAGATCATCTCCAAAGAACTGCGACTTTACCGCGCAATCTTCGACCGACTCGAATCGACGAACTTCAGCTCCAACAGACTCAACGCCGTGCGCGATATCTTGACTGACGAAGTTTCAGCCGTGCAGAAGTTGCAGACGCTCTCGCTGATGGTGGACGCCGCTAACGCTCGGCATAACCCGCTGTTCTTCGTGATGGGCAACGCGCTGTTCCTGTCGGACTTGCACCTGGTGACGGCGTTCATGCGCTGGCGAGTGGACGCGGCAAATCATCTGCGCACGTGGATAGACGCCTGGTCAGAGGTGGAAGTCTTGATGTCGCTGGCGTCGATTGGGCAGACGCGAACGGTTTACTGCTTCCCGACATTCTACGAAGAGGAGGAACCGCACCTTTGCGTTAAAGGTTTAACCAGCTTGCTCGTCGCCGACGCTAAGGGCGTGCCCAACGACGTGGAGCTGACTGCGGGCACCACAATCATCACCGGCGCGAACATGAGCGGCAAGACGACTTGGATCCGCACGCTCGCCGCCGCAGTCATCGTCGCCTATAGCGGCGCGCCCGTCTGTGCAAAAAGTTTTTCCGTGAGCCGCCTGGCAGTCATGACGTCCATTCGCGTCAACGACGACATCAGCCGCGGGGTGTCGACCTTCTATGCCGAGCTCATGCGAATCAAATCAATGATCGAATACACCGAACGGAATCTGCCGATGCTCTGTTGCATAGACGAAATCTTCAAGGGCACCAACGTCAACGACCGCGTCGTCGGCGCGAAGGAGGCAATCCGCCGCCTGACCAACGACAACACCATCACGCTGGTGACCACGCACGATTTTCAGCTGTGCGACATGGTTTCCGAGAACAGCCGCATTGCCAACGCGCACTTCGAGGAATATTACGAGGGCGACGAAATTAAATTCGACTTCAAGCTTCGCAAGGGACGCACGCACACTACCAACGCCAAATATCTTCTGCGCATGGCGGGCATCATTCGTGACGAGGCGACCGAATAATTTTGAGGAGGCGACTTCGATTGGATCTCGTGAAAAATTTGCACCGCGACGAAATTCGCAGCGGCTACATCGTCACGTCCGACGTGAAGAAGATTTGGAATCGTGCGCTGGAAGTTTGGCGCGAAATCGACCGCATCTGCCGCAAACATTCCATCCGATACTTCGCCTGCAGCGGAACCCTTCTGGGAGCGGCTCGACACGGCGGCGTTATCCCGTGGGACACCGACTTAGATTTTTGCATGTTGCGTCCCGAATTCGACCGCTTCCGCCGCGTGCTGAGCGATGAGCTGTCGGACGTCTTCGAAATCGTTTCCGATGAATTCCACGCCTTAAACATTTGTCATTCGCAAACGACGCTGATAGAGAACCGCAACGATAAGCCACACGGCCTCGGCATTGATGTCTTCGTTATGGACGCGGCACCCGACGGCACGTCGGAAGGTTTCCTCGCGTTCAATTCCCTCAACGAGCTTATGGGCACGATCTTCAACTTCCCCGCCGTCGTCCGTCACGTCCAAAGCGGCGGCAAGACCGTCAACGATTGGCGCGTGATTGAAGAGCTAAACGCCCTGCCCGACCTGAAGAGCAAATTTGAATTCATTCACGGCTACGCGTCCGCGCTGTTCGACCAATCAGCTAACGTGGCGTGGATTGCCGATTCCGTCCGCAACAAAATCAATCTCAAGAAGCATTGGTTTCGCGACGTCGTCTATCTGCCGTTCGAGACCGTTGAGCTGCCCGCGCCCATCGATTATGCCGAGGTGCTCACCGCTTATTACGGCGACTGGCACAAGTTCGTTCGCGACGCGCACACCATCCGCAACGCCGTCTTCAGCGCGGACATTCCTTGGCGGGAGTTTGTTGCCCGCGCAGATTGGGATATCGTCTTCCCACCGAAGTAGCCGACAAGTATACAGTATATTTCGGAAAGCTTGCTATCCAAAAATTTTATGACGTGCTACAATCTCCCGCGTAGTCAAGACGCAGGAGGTTTTTATTTATGTCCGACATGATGCAATACGTCGCGGACGTGCTTGAGCTTGTCAAACGGCGCGACCCCGACCAAATCGAATTCCAAAACACCGTCAAGGAAGTCCTCACGACCATCGTCCCGTTGCTGGAAAAATTTCCGCAATATAGAGAGCAAAAGCTTCTTGAACGTATCGTTGAGCCCGAACGCGTGATAACTTTCCGCGTTGCCTGGCAGGACGACGACAACGTCACGCACATCAACCGCGGCTATCGCGTGCAGATGAATTCGGCAATCGGTCCGTACAAAGGCGGCTTGCGCTTCCATCCGAGTGTGAACCTGAGCATTCTAAAGTTCCTCGCGTTTGAACAGGTCTTCAAGAATTCGTTGACGGGGCTTCCCATCGGCGGCGGCAAAGGCGGCTCTGATTTCGACCCGAAAGGAAAATCCGACAACGAGATCATGAAGTTCTGTCAGGCGTTTATGACGGAGCTTTATCGCCACATCGGTCCGCACGTCGACGTTCCCGCGGGCGATATCGGCGTCGGCGGCAGGGAAATCGGCTATCTCTTCGGGCAATACAAACGCATTCGCGACGCCTACGACGCGGCAGTCCTCACGGGCAAGGGCTTGACCTACGGCGGCTCACTCACGCGCACCGAGGCGACCGGTTACGGGCTTTTGTATTTCGTGCAGAACCTTTTGGACGACAAAGGCATCAACATCGACGGCAAGAAGGTCGTCGTCAGCGGCAGCGGCAACGTCGCCATCTACGCCATCGAAAAGGCTCAGGAGCTCGGCGCGAACGTCATAAGCTGTTCGGATTCGGACGGCTACATCTACGACCCGCACGGCATCGACTTGGAAGCGGTCAAGTACATCAAGGAAGTCAAGCGCGGCAGAATTTCCGAGTACGCAAAGAATCATCCCGCCGCTGAATATCACGACGACTGCCACGGCGTCTGGAACGTCAAGTGCGATATCGCCTTGCCCTGCGCCACGCAGGAGGAGATTGATCTCGACGCGGCAAAGGCTCTCGTCGCCAACGGTTGCAAGGTCGTCGGCGAAGGCGCGAACATGCCTTCCACCCTCGACGCCATCGAATACTTCCTCGCAAACAAAATTCTCTTCTGCCCCGCCAAAGCTGCCAACGCCGGCGGCGTCGCGGTCAGTGCGCTGGAGATGAGTCAGAACTCCGAACGCTTGAGCTGGACGTTTGAGGAAGTCGACGAGCGTTTGAAGGGAATCATGGCGAACATCTATCGCAACGCCAAAGCCAACGCCGTCGAATTCGGCGACGCGGACAACCTGGTCATGGGCGCGAACATCGCCGGCTTCAAAAAAGTCGCCGAGGCCATGACCGCGCAAGGTCTCGTGTAAATCACCCGCAAAAAAATTTTCAGCCGATTGGTCTGCACCGGTCGGCTTTTAAATTCCTGGACATTTGCGCACGAACGTGTTAGTATTGCCCGCAACCTACCTGCGAGGAGGTGATACGTCCCATGTCAACTTCACATGCAAGGAGGTGATAACGTGGACTTCACGCAAATTACGGCGACACTCGAATCGCTCGGCTACGGCGTCAGCTGTTTTGATACGGCGCAGGCGGCGGCGAACTATCTCGGCGAAAAAATTCGCGGCAAGACCGTCGGCTTCGGCGGATCGGTCACGCTGGAGCAAATGGGGCTCTATGACTTGCTCGCGCTCAACAACGACGTCTCCTATCACAACCGACTGCCCGGCGGCAAGACCCGCACCGACGTCTGCCGCGACGCAATGAACGCGCAGGTTTACATCTCGTCGGTCAATGCGCTGGCTCAAACCGGCGAAATCGTCAACATCGACGGCAACGGCAATCGAATCGCGTCCATACTCTTCGGGCACAAGAAGGTTTATCTGGTCGTTGGCGAAAACAAAATCACCGCCGACTACGACGCCGCTGTCTGGCGGGCAAAGAACATTGCCGCGCCGATGAACGCCAAACGCCTCAAAGCGAAGACGCCTTGCGCCGCCGTCGACGGTAGTTGTTCGGACTGCATGAGCCCCAACAGAATTTGTCGGGCGATGCTCGTGCTGTATGGTCCGCCGCTTCGCAGTGACTTCGAGATAATTTTGATCCATGAGGAGCTGGGATTCTGACATTGAACGGGAAAATTCTTTTCGGGCGGCAAAGATTCACCGCAACACGTCACGGCAACCGACCAAGCTCAATTCGCAGACCCGCGCAAAAAAAATTCGGGCGACCTACACGGTTCGCCCGTTTTTCATTTGCGGCGTTTGGATTTGGATTGAGTGTCGAAAAATTTTATCACGTCGTCGATGAACTGCCGCGCCGCCGATTCCGACACGATTGCTTGACGTTCGTTGGCGGCAATCTCTTCGCGCAGGATCTTCAGCCGCGGATCGAGCTTCCCCTTGCGCAATGATTCGACAGCCACTCTGTCCGCCAGAGCCGTGCGCTCGAGCTGTTCGAGTTGCGGGCGGCATTCGTCCAGATATTCCGTCGGCAGGCGGCGCAACAGGATATCCGCGGCGAGCTCCATGTTGTCGATCATCTGTTCGAGCGCGGTGAAGTCCGGCGAAAGTTTTCGGCGGGCGTCGCTCAAAACAATCTGCGCGGCGGATTTGAATTCGGGAGCGTCTTGCGGACCGACGTGAGCCCAAGAATTTTCCATGCGGCGTGAATGTTCGGCGAAAGTTTTCATCGCGGGGGCGAGCGTGCCGAACTGCTCGTCCATGACGGAATTCCACGCGGCGTCGGCGTCGTAGGTGACGGGGTTGTTCGCGTAGACGGCACCCGTCGCCAGAGAAACCTTCGACATCTGCACCTGCGCCATCGGGTTGAAGAAGATCGCCGTCATCTTTCCGGACGGAAGTTTTTCAATCGCACCGAGCGCGAGCTTGACGTTGCGGTTGCCGTCGGGCGTCAAAGGGTAATCGTTGACGGGATAGTTCCACCAGATGCCGACTTCGCGCCCGAAAATTTTGTTGACTTTGGCGAGCTCGGCGTCGGTAATTCCATCGCAGACGACGCCTCTGCCGGTGTACAGCACGACGATTCGCGGGTCGAGATTTTCTGCCAGGTCGCGGGTGTATGGCTTGATCTTGTCGCCGTCGACCATGTCGTCATAAAAATATTCCGTCGGTACCATAATCAGCGGGGCGACGTCCTTGTAGCGGTCGCGCAGATTTTTTTGCACGCGGTTGAGGAATTCGGCTTGAGCCTTGCCGTCCTCGTGGTGACGTCCCTTGTCGTCTTTGAGGTCGTCGAAAAAAATCGCGAAGTCTCGAACACCGACAGCATACATCGCGTCGAGCTTGCGGATCATCGCGTCGAAGTCGTCATCGCTCTTCGGACCCGTGTAGTTGAGGTCGAGCCCGGGGCTCACCGCGAAGATGAAGCGAACGTCGTTATCTTTGGCGACGGCAACGAGCAGGCTCAGCTCATCGAGTTTGTCGGCGGGATAGGGTGTGCGCCATTTGTCGCGGTGATAGGGATCGTCCTTGGGCGCGTAGACGTAGGAATTCAAATTATTTCGGCGGCAGAAGTCAATCACGTCGGCGCGCTCATCGAACGTCCAGGGTGTGCCGTAAAAACCTTCAATGACGCCGCGCAGGGGAATGGGTATCGCGTGAACGGTTCCGCCCCCGAAAATCATCGCCGCCAAAATTATCAGCGCAAAAAATTTTTTCATCGTGCCTGCTCCTCTTGATAGCGGCGGAAATTTTTCAGCAGACATATCGGGCGTTTCTGCGAGGCGTTGCCGAACGGGTTATCGATCAGCAAATCCGACGCGAGCTGCGCATCCATTCCGGGCGTCGCGCCGACAATCCGCGAGCGTTTCAAATCGTTGACGTCGGCAATCATCGCGCCGAAACATTTGAGCCGAGCCTTAAGAGCCGCGCAGACCTGTTCGGGATTTTCCGGACCGTAGACGACGCATTTGTCGAACGGCGGCATCGTGCCGGTCACGTCGTCAATCAACGCCGCCTGACGTCCGCCCCACTTATAGAACAGCCCGCGCAGTCCGACAATCTTGCCGAGGAAACCGCCCATCAACGCGAACGCCACGCGCCATTCGCCTTCGCGCTCCATCAGAGCTTGCATGCCGTGCGGCGTCGCCAGTGAACCGTAGTCAGGAATGAAGCGGCAACAGAGTTTTGCCAGGCAGCTCAACTTCATCTCGTCGGGACGAATGATGTTGCCCTGCGTTATGGCGACGACGCTTTCAGCCACGGTGACCACGTCGTCGGGGCCGATGATGTCGCGGGTGTAGCGTTCGATCACGTCGACGATATCATCCTTGGGCGTCAAAATTCTGGTTGTTATCGGAATGATTTCCACGTTCATAAGAATCCTCCTCAATCGCTGACGAGTTCAACGCCGACGAGTTTGGCGAGCTCCTCGGCGGGCAAAATCACGCGGGCAATCGTCCAACGCATGGGGTTGCGCCCAACTTCGCGGTAAAGGAATTCGACGGGGAAGTCCACTGCGTGAGCGGCCGCCTCCTTAAGCGAGAGACCTTTGCGAGCCGTGAGCGTGACCTTCGCCACCAGATACGCGCTCTGTTGGTGTTCAATGACCAACGCCTCAAAGTAATCGTCTTGACGCGGGACGCCTTTACGTTCAGCCTTGCCGCGCACATCAAAGCCGTCGTACTGTTCGAACGGCAACAGCGGGTGGCAGATGGCGTCGACGATCATTGCCGACTGCGTGCCCTCGTTGCGGAATTCAATCGTCGTCGACAGCGTGATGGATTTTTCGTCGCGAGCTTCAACGGCGAACGGCGTGCGGCTGTCGAGCTTGGGAACGAGACGTTCTTCGCGCCCGCGCAGATACAGCCACGTCGCCACCGACACCGTCAAAATCGCCGCGACCAATGCCATGAGTATAATCGCCAAAATTTTTCAACCTCCGATAAAATTTTCGTTGCCCAAAAAAATTCCCTCCTGCAGGAGGGCAACTGCGGCGCGATTATAACACGGCGCAAATCTTTTCGCAACCAACGGTCAGTCGAGCGCGACGTAAGTTTTCAGCACGAAGCCGACGATGCCGCGGTATTCGACCTCGTAGAACTCGTTGCCTTCGCTGTGGACGCGGACGCGAGCACCGAGCGGAATTTGCGCCAGCTCATTGCCGTAGACCGAGGGGACTTCGCGCAGGGTGACGGACTCCCTGCAATTGACGATGGTTGCGTCGCGCGTCGATTGTTGGGGCGCAAGATATTCCGCCAGCGCGTAGCCGACAAGCCCGTCGTAATTGATCTTGCAGAAGCCGTTGCCGACGTTGGCGATGAAACCGACAGCTTGACCGAGCGGAATCTGCGCCAGCTCCCGTGCATAGACCGACGGCTCAGCGCGCAGAGTGATCGATTCGCGGCAGTTCACCACGAAATATGTCGCGACGATGTTGTTCGCCGCCAGAGCAGTCGACGTCAACAGGCACGTCAGCAAAATCGTCAGCGCGAAAAATTTTTTCATGACTTCACCTCATTGAGCTTCTTGTCTCGCCAAATCTTCGTGCCCTTAAGTTCGGCTTGCAACGCCAGACCCTTCGTCGTCATCTGGAAAACCCAAACGCCCGGCGCAACGTAATCCGCGCCTTCAATCGTGCCGCCGCTAATGCCGTCGCTAGCCGACGCCTCAGCCGACGTGCCGAACCGAATCTTGCCGATGATGAAGTTGTCCCAGGCTTCGCGGTTGGCAATCAGGAAGATCAGGTTGTATTCCTTCGCGCCGATGCCGAGCCCGACGGATTGTTCCGCCATCTTCAGATAGACGCGTTCGCCCGTTTGGTTGTTGACGGCGACGCCGCGACCGTGAGCGTCACCGAACAGACCGAGCTTTATGCCCGTGTTCGACAGCGTCGCCCAGGCGTAGGTCTCGTTGATGACGCGCTGTGCGTGCGGATATTTCTCGTAGAGCTTGGCGAGAGCCTTGGCGGAAAGTTCGTCGATCTGTTGACGTTTCTCAGCAGCGGTCGCCGCGTCCGCGGCCGAAGTCGTCAGCGTCAGCAGCAACGTCAACATCACCGCCGCGAAAAATTTTTTCATCATTCGAATCACACCCTTCAGCAAAAAAATCGGGCGACGGCTCACGTGACGACCGCCGCCCAAAAATTTTATGCGGTAGAAATTATTTCATCGTGACGAGCGATTTGCCGGTCATTTCCGCGGGAATGTCCATGCCCGCCATCGTCAAAAGCGTCGGTGCCACGTCGCAGAGCGCACCATCTTTGACGGCAGCCACGCGGTCAGAGACGACGATAATCGGCACGGGGTTGGTGGTGTGCGCGGTGAACGGCTCCTTAAGCTTGTAGTCGAACATCTGATCGGCGTTGCCGTGGTCAGCGATGATGACGACTTCGCCGCCGATTTTCTTCATGCACGCGATGAAAATGCCGACGCAAACGTCAACGGTCTCGACTGCCTGAACAGCCGCCTTCATAACGCCGGTGTGCCCGACCATGTCGCCGTTTGCGAAGTTGAGGATAATGAAGTCGTACTTCTCGGACAGAATCGCTTCGGCAACCTTGAGCGTGACGGTCGGTGCACTCATCTCCGGCTTGAGGTCGTAAGTTGCAACCTTCGGGCTGGGCACGAGGATACGGTCTTCGCCCGCGTAAGGTTCTTCGACGCCGCCATTGAAGAAGAACGTGACGTGAGCATATTTCTCGGTCTCGGCAATGCGCAGCTGATTCAAGCCCGCCTTGCTGATGGTCTCGCCCAAGCCGTTGACGACGCTTTCGGGCGGATAGGCGACGTCGACGTTCAAGCCCTCCTCGTATTGCGTCATTGTGGCGAAGGGAATGCCAACGATCTCTTCCACGCGCGGGAAGCCGTCAAATTTTTTGTCGGTGAAGGCGTGCGTGAGCTCGCGTGCACGGTCGGGGCGGAAGTTGAAGAAAATCACGCCGTCCGCCTTGCCGATGCCGGGGTAGTCGCCGATGACGACGGGGTTGACAAATTCGTCGGTGACCTTCGCGTCGTAGGATGCCTGAATCGCTTCGGCGGCGGAAGATTTCTTCGGAGCGTCTGCCTTGGCTATGGCGTCGTAAGCTTTCTGCACGCGGTCCCAACGTTTGTCGCGGTCCATTGCGTAATAGCGGCCGCTGATGACGGCGATTTGACCAATGCCGATCTCCTGAATCTGCTGTTCGAGTTCAGCGAGATATTCAGCGGCGGAGCTGGGCGGCACGTCGCGCCCGTCAAGGAAGCAGTGGACGTAGACTTTGCCGACACCCTTCTGCTTGGCGAGCTTGAGCAGACCGTAAAGATGTTCGGTGTGGCTATGGACGCCGCCAGGCGAGACGAGTCCGAACAGATGCAACGCGCCGTTCGAAGCGATGACCTTGTCGATGACGCCGACGAGAGCTTTGTTGGTGAAGAAGTCGCCGTCGCGGATAGCCTTGGTGATTTTCGTCAGCGGCTGATAGATGATTCTGCCCGCGCCGATATTCATGTGCCCGACTTCGGAGTTGCCCATCTGCCCATCAGGAAGCCCGACGTATTCGCCGGACGCCTGCAGTTGCGCGTTGGGATAGTTCTTGACGAGTTCGTCGAGCACGGGCGTGTTGCCGACTTGAATTGCGTTGAACTTGTCGGTCTCGTTGCCGATGCCCCAGCCGTCCATGATAATCAAGCAAATCGGTGCGTGTTTAATTTTTGCCATCGTAGCACTCTCCTTTAGTAATACCACATATCAACGATTCTGTACGACCAGCCGAGCTTGCCCATGCAGAATTCAAACAGCGGGCTGCGCGGAATGACAACCGTCGTGTGACCGCCGCTCATTGTATTCGTTTCGTATCGCCACATGTCGTCGCGGTGTTTGCTGAACGTCCAGTTGACGACCTGTTGAACTTTGCCGCCGCGGACGAATTTGGTCGTGACCTTGAAGTATCTGGTGCCGCTTTGAGCCACGTCGCCGCGAATGGAATTGTCGTCCGCGTAGACGTCGATGCCTTCCGAATCCCAATGCGCAACCCAAACGTCACGCGCCGCGCAAGTTTGAGCGACACTGAGCGCGACGACGAACATCACCGCGAAGATGATTCGTTTCATGTCGAGTCCCTCTGCATTGTGAAGAAAAACCGCCAACCTAACAACTAGCAACTAGTTACTAGCCACTAAATTGGCGGCTTATATTTTGTCGTATGAAAATTTTTCAAGCTACTTCAGGAAGACGGCGACGACCATCGCGGCGATACCGATTATCGTGACGATGGACATATTGCGGACGTGTTTGCCCATGCCGTCAATAGATTGTCGCATCTCCCTCATATCGTTATCATGTCTTTCGCGCATGTCTCGCATATCAGCATCATGTTTTCCGCGTGCCTCGCGCAGGTCAGCATCAAGTTTCTCGCGCGCTTCGCGACTTTCCTCAATGAACATGTCGAGCTTGGTCATAACGCGATCAACGTTGCGTTCAAGGTCTGATACGCGGGCTTCCAGTCTAGCCACAATAATCACCGCCTTTCCGCCGGATTAGCTGATGTTCCGGTCAGTCAACGCTCAGAAGTTGACGATTGCGCTGAAGTCGCTGGCTTTGAGGCTTGCGCCGCCGACGAGTGCGCCGTCAACGTTGGGTTGCTTCATGAGGTCTTTAATCGTTGCGGGCTTGACGGAGCCGCCGTATTGAATGCGGATAGCGTCGGCCGCATCTTGACCGAACTTCTTGGCGACGCATTCGCGGATAGCCTTGCAGACTTCCTCCGCCTGGTCGAAGGTCGCGGTCTTGCCGGTGCCGATAGCCCAGATGGGTTCGTAGGCGATGACGAGCTTCTTGACTTCGGCGGGCGCGAAACCGTCAAGGTCTTTGTCGATCTGTCCGGTGACGAATTCGATGTAGTTGCCGGCTTCGCGGACTTCGAGGGATTCACCGCAGCAGATGATGGGGGTGATGCCCGCGTTGAAGGCGGCCTTTGCGCGTTTGTTGACGCCCTCGTCGGTCTCGCCGAAGTAGTCGCGGCGTTCGCTGTGACCGAGCACGACGTAATCAACGTTGATTTCGTTCAACATGCCCGTGGAGATTTCGCCGGTGTATGCGCCTTTCGGTTCCCAATGGACATTCTGCGCGGCGACGTGAATGTTGGTGGACTTGACGGCTTTGGCGACGGCGGCAAGGGCGGTTGCAGTCGGTGCGACGACGACACGGCACTGAGCGTCTTTGACGAGCGGAATGAGTTCTTCGACGAGCGCGACGCCCTGTTTGATGGTGTTGTTCATCTTCCAGTTGCCCGCGATGATCGGTGTGCGACCCACGCCGTCAATTGCGTCGATGCCGGGCAGAACTTTGCCTTCGAGATATTCAAGGGTTGCGCCGCCGCCGGTGCTGATGTGCGAGATTTTGTCGGCGAGACCGGTCTTCTTCAACGCGGCAATGGAGTCGCCGCCGCCGACGATGGAGATTGCGCCCTTCTCCGTGGCTTCAGCAACCGCGCGTGCAACTGCGAGCGTGCCTTTCGCGAAGTTGTCGAATTCAAAGACGCCCATAGGTCCGTTCCAGATGATCGTCTTCGCGCCTTCGAGAGCCTTGACGTATTCTTGGGAAGTTTTTTCGCCGCTGTCGAGACCCATCCAATCGGCGGGGCACTGGTCAACGGGAACGGTCTTAAACTCGGCGTCCGCCGCGAATTTGTTGGCAACGACCAGGTCAACGGGCAGAACGACTTTGACGCCCTTAGCCGCGGCTTTTTCGAGCAGACCTTTGGCGAGTTCGACTTTGTCCGCTTCAAGGAGCGACGTGCCGACTTCGTAGCCTTTCGCCTTGTCGAAGGTGTGAGCCATGCCGCCGCCGATGATGATTGTGTCGACCTTGTCGATCATGTTGCTGATGACGCCGATCTTGTCGGAAACTTTTGCGCCGCCGATGATTGCGACGAACGGACGCGCGGGAGCTTCGAGCGTCTTGCCGATGTAGTTGATTTCCTTTTCCATGAGGAAGCCCGACGCGGTTTCGAGGAAGTGCGTGATGCCGACGTTGGAGGCGTGTGCGCGGTGGCTGACACCGAATGCGTCGTCGACTGCGATATCAGCGAGCGCGGCGAGCTGTTTGGCGAACTGGGGATTATTCTTCTTCTCTTCCTTGTGATAGCGGAGGTTTTCGAGCAGGAGCACTTCGCCGGGCTGAAGAGCAGCGGCGGCCTTCTCTGCGGGTTCACCGATGCAGTCTTCCGCCCACTTGACTTCCTTGCCCAAAAGTTCGGCGAGTTTCTTGGCGATGGGTTTGGTGGAGAATTTCGGTTCGCGAGCTTCGGTCGGGCGGCCGACGTGGCAAGCGAGAATGACCGCCGCGCCCTGTTCGAGCAGGTAATTGATCGTCGGCAGGGTTTTTTCAATGCGCGTGGCGTTGGTGATGTTCTGGTTCTCGTCCATAGGTACGTTGAAGTCGACGCGGACGAAAACTTTTTTGCCCTTCAGGTTGATGTCGCGGATATTCTTCTTGTTCATCAGATAACCTCCCCAAAAAATTTACGATACGATACGAACGCGGCGACAGACTCCGACAGGTGAAACGTTGGAGCGCGACCGCAGGATGCAACGTCACGTTGCCCTCCCCAAAAATCTGCGTGTAAATGACGAACGGTCCGGCCCAACGTTTCAGAAGAGCCGGACCGCTAAGAGTCTTAACCGTGTTCAGTTTCTAACAATGGCTTACTTGAGTTCTGCGAAGTACTTGATGGTGCGAACCATCTGGCTGGTGTAGGAGTTTTCGTTGTCGTACCAGGAAACGACCTGCACGAGCGTGTTGCCGTCGCCAATGGGGCTGACCATGGTCTGCGTGGCGTCGAACAGCGAGCCGAATTTCATGCCGATGATGTCGCTGGAGACGATCTCTTCGTCGCAATAGCCGAAGGATTCGTTGGAAGCGGCTTTCATAGCGGCGTTGATTTGATCTTTGGTGACTTCGCCTTTGACAACCGCGAACAGCAGGGTGGTCGAGCCGGTCGGGGTCGGGACGCGCTGTGCTGCGCCGATGAGTTTGCCGTCGAGTTCGGGGATGACCAAGCCGATTGCTTTTGCTGCGCCGGTGCTGTTGGGAACGATGTTGCATGCACATGCGCGGCTGCGACGGAGGTCGCCTTTACGCTGCGGGCCATCAAGGGGCATTTGGTCGCCGGTGTAGGCGTGAATGGTTGCCATAATGCCGCTCTGAATCGGAGCGAGTTTGTGCAGTGCCTGCGTCATGGGTGCCAAGCAGTTGGTCGTGCAAGATGCCGCCGAAAGAACTTTCACGTCCGGGGTAAGGGTCTTGTGGTTGACGTTGTAGACGATAGTCGGGAGGTCTTTGCCAGCCGGAGCCGAGATAACGACTTTCTTTGCGCCCGCTTCGATATGTGCGGAAGCTTTTTCTTTGCTGGTGTAGAAGCCCGTGCATTCGAGGACGACGTCGACTTCGTGTTTGCCCCAGGGGATTTCTTTCGCGTCTTTGATAGCGTAGATGATGATCTCTTTGCCGTCGACAACGATGGAGTTCTCTTTCGCCTCAACCGTGTGTTTGCCTTCGCCGATTTTACCGCAGAAACCGCCCTGCGCGGTGTCGTACTTGAGAAGGTGAGCGAGCATCTTCGGGCTGGTCAGGTCATTGATAGCGACGACCTCGTAGCCCTCTGCGTCGAACATTTGACGGAACGCAAGGCGACCGATACGACCGAAACCATTGATAGCAACTTTAACAGCCATTAAAAATACCTCCCTATAACACTGTAAAAACCCTTGAAGGATAAGCCTTAATCTGCGGCTAATGTTACACCAAAAGCTTTTGAGTGTCAACAAATTTTCCGAACATTTTCACCGTCATATTCGTTTCATATAGCGACACGGCGGCGATTTTTTGCTATAATCCGCGCGGGGTGATTGACCATGAGAAGCGAGGCAGACTTCACGAACTACATCCAGAATCGGCTGACGGATGTCAAAATTTTTTCCGACACGCAATCCAGTCACGTCGTCGAACTCGACAACGCATTGAGCACGGCGTCGAAAGCTCATAACGGCAAGCGCGGCTATCCCGACCACATCGCGCTTGTTGAAGACTTCGTGCTTGTCATGGAGGATAAGTCCGACCGCTTGAAACTTGTCCTGCGCGACGGCGGCGAACTTTCCCGCACCGTCGACGCCACGCAGAATTATGCGCTAAACGGCGCACTTCACTACGCGTTGAAAATTATCGACGGCACGCGCTACAAAAAAGTTTTCGCCTTCGGCAACGCCGGTGACCGCAAGCATCACATCATTCAGCCGATTTTCGTTGACGCCGACAGAAATATCACCGAACTGCCGCCAGTCGAAACCTTCAAGAACTTCACGGCGGAGAACATCGACAGCTACTATCGCCGCATGATTTTGAAGGAGACGCCGCCCGAAGAGCTTGAGCTCAAAAAAATTCTTCGCCGCGCAGAACTTTTGCATGAACACCTGCGCAATTACGGTCAGCTCGGCGAGGACGAGAAGCCGCTGGTCGTGTCGGCGATTCTGCTTGCGCTAGCCGAAGAGAAAAATTTCAACACGCGACAGCTAACGGGCGACACGATTCACACAGACGGCGCAAAAATTTTTGAGCACGTCGAAAACCATCTAAAGCGCGCCAACGTCCGCCCCGAAGTCAAGAAAGAACGCGTCTTGAGCCAGTTCCGCCTGATTAAAGACCGCCCGCTACTCAACGCCGTAAACCGCACGCTGGAGATGACGCCGCTAAAGTTCTTCACGGAATTTATCGCCGACAAAATTTATGACGCCGTCGTCAACAATTCGGCGGAAGATTATCTCGGCAGGTTCTACGGCGAATTCATCAGCTACAGCGGCGGCGACGGTCAAAGTCTCGGCGTCGTGCTCACACCGCGGCATATCGCTGAATTGTTCTGCGAGCTAGTCGACCTCAAGCCCGACGATACCGTTTTCGATCCGTGTTGCGGGACGGGAAGTTTCCTTATAGCCGCAATGAGCCGCATGCTCCGCGACGCCGACGACCATCAGCGCAAACTCATCAAGCAACGACAGATTCACGGCATCGAGGCGCGGGAAGACATGTTCTCCATTGCCACGACCAACATGATTCTGCGCGGCGACGGTCAAAGCAATTTGCTCTGCGGAGATTTTTTCGCGCACGAAGCGGACGACCTTCTGCTTGATATCGGCGCGACTGTCGGCATGATGAACCCGCCCTACAGTCAAGCCAAAAATGCCGCCACCGCTCACCTGTCCGAACTTCGCTTCATTCGCCACCTGCTGAATTCCGTCGTCAAAGGCGGGCGCGTCGCCGTCATCGTGCCCGTCTCCGCAATGATCGGCAAGACCCGTGACGACAAACGCGTCAAGGGCGACATCCTCCAATCACACACGTTGGAAGGCGTCATCAGCCTCAACAAGAACACGTTCTATCGGATTGGCGTCGTCCCGTGCATTGCGGTCTTCACCGCCGGCGAGCCCCATCCCAAATCAAAACGCGTCAAGTTCATCAACTTCGAGGACGACGGCTTTGAGGTCAAGAAGCACGTCGGGCTTATCGAGACCGAACGCGCCAAGGACAGGCGCTCCTATCTGCTGGACTGTTGGCGTGGTAATATCACCGACGCGCCGAGCAAGTTCATGGTCGAAACGACGATTGAGCCCGAAGACGAGTGGTTGCATTCGTTTTACTACTACAACGACGAATTGCCCGCCGCCGAAGATTTTTCCGCAAGCGTCGCCGATTACTTGACGTTCGAGTTCAACATGATTGCTCACGGGCGCGAATATCTCTTCGGGCGCAAAAAAAAACTCCCGCCGCTGACTGAACCGCCGCCCCTTGCCGCCAAAACGTGGCGTGAATTTTTTATCGGCGAGCTGGTCGACATCAGCCCCGGCAAGCGACTGACCAAAGCCGATATGATTGCGGGCGATACGCCGTTCATTGGCGCGAGCGATTCAAACAACGGCGTCACGGCTTTTGTCGGCAATGAAAACGCTTCGGCGGACGAAAATATTCTCGGCGTCAACTACAATGGTAGCGTCGCGGAAAATTTTTATCATCCGTATCGCGCCGTATTCTCCGACGACGTGAAACGCTTCCGCCTGAAAAATTCCGTCGGCAACGAATTCGTTTACCTGTTCCTAAAGACGACGATTCTTCAACAGCGCGGCAAGTACACTTACGGTTACAAGTTCAACGAAACGCGCATGCGGCGGCAAAAAATTCTTTTGCCCGTGACTGACGGCGGCGCACCCGACTTTGACTACATGGCGGCTTACGTCGCCAACATTGAGGAACACATCTTGCAACGTTACTGCGATTATGCCGATAAACTAAGCGTATCGGGGGGGGGCATTACACCGCTCAGCGACAAGCCGTGGCGTGAATTTTTTATCGGCGAGCTGTTCCGTCTGGAGGCAGGCAAATCCAAAGGGCTCACTCATCTTGAGGCGGACGAAAGCGGCATTTCATACTTGGGCGCGACCAATCGCAACAACGCCGTTTTGAGTTTTGTGCGCCCCGTGGAAGATTTGATTCAGCGCGGCAACTGCATTGCGTTTATCCGAAACGGCGAAGGTTCAATCGGTTACTCGGTTTACAAGCGCGAGGACTTCATTGCCACGAGTGACATCACATGCGGTTATGCGAACTTTCTAAACGAATTTGTCGGGCTGTTCATTACGACGATTGCTGATAAAGTTCGCGGCAAATACAATTTTAACTACAAACGGAGCGATTCGCGGCTCAAGCGTGAAAAAATCCGGTTGCCCGTGACTGACGACGGCGCGCCCGACTTCGAATACATGGCGGCATACGCGCGGCGGCAGGTGGCTGAGATTTTGCGGCGATACGAAAAATTTTTATCGAGGAGCGAAACTGATGTTCTATAAATTCTTCAAGGTGCTGTGCCGCATTTGGTACGGTGCGATTCTTCGGACGCGGGTCATTGGCGCGGACAACATCCCTGCGAGCGGCGCGTTCATCTTGGCGGCAAACCACGTTAGCAATTGGGATCCGCCGTTCCTGGGCACGTTCATCGACCGCGAAGTTTGCTACATGGGCAAGGAGGAACTGTTCAGCAACCCCGTGATGGCGTGGGTCTGTCGAAGTCTGCACGTGTTCCCCGTCAGGCGCGGCGCGGCCGATAAGTCAGCGATTAAGACCGCCGTGAAAATTCTGCGCGAGGGCAAATGCTTCGGCATCTTCCCCGAAGGCACGCGCTCTAAGACGGGCAAGCTCGGTCGTGCAGAGGCGGGCGTCAGTCTGATTGCCGCGATGACCAAGGCACCGATTATCCCCGCCGCGATTGTCGGCACGGAGAAAATTTTTTCCCGCGCAGAATTTTTGCCGCAACCCGCCGTAGTTTATGGCACGCCGATGAAGTTCACCGGCTCGACGAAGGACAAGGAAGCCCTCGACGCCTTCGCGCAACAAATCATGAGCGAGATCGCCAAGCTCAAAGCGTCCGCATAAACAAAACGACCGCCGATTAACTCGACGGTCAATTTTTTTAGCCGAAGAAGAGTTTGAAGACGGCTTGAAAGTTTTCGTGCGCGGACTGCCAGACGGGAATCAGCGACACGCCGAAGAACAACACGAAGTTCAACACGAGAGCCGCCACAGATCTTTTCGCGATGGAGTAGATTGCCAGGGGCCAGCACACGCACCAGATTGCCAGCTGCCAAATTTCCACGGCGAGCGCGTCTTTGTACGCCGAATAGATTAGGACGCTCACCATCACCAGCAACAGAGCCGACAGCCCCAAAATCCATTTGAAGCGCGCCGTCATGTGGAAGATACCGTTGCCGCTTTCGTCCTTGACTTCGTCGAGCGAACTGACATCGAATCGGGCGTCGCCTTCGCGATAAGTCGTCGGCTCGGAAATTTTCGGTTCGGAAGTTTTCTTGACGTCGTTCATGAGATCGCCCCCTTCGCGAAAATTTTATCCTGCCGCCAGCCCTTCGTCAATGGTTCAGCAGTTGCCGGGGTAAACGAAATTCAGATGACGCTTCGCAACGTCGACGAGCTCATAAATTTTTTTGACGGGCGTCGGTGCAATGTCGGTGACTTTGTAGCGCGGGAAGAAGCGGCTGATGTGCAAAGGAATATCCTTCGACACGGACGCGAGCCATTGAGCCTCGGCTTCCATCTCGTCGGCGGAGTCGTTCATAGTCGGCACCACCAGCGTCGTAACTTCCACGTGACAATTCTGCGCGGCAAGCTCAATCGTCCGCTGCACCGTCAGGAAGTCGCCGCCGAGCCCGTCATAAATTTTCCGGCTGAAACCTTTAAGGTCGATGTTCATTGCGTCGATAAGCGGCAGAATTTTTTTCAGCGCGGCGGGCGAAACCGTCCCATTGGTCACCAGCACGCTCTTCAACCCGCGAGCTTTGAGCAACTCCGACGTGTCTCGCACGAACTCATAGCCGATGAACGGTTCGTTGTACGTGAAGGCGACGCCGATATTCCCGCGTGGCACCAGCTCAACCGCAAGTTCAACGAGCTGCGCCGGCATCAGCGTTCGCGTCGGGAAGGTCGCGTCCGCCATAGAAATTTCGTGGTTCTGGCAAAACGGACAGCTCAAGTTGCAACCGAAGCTGCCCACCGAAAGAATCCGACTGCCGGGAAAAAATCTGTACAGCGGTTTCTTCTCGATGGGGTCAAGCGCGATTGAAGTTATCTTGCCGTAATTGAGCGCGATGATTTTCTCGCCGTCGTTGATTCGTGCTCGGCACCGACCGACGGAGCCGACCTCCAGCCGACAATGATGCGGACAAATTTCACACGTGAGCATAACGCATACCTCCTCCAAGAGAACACTGCGGAGTAGAGGCCGACGTGATGTCGGCCCGCCGCCGTATGACGGCCAAGGATGGCGTCATAGGCGGCACGAGCGTCTACGGGTAGCGCGGACGTTGGAACGGTGGACGGTATCCGCCCCACGCGCAGTGGCGAGTTTCTTTGCTACTTTCTTTCCTCGGTGAAAGAAAGTAGACGACAACAACGGCGAAGTAGACGACAACAACGTCAAAGTAGACGACAACAACGCCGACGCAATCACCCGCGAAAAAAGCCCGCCGACCTTGCCGACGAGCTTGAGATTGCTTGTGGTGCCTCAGAGCGGAATCGAACCACTGACACGGGGATTTTCAGTCCCCTGCTCTACCAACTGAGCTACCGAGGCAAAAAAAATGGCGACCCGGATCGGACTTGAACCGACGACCTCCGCCGTGACAGGGCGGCATTCTAACCAACTAAACTACCGGGCCGCGTTGGTGACGCCAGCGGGATTCGAACCCACGAACCCGCCGTGAAAGGGCGGTGTCTTAACCACTTGACGATGGCGCCGTGATCCGCCCGGAACTCGAATCCGGGACACCCTGATTAAAAGTCAGGTGCTCTACCAACTGAGCTAGCGAATCAATCAACGGATCGCAATATAACACACATCCGCGAACATTGCAAGTACCCGCGGAAAATTTTTTTGATTACCAGTTGCGAGACTTGTGCCAGAAGCTCGGCGACATGAGCGCAAGCACCGTGAAAATTTCCAGGCGGCTGAGGAACATGAAGCCGCACGCGCAAAATTTGCTCAGGCTCGGAAGCAGGGCGTAGGTGCTCGTTGCGCCCTCAATGCCGAAGCCCGGTCCGACGCTCGCCATGGTCGAGACGCTCACGCTGATTGCGTTGACGAAGTCAATGCCGTCGAACATCATCACCGCCGCGAAGAGAATGTCCAGCACGACGACCGCGAAGAAAAATTTTGCCGCGCCATAGACGACGTCAATGTCGACAACGCGCCCGCTCAACGTCACGCTGCTGATAACGTTCGGGTGGATTTTTTGCCGGACGATGAGCGCGACGAACTTGAACAGCAAAATTATCCGCGCGACTTTCAATCCGCCTGCCGTTGAGCCCGCGCACCCGCCCAGGAACATCGTCATGAGCAGGAAGGCTTTCGATATCGGCGGATACGTGTCGAAGTCTTGCGCAACGAAACCCGTCGTTGAAGACAAGCTCGCCACGTGGAAGACCGCCGCGCGCGTTGCAGTCTCAGGGGCAACGTGCATCTCCCAAATCAAATCGCACGCGACAATCAACGTCACCGCCAGCACAATCAGCAGATACGTTCGGAACTCGGCGTTGCGGAAAATTATTCCGACGCCCCGACGATAAGCCACGACATACATCGCGAAGCTGCCGCTGCTGATAATCATGAAGAACGCCATGCAGTATTCCAGATAAGCGTTGCCGTATTCGCTGACCGTGCCGTTGAAGATGCCGTAGCCGCCCGTGGCGATAGTCGTCATTGCGTGGTTGATGGCGGCGAATGGTTGAAGCCCGCACAGAAAATATCCGACCGCGCAGAGCGTAGTCAGCAGCACGTAGATGGAGAACAGAGCCTTGGCGTTGTCGCGGATACGTGGCATTTGCCGCTCCTTCGTCGGACCGGTCGTCTCGGCTTTGAGGATGAACATTGCTCCGCGCCCGAACTGCGGCATGATTGCCATGAAGATGACGACGATTCCCAGCCCGCCGACCCAATTCGACAGTGACCGCCACAAAAGGATTGACCGCGGCAAAATTTCCACGTCTTCAATGACCGTCGCGCCGGTGCCGCTGAAGCCCGACACCGATTCGACCAGGCTGTCCAACAAATTCAGATAGCCGCCCGCGAAATATGGCACGAGCCCTAGGATTGATATCAGCAACCAGCCCAAACCCGTGACGGCGATTCCTTCGCGGATACCGACGTTGTCCTTGCCCTTTAGCCCGCCGAAACGTTCAAGCTCAAACGTCGTCGCCAGGCATAAAAAAATCGACAGCAGGAACGCCGCCGCTCCGTTGAACTCTTTGGCCGCCGCCGCCAAGATGAACGGCGGGATCATTGCCGCGCCGCAGAACAACGTCAGATATCCGAGCAAGCCCGCAACAATTCGTCGGTTCATTTGGCGGACTTCCGTCGGTTACACGGCTTGCACAGCATTTGGCAGTTGTCGGGGATTGTCTTGCCGCCCGCGCTCCAGGGGTCAATGTGATCCGCTTCCATATCCTCAAGCCTGAAGTGTTTGTGGCAAATGTTGCACGTGCCGCCCTGCCGCTCATAAACTTCCTGCTTGATGTCGTCGTCGAATTGCCGCAAGCTCAAGTGCCGCTCGTCGCCCGTCAGAAGGTATTCGTACACGCCGCGCTTGTCGGTGACTTCCTTGTCTTTGAACAGGCGCACGATGTCCCGTTCCAACTGCGCGGGGTCAAGCTCGTCGTCGCGGTGAACGTTGAAGAGAATTCCCCACGGCAGACCCTTCATCTGCTTCGGGCGCGTGTTCGGGAAAGTTTTTTTCACCCACGCAATCACGTCGCGGAAATACTGCTTGAGCTCCTCGGCGTCACCGAACTTGTGCTCGGACATGTACTCTTCAATCGAACGGCCGTCTTGCGCGTCGCAAATCCACTTGAGCGCGGTCTCCAGATAGTCTTGCCGAATCGGGTCGCCTTTGACGTAATCGCTGCCCAATCGATACGCCGCACACTTGCGTTGAGAGAAAAACGCACGCGCCTCGTTGACGAACCTGCCGGCATAAACTGCGTTGAGAATCTCCTGGTCAAGGAGCTTCTCGCCCGCGATGTTGACGATCTGGAACCAGTCGAGCTTCTCGTCGTCGTCGCCGCGACAGAAATAAACCGTCAGCTTGTAATCGAGAATCGTCCGCCGAAATTTTTCCGACAGGCTGTGGAAGTAGTTGCCGTCCACCGAAAAATTTCCGTGAACGTAGTCGCAAATGCTTATCGTGCGCTGCTGACCGTCCATCACCTCAAACGTGCCGTTGTCGCGAATGACCCAATACATCACGTTGAGCGGAAAATTTTTCTTCACGGTGCGGACGACCTCGTCGCGCTGTTTGTCGTTGTAGATGAAGTTGCGCTGATATTGCGGGCGAATGTCGAGCTTGCCGCCGTAACCAATGACGCCGTCCTCGCCGTGGTTTTCGTAGCCGTCGCAGACCTCGCCGACCGTGACCTCACGCATCTCAATTTCCATGCTCTCGCCTCCTAATCAGAATCCGATTGTAGATTCTTTTGCCGTTGATGATTGTGTAGCATTCGTAACCAATCCACCGAGCCGAATTTGCAATGCCGATGATTTCAAACTGCGCGGGACAATATTTGTCGAGGAAGGTTATCGGCACGCCCATCACGCCGAAATAATCTTCGGGGATATCGAGCGTCTTTGAAACTTCGATTGCGTCGTAGTTGTCGTAGCGCGGAAAATTTTCGGGATTGTCTTTGTAGCTGCGAACCAAATCGATTGGATGATTGCGCTTGGCGTGTTCAAGATTCGTGAACCAGCGCACGCCTTTGACGCGGATAAATTTTCTGCCGTCGCTGTCGACGCCGCAGGTCGCTGCGTTCAACGGATAGTCGTCGGGCACGTGAAACTTCCTGTCGCCGCTGTGAATGCTGACGCCGAGCCAGAGTTGGTTGTTCATGATGAGCGGGAAAATTTCTTTGTAGGTGATGCAGTTGACGTTGCCGATGATGAGAAATTTTTTGCCGTGGTCAATGAGTTGCTTGACGTATTCGCGGAAGAGACTGAACGGCGGGTTGGTGACGACGATGTCAGCTTGACGCAGGAGCTTGACGCATTCGGCGGAACGGAAGTCGCCGTCGCCCGAAAGAATTGCCAGCGTGTTGGAGCGGACGGTCGCCGAAGAATTTTTGCCGAGCGCGTCCTTAAGTTCGTTCATCATTTCGGTGACGGCGGACCAATCGAGCGGGTCGCGGTCAATGCGATTGATTTCGACTCTGTAGGGCGTCTTGCCTTCGGCGGGGTCGAAGAGATTGCCTTGGATTGGCGAGCCGGTGTAGCTGGTGACGATGAGCTTGCTCAAGCCGAGGAAGTTGAAGTTCATCGCGAAGTAGTAGAAGAATTGGCTTTCGAACGGATCGTCGCAGTTGCACAGGACGACCTTGCCGCGGAAGTGTTCGCGATAGTGGCTCAGTTCGTTTTCGATGTCGGACAGTTGCGTATAGAATTCGTCCTTGCGTGCACGAGCCGCGGCGTTGAGATTTTTGTTGCCCGCCATAGAATCTGCCTCCCGAAAAATTTTTCACCAGTCTAACAGAGCGCGCCGACGGCGTCAAAAACTCCTTGCAAAAAATTTCGGCGGACGAGAATTATACGGATAATGAACTATAGGACGTGTCCACGTGGCGCAAACAAAAACTCCCCGCACACCGGGGACAGGCGTACGAGGGGTTGCGTCATCTTTCAGACGCTGTGCTATACAACAAGCGCGGGAACTTTTCAACGAAGCCCCGCGCTTTAAGTTTGTCTACCAATCGCTCTTGCGTCTTCGGAAGCGGACGCCGGCTACGGCAATGAGCAGCGCAAAAATTTCCAGCCGCCCGACGACGAGAATCACGATGCAGAAAATTTTTCCGAAATCGTTTAGCGCAATGAAGTCCGCCGCGTCGCAAAGACCGGGCAGGTTGCCAACCGTCGACAGGCAAGCAACCGACATCGACACCGCCTCCGAGAATGTCGGACCCGTGAAGCTGAGCACCGCCGCGCAGATGAACATCGTCACCAGCGACAGGAAGAAGAAGCCCAAAATCCTGCCGACGGTCTTCATTGGCACGGGCACCGCGCCGACGTGAATGGCGGTCATCATGCGCGGATGGATTGTCTTGCGAACTTCGGCGGCAGTGATTTTAATCAGCACAATGAGCCGAATGATTTTGAAGCCGCCCGTCACCGAGCCTATGCAACCGCCGGTCGTCGCCATGAGGAAGATGAAGAACTTATCGAAGTCGTGGACGTGCGCGGTGGAGCCGAAGGTTATGCCCGTGGTGCTCATGAACGAAACGATTGTGAACAGCGAGCGGCGGAACGCTTCGTTGCCGTCGAAATAAATTCCTTGGACGTGGAGGCGCGTGAAGATTATCAGCAGCGCGACGAAGATTGCGGCGTAGAGAGTGACTGCCTCTTCGTTTGCGGCGACGAGCTTGGCGTTGGTGATGATTGTTCGCTTGAGGCGCAGGACGTATTGCTTGAGCCGCGTGAACCAGTTGAGACCGAGTTCAGGCGGCGGCGGCAGCAGCGTATAAATCACGCGGTAATACAGCAGGAAATTTCCGCAGGCGAGCAACATCACGAAGATGGCGGCGTACTCGACGTGGTAGCTGTCGTGCGCGGGAAAAAATTTTCCGCCGCCGGTGGAGATGCAACGCATTGCCATAACGAGCGAATCCCAGCCGCCGAGCCCGGACATCATGAACGCGGCGACACCGACCAGCGTCAGCGTCAGGTAGACTTTGATTACGCGCACGCTCATCAAGTTCATCTGCCCGATAATCGCGCCGAAGTTTTGTCCGCCCTGCAAGCTCAATGAAATTCCGAAGCAACCGCTCACTTCCGGCAGGATGGTCACCAAAATTATCAGGAACAGCAACGAGCCCAGCCACATCAGCGCGCTTTGCCAAAGGATCAGCAGATACGGCGCGTTCTCCGGCAGAATCGACAGCCCCGCCGACGTCAAGTCGCCTGCCGTTTCCAACAGCGCATCAATCGGCGAGAGCCAGCCCGTCAGCGTGAACGGCAACGACCCGAATATCGAAAGCAGGGGATACATCAGCAGAATCGAAACTGCCGACGCCGCAAGCGGTGCCCGCTGAAATCTGCCGACGCCAAAATTTTGCAGGACGACGCCCGTCACCACCAACGCCAGCCCGATTGCCGAGAAGAACGCCGCCGTATCCAAGCCGCCCAGCTCAACCAAAGCGTACGTCGCGGGCAACAACAGAGTCACCGACATCGACAGCAGTGCCTGGCTCCAAATGCGCAGGATCATCTTAACGTTCATCGCCGCGCCTCAAAAGTGGAAGTGGTTCATCATCTTTTCGGTCAGGGACTTCGCGTCGTCGTTCTTGTGTTCGAGCAAATACTCCAGCGTCGAGACGTTGAAGAAGGACGTTATCGGCACGTAGCGGTTGAACTTGCGGAAGTCGCCCCACTTCATCAGCTTTGCGTGCAACTTTGCAATGTCGCGTTGAGTTGCGCCGTGCCGCTTGAGGATTCGCTTCAACAGCACGTCCGAGTTTATCGCCGAAAAAATTTCTTCGACGAGCTTTGGATTGCGTTTGTCGTTCTCGTATTTGTTGATGAGCCGCACCGACGCCTTAGACATGCGCAACGAACGGCGTATCGCGAAGACGAAGTAGATTACCAGCGCGACGAGCGCGACGTCCAAAAAAATATCCATGGCAGATTCTCCGCTGTTCAAAAAATTTTTCGTGTGGTATCATCGCCGGCAGAGACCCTCGCGCCTTAGACGGGGGCAAACGTATGAGCACTGCCGAAAATTTTTCCGCGACATTCTATCACAGCTGAGGTGCAAAGCAAATGACAATCGGAACTTTTTACGGCATCGGCGTCGGACCCGGCGACCCCGACCTGCTGACAGTCAAAGCCATCCGCGCGCTCAAGACCATCGACGTTTTGATCGCGCCCAAGACCGAAAAAAAATCTGACAGCGTCGCCTTGTCGATAGCCGAGCCGCACCTGAAGGCGGGCGTCGAGATCATCTATCGCACGTTCCCAATGGTCAAGGACTTCGCGGCGGAGACGGAGGTCTTTGAATCACACCGCGACGAAATTGTTCGGCTGGTACGCGGCGGCTTGAACGTCGGCTTTGCCACGCTGGGCGACCCGATGTTTTACAGCACGTACATCTACATCTTCCGCCTGCTGAAAAATTCCGGCGTGCCCGTCGTCACGATACCCGGCGTGCCCGCGTTCCTCGCCATCGCCGCGCAGATTGGTCGACCCGTCGCGTTCGGCAATGACATTCTCGCGATTATCCCCGCCACCGCCGAGCTTGACGCCGTGAAAAATTTTCTGGCTCACGCCGACGCCGCCGTCCTCATGAAAGTCTACAAGAACTTCCCCGAAATCGCCGACGCCCTGCAATCGACCGCGCTCATTGACGACGCCGTTCTGGTCAGCCGCGCGGGGCTCGACGACGAGAAAATTATTGCCGACATCGCCGCGCACAGGGACGAGCATCTCAATTACCTGTCGACGATTCTGACGAGGCGTCCGTCATGAAAAAATTTTTCGCGACGTTGACTTTTGCCGCGGTGTTGATGTCGGGTTGTGGCGGCGAAAAAATTTCCGAGCCCGTTGCCGTCAATCAAGATGCTTTCGCCACCATCGCCGACGACGCGGGCAGACAGGTTGCGTTGACGACGAAGCCCGCCAGGATTGTCGTGACGAGCGCGGGATTTTTGGAGCCGTTGCACGCCGTCGGTTGCGAAGTTGTCGGGCGACCCGATTCCAAAAACCAAATGCCTGATTGGGCGAAGAACCTGCCGAGCGTCGGGCAAGTCTATCAGATCGACAGCGAACGGCTCATCGCCTGTGCGCCGGACCTGGTCATCATCAACCGTGGCATGAACGAAAAACTTTTGCCGTTGCTCGAACAGAATCACATTCCCGCGCTGGTCATCGAAATGAAAACTTATGACGACGTCAAGCGTGCGCTAAAGACCTTCGCGGCTTTGAGCGGCAACATCGACGCGGCGGACAAAATCATCAACAACATGGACGAGCAGATCCAATCGACGATTGATCGCGTGCCGAAGAATCCGTTGCGCGTGGCGATACTCCATTCCACAGCGCAGGGGCTCACCGTTCAGCTTGACGGCTCAATCGCCGGCTCAATCGTCGGCATGTTCGGTTGGGAGAATGTTGCCGCGGGAATGACGCCGCTTGAGAAAAATCCTGACGCCGCGCCCTACAGCATGGAGACCCTTGCCGAGCAGAACCCCGACGTGATTTTCGTGACCAGCATGGGCGACGCCGAAGAGCTCCGCGCGAACATGTTGGCGGCAATCGCAGCGAACGACGCCTGGCAGACGATTGGTGCCGTGCGCGATAATCGGCTTTACTTCCTGCCGCAAGACCTGTTCCTGCTGAGCCCGGGGCTGCGATATCCTGAGGCAGTCGAAAAAATTTCGCGGCTGATTTATCCGTGAGGAGGGCTGACATGTTCATCGACACGCACTGTCATCTTGAGGACGAAAATTTTTTCACCGACCGCGCCGACGTTCTGCAACGAGCCAAAGCCGCCGGCGTCGAACAAATCATCAACTTCGGCTCAACGTTTCAAAGTTCCGTCGCCGTCAGCGAGCTGGCAAAAAATTTTCCGCAACTGTTCGCGGGCGTCGGCATCCATCCCGAAGAGATTGACGACTTCAACGCCGACACCTGCAACCGTCTCGCCGAGCTTGCCGCGTCCGAAAAAGTTGTCGCCGTCGGCGAAATCGGTCTGGACTATCATTGGGAGAAGGACGCCGACCGTCGGCTGGTGCAGCAGAAAGTTTTCATCGCGCAGTTGGATTTGGCGCGGCAACTGAATCTGCCCGTGTGTGTTCATGACCGCGACGCTCACGCCGACACCTTGCGCATCCTGCAGACTGAGGCGCGTGACCTGCGCGGCGTTTTGCATTGCTATTCGGGCAGTCCGGAGACTGCGCGGGAAGTTTGGAAGCTCGGCTGGCTCATCGGCGTCGATGGTCCGTTGACGTTCAAAAATTCCGCCAAGCTCCCCGAAGTCGTCAAAGCCGCCCCGCGCGACATGTTGCTGATTGAAACCGACGCGCCGTACCTTGCGCCCGTTCCTCACCGCGGCAAACGCAATGAGCCCGCCTTCGTCGTCGAGGTCGCAAAAAAATTGGCGACGCTGCGCAACGAATCCGTCGAGGAGGTCGCCGCCTACACCGCCGCCAATGCGCGAAGGTTGTACGGAATTTAAATCGCGATGAGTTCAGCACTGTTGCCCCGCGAAAGTTGCCGTTCAATGTCGGAGCCCGCGGGGTAAAAAATTTTTCCAACCGTTCACAGCCGCGCAAGATATCTTCGCCGACTTCGCGGACGTTCGCAGGAATCGTGACGCTCGTTAAACTCGTGCACCGCCTGAAATCCCCCCTGCCGATCTTAACGACGGAAGCGGGGATTTTTATTTCGGGCAGGCTCTCGCAGTCGCGGAAGGCGTAACAATCGATGACCCTGAGACTTTCAGCGTCGCCGCGCATATCGCTCGCCTCCCCAAAAAAAATCGCCGCCCAAAAGTTTCGGGCGACGAAAAATTTTTCACAGTATGAACTGGCTGAGGTCTCGGTTCTTGGCAATGTCCTTGAGCCGCTCGTCGACATACGCCGCGTCGATTGTGACGTCGGTCTTGCCGTCGGCAACCATGTCGGGTGCCTCGAAGGATATCTGCTCCAAAAGTTTTTCCAACAGCGTGTGCAGACGCCGCGCACCGATGTCCTCGGATTGTTCGTTGACGTTCTCGGCAAGCTCGGCGATGCGTTCGATTGCCTCCGCCTTGAAGTCCAGCGCAAGCCCTTCGGTCTGCAACAGAGCCTTGTACTGTTTGAGCAACGCGTTCTGCGGTTCCGTCAAAATTTTTTCGAAGTCGGCTTTGACCAACGACTTGAGCTCAACGCGGATTGGGAAGCGTCCTTGCAGTTCGGGGATCAAGTCCGAGGGTTTTGCCGTGTGGAACGCGCCCGCCGCGATAAACAGAATGTAATCGGTCTTGACGGGGCCGTACTTGGTCATAACGGTTGAGCCTTCGACAATCGGCAGGATATCGCGTTGCACGCCTTCGCGGCTGACGTCGGGACCGGAGCTTGAGCCTTTGACGGCGACCTTGTCAATCTCGTCGAGGAAGACGATTCCGCTGCGTTCGGCAAGTTCGACGGCGGCTTCGGAAACTTCTTCCATGTCGATGAGTTTCTCAGCCTCTTCCTGTTCGAGAATCTTGCGGGCGTTGGCGACGGTGACTTTGCGCTTGCGCATGCGTTTGGGCATCAACGAGCTGACCATGTCCTGAAGATTGTCGCCCATGCCCTCCAAGCTGGAGCCGCTGAACATTCCGACCATAGGCTTGGCGTGGTCGGCAACCTCCAGCTCGATAATCTGGTCTTCCATCTTTCCGGCTTCGAGTCGTTTGCGAATGAACTCGCGGCCGGGTTTTTTTGTGCTGTCTTCTTCGGCGGGCTGAGCGTCATTGTCGGCGTTGCCGAAGAGTTTGCCCAGCGGATTTTGTGAACGCTTCGGTTCGGGCACGAGCACATCAAGCAGACGTTCCACGGCGTTGGCGGCGGCCTTCTCCTTGACTTCCTCGCCCTTCTGCTTGCGGACCATGCGAACGGCGGTCTGAACGAGATCACGGATAATTGATTCGACGTCGCGCCCGACGTAACCGACCTCGGTGAATTTCGTCGCCTCGACCTTGATGAACGGAGCGCGAACGAGTTTTGCCAGGCGGCGAGCGATTTCGGTCTTGCCGACGCCCGTCGAGCCGATCATCAAAATATTTTTCGGGATGACGTCGTCGCGCATGTCGTCGGGCAATTTGTGACTGCGCCAACGGTTGCGCAGGGCAATCGCCACGGACTTCTTCGCCTCGTTCTGCCCGACGATGTACTTGTCGAGCTCGGCGACGATCTCGCGGGGAGTCTGGTCGTTCAAGCCCAGTTCGGCGGAAATTTTTTTCTTGTCGAGTTCCATCAAATCTGCCTCCTAGTTGAGTTCTTCGACGATGATGTTCTGATTGGTGAAGACGCAAATGTCCGCGGCGATGGACAGCGATTCCTTGGCGATTTCGGCGGCGGTCATGTCGGTATGAGCCGTGAGCGCACGCGCCGCAGCCAGTGCGTAGAATCCGCCGGAGCCGATTGCCGCGACGTCGCCGTCGGGTTCGATAACTTCGCCGTTGCCCGAAAGCAAAAGGATCGTGTTCTTATCCGCCACGAGCAACAGAGCTTCGAGCCTGCGCAAAATTTTATCGGTGCGCCAATCTTTTGCCAGAGCCACAGCCGCGCGTTGAAGATGACCGTGCGTCGATTCGAGCTTCTCCTCGAACTTTTCAAACAGCGTGAAAGCGTCGGCTACGGAGCCGGCAAACCCCGCGATGATTTTGTCGTGATAGAGGCGGCGAACTTTCTTGGCGGTGGATTTCATCACGGTCGAGTTGCCGAAGGTGACCTGCCCGTCGCCGGCGATTGCGACCTTGCCGCCGCGTTTGACGGCAACGATTGTCGTCGAATGGAATTCCATTTATCTCATCTCCTGTTCATTGCCCGTGACACGGGCGGGGTCTTACTTTTCTTTTGCCGGTCCAAAAGAAAAGTAAGCAAAAGAAAAGGACCTCCGAACCGGCAACGACGCATCACGTCGTCGTATGCCGGCGACCGCCCATCCTTGGGCGGTCGGGTTATCGCTATCCGAGACGGGTGTGCAAAGCGTTGATGTCGTTGAGGGCGCGGGCTGCCAAAAGTTCCTTGCGCTGATTTTTTTTGACGCGACCTTCAAGCGGCGGCAGCAGTCCGAACGTCACGTTCATCGGCTGGAAATTTTTGGTGACTGCCGTGGTGATGTAGTTTGCCAATGCGCCGTGGCATGTTGTCGGCGGGAAGACCAGCGGCTCAAGATTTTTCGCGAGGCGTGCCGCATTGACGCCCGCCATCAAACCCGACGCCGCCGATTCGACGTAACCTTCCACGCCCGTGATTTGTCCCGCGAAAAAAATTTTCGGCATCGTCCGCAGCCGGAACGTCGGTTGCAAAATTTTCGGCGAGTTGATGTAGGTGTTCCTGTGCATAACGCCGAAGCGGACGAATTCCGCGCGTTCAAGTCCCGGAATCATTTGGAAGACGCGACGCTGTTCGCCCCACGTCAAATGCGTTTGGAAGCCGACCAGGTTGTAGAGCGTCGCCTCTCGGTTGTCCTGCCGGAGCTGAACGACGGCATAGGGCGTCTGATTGGTGCGCGGGTCAATCAAGCCGACGGGTTTCAATGGACCGAAGCGCAATGTATCTTCGCCGCGGGAGGCAAGCACTTCGACGGGTAGGCAACCTTCGAAAAAAATTTCCCGCTCAAACTCGTGCGGCTGAGTTTTTTCGGCGGCAACGAGTTCGGCGCGGAAGGTAAGGTATTCGTCGCGGGTCATGGGGCAATTGATGTAGGCGTCGACGTCGCCCTTGTCGTAGCGTGACGCCTTGAACGCCGTGCCGAAGTCAATCGAATCGGCGGTAACGATTGGAGCTGCCGCGTCGTAGAAGTAGAAGTCGTCGCCGCCCGTGAGCCGTCTGATTTCGTCGGCAAGCGCACCTTGAGTCAAAGGACCGCTCGCGATTATCAGCACGTCGTCTTCGGTGAAGGCGTCAAGGCTCGTGACTTCCTCTTCGGCGAAACGAACGACGCCTTTGACTTTGGACGTGACGAGCCGCCCGAACTCGTTGCGGTCGACGGCAAGCGCACCGCCCGCGGGAATTGACGCAGCGTCCGCCGCAGACATGATGACCGAGCCGAGCCGACGCATCTCTTCCTTGAGGACGCCGACCGCATTGGTCAGCCCCGCCGCTCGCAATGAATTCGAGCAGACCAGTTCGGCGAAGTGCGCTGTCTTGTGTGCGGGCGTCAATTTTAACGGGCGCATCTCGTGCAGGACGACATCAACGCCGCGCCGCGCGACCTGCCACGCCGCTTCCGAGCCGGCAAGCCCCGCGCCAATGATGTGAACGGTCATTGGGCGGACTCCTTGCGTTGGCGGCGGATCTCCGAGCGGTGTTTGAGCCGTGCCAAAATTTTATTCATCGGGTGATTGGTGCGCGTTGAGCAATTTTCGTTGCCGCAATAGAACATGGGTGCGCGGTCTTTGAATCGGTGAGCGAACATCGTCGCGCCGCAGACATTGCACGTCATTGATTGCGGTTCGTCCCAGGTCATGAAGTCGCACGCCGCGCAGCAATAGAACGTTCGCCCGCGGTTAAGTGTGCGTTTCATCAGCCGCCCGCCGCATTTTGGGCAAGACTGCTCCAGCGGCTCAAGGTAGGGCTTGGCGTTCTTGCATTCGGGATAACCTGAGCACGCCAGAAAAGTTCCGTACCGCCCGTGACGAATCAACATCTTGCGCCCGCATTTTTCGCAGACTTCATCGGATTCAACGACGGGTTCATTCTGCACACGAGCATCTTCGCCCACAGACGCGGCGGCTTCGGCGAAGGCGGCGTTGAACTTGTCGCAGTAGCTTTCGATAACGCTGCTCTTGTCGACGAGACCTTGAGCGACGTCGCGGACGCGGGCGGTGATTTCGTTGTAAGCGGCGGGGCTGAAGACCTCGTCGAAGAAACCGTTCAAGGCGTCGAGCACGCGTTGACCGAGCACGGTGACTTTATAGACACCTTCTGCCGCGACGATGTACTTGCGCTTAATCAGGCTGGCAATGCCGACGGAATAGACGTCCGCCCAATTCACGCCGAGCTTATCGAACGCCGCCATCAAAGTCGCGTCGGAAACGGTGCCGTCGATTTTGTATGACGCTGCGGATTTTTTTTCGGTGAGCCGCGTGTGAATGAGACCATAGAGTTTGAGCTGATACTCCGTCAAAAATTCGCGGACGGTCTCCGGTGTGCGTGCCTCGCTCGTCAAAGAGATACTGTCGCCGTGTGGGAAGGCGATGAGCCCCGCGGTGCCGTCCGTGCCGAAATTGAAACCCTCGTAGAGCTGTTCGGCGATGAAGCGCGTGCGTGCCGCAGAGAAGTTCAGTTCATTCAGGGCGATCTCTTGCAAAGCGGCTGGCGTCAAAATTTTTCCGGGCTTCAAAGTTTTGAGCGCGGGCGGCTTAGCGATGAGCTTGAGCAACATTGCGCGGAACCTGCCGACTTTCACGCCGCGCCAGATTTTGAGCGACAGATATTCGCCGATGCGGTGGCTGACGTATTTGTCGATGATCTGCTTGGCTTGGAAGGCGTCCGCCAGATTATTTTCGATGGGACGCGCCGCGTCGAGTGCCGCACGAAATTTTTCCCGCGTCAGTTCATTGAGCACGATACGGCAACGGCTCAGCGCATTGACGCCGAAAATTTCACAGCATTGGCGTGCAAGGAACTCGCCGCGTTCGTCCGGATCTGTCGCCAAAAAAATTCTGCGTGCCCGCAAAGTTTCGCGCTTGAGCTCGGCAAGCAGGGGACCTTTGCCGCGAACGGTGATGTAGTCGGGCTGATAGCTCTCGTTCACGCCGATGCGGCTTTTGGGCAAATCCTTCAAGAAGCCGTCCGTGGACAGCACCGAATACGTTCGCCCGATGAACTTCCTGAAAGTCCGTGCCTTCGCCGCGCTCTCGACGAGAATCACCGACTTCAAAATTTTTTCTGCCACGTGTTCATCCTCCAAATTTGCGTTTATATCGTCCAGCGTCCTGTTCGACGCAACTTTTCATTTCCAGTGCCAGCAAGATGCCGGGCAATTCGCTTGGGCTGATGTCGTCGAGCCGCATTAAAATTTCGTCCTCGGTGATGAATCCTTTGGGCGGAATTATATTTAAGACCGCTGCCTCCGCGCCGTCGAGCTTGACGGATTGGGCAACGGGCTTGCTGACGGGTGACCCTTTGCGTCTGTAGCGACCGGCAACGCCTTCGACGCAACCTTTCATCTCCAACATGAGCATGACGTTGGAAAGTTCGCTTGGGTTGATGTCGTCGAGCCGATCAAAAATTTCGTCCTCGGTGATGAATTCGTCGGGCGGAATGATATTCAAGACTGCAGCCTCCGCTTCGTCGAGTTCAACGGATTTGGCGGGGGATTTGTCGTCCGCGGTGATTTCATATTCGTTCAGAATGTCGCGGGCATTCTTGATCAACTTTGCCTCGTTCTTACGGATCAGATTATGGCAACCGACGCTCATCTCGGCATAAACCGTTCCGGGTATGGCGAAGACGTCGCGGTCCTCGTCGAAGGCGAACTTGCTCGTGAGCAACGCGCCGCTCTTTTCGCCGGCCTCCACGACGACGACGCCTCGGCACAGCCCTGCGATGATTCGGTTGCGCGTGGGGAAGGTGCCCGTGCTCGGCGGGAACTGCGGGGGAAATTCGCTCATGACCACGCCGCGTTCGGCAATCTGTTCGAAGAGCTTTCGATTCTCGCGCGGGTAGATGATGTTTATTCCGCAACCGAGCACAGCGACCGTTCGCCCCGACTTCAATGCGCCGCGGTGGGCAATGGTATCGATGCCGCGTGCGCCGCCGCTGACGACCGTCAAGCCGGCCGCCGCCAAATCTTCCGCCAGCTCCAAGGCGACGCTCTGACCGTAGGCAGTGTTGTGGCGCGAGCCGACGATTGCAATCCTCTGCACGTGCGGCTGAAGTTGTCCGCGGTAATAGAAGAACATCGGCGAATCTTTAATTTCTTTGAGTATCGGCGGATAGTCGTCGTCATTGATGGAACACAGACCAATCTTCTGACGCTGACAATAGCTGACGAGATTATCGGGCGCGTTGGGGTGTTCGCGGCGGAAGGCGACGAAAGCTTCTATGGCGTTGCGTTTGACGCCGGCCTGACGCATGTCGCCGGCCTCGGCAGACCAAGCGACCTTTGCGCTGCCGAAAAATTTCACCAGCCGCTTAATGCTCTTGTTGCCAAGACCTTCCGCGCCGCCCATCGCCGCCATAAAATATTTCTCCACGACCCCCGACCTCCCGCGCCGTATATTACCACCGCAAATTTTTCGCCGTCAAGTGACAAACTTTTTTCCGCGTGGTATACTTGCCGAAAAATTTTCGGAGGGACGCGCGATGATAACGCCGGAGCTTTTGGCAAGGATAAACGAGCTGGCACGCAAGAAACGCACCGTCGGCTTGACGGCAGACGAGCTTGCCGAGCAGAAGGAGCTGTACAAAATTTATCTGGCGGCAATCCGCGGGCAAGTGACAAATCTTCTGGAAAGCATCGAATTCGTCGACGGGGAGGCAGTCAAATGATCAGCAAAGTCGGTTTCATCGGCGGCGGCGCGCTGACCGAATCAATCGTTCGCGGCATCTGCGGCAAGGTTTTTGCCCCGAACGATATTTTTGTTGCGGAGGTTCGTCCTGAACGCCGCGACGAGCTCAAAAATCTTTTCGGCGTCAATGTCTCGGCGGCGGCAAATTTTTTGGACACGGTCGACATGTTAATCGTCGCCGTCAAGCCCAAGGACGCCGCGCAGGTCTTCGCACAGCTGCAATGCAAAGTTCCCGAACAAACTTTGGTGACGTACACGGTGGCGGGGCTCAAGCTGTCGGTCGTCGAAAAAATTTTGCCCGCGAACAAAATCGTGCGGCTCATGCCGAACGTGGCGGTGTCGGTCGGCGAATCTATGACGGCGTTCGCAACGAATGAATTGGCACGCGGCGACGCGAACGCAGTGCAAAATTTCTGGTCGATGCTCGGACGCGCCGTTGAAGTTGACGAACGATTGATGGACGCGGTCACGGGCTTGAGCGGTTCGGGTCCCGCCTATGCCTTCGTGGTGATTGACGCGCTCGCAGACGGCGGTGTTGCTTGCGGCTTGCCGCGGGCTATGGCGATTGAACTTGCGGCGCAAACTCTGCTCGGCGCGGCGAAGATGGTCTTGGCGGGCTCTCACCCCGACGTTCTTCGCGACAAAGTCACCAGTCCGGCCGGCACCACGATTGAGGGCGTCAGAGTTTTGGAACGCGGCGGCGTGCGCAGTTCGATGATTGAAGCCGTCATTGCCGCGACGAACAAATCCCGGTCGCTGTAAATTTTCACGGAGGATGCCATGAAGTTTGTGACATCTCAACGCGGGCAGGGTCTCGTTGAATATGCGTTGCTGTTCGGTTTCGTCGGAGCTTTCGCCGCGTTCGTCTTCTTCAACGGCGGGCTCGGCGGCGCGATATCGAACACCTTCGGCGGCGCGAAGAGCAATCTGTCTCAGGCAATCGGCACCGACAGCGACGAAACTTCCTTCGACTACGAGACGCAATCTGCCGAAGACGTTGGCGCGACGTATAAAACGCTCAACTGGCAGGAGATAATCGTCGGCGTGCAAGGAATGTACACAACCGTTCTGCGCAGCACCACCGCCGACAAAGCTCTCACGTCCGAGACGAATTTGTTCGGGCAGATAGCCGCGATGGTCGAAGGGCACCTGGCTTCCACCAAACAAGAGGACGGGCTCAAAGACTGGCAGACGTTCCTGGCGACGATTGACAACATGCGCACGCAGAATAATTTCTCGTCGAGCTACACACGCGGCGAAGAGTCAATCGCCATTTCGCGGCTGGGCAATTCCAACACGATGCAGATTCGCTATACCGACGGCAAGGAAGTCGTTTACTATCGCCTGTCGCCCGACGCCAACAACGTCATGCAAATCGAAACCAATTCCAACAAATCCTACACGCAATTCTTCGGACCGGTGGTTGCTTCGGGCGGCTGGTCAAAGTCTCAATAGGAGGGAACTGATGAGCATCTTCAACGAAATCTTCACGACGGACGGAAGGATCAATCGTCTGCGCTATCTCAAGTACATGATTGTTCTGGCGTTGATATCGGGCGTGTCGACGTTCGTGCTCTCGTCAATGGCGACGTTCTTCACGGGCGACCCAAACAGTCTGCCGATAACGATGATAACGGGTGCGTGGGTACTTATCGCCGGCGCGGGCAACATCATGCTCATTATCCGCCGCCTGCACGACATGGACAAGAGCGGCTGGTTTGCGCTGCTGACGTTCGTGCCCGTCGTCAACGTAATCTTTTCGATTGCAATGTTCTTTGTACCTGGCACCGTCGGCTACAATCGCTACGGCGCGGATCCATTGATCGAATAAATTTTTGGAGGAGATAACTTGAACAGAATTCGCACGCGCTTTGCACCGAGCCCGACGGGTTACATGCACATCGGGAACTTGAGGACGGCTCTTTACGCCTACCTGTTCGCCAAAAGTCAGGGCGGCGATTTTATTTTGCGCATAGAAGACACCGACCGCGCCCGCTACGTTGCCGACGCCGTGGACTTCATCGAACGCACGCTTGCCGCCGCGAAAATCATTCCCGACGAAGGACCTCATCACGGTGGAAACTTCGCGCCCTACGTCCAGAGCGAACGCATGGATATCTACAAGCGATACGCTGAACAACTTGTCGCCGACGGTCACGCCTATTACGAGGAGACCGACCAAGGCGTCGCCATTCGGCAGAGGATGCCGCGCGAAGGTGAGACGACTTTCTTTGACGTTCTGCACGGCAACATCACCATCAGCAACAGCGAGCTGGAGGATCAAATCCTGCTCAAGAGCGACGGCATGCCCACCTACAACTTCGCCAACGTCGTCGACGATCACCTGATGGAAGTGAGCCACATCATTCGCGGCACCGAGTTCATCACGTCCACGCCCAAGCATGTCCTGCTGTATGAATTCTTCGGTTGGGAGCTGCCCACGTTCATTCACCTCGCGCCGGTCATGGGCAAGGCGGACGACGGTTCGATATCCAAACTCAGCAAGCGGCACGGTGCCACGAGCTTCAACGATCTGATTGAGGCGGGCTACCTGCCCGAAGCGATTACCAATTACGTCGCGCTGCTCGGCTGGAGCCCGAAAAATTCCTGCCAAGAAATTTTTTCGATGGACGAGCTGATTGCCGCGTTCTCACTCGACGGCTTGAGCAAGTCCCCCGCCGTGTTCGACTATGCCAAACTCGATTGGATGAGCGGCGAATACTTCAAGGCGATGGACGACGAAGCTTTTGCCGCCGCCGCCGACAGATACATCAGCGACTTCGACGAGCCGCGAAAAATTTTCCTGGCAAGCCTGCTAAAGACGCGCGTGGCAAAGTTGTCCGACATCCCGCAGATGATTGCCTTCCTGAAAACGTTGCCGCCGTTCGACGCCGAGCTGTTCACCAACAAACGCAACAAGGTCACGCCCGAAAAGTCCGCTGAAATTCTTGAGCCCGCGATAAAAACTCTGCAGACCGTCACGGATTGGACGCTCGACACTCTCAACAACACGATAGGCAAACTCGTCGACGAATCGGGCTTGAAGATCGGCACGCTGATGTGGCCGCTTAGAATCGCGCTGTCAATGCAGAAGGTCACGCCCGGCGGCGTCACGGAGATTATGTATCTGCTCGGCAAAGAAACTTCACTGGCTCGATTGAACGGTGCGCTGGAAAAACTTTCGGGCAGGTGATGCGCTTGTTCATCATCGGATTGACGGGCGGCATCGCCTGCGGCAAGAGTGCCGTGGCTGAAACTTTGCGCCGATACTTCAGGGCGGTGACTTGCGACATCGACCGAATCACGCATTGGCTGTTGCAACCTGGCGGCGAGCTCTTCGACGTGTACGTCAGACATTTCGGCGGCAAAGTCGTCACGCAGGAGGGCACGCTCAACCGCAGGCTCATCGGCGAAATAATCTTCAACGACGACGACGAACGCGCGTGGATAAATTCCGTGGCGCACCCGATTCTTTTGCAGAGGGCACGAGATTTTTTGGTGGACTCTTTGCAAGCGGGCGCAAGGCTCGTCGTGTTGGAGGTGCCGTTGCTCTTCGAGGTGGGCTGGGAAAATTTTGTCGACGAAGTCTGGGCGGTCTACACCTATCGCGAATATCAACTGAAACGGCTGATGATGCGCGACAATCTGACCGAAGAGCAAGCTCGCGCCCGAATCAACGCACAGATTTCCACGGAGGAGATGCTCGCCCGCGCGGACGTCAAGCTCTTAAACGTGGGCGGCTACAAGGCGATGCGTCGGCGGGTTGCCAGAGCGATTCACGGCAGAACTTTTTGACGGCGGAGGCTGAACACATGACCGAAAAAATTTTGCGCGAACTCCTGCGCGGCTACAAGTCGGGCGCGGTGACGGAGGCTCAAGCGATTGCGCGGCTGAAAAATTTTTCGTCGGACGCCGTGGAAGATTTTGGCTTCGCTTCGATTGATCACGGCCGCGAGCTTCGTCAAGGCTTCCCCGAAGTCGTCTATGCCCCCGGCAAAACCAATGAGCAGCTCAAAATTATTTTCCGCAACTTGTACGAACGCAGCGCGGGGAATTTGATTGCGTCCAGAGCGAGCCGCGAGCAGTTCGACTTCCTGCGCGACGAAATTCCCGCCGCCGTGTACGACGAGACCGCGCGAATGATTTACGTTGACCGCGACGACATCGAGCGCGACGATTCGAAAAAAATTTTGGTCGTCACCGCCGGCACAAGCGACGTTCCCGTTGCCGAGGAAGCGCGGCTGACGGCTTACCTTTGGGGCAACGCTGTCGGCACGTGCTACGATTGCGGCGTCGCGGGGATTCATCGACTCTTCGCGCACATGGACGAGATCACCGCGGCGAACGTCATCATCGTCGTGGCGGGCATGGAAGGTGCTTTGGCGAGCGTGGTCGGCGGGCTGACGAATCGACCGGTGATTGCCGTGCCAACCAGCGTCGGCTACGGTGCATCGTTCGGCGGGTTGGCGGCTCTTTTGGCAATGCTAAACACCTGCGCGGCGGGCGTGGGCGTCGTCAACATCGACAACGGATTTGGCGCGGGCGTCTTGGCGTCGAAGATCAACCGCACGGGGTGAATCATGTCTAAAAAATTTTTCGTGGCAGTTTGCGTGGTGCTGATGAATTTTTTCGCCGCGTGCACTGCCCAACACGAGGAGGCTGATCCAATGGAAAGCAAAAGTTTTTTCGCGGACAGCGTCGCCCTAAACAGCGGCTACACAATGCCGCGCGTCGGCTTCGGCACGTGGACGCTCGACGATGACGCCGCGGACGAATGCGTCTATCACGCGCTCAAGGTCGGCTATCGATTGATTGACACCGCCCGATACTACGGCAACGAAGTCGGCGTCGGACGCGCCGTTCGTCGTGCGATTGCCGACGGAATTGCCACGCGCGAAGAAATTTTCGTCACGTCCAAGATTTTGCCGAGCTCCTCGCCCGACGCCGCCATTGACGCTTCGCTTCGGTCGCTCGGTCTCGATTACGTCGACTTGATGTTGATTCACCAGCCAGGCTACAACGACGAGGAAAGTTATCGCGCACTCGCTCGCGCCGTCAAAGCCGGCAAGGTTCGTTCAATCGGCATCTCGAATTACTACACGCCGCGCGAATTCGACAGGATGAGCCGCGCCGCGCAGATTGTCCCCGCCGTCGTGCAGAACGAAAACCATCCGTACTATCAGGGCACGGAGCTTCAAGCTTACGTCGCGAAGTTCGGCACCGTCGTCGAAAGCTGGTATCCACTCGGCGGGCGCGGCAACACTCAAAAAATTTTCGCCGACGAAACGATTCAACGCCTCGCCGCAAAATATTCCAAGAGCCCCGCGCAAATCGTCTTGCGTTGGCAATTTCAAGACGGCTACATCGCAATCCCAGGCTCGTCGAATCCGAAACACATCGCCGAGAATTTTGACATCTTCGACTTCCGATTGACGCCCGACGAAATGAATCAGATGCACGGGCTCAATCGCAACCAACGCTTCGAGAACTGGTGAGCCTTCGCCGCCCCCGACGTCGGGGCTTTTTTTGTGCGCGGCTTGAAATATTTCGTGGCGTATGTTAGCTTTACGGCGCAAAGGAGGATTTTGGATGGAACAACAGATACACGAACTTAGCTTGCGTGCGGCGGACGCCATCAAAGCCGCGGAAGACCTGCGCGGGCTCGACGACGTGCGCGTAAAATTTCTCGGCAAGAAGGGCGAACTGACTGCACTGCTTCGCGGCATGAGCAAACTTTCCGCCGAGGAACGCCCAATCGTTGGCAAGCTCGTCAACGAGGCGCGCGCTGACATCGAACGGCTCATCGCCGAAAAAAATTCCGAGCTCAAGGCGGCGGAACTTCAAGCGCGGATGGCATCGGAGACAATCGACGTGACGTTGCCGGGTCGAAAAGTTCACGCCGGTCATTTGCACCCGCTGACGCTGACGCTAAACCGCGTGAAAGAAATTTTCGTGAGCATGGGCTACAGCGTCGAAGAGGGGCCCGAAGTCGAGACGGACTATTACAACTTCGAGGCGTTGAACTTGCCCAAAGATCACCCCGCTCGCGACATGCAGGATTCGTTCTACATTACGGAAGAAATTTTGCTCAGGACGCAGACGTCGCCGGTGCAGGCGCGAACTATGGAACGTCACCACGACAACGAGCCGATACGAATGATTGCGCCTGGCAGAGTCTATCGCCGCGACGACTACGACGCTTCGCATTCGCCGATGTTCACGCAGGTTGAAGGTCTCGTTATCGACAAGGGCATCAGCTTCGCGGACTTGAAAGGCACGCTTGAGGACTTCAGCAAGAAAATTTTCGGCGAACGCACGAAGATCAGATTGCGCCCAAGCTTCTTCCCCTTCACCGAGCCGAGTGCCGAGGTCGACGTCTCCTGCGTCATGTGCCACGGCGAAGGCTGTCGCGTCTGCCAAGGGACGGGCTGGCTGGAGATTTTGGGCGCGGGCATGGTGCACCCCGACGTTCTTCGCATGAGCGGCTACGACCCCGACGAGGTCAGCGGCTTCGCGTTCGGCATGGGTATCGAACGGATTGCAATGCTCACCTTCGGGCTCGACGATATGCGCCTGCTCTACGACAACGACGTGCGGTTCCTCAAACAGTTCTAAGGCGGTGATTGTGTGCAAGTTTCTACCAAGTGGCTGAAAGATTACATCGACATAAATTTGACGGCGGACGAGTTGGCGGACAAGTTCACGCTGGCGGGCATTCCCGTCGAAAACGTTATACATGCGGGCGAAGGGCTCGACAAGGTCGTCACGGGTCGCATTGAAGAACTGACGGCTCACCCCGACTCGGATCATCTGCAGGTTTGCCAAATGAACATCGGCGCGGAAAATCTTCTGCAGGTCGTCACGGGCGCACCCAACGTCGCTGAAGGGCAGGTCGTGCCCGTCGCGCTGATTGGTGCTCATCTTCCCAACGGACAAAAAATTTCCAAGGGCAAGATGCGCGGCGTCGCGTCGAACGGAATGCTCTGCTCCGCCGGCGAACTCAAGCTTGAGCTGGAAGGTTTGCCCATCGAACAGCAGACGGGGATTTACATTCTGCCCGACGATACGCCTGTCGGTTTGCCCGCCGCAAAAGTTCTCGGGCTCGACGACGACATTCTGGAGTTTGAATTGACTGCCAACCGCGGCGACTGCTTCAGTGTCATCGGGCTCGTGCGTGAACTGGCGGTTTTGACGGGCAAGACGCCGCGCTTCCCCGAAGTCGACGTGGACGAAGACGACTCGACCGAAGCCGCCGCGCTCGTGAAGATTGGCATTGACGCCAACGATCTGTGCTCAAGATTTTCTGCGCGGGTGCTCACCAACGTCAAGCTCGCTCCGTCGCCCGAATGGATCGTCAAACGTTTGGAAGGCGCGGGCATGCGTGCGATTAACAACGTCGTCGACGCAACGAACTTCGTGATGTTGGAGATGGGTCAGCCTCTGCACGCTTACGACTTCGACAAGGTCATCGGTCATCAGCTGACTGCGCGGCGTGCTGTGGAAGGCGAACCGTTGCACACGCTGGACGACACGAATCGTCTGGCAAAGGGCGGCGAACTCGTCATTGCCGACGCGGAGAAAGCGGCGGGGCTCGCGGGAATCATGGGCGGCTTTGAAACCGAAATCACCGACGCGACCACCACCGTCGTCCTGGAGGCGGCGTGCTTCAACTCGGCTTCCATTCGTCGCACGTCGCGGGCTGTGGGAATTCATTCGGAGGCGTCCGGCAGATTTGAACGCGGCACCAACGTCAACGGCACCGTCCAAGCCCTCGACCGCGTCGCTCAGCTTCTTCAGCAGATGGGCGCGTGCAAGGTCTGTCGCGGCGTCGTGGACGTCTACCCAAATCCGAAGGGTGAAGTCAAAATAAAATTCACGCCCGCGCAGATTAACGCGAGGCTCGGCACCGCTTACACCGACGAAGAGATTATCGGCGTGCTCAATGCGCTCGGCTTCGACGTGGCGGCGGCGGGCGTCGTTGACGACATCACGGACGAGGTCGCCGATAAAATTTCGGGCTTCGCCAAGTTGCTCGGTAGCTCCGTCCGCAAGCTCAGCAAAACTTCCGACGTCGAGGACGCCTTCAGCAACATCGGTGAGACCGTCGGCGGCATGGTCAAGAACGCGGGCATGAAAATTTCTTCGGCGTATGAGGTCACCGTTCCCGACTGGCGCAACGACGTCACAATCCCCGACGATTTGTCCGAGGAGGTCGCGCGGATTTTCGGCTTCGATAAAATTCCGTCGACTCTGCCCAAAGGCAATCAGCAGGGTCATCAGTCGCCGAGGCAAAACTTCATCGACCGCGTGAAAGAAATTCTGTCGGGGCTGGGCATGTGCGAAGAACTTTCGTTCGCGTTCACCGGCTCGGCAATGTTCGACAAGATGCGCGTGCCCGCCGATTCTGAACTGCGCCGCGCCGTGCCGATAATGAATCCGTTGACGGACGAGGCACCGTTGCTCAGGACGACTCTGCTCGCGTCAATCTTCGAGAACGCCGCGCGAAACTTCAGCCGCAAGAACGAGGACGTCCGCCTGTTCGACATCGCGCCCGTCTTCCTGCCGAAGGCGTTGCCCGTGACGGAACTGCCCCGCGAACGTCAACAGCTCGTCGGTTTGCTCATGGGTCGGCGCGAACCGAAAGGTTGGTCGCAGTCTTCCGAACAGGTCGACTTCTACGACGCGAAAGGTATTGTCGAGGAATTGCTCGCCGCGCTGTCGATCAACAACTGCACCGTCGAACGCGGCGAACATCATGCCCTGCACCCCGGCAAGACCGCCGTCTTCCGCAAGGGCCGCGACGTGCTCGTCACCGTCGGCGAAGTTCATCCCGCCGTCGCCGAGGCGTTGGGTATCCGCAAAAAAATTTACGTCTTCGAAGCCGACATCGACACGCTGCAAAAGTTCGCCGCCAAAAAAATTTCGCTGACGCCGCTGCCGAAGTATCCCGCCATCAGCCGCGACCTTGCCGTCCTCGTTGACCACGACATTGCCGCCGGCGACGTCGAACGCACCATCCAAAAGAGCGGCGGACAGTTCTTCAAGGGCGTCACGCTGTTTGACGTCTACACCGGCGAACGAATTCCCGCCGACAAAAAATCTCTCGCCTTCGCCATCGACTTCCGCTCCAACGAACGCACGCTCACCGACGCTGAAGCCGACGCCGCGTTCCAAAACATTTTGGCGACCGTGGAAAAAGATTTCGGCGCAACGTTGAGAAGTTGAGGTGACCCGACGTGAACGACGACAAATCCGCCGAGATGAAACGCGTCGAAGTCGAGATCTTCGGCGAAGTTTATCGCCTGCGCACGGAAAATCCTGACGGTCTGGCGCAATTGGTGCGCATGGTCGATTCCACAATGAAGGCGATTTCCCAAAGCACCAGGACTTTCGCGGGCAGCCGCATCGCTGTTTTGGCGGCGTTGAAGATTGCCGAAGACTATATGCAACTCAAACGCGACTACGACGATTTGATCCGCCTGCTCGACGAGAACAAATGACATGTGCAAGAAAATGCTTGACTTGCCGAAACTTAGCGTTTATAATTCGTTGCGTTGACGGCTCAAAGTCGCGACGCGGCGGCATAGCCAAGTGGTAAGGCCGAGGTCTGCAAAACCTCTATCCCCGGTCCGATTCCGGGTGCCGCCTCCACTCATGTAAATCGTGGCACTGCCTGCGGGGGTGCCTATTATTTTGACAGGGGCAAGATTATGTTCGAGGATCTCTCCCAAAATATCCAAGAGGCTTTCCGAAAGCTGCGCGGTCGCGGCAAGCTCACCGAGGACGACATCAACAAGGCTCTCAAAGATGTGCGCATGGCTCTTCTTGCGGCGGACGTGAATTACAAAATCGTTCGCGACTTCGAGAAGGCTGTCAAGGCTCGCGCGGTCGGCACGGAAGTTTTGAGCAACCTCACGCCCGCGCAGTCCGTCATCAAAATCGTCGACGAGGAACTCGCGAACTTGATGGGCGGCAAGGCGGCGAAGTTGAACATATCTTCGCGCCCGCCGACGATCATTCTGATGGTCGGGTTGCAAGGCTCCGGCAAGACCACTTCCGCCGCAAAGCTCGCCCTGCAGATGAAACGCCAAGGTAAACGTCCCGCGCTCGTTGCGGCAGACATCTATCGCCCCGCGGCAATCAAACAGCTGCAAGTCGTCGGTGCACAAGCTGACGTTCCCGTCTTCACCGAGGACATCCAAGACGCCGTGCAAATCGCCCGCGACTCAATAAAATTCGCCGATAAGCACGCCCGCGACGTTCTGATAATCGACACCGCCGGTCGTTTGCAAATTGACGAACGCCTGATGCAAGAACTCAAGGACATCAAGGCCGCCGTCAACCCGCACGAAATTCTTCTGGTCGTCGATGCGATGATCGGTCAAGAGGCCGTCAACGTCGCTGAAACCTTCCACAATGCGTTGGGTGTCAATGGCGTCGTCCTAACCAAACTCGACGGCGATGCACGCGGCGGCGCGGCACTGTCCATCAAAGCGGCGACGGGTTGCCCGATAAAATTCGTCGGCATGGGCGAAAAGCTCGAAGCTCTGGAAATTTTCCACCCCGACCGAATGTCCTCGCGTATCTTGGGCATGGGCGACGTGCTCAGCCTGATTGAGAAGGCACAGTCCGCAATCGACGCTAAGACCGCCGAAAAGATGGTCAAGAAAATCAAGGCGGACGAATTCACCTTGCAAGACTTCCTGGAACAACTCCAGCAGGTCAAAAAGCTCGGCTCGCTCAACGATTTGCTCGGTATGGTGCCGGGTCTCGGTGGGCTCAAGAAGAAGTTGACGGGCGTCGATCTCGATCTTGACGGCAAGGAAGTCAAGCACATGGAAGCGATTATCCTGTCGATGACGCCCAAAGAACGCGCCGATACCTCGATAATCGACGCCAAACGCCGCAAACGAATTGCGCTCGGCTCCGGCACCAAAGTCGCCGACGTCAACAAACTGCTCAAACAGTTCGACGAAATGCGCAAGATGATGCGCCGCTTCAAAACAAGCCAAACTCAACAGCAACAGGCGTCAAAAAAAGTTAAGGGCAAAAAAGGGAAAATCAAAAAAGGGAAGAATACTAAGCCCAAAACGCCGACACTCCCGAACTTAAGCGGAATACTTGGGCAGCTCGGCGGAAAGTTTCCCTTTATGAAGTAGTCAAAAAAATTTCCCACAACCGAAGGAAAGGTGGTGAGACAGTGGTAAAAATCAGGCTCAATCGAATGGGTGCCAAAAGGCAACCGTTCTACCGCATAGTCGTTGCGGACAGCCGCTCGCCGCGTGACGGTCGCTTCATCGAAATTGTCGGCAACTACGACCCAACCAAAAACCCCGCCATCGTCAACGTCGACGAAGAAAAAGTCATCGGCTGGATCAAAAACGGCGCACAGCCTACCGATACAGTTCGCTCGCTCCTTAGCAAAAAGGGCATCCTGAAAAAACTCCACGAGGAGCGCAAGGCGGCCAAGGCTGCAGAGTAACTATCGAACATTTAGTTGAGGAAGAGGATCATGCAAGAGCAAGAACTTGTTACGGTGCTGGCAAAAGCACTCGTCGAAAAACCCGAAGAAGTGCAGGTTGAGTCGGTCGAAGAAGAAGACCGCACGGTTCTGAAACTGCACGTCGCGCAAGATGACATGGGCAGGGTCATTGGCAAACAGGGGCGGATAGCTAAGGCAATTCGCACCATCGTCAAATCCGCCGCAACACGCGAGAAGAAAAAAGTTACAGTTGACATCGAATAAATCGGTCGGCGCGGTGAGTCAAAGGCTTGCCGCTTTTTTGTTGGGAGGTATCCATCATGAACAGCATCAAGATAATCGTGCCCGTCACCGTGAAAGCAAAATTAACCGACAAACTGCGGGCGCGGCTCGTCGGCGAGGCTTCGGCGGTGGCAGAGCAAATGGATATGGAGCTCAAGCAAATCAACATCCAAATGCAACGGGAACTGGAACGTGCGCCCGAACACGAGGACGAAATCCGCACGTTCTTCGGCAACCAAATGGCACCGCGGCAAGGTCAAATGCAAGAGGCACTGCGCCGCAAAGAAACTTTGGAGAAGCTGGCGGCGGGCGCAGAAATCGTTCAGGGCAAGAGCGAACGTCAAGTCGAACTCAAAGTCGGCGACAACCTGCGCGACGCCATGAACGTGGAAATCCTGGTGGAAGATGACAAAATCATTGCAATCCGCGGCTGATATCATCGTCGGGAAGGTCGGTGCACCGCGCGGGCTGGACGGCACCGTTCGCATCATTGAGCTGACGGACTTTGACGGGCGATTTGATAACCTGTCGGAGATTTGCGTCGGCGGAAAAAATTTTTCGGTCGAGGACGTCAAACACATCGGCGGGCAGCTGTTCATCAAGTTCGTCGGCATTGACGACCGCGACGCCGCTCGGACGCTGACCAATAAATTTCTGATGGTGGACCGTTCGCAAGCCGCGCCTTTGGACGACGGCGAGTACTACACGTTCGACATCATCGGCTGCGAAATTTTTGACGGCGACACCAAGCTCGGCACCGTCACCGACGTTCTGAAGACGGGCAGCAACGACGTCTTCGAGGTGGACGGAAAAATTCTGATCCCCGCGCTCAAAAGCGTCGTCCGCTCAATCGACATCGCCGCGAAAAAAATTTTCCTGCACGACACCCCCTTGAGGCCGACGTGATGTCGGCCCGCCGCCGTATGACGACCATGGATGGCGTCATAGGCGGCACGAGCGGCTACGGGTAGCGCGGGCGTTGGAACGGTGGACGGTATCCGCCCCGCGCGCAGCGGCGAGTTTCTTTGCTACTTTCTTTCCTCGGTGAAAGAAAGTAGATCACAAAACTTCGGAGAAAAAACATGCTGATTGACATCATCACGCTGTTTCCGGAAATGTTTGCAGGCGTCTTCGGCGAAAGCATCATCAAACGCGCCGTCGAGAAAAAAATTTTGACCGTGCGTTTCACACAGCTTCGCGACTTCGCCACCGATAAGCACCGCCACGTTGACGATTCACCCTTCGGCGGCGGCGCGGGCATGGTGCTCAAGCCCGAACCCGTTTACGGTGCCGTGCGCCACGTGCTCAACACTTCCGACGAAAATCTTTCGCGGCGGATAATCATCACTGACCCCGCGGGCGAAGTCTTCACTCAAGCCAAAGCCAAGCAGCTCGCCGCGCTCGATCAGCTCGTGTTCGTCTGCGGGCACTATGAGGGTTTCGACGCGCGGATTTACGATTTGGCGGACGAAATGATTTCAATCGGCGACTACGTGTTGACCGGCGGCGAACTGCCCGCGATGGTCGTCGTTGATGCCGTGGCGCGAATGTTGCCCGACGTCCTCGGCTCGGCAGAATCCGCGGCGACTGATTCATTCTTCGGCGGAATGCTCGGCTTCCCGCAATACACCCGCCCACGCGACTTCGAAGGCAAGCTCGTGCCCGACGTGCTGCTTTCGGGCAATCACGCAGAGATAAAAAAATGGCGCGAGGCTCAGGCGTTGAACTTGACCCGCGCGAGGAGACCCGACTTGATATCATGAACGATACGAAAAAATTTTTGGCGGCGATTGCCGTCGTTTTGATTGTGATTGTCGCGCTGTGCGTTGGTATTTCCGACAACGTTCAACAAATCGCGAAGAAAAATTTTTCGGCGACGACGGCGGCGCGTGAAGCTGTGCAGGCTCACGACATCGACGAGGTCAATCGCTACGTCGACATTGATGCGTTGATTGAGCAGGCGGCCGCGGAAATTTTGTCCGCGCAGATAAACGCCACGACGGCTCCGACTGCCTACTCTATGGACGCGCTGAAAATTCGCTACGACGAGCTTAAGCCCGACTTCGTCACGTCAGCGCGCTCGGCTGTCGACGAATACATTGCCGCGGGAAAAATCACTTACCCCGACGCCCCGACCGCCGCTCAAAAATTTTTCCGCGACTCCGGTCTCGGCTCGTGCGAAATCGTCAGCATAACCCGCCCGCACATCGAAGGCAACGTTCAAACGTCGACGGTCATCGTCCACAACGCGAAGATGAATTTCAACTTTGAACTGGAGCTGGATCTTGAAGCCGACGCCGACGGTAATTGGCGCGTCACTAAGGCGGACGGTTTCGACGGATATTACACGGGCTATCGTCGTGCGTTGCGCAGGAAACTCGATTCGCTCAACGCTCCCATTGCCGCGCAGATGGACGAAATTTTTGTCGTGCAGAGTTTCAAGGCGCGTGTGACTGACGGCGACGAATACGGCTTTTCGCGGACGCTGGAACTTTTGCTGAAGGCTGACGTCAAATCCGACAAGCCGCTCGACAAAATCATCGGCACCGTTTCAATCGGCAAGGACGAGCGCGAAAGCATTGCCCCGTTCGTCATCGACATGACCGACCGAGCGCAGGGCGTGCAGTCAATTGCCGTGACAAAGACGCTCAATCCCTTCGTGCGAGCTGATGTTGACGCCATGAAGCACGGGCTCAATCCCAACGACATCCGTATCGAAGTGACCGAAATAATTTTCGCCGACGGCACCGAGCTCAAGCAGCTGGATCGTCTGCCCGAATGATTTTTGGAGGTGTTCTCTTGCAAAAGATAGACGTTGTACTCGTTCTGCTCAACGTGAACGATTTCAAATCCGCGCTCAAGTCCCTGAACTTTGACGCCGCAAATCTCGTCGCCATCGTCTCGGAAGGCGGCGACGGGCTGGCAATCAAACTCGGCAGTAAACAAATTCCCTTCGTGTCGTTCTCGCTCATGCAAAAACTTTTGGATCGCGGCGCGGATTACGTTTGGCTTATCAATGGCTGGGTGAACGACGTCGGCGACATTTGGAAGATGAAAAAATTTTTGCTGGCAAGCGGCGTGCCCGAAGACAACATCGTTAACTTCGAGATCCTGCCGCACATCGGTCCGCATTGGCTGGGCAACCTCAAGTACATCGAAGAGCACGGCGCGGATTTTTTTGCCACGGGCATCAGCTATACCGAAGTGGGGCTGGATTTGGATTACATCCCGCACAAGCGCGGGCGCGGCGTCAATCTCGCCTGCTCCAATCAGGATTTGTTGCAGGGCTATCAAACCGCCAAGTACGTCTTTGAACACGTTGAGCCCGGCACGATTAAATACGTCCTCATCGGGCTCACGCCGTATTCCTTCCGTTACGAGAACGCCAAATCCTTCGCCGTCTGCTCACGGAATCTGCAATACATGTTGGCGTTGAATTTGCCGCCGCAAAACCTGCACGACATGTTGCTGAAACTTTTGACGGGCGAGAACATCCGCAACATCTTTCGGAACGTTTCATCTGCCAACGCCGATTTGAACTTCGACAAGCTGAAGGAAGAGACGCACCGCACAATTCCCGCCACAGCCATCGTCAATTGGGAGTCGGAGCTTGGGAACGTGACGAAGAAATTTTTCCCCGACACCGTCGAAAAAAATCTGCGCGTGCTGGAAGATTACATCCGCCTTTGCCTGGAGAACGGTGCCAAACCCATCGGCATGGTCTTCCCGTTCGCGCCGATAATCCAAGACAACTACGACGCCGAGCTTCTGAAAAATTTCCGCGAGATCATTGGCGAGTTCGAGGAGGCTTACGACTTCGTCTGCGTGGATATGTTCACGCCGCGGCTGGGCTACGATTACTTCTACAATATGTCGCATTTGAATCTGCGCGGCGCACGCGAGGCAAGTGCCATGGTGAGCTTGCAGCTGTTCAAGAAGGATCTGTTCGATCCGAAAGATTTCTGCGACATGAGTTACTCTTACCTCAACGCGCTGTCGAATATGCTGATTAAGGACGACTACAACGCGCTGATGGATTACGTCTTCAAGATGACGGTTCGCCGCCTGAGCCGCAAGCCCAAACTCAAGGTCGGGTTCGTGCTGTTTGATGCGGCGATGTGGTGTGGCGATGAGCTGTACAATTACTTTGCCGCCGACGAGAGATTTGAGCCGATGATTTTGATGGGGCTGCGTTGCGACGTGGAAGGTGAGATTGTCCGCGAGGAATTTCGCCGCGGCGTGGAACAGTTCAAAGCGCGGGGCTTAAATGTCGTGGCGTTGACGGAAAAAAATTCGCCCGTGCCCGCGCAGGACGTGCTGATTTTTTTGACGCCGTATCTTTACGTGTTGCCCGACGCTTTGAGAGCCGAAAACTTAACCGCGTCGACACTGCTGACTTATGTGCCGTACGACTTCGGAATTTCGACGTACAATTTATCGAATCATACGCTTTTGCGCGTGGCGTGGAAAAATTTTTTCCAGTCGCCGATAAATTTGCAGATGTACGAAAAAATTTCCAACGTCGGAATGCCGCGCGGAATTTTCAGCGGCTATCCGAAAATGGACGTGTTCTTCAGCGGCAAAGCGTTCACGTTCGATTGGAAGATGACGACGCCCGACGCGAAGAAAATTATTTGGGCACCGCACTGGTCGATAAACAACGGCGTCAATTATGCAACGTTCCAATGGAATTACCGGTTCATGTACGAATTCGCCAAAGCTCATCCCGAAATCTCCTGGGTCGTCAAGCCGCACCCGAACTTGCCGTTCGCCACGGTGGATACCGGACTCTTCGCGTCAATCGAAGCCTACCGAGCTTATCTGCAGGCGTGGAATGAACTGCCCAACGCCAAGGTCGTCACGGGCGGCTACTATCAGGCAATCTTCGCCACCTCGGACGGCATGATTCACGACAGCGGCTCGTTCATTGCGGAATATCAATACACGCACAAGCCGATGATCTTTTTAACGCGCGAGACCCAACGCTTCAACGAGCTGGGACAAGGCGTGATGAACGTTACGTATCGTGTGGACGGGCGTGACTTGCAGGCAATTGCCGACATGATGGAGATGGTCTTCATTCAAGGACACGACCCGCTCAAGAGCGAGCGTCTGAAATTTTTCAACGAGCACATGAATTACGTCAAGCACAACGGCATGACCGCAAGCGAATTCATTTATCGCAGCATCGCCGAAAGTTTTTAGGGCACAATGACAACCTTCGCCTTCGATTTGGACGGCACCGTCACCTGCGTGGAAACGCTCCCGCTTTTGGCGACGGAGCTCGGTCTCGCCGACGAGATGAGGCTTCTGACGGAGCTGACCCTGCGCGGAAAAATTCCCTTCGACAAATCGTTCACCATGCGCTGGCTAATCCTCAAGAACATCCCGCCGCAACGTATCCGCAAAATTATGGACGGCGTCGCGCTCGACGAGGACATTGCCGCCTTCATTCGCCGCCGCCGCGAGAGCTGCGCTATCGTCACCGGAAATTTGGACAGCTGGATTGAGCCAATCGTCGACAAGCTCGGTTGCCGCCTGTTCTCGTCGACGACCGCCGCAAACGCCCTGCAGATTCAAGACAAGGGCGCGGCGATTCGTGAGCTGAAAAATTTTTCCGACCGCGTCATTGCCATCGGCGACGGCTTCAACGATGTGCCCATGTTCCAGGCGGCGGACATCTCGGTTGCTTACGGCGGCGTTCATCCTCCGGCGGCTGAGGCGGTTGCCGCGGCGGATTACGTCATCGGCGACGGCAAGAGCCTGTGCAGATTGTTGGCGTCGCTGTGAAGCAGAGGCCGACGTGATGTCGGCCCGCCGCCGTATGACGGCCATGGATGGCGTCATAGGCGGCACGAGCGGTTTCGGGTAGCGCGGACGTTTCGGCAATGAGCGGTATCCGCCCCACGCGCAGTGGCGAGTTTCTTTGCTACTTTCTTTCCTCGGTGAAAGAAAGTAGATCCTGAACGTCAAAGTAGACGACAACAACGCTGAAGCAGTCATCAAAAAAATCCCCCGACGTCATCGCGACGTTTGGGGGAAAATTTTTTTCCGAACGTATCTGTCAATTAGCCGGGGGCTGGCGTTTTGCGGTGAGGTACGCGTCCATTGCCTTGGCGACCTGCTTGGAGTATTTGACGGCAAGCACGACGTTCTTGGCGCCCGCGACGACATCTCCGCTGGCAAAGACGCCTTCGCGCGTGGTGCGTCCGTCGTCGTCGACGACGATGAGTCCGCTCTCGGAAACCTTCAGATCGTGCGTGGTGTTGACGATTTTATCCTTCGGACCTTGGCTGATGGCGATGATGGTCGAGTCGGCGGGCATGAGGACGGGCTCTTCTTCGCGGACGAGATTGCCCTCGTCGTCATAGATTCGCGGCGTGAGGATCGGTCCTTTCTCGGTGAACTCGGTGATCGCCATGCCCTGCTGAATGTCAATTCCATCAACGGCCGCGTAATCAAGTTCGCGTTGGCTGGCGGCGATTCTGCGACGGCGTGCGTAAAGCGTGACGTGACGAGCACCCTGGCGGACGACGGTTCGTGCCACGTCGATTGCGCTGTTGCCCGCGCCGATGATAGCGACGGTGTTGCCCAAATCGTAGGCGTCGGGGTTTTGCAGATAGTCAATGGCGTAGTGGACGTTGCCGAGCGATTCGCCTTTGACGTGCGGACGACGCGGTCGCCAGACGCCCGTGCCGATGAAGATAGCGTCGTAGCCGTCCTGAAACAGATCGTCCAAATGGAGCGCGCCGCCGATTGACGTGTTCGGGCGGAAGTGAATGCCCATTTGCCGCAGCTTGTCCTGGTAGCGGTCGAGGATGTTGCGCGGCAGACGGAAAGCGGGAATTCCATAACGCATCATGCCGCCGACTTTGTCCATGCGCTCAAAGATTGTGATTCGGTAGCCGAGCGCGGCGAGCTTGATGGCGATGGTAATTCCCGCGGGACCCGAACCGATGATGGCGACGCTCTGACCGTTGTCGGGCGCACGTTCCAGGCTGATCTTGTCGAAGTAGAAATCCGAGATGTAGTTTTCGATGTTGGGGATTTGAACAGCGGCACCCTCCTTGCGCTTGCCCTGAATGCAGTTGCCTTCGCATTGGTTTTCGTGGTCGCAGACAAGAGAGCAGACGACGCTTAGCGGATTGTTCTCGAAGAGCATGCGCCCTGCCTCTTCGGTCTGACCGGCAAGGAACAGGCGAATCATTTCGGGGATGTCGGTTTGAATGGGGCAGCCTTTGAGTCGGCACAGCGGCTTCTTGCATTGCAAGCAACGTCGCGCCTCATTGATAACGTGTGCAGCCATGAATGTTTCCCTCCTAAACGTAATCGCTTTGGTGCAGTTTAAATCAATTCCGCAAAAATGTCTAGCCGCCCGCCGTGCCGCGCCGTTGACCGGAAATTTTCACTAAGCAGGAATTCTTTCGCCCGCCATAGAAAGAACGCCGCGTGAAATTATTCTTCGTTGTGATTTGTGAGGAGGTCGGGGGAATTGATGTTTATACTTGCGCTGTCGCCGATTCTGTGGCTGGTGATTGCGCTCAGCGTCATCAAAATGCCTGCGTGGAAGGCGTGCCTGGTTGCGCTGGCGATATCTCTGGCGGCGGGTATCGGCGTGTGGAATATGGAATCCGCCCGCGCGATTGAATCCGTGTTGGAGGGCGTGGCTCTGGCGTGCTGGCCAATCTTGCTGGTCATCGTCGCGGCAATCTTCACGTACAACTTGACGTTGCACACCAAAGCAATGGACACGATCAAAGACATGTTGACGAGCGTGAGCCACGACAAACGCGTTTTGATTCTGCTCATCAGCTGGGGCTTCGGCGGCTTCTTGGAAGGTATGGCGGGCTTCGGCACGGCGATTGCCGTCCCCGCGGGAATGCTGGCGGGCATCGGCATCAACCCGATTCTGTCGGTGTCGGTGTGTCTGATTGCCAACTCGGTGCCGACTGCCTACGGGTCAATCGGCATTCCGCTCGTGACGCTCAGCTCGGTCACGGGCTTCGATTCGGTTCAGCTGGCAACGTTCACGTCTTTGCAACTGGGCGTTTTGAGTCTGCTTTGTCCGTGGCTCATGGTCATCGTCACGGGCGGCGGGCTCAAGGGTCTGCGCGGCATGACGACAATGTGTTTGGGCGCGGGGCTGGCGTTCTTCATTCCGGAGCTGGCACTGTCTATGTTCGTCGGTCCGGAGCTGGCTGTCGTTGCCGGCGCAATCTGCACGATGGGCACGATTGTCTTGCTCGCGAAGAAATTCCCCGTCGACGATCCCGAATTCGCCATGAGCGATCATGCTCACCACTCAATCACCACCGCGCAAGGTCTCAACGCGTGCCTGCCGTTCATTCTGATATTCTTCTTCCTGCTGTTCACAAGCAAACTCGTTCCGCCCATTAACCAGGCGTTGATGACATTCAAGACGAGCGTGCCGATTTACACGGGCGAAGGCGGCGTGCCTTACACCTTCGTCTGGGTCAATACGCCCGGCGTGCTGATACTTCTGGCGGCGTTCCTTGCGGGCAGCAAACAGGGCGCGTCCTTCGGCGAAATGCTCGGCGTGCTGAAGAAGACGATTAACGGGCTCAAGTTCACAATGGTCACGATTATCGCGGTCATTGCCACGGCGAAGGTCATGGGCTACAGCGGCATGACGGGGCAAATCGCTGATACAGCCGTCGCCGCCACGGGCAGTGCCTACCCGCTGATTGCCGCGTTCCTCGGCTCGGTCGGCACATACATCACCGGCTCGGCAACTTCCAGCTGCGTCTTGTTCGGCAAACTGCAAGTTATCGCCAGCCAAGCAATCGGTGCCAACGAGACCGTGCAAGCGTGGGTCGCCGCGGCAAATGCAACGGGTGCTTGCGCGGGCAAAATGATCTCGCCGCTGTCAATCGCAATCGGTTCGGCCGCCATCGGCGTCAAAGGCGCGGACTCTCAGCTACTCGCCTTCGCCGTGAAGATTTACATTCCGTTCGTGATATTCATGGGCGCAGTCGTCTACTTCGGGCAGGTGCTCATCAGTTGAGGAGGTGCGCTCATGATTTACACCAAGACTGGCGACGCGGGCAAGACGAGCCTCTACACGGGCGAACGCGTCGACAAAAATTCTGTGCGCGTGCAAGTTTACGGTGCCATTGACGAGGCGGACTCAACCTTAGCTCTGGCGCGGGCATTCGTCGCCTCGGACGATGTGCGGGAAAAAATTTTCGCCGTGCAAAAAAAATTACCGCGGCTCATGGCGGACTTCGCGAGCTTGAATCGCGAGCCGACAATCACCGCGGAGGACGTGTCGGAATTGGAACGGCAGATGGACGCGCTTGAATCGTGTTTGCCGCCGCTGAAAGAGTTTCTGATACCAGGCGCGACGAAGGGCGGGGCGTTCTTGGATTTGGCACGAACGACAACCCGCCGCGCAGAGCGTTTGGCATGCGAGCTTGCAAAAACGGAGCCCGTGCACGAGGTCGACAAAATCTTCCTCAACCGCCTGTCGGACTGGTGCTTCCTGATGATGCGAGCCGAAGACGCCTGAGGCCGACGTGATGTCGGCCCGCCGCCGTATGACGGCCATGGATGGCGTCATAGGCGGCACGAGCGGTTTCGGGTAAGCGCGGGCGTTTCGTTGGTGGACGGTATCCGCCCCACGCGCAGTGGCGAGTTTCTTTGCTACTTTCTTTCCTCGGTGAAAGAAAGTAGATCACGAAACGTAAAAGTAAATCCTGAACATCAAAGTAGATCACGAAACGTAAAAGTAAATCCTGAACATCAAAGTAGATCACGAAACGTTAAAGTAAATCCTGAACGCAAAAGTAGATGACAACGCCCGTTAGCCCGCAACGTATTGCTGCCAGACGATGAACGCGAACAGCACGATGGCGATACCCATTGACACGACGCCCGCACGCTGCGCCCACATGTCTTGCTCATCAGTCAGGTTGTAATGCCGCCGCGCGTACGTCGTTGCCAACGATACGAACAACGCCACGTACAGCCCGCGGTTCGCCGGTGTAAAATAGCTCCAGCCCACGAGCATGAAGACAATCGTCAACGCCAGCACAATAATCAACAGATAATCCTTGCCGGTTTTCGCCGGCTTTTTATTTTCGGGCTCAACCTTCTTCGGTTGGATTCGCTTCGCAATTTTCTTCGTCTGCCGCGCCATGATGATTCTCCTTCGGGAAAAAATTTTTTTCGAGTTTATCATTGGCGGCGGGAAAATGCAATGCGCGATGTGTTATAATGTCCGCGCAAAAAATTTCATTCGGAAGGACGCCTTGCATGCTGATAGTCAAAATCGTCGCCGCCCTGCTAATCGTCGCGCTGTTCGGAGGGATTCACCTCGCCGCGCCGGAATTTCTGCCCGAAGTTTTCGACTTGCTCTCACGCGGCGACATCGTCGAGACGGCTCACTACATCAACAGCTACGATTCGCTGGCGGTAGTGTTCGCGTTTCTGCTCACGCTGTTCGTCAACGCCATCGGCTTCCCGCCCGCGATAATCTTTTCCACGGCAAACACGCTCATCTTCGGCATCGTGCCTGGTATCGTGCTGAGCGTCATAGCCGAGACGGTTGGCGTGACGATAAGCTTCGTGTTGCTGAGATTTTTTTTCCGCGACAGCGCACGCAAGATCATCGCCCGCAGCAAACGTCTGCAGTCCGTCGACAAGTACAGCTCAAAGAACGGCTTTACGGTCATGCTGATTGCGCGAATGGTTCCCTACGTGCCGAGCGGAATTTTGAACGCGGCGGGCGCACTCAGTTCCATGAGCATGCGCGATTACTTCCTGGCGTCGCTGGTCGGCAAGTTCCCGTCAACGGGCATCGAAGCCATCATCGGGCACGACGCGATTCTTCACGAAGAAGGCTTCGGGCGGATAATCGTCGTGGTCATCTTCGCCATCGTGCTGATTGCGTGGGCTTGGTGGTATCAGAAAAAACATCATCACTGATTGGAGGTCTTCACCGTGAAAAAATTTTTCGTCGCCGCGCTGACGGCTCTTATGCTGTTCGGATTCGGCGCGTCCGTTCAGGCTCAATGTTGCGACGGTGTTTACGACGGCGAATATTGCGGACGATACGGTTGCCGCTGAAAAAATTTTCCCCAAACGAAAGACCCGCCTCGTGTGTGAGACGGGTCTTTTGCGTTGGAATTGACTGCTACTCGGCGGGGGCGACGAAAAACTTTTTTGCCAGCTCGTCGCTGATGGTGAAGTCGCCCAGCTCCTTGACGAAACGCGACGCCGCGCCGTGAAAGTCACTGCCGCCGGCTATCAGCAGGTTGTACTTCCGCGCCAGAAAGAAATAATGCTGCGTCTCTTCCGGTTTGTGGAAGGGGTAGTAGACTTCCAGCCCGTCCATCTTCGGGCACAGGCTTTCGACAAGTTCGTCGTCGCCGACAAGTTTTGGATGAGCCAGGATTGCAAGCCCGCCCGCCTGATGAATGACGTCGATAACTTCGTCGACTTCAGGCAGGTAGCGCGGCACGTAAGCGGGGCAACCCTTGCCGAGCATCTTGTCGAAGGCGTCGCGTACGCTCTTGAAGGCACCTATCTTGACCAGCGCGCGGGCGATGTGTGCGCGTCCTATGGAACTGCTCGTGCCCGCCACTTTCAAGACGTCTGCCTCGCGGATGTTGTATTGCTTGCTCTGAAGGATGTTGATGATTTGGCTGAAACGTTCCCAGCGTGCCTCGATGATCTTGTCGAGCATCTCCAAGAGAGCTTCGTTGTAGATGTCAATGTTGTAACCGACAATATGAATGTCCCTTGTGGGGTGGTTGGCACTCAGCTCGACCCCGGGAATTATATTCACGCCCCTTCCCGGGTAAAGCCCGTTTTCGTAAAGGTGACGAACACCGTCCACGGTGTCATGATCGGTGATACCCAGATAGTGGAGACCGATTTTCTTCGCCGCCGCCACCAGCTCTTCGGGCGAGCAGGATCCGTCCGAAAAATGTGTGTGCGTGTGCAAATCGCCGGCCATTAGACTTTACCTCCGTGTGTCCGCCTTTACGGTCAGATGATTTTGGTATAACGATTACTGCCGAGACGGGGGTAATTGCGAAAGGTTAACGCGGTTCGACAATGAGCTTTATGGCAGTGCGCTCACTCCCGTCAATCTCGATGTCCGTAAAAGCAGGGATGCAGATGAGGTCTACGCCGTGCGGTGCCACGAAGCCGCGTGCAATGGCAACCGCTTTAACCGCTTGGTTCAGCGCTCCGGCACCTATCGCCTGCATCTCGGCACTTCCAGTTTCGCGGATGACTCCCGCCAGTGCGCCGGCGACGGAATTGGGGTTAGATTTGGCTGATACCTTCAGAATTTCCATGATTGATCCTCCTCTCTTGTTGCATTTTGGTGTTGTAGTGGTCTACTTGCTGCGGCTCCTTCTGCGTCTAAATTATTTTCAGTGGTAATTCTTCGCACGTAAACTAAATCCTTCACTTGCCCCGCCGATTTACCATATATTTTATTATGGCTGACAATAAGCTGTGTTTATGTCGTAAACTTCGTCGGGGGCGTGTCGGTTGCGAATTATCTCATGCGCGCCCGGCGTCAGCGGCCGGATTTCAGGTGGATTCGTTCAATGTGTTTAGGACGGTTGGTTTTGTCGTCTATGTCAATCAACGCGGCGCAGTAGATGCAAGTTCCTTCGGCGACTTCAAACTTGCTTGGGCGGCCTGTGATGAAACGTTTAATCACGGGCTCAATCTTCATGCCGAGGACGGAATTTTCTGCGCCGACCATGCCGAGATCGGTGATGTAGGCGGTGCCGTTGGGAAGAATTTTTTCGTCGGCGGTCTGAACGTGTGTATGCGTGCCGACAACTGCCGTCAGATGCCCGTCGAAGTGATTGGCGAAGGCTAACTTCTCGCTGGTTGCCTCGGCGTGGAAGTCGACCAAAATCACGTCGCATTGCTTTTGCAGGAAGGTCAGCATCTTTTCCATCAGGCGGAACGGGCAATCCATTGGCGGCATAAAAGTTCTCCCCGAAAGGTTGACGACGCCGATGTTCTTTTGACCGACGGGCAAGATGCAGAAGCCTTTGCCTGGCGTGTCGGGCGGGTAGTTGGCGGGGCGAATCAGGAACGGCTCGCTGTCGATGATCTGCAGGACGGTGCCGTTGTCCCAGATGTGGTTGCCGCTTGTGACGACGTCTGCGCCGCCGCGTGTCAGCTCGTCGAAGACGGCGGGGGTCAGCCCCTTGCCGTGCGCAGCGTTCTCGCCGTTGACGATGACGACGTCGATGTTTTTTGCCGCCTTGAGTTCGGGCGTCTGCTCCATAAAAAAATATCTGCCGGGTCTGCCGACAACATCTCCAACCATCAGAATCCGCAAGACGTCCGCCCCCTCAGCGCGAATAGACCAGCACGCGCTCACGTTCGCGCACGCCGACGAGCCGCCCTTCCACACGCAACAGGCGCATGTTGCTAAGGCACTGCTCAAGATAATCTTCCTGCGCCATCAAATATTCTTCGTCGGGATAATAGTCGTCGTAATCCTCGATGAGTTCGTCGCCGAAATAATTTTCTGCCAGCTCCGTCAAAAGCGACAGCTCCCGACACGTCAGCGTTGCCACGTCGCGGCGAACGTTTAGGAAACAGGTGCCATAGACGCCCTCGACGTTGAGCTTGATTTTGGCACCGCTCAAGCCCTCCAGATGATGAAAGGTCTCCAACGATTCGGCAACGTATGTGAGAAATTCTTTGAAGTCGTCCTGCGAAAATTTCCCGTTCAATGCAAAGGAGAGTTCAAGCGTCTCGTCTTTGGACTCGTACGTCACAGACTGAACTGCAGGAAAAACCACCAGGATCGACGCCAATAACCGGCTCGCGTCGGGATTGGGTTTCTTCGTCTTCTTGAGAAAATCAAACACCGCTTCAACCTCCTTTGATCGGACGAAAAGTATTAATGCGCAACGCGTAAGGTTTGGAATTCATTACGCGTCACGCATTGAGTTACGCATTGAATTATTTGGCGTAGTCCACGACGCGAACTTCGCGAATGATTGTGGCGCGAACCTGCCCGGGGTAATCGAGATCCTTTTCGATTTTCTTGACGATGTCGTGAGCAAGAGTGACTGCCGCGTCGTCGTTAACCTTGTCGGGCTTGACCATGACGCGAATCTCGCGACCGGCTTGAATGGCGAAGCACCGTTCCACGCCGTCAAAGGATTCGGCAATCTCCTCCAACATCTTTAGCCGCTTTAGGTACATCTCCAGGCTTTCGCGGCGAGCACCGGGTCTGGCTGCGGAAACGGCGTCCGCTGCGGCAACCAGAACAGCTTCAACGCTCGTCGCTTCGATGTCGCCGTGGTGGCTGGCTATGGCGTTGATGATGGTTTTGTTTTCGCGATAACGCTTCGCCAAGTCCGCGCCGATGGTGACGTGAGGACCTTCGACTTCGTGATCGACCGCCTTGCCGATGTCGTGCAAGAGACCCGCGCGCTTTGCCAAAGTTGCGTCCACGCCGAGTTCCCCCGCCATAATCCCCGCCAACATCGCCACTTCGATTGAATGCTCCAAAACGTTTTGCCCGTAGCTCGTGCGGTATTTGAGCCTGCCGAGAAGTTTGACGAGTTCGGGGTGGATACCGTGCACACCGACTTTGAACGTCGCTTGCTCGCCGGCCTCCTTCATGCGATTATCGACTTCGCGTTGAGCCTTCTCGACCATCTCTTCAATTCGCGCGGGATGTATGCGTCCGTCGGATATGAGCTTTTCCAAGGCGACGCGGGCGATTTCGCGCCTGACGGGATCGAAGCCCGAAAGGATTACGGCTTCGGGCGTGTCGTCGATGATTAGGTCAATGCCCGTCAATGTTTCCAGCGTGCGGATATTGCGACCCTCGCGCCCGATGATTCTGCCCTTCATGTCGTCGGAAGGCAGGGCGACAACGGATACCGTTGTTTCGGTCACGTGGTCAGCCGCGCAACGTTGGATTGCCGTGCTCAAGATGTCGCGTGCCTTCTTGTCTGCTTCGTCACGGATCTGTGCTTCGTACTCTTTGATTTTGAGTGCCTTGTCGTGTTTGAGACTGTCTTCCACCTCGTTCATCAGAATGGTGCGCGCCTCGTCCTTGCTAAGTGCGGCAATGCGTTCCAACTCGGCGTCCTCGCGCTGTTGCATAGCGTCGAGCTGTGCCTGTGACTCGTTGAGCCGTGCTTCCTTCTTGCTCAGGAGAACTTCTTTCTTCTCCAGCGAATCCAGCTTCCTGTCAAGGTTTTCCTCCTTTTGCACCATGCGCCGTTCCTGGCGGGAGAGCTCGCCCTTGCGCTCTTTGGTGTCGCGGTCAAGGTCTTGCCGCATTCTATGGATTTCTTCCTTAGCTTCCAGCATGGCTTCTTTTTTTTCTGCGTTACTCTTTTCGCGCGCCTCGTCAAGGATACGCCGTGCTTCCTCTTCGGCCGAACCGATTTGAGCTTCGGCAGTGCGTTTGCGTGCCGTGTAGCCGCCCAAGGCACCGAGAATTATTGCGACGATAACTGCTGCGATAGTGATAGCGATAACACTCACCCCCTAAAAATTTATCCCGAATACTGCAATATTTTATAGACTGTCAAGTGATATGTCAAATGTTTTCCGCCGCAAAAGAGCTTGCCGCGGGCGGGGTGCGGCTGATATAATCGCGGCAAAAAATTTTTCCGAAGAGGTTTTGCAAATGCTCACTTATCGCAACGGACTCGACCGGATGCCAACCTATGACGGCACGGAAAAAAATTATCGCATCAAAGTCAACGCCAACGAATCGACGATGGGCCTGCCGCCCGCCGTGGAAGAACGCCTGATGAATCGCTTGGCGTTGCAACCGCTCAATCGCTATCCCGGCGAAGAACACCGCTCGCTTGTCGAACAGCTGGCGAAAGATTTTTCCGTGGACGCCGCGCAAATTCTGTTGGGCAACGGCTCCAGCGAGATCATCGAAAAAGTTTTTCATGCATTCGGCGGCGCGGGCAAGAAGGTCGTCTTCCCCCGTCCGAGCTTTTCGATGTACAAAATCTACGCCAATGCCGCCGAGTCCGAGGGCGTGCCCTTCGACTTGGACGAGAACTTCGATTTGGACGTCGACGCCTTCGTCGCCGCGGTCAATCGCACGGGCGCGAATCTCGCCGTCATCTGCAACCCCAACAATCCCACAGGCAACGCGTTGACTCCCGCGCAGGTTGAACATATCGCCGCGTCGATTGATTGCGCCTTCCTGCTCGACGAAGCCTACGTCGAATTCTACGGCGAATCCTGCGCTGAACTCGTCGCCAAACATCCCAACCTGCTCGTCGCCCGAACGTTTTCGAAGGCGTTCGGACTGGCGGGCGCACGCGTCGGCTACATGCTCGCTCAGGCGGACGTCGCTTCGATGGTCAAGAAAACTTTCATGCCGTATTATATGAACGTGCTGAGCTTGGCGGCGGCGGACATCGTCTGGCAGATGCGTTCGGAATTTTTGCCGCGCTTGCAGATGATAACCGCCGAACGCGAACGAATGCGCAAGGAGCTGTCGAAAATCCGCGGGCTGAAAGTTTTCCCGTCGCAGACAAATTTTCTGCTGATACGTCACCCACGCGCCGAGGAGCTGGAATATTTTTTGGACGCGCAAGGAATCGGCGTGCGCTACTTCTCGCCGACGAACGCGGAGCTGTTCAACTGCCTGCGCATATCAATCGGCACGCCCACCGAGAACGACGAGGTTCTTGCCGCCATCAAAAACTTTTCGGAGGTCTGGCAATAATCGCACCTGAGGCCGCCCACGGATGGGCGGCCACGCCGCGTATGCTACGTGATGTAGCATGCGGCGACGCCCCCGCGAGGTGCCCTTTCTTTTTGCTACTTTTTCTTTGGGCACGCAAAGAAAAAGTAGACACCAACCGCATCGCGGTTAAAGAAAACTTTTCGGAGGTCTGGCAATGAGAATCGGTAAACTCAACCGCACGACAAACGAAACCCGCGTCGACGTGGAGCTGAATCTTGACGGCGCGGGCGTCAGCAAAATTGATTCGGGCATCGGCTTCCTCGACCACATGCTCAATCTGTTCGCGGCGCATGGGCGATTCGACTTGCAAGTCACCTGCGCGGGCGATTTGGAAGTCGACGGGCACCACAGCGTTGAAGACATCGGCATCACGCTCGGCGCGGCGTTGAAGGAGGCACTCGGCGACAAACGCGGCATCACCCGCTACGGCACGTTCTTCCTGCCAATGGACGAGACCCTTGCCGCCGTGAGCTTGGACATCAGCGGGCGACCGTTCCTCGTTTGCGAAGTCGGAGAGCTTGCGCCGATGGTCGGGGACTTCGACACGCAGCTGACGGAAGAATTTTTGCGAGCCTTCGCCTTCAACGCGGGGCTGACCTTGCACGTGCAAATCGTCCACGGAAAAAATTCCCACCACAAGATCGAAGCCATCTTCAAGGCACTCGGTCACGCGCTCAAGACAGCCGTCACCATCGACGAAAACATTCGGGGCGTCCCGTCCACAAAGGGCGTCCTGTGAGAGGAGATCACATCATGGAAAAAACTTTGGTACTCATCAAGCCCGACGCCTTCGGTGCAAATCATTCGGGCGATATCCTCAAGCTTTATGAGGACGCCGGCTTCAAGATCATTGCCGCGAAGGTGATGCAGATGACCGAATCCCTTGCCGCCAAACATTACGCCGAACACATCGGGCGAACGTATTACCCCGCGCTTGTCGAGTTCATGACTGCCGCGCCGATTATGGCTGTCGTGCTGACGGGCGACGACGTTATCAGGAAAGTTCGCGAGCTCAACGGCGCAACCAACCCCGCTGAAGCCGCTGCGGGCACCGTCCGCAAGCTCTTTGCCACGGACAAAACTCATAACGCCGTTCACGCCTCCGACAGTCCGGAGAGTGCCGCGCGGGAGATTCCGATTTTCTTCGGCGCGTGTGAAATTTTCGACTGAACGCGGGTTAGTGCATTTGCTGTTGCTCACTGCGTTTGCGTTTAGATCTACTTTCTTTTGCTGGTCCAAAAGAAAGTAGCAAAGAAAAGGACCTTCGAGCCGGCAACGACGCATCACGTCGTCGTATGCCGGCGACCGCCCATCCTTGGGCGGTCGTGTTGTCAGCTACCCGCGACGGGTGACGATTTTCGACTGACAAAAAAATTTCGGCCGAGTCCCTCAATCGAGAGACCCGACCGTTTTTTTGTGGTCAAAGCCCTTTGCGCGATATCAAATCTTCGTAGTGGTCAATCTTGTAGTCGAGCCGCTCAATCGTCGTGCGCAGATGTTCTGCCTGTTCAATCAGCCGCGCACGCTGTTCGATGAGAATGTCTTTGCGCCGCTCAAGACCCGCGTCCGCCTGCATAAGCGCGACGTATTCAATCAATGCCTCAATCTGCACGCCCGCCGCTCGCATGCACTTGACGAACGAGACCCAACGGCACGCTTGCTCGTCGTAGTCGCGGATACCGTTGAGTTTGCGCGGCACCGGCGGTATCAGCCCGATTCGTTCGTAATATCTGAGCGTGTCCGTCGTGATGTCAAATTTCTCGCTGACTTCGCCAATCGTCATAAAGATCCCTCCGACAAAATTGTATCCGTTGCAAGTCTATCAGCTGAAGTCGACTTCAAGTCAAATCGTCGCGAAGAAATCTTTCGACGCGGTGTCCGCAAAAATTTCCACATCTAAAGCTTTCAGCTCGTCGCGAAGATAATTCGCCAGCTCCGAGACGATTGGGAACTCCGTGGCGAAGTGACCGGCGTCCACGACGTGAATGCCGCTCTCGATCGCCGCCTGAGCTTCGTGATATTTGACGTCGCCCGTGACGAAAGCCGTCGAGCCGAAAAATTTTGCCTTGGCGATGAACTCCGCGCCCGCGCCGCCGCAAATGCCGACCTTGCCGACGGGGAAGTCGCCCGCGCGAATCAGTCGAACGCTGCCGGCTCCGAGGGTTCTCTTCACGTGGCGAGCAAAGTTTTCAGCGGTCATCGTCGTCGGCAACATTCCGAGCCGCCCCAAAGAAATTTCTTCGTCGCCGAACATCTTCACGTCCGTCAAGCCGAGCCGACGCGCCAGCACATCGTTGACGCCGCCGAGTGCACTGTCGAGGTTGGTGTGTGCCGCGAAGACTGCCACGTCGTTTTTGATGAGCCGCGAAATTTTTTTGCCGAGCGGCAAATCGAAGCGGACGTTCTTAATCGGGCGGAAGATCAGCGGGTGATGGGCGACTATCAGCTGCGCGTTCAAGTCGACGGCTTGCGTGATGGTCTCGTCGGTCACGTCCAGGCAGACGAAAATTTTTCGGACGACAGCCGACGGGTCACCGACCATGAGCCCGGGGTTGTCCCATTCCTCAGCGAGCTTCTTGGGTGCCAGACGGTTGACGGCGTCCGCGGCGGTTTGTACGGTGCAAGGTTTCATCAAATCCCCTCCAAAAATTTCAGCACGTCGTCGAAGGTCGTTGCCGTGTTCGGGTAAAAAATTTTCGGGCGGTCAATCATCACCACGGGCAGACGCAAAATTTCTGCCGCCGCAAGTTTCGTGTCGGTGCCGCCGATTTGCCCGCTGTTCTTGGTGACGACGACATCAGCCGCGGCGTGGCGGAAGAGCTCGACATTTAGCGCGACGGAGAACGGTCCTTGCATGGCGACGATTTGTTTGGGCGTCAAGCCGAGAGCTTCGCACTGACTCAAAACTTCGGCGGTCGGCAGGACGCGCACGGTCACGTTGCAATCAATCAGCCTGTCGACAAAAATCTTCAAGGTTCGGCTACCGGTCGTGAGGAAAATATTTTTGCCGAGTGAGCGGGCTTTGTCGGCGGCCTCAACGTAATCAGCGACGCGAAAAACTTTTTCGTACGTCGGCAAAGTTTCAGCGCGTTCGTAGCGAATGTAGGGAATCTGCGCGGCGCGTGCGGCGTCGACGGCGTTGGCAGAGACATTTCGCGCGTAGGGGTGGCTTGCATCAACGACGGCGGAAAATTTTTCCGCGAGCAGAATTTTTTCCAGCTCATCACGCTCAAGCGGTCGGTCGTTGACTTTGACGCTCTCACCCGTCAAAAGCTTTCGCCCATAGTCGCTGACCACCGAGGCAGTCACGTCGAAGCGTTCCGACAAAATTTCGGCGAGGGCGCGTCCATCTTCGGTGCCTGCCACGAGAAAAATTTTGTTCATCGACATCACCTTCCGCCGCGGAAATTCTTTGCGGTATCGCCCGATACCTGCTATAATCTGTTGCCGAAAAAAATTTTTTGGGAGGACGCCATGAAAATTTTGGCACGACAGCTGACGCTGGACATGTACAATTGCGACACTAGCCGCAGTGTCGACGAGATAAAGGACACCCTAAAGAGCGTGGTGGGCTCGGAGCCGCGGCTTTGCTCCGAGGTCATCGACGAAACGCATTGCTCAATTGTCGGGGCGTTTGCCGAAGGACACATCGCCTTGCACGTCTACCGCGAGCTGCGCTACGTCGCCGCGGATATCTTCACCTGCACCGACGCCGACAATTCCGAGGAGCTTGCCAAAGTCATCAGAAAATTTTTCCGCCCAGACAAAATCAAATCGACTTTCCTCAAGCGCGGAGACTTCGGCCTCGAACGCGAGATTAAACCCAAGATCAAAGTCCGCGTGGCACCCTTGCGGCGCGTGAAGAACGCGGTCGTCAAGAAACTGGTGCGGAGGGGCAAGTAAATGACATTTACTCACGTCGCAGAACTTTACCGCAGCATAGGCAAATCCCGCAAGTGCACGTTCATCTTCTGCGCGGATCACGGCGTCGCCGCCGAAAACGTCAGTGCCTACCCCCAGACGACGACCGCCGCTATGGTTCGCAATTATCTCGTTGACCGTGGAGCCGCCGCCAACGTCTTCGCCAAGTTCGCCTATTCCGAGCTGTACGTGGTGGACGTGGGCGTTTCGGCTGACCTGTCGGACTTGACGGACTACGGGCTGGTCGACAGAAAAATTTCCCGCGGCACCAAAAACATCGCCGTCGAGCCCGCAATGACACTTGAACAGGCAATGGAGTCCGTGCGTATCGGCAAACATCTGGCGGAGGAGGCGATTGCCGCGGGCTGCAACTGTTTCCTGCTCGGCGAGATGGGCATTGCCAACACGACCGTCGCCGCCGCAATGACCGCCGCCTATCTGGAGCTGGAGCCACAAGACGTGACCGGACGCGGCACCAACATCGACGACGAAAAGTTTGCCCGCAAGGTTGAAGTCGTCCGCCGTGCGTTGACAGTCAACAAACCCGACAACGGCGAGATGTTAGACGTTCTCACCAAGGTCGGCGGCTACGAGTTCGGCGCAATGGCGGGCGTGATCATCGCGGCATATCATCACAATTGCGTTGTCGTGCTTGACGGCTTCAACACTGCCGTCGCCGCGCTCGTCGCCGAAGAAATTCTGCCGCAATCAACCGGTTGCCTCATCGCCTCTCATCTCGGTCGCGAAGTCGGACACAAAGCCATCCTCGATTATCTGGAATTGCAACCGATGATGAATCTCGACCTTGCGCTCGGCGAAGCTATCGGCTCTTCAATTGCCGCGCGCGTGCTCGACAACCTGGTCTACATCTTCGTCTGCGGACCCGACGCGGACTTTGACGGCGACTTCATTGACGAGGACGACCCGTTCACGTCGCTCAAGCAACAGCTCGGCATTGACGGCGTCGAAGGGCTCGACAGCATTGAAGATATCCAAGAGTTCTTCGGCGGCGAGATCCAAATCGAAGAGATTCCCGTCGACTTCCACGTCAGCGAACACCGCATGGAGCAGTTCGAAGTTCCCTTCAGCGCGCAGACCCTAAACGTCCCGCGCAACTATCCGATAACCGTGCACGTTATGGGCGAGGCTGAAGACGACGCCGTTGCCGCAACCGACAGGACGTTCAACTTCTATCTGCAGACGATGCCGCGCCTGCACGAACGCCCAATGAAAAATTGCCGCGAGATTTTAGACAGCCTCACCAAGCCGAAGGGTTCACTGGGTTATCTGGAAGAGATTGCCATTCAAGTTTCGGGCATATCCAACGAAGACCGACCAATCAACAAACTTCGACACGCCGCGCTTGCCTTCACCAACATGGAGAACTGTCCGTCCATATTCGACCCCGAAAACTATGACCCCGCCGACAAGAGCCGACGCCGCGATCTTTCCGTGGACTTTCGGGTTTCAATTAGAACCTTCGGCATGAAAATCGTTCTGGGTGCCGTCAACCCCGCCGAAAATCTCAACGTCGCTTTCAACTTCGGGCGCAACATCGCCGAGGAAATTTCCTTCAACACGCCGATAATCGCCCTGACGGATTTGAGCAACCTTCTGCAGGACAGGCTTGCCGAGAAATTTGCTGACGCGCTTTTGACCGACGACGGCGAGCTCAAGTTTGCCCCCGAAGATTTTTTTGCGAACGTCCCGAAAGATTTTCGTTGCATGACCGGCGCGATTATCGGGGCAATCGTGGCGGCGGCGCACAATTCCACGCTGATCGTCGTCGACACGGGCGCTGCCGATATCATTGCCCGCTATCTGGAAAAAATTTGCCCCGAAGTTCGTCCGTTCGTTCTGCGTGCCGCGCAACTGGTCACCTTCAAGAACGACGACGGCACCCCCGTCGGCTTTGACGGCGAAGCGGCGTGCATTGGCGTCGAGATTGTCGAGGCGGCATTGACGGCGATAAACGAGATGAAAACTTTCGAGGAGACAGGAGTTGATCAGGCATTGCGATGAAACTTGAACGACGACTGGAATCTTTCGGCGCGGAGAAAATTTTCGTCGCGCTGTTTTTGTTTTTCGGCGCGGCAATCTGCTTCATGCGCCCGCCGTATCAGCTGATGGACGAGATAAATCATTTGCCGCGAGTTTGGCAGATATCGCAGGGAATTTTCTTCAGCCCGACGATGGAGCTCGGCGAATTCGTTAAAGGCGACCACCGCTCGAAAAAAATTTTCAGCCTGACGCCGACTGCGGACGCTCAATCAAACAGGGTCAACGTCGCCGAGATGCCCGCGTCGCTTCTGCCCGAAGCCTTCATCACCGACGCCAACCACAAACATTACGTGCACGCCTTCGACGCCGCGGACGTGAAAAATTTTTTGGCGACACCGCTCAACCCCGAAGACTGCGACGTCGTCTTGATACCGAACACGGGCGTTTATCTGCCGCCGGCATATTTCCCGCAAGCTTTGACGGCGTGGCTGGGGCGTCTGCTGAATTTGACGGCGGGCGAAATTTTTTACGCGATGGGCTTGAGCGGGCTGATGTTCGCGGCGGCGTGCCTGTGGCTGGCAATGAAGTTCCTGCCCGAAGCCAAGACGCTGATCTTCGTGCTGGCGATGACGCCGATGTTTTTGCTGGAGGCGGCGTCCACTTCGGCGGACTGCGTGACCTTCGGCGTGTGTTTGGCGGCGACGGCGTGGCTGTTGTCGCTGAGGCTCTCGGCGGAAAAATTTTCCCGCGCAGAAATTTTCGCGCTGATAATTTTGTCGGCGGTCATTGCGTGCGCCAAGTCGGTTTACGGCACGATTCTTCTGCTGTACTTCCTTATTCCGCCTGAACGTGTCGGCTCGCTGAAAAAATTTTTGCTGACGGGCGCGGCACTCGTCGCGGTGAACTTGCTGGTGTCAATCGTCTGGACGGAGCTGGCGGTCAATGCGGCGGGCGTCGAACTTTACACGAACCGCTACCTTGGCTACACGACGACGGACGCGGCGGCGCAGAAAGTCTTCGTCGCCGAACACCCCGAAAAATTTTTCGCGGCAATGGCAAATTCTCTGAAGCTCGCGTGGTTGTGGTACGCGATGAACTTTGTCGGCGCATGGGGCACGCTTCATCAGGTGCTGTTACCGGTCGCGTTTTACATCTCGTACGCGATGACGTTGCTTGCATTTGCGGTGACGTGCGGCGTGCGCGTCCGTCCCGTTGAACGGCTCGTGCTGTTGACGGCGGCTCTCGTGTCGACGACGGCGTTCTTCCTGGTGCACTATCTGAAGTGGTCGGCTGTCGGCGGCGATGTCGTCAGCGGCGTGCAAGGTCGCTACTTCGTTCCGCTCGGTCTGATGATTTTCGTCGCGCTGTCGACATTCAAACCGATGCCGCACAAAAATTCAATCGCGCTCGTCGCGGGCACTGTCAGCGGCTGTGTGATGTTGGCGGCAAATTTTTACGCGTTCTATTGAATCTCAATGCCGCGCGGTGTATAAATTACTCGAAGGAGGTCATCACCATGAAGATTGTTGTTTTGGACGGCTACACGTTGAACCCCGGCGATTTGAGCTGGGCGGGACTTGAATCTCTGGGCGCGTGCAAGATTTACGACCGCACGAGCTTGACCGACGATGCGGAGATTATTTCACGCATCGGCGACGCGGAAATTGTCTTCACGAACAAGACGCCGCTGACGAAAAAAATTCTGGACGCGTGCCCTTCCGTCAAGTACATCGGCGTGCTCGCCACCGGCTACAACGTCGTCGACGTCGCCGCCGCCAAGGCGAAGAACATTCCCGTCACCAACATCCCGACATACGGCACGCAGTCGGTTGCGCAATTCGCCTTCGCACTGTTGCTGGAGATTTGTCATCACGTCGCCCATCACAGCCAAGCCGTGCACGACGGTCGTTGGGAAAGCTGCCCCGACTTCTGCTTCTGGGATTATCCGCTGATTGAGCTGGCGGACAAGACTATGGGCATCATCGGCTACGGGCGTATCGGTCAAACGACGGGCAAGCTGGCTCAAGCTTTCGGCATGAAGGTCATCGCCTTCGACGCAATGCGTGAAGTCGGCACCAAGCTGGGTGATTGCTCCTTCGTTGAGCTCGACGAACTGTTCTCCACCTCCGACGTCATCGCGTTGCATTGTCCGCTGTTCCCATCGACGCAGGGCATTATCTGCCGCGAGAACATCGCCAAAATGAAAGACGGCGTCATAATCCTCAACAACAGCCGCGGACCGCTCGTCGTCGAACAGGATCTGCGCGACGCCCTCGACAGCGGCAAGGTCGCCGCCGCCGGACTCGACGTCGTCAGCTCCGAACCGATTCGCGGTGACAATCCCTTGCTCGGCGCAAAGAACTGCTTCATCACCCCGCACATCAGCTGGGCACCGAAAGAATCTCGCGCGCGCCTGATGAACATCGCCGTCGACAATCTCAAGGCGTGGCTCGACAAGAAACCCGTCAACGTCGTCAACAGTTGATGCGGCAAACACTTCTGCTCCTGCTGCTGGACGTCTTGATCAGCGGTGCGCTCGGCGGCTACGTCTTCTTCACGCGCGGGGCAGATGCGGCGTTCATGACAGGGCTGTCGGTTTTCATCGCCTCCTCACCGATTTGCCTCGTAATGGCGTCAGCGTTCACGTTGCAGATGGCCGGCAGGAAGCTCAAAAAATTCGGCGTGACCGTCAACAATCCCGACGCGCTGAAAATTTTGGCGGACGTCAACGTCCTGGCTCTGCCGTTCAATCGCGTGCTCACCGACGGAAAATTTTTTATCACCGACCTGGTGCCGCAAGCAATGAGTCAGGCAAACCTCCTCAAGCTCGCCGCCGACGCCGAACGCGACGCTCAACACATCATCGGGCGCATGATCTTCGATACCGCCGTCATTCGCGAGCTGCCGCTCAATCGTGCGAAGGAATCTCGTGAACTGCCCGCCCGCGGCGTTGAAGCTCTCGTTAACGATACCGTCATCCGCGTCGGCAACCCCGCCTGGCTCGAAAGCTTGAACGTCTCCATCAGCGCGAACCTGCGCACGCGAATCGATCAGCTCCTCGTCAAGGGAAAATCCGTCGTCGTCGTCGCAACCGGCAGGCTCGCTCGCGGGCTCATCGCCCTCAAAGACGAACTCAGCCCCGCCGCAAAAAAATTCCTCGGTGCCGTCAGGCGCGGCGGTCTGGAAATTCTGTTGCTCACCGCCCAACCGAAGAAGATGTCCAACCGCATCGCCAAAGACTTCCCGACGCTCACGCATATCCGCACGAACCTCACGCCCGAAGGCAAGGCTCGCGAAGTTCAAATCTTCCGCGCCAAAGGAAACATCGTCGCAGTCATCGCCGCCGACGCCAACGACTTGCCCGCGCTCCTAAGCGGCGACGTCTCGTTTATGTTGGCGGATTCACTCGCGCCCGAAGATTCAGCAGACGTTGCGCCCGACTTTGAACTGCCGACGCTCGAAAGCTTCTTGCCCGTGCGTGATGTCGCTCTCAAAGTCATCAGCGTCCTCAAGCTCAATCGAAGGCTCGCGCTCGCCTCGTGGGTCATATTGATTCCGCCCGCAATCGCTTCCGCGTTCCTGCCGATATCCTTTCACCCGCTCGTTGCAACTGTCGGCGTAGCAATTTTCTCCTCGCTCATCGTCGCCAACTCTCTGCGCACCCGCTGAAAGGAAGTGATTACAATGACTGAACAAGAACGAATCAATGAAAATCTTCAACGCCAAATCGACGCCCAAAATGCACGAACTGATGCCGTTCTGATTAAGGTCGAAGATTTGGTTCGCGAAATGAAAGACTTCAAAGCCGAGATGCGTCAGCAAAACCAAATGCGTGCGGAAGACATGCGCGAAATCCGCCAGACAATCAACAACATGCAAAACAACATCAACGACATGGGCAAGCACGTGCGCAACCTGTCGTTGACGGCGATGGGGGCTATCGGCGCGATGGTCGTCACGGTCATTATCTCGTTGCTAAGATGAAAGGAGACATGAATTTGAAATACGTCAGCACACGTTCAAAGACGAAACCGATCTCTTCTGCCGAAGCCATTCTTCAGGGGCTCGCGGCGGACGGCGGGCTCTTCGTCCCCGAAAAAATTCCGAAGGTCACGCTCGACGAGATAGGTGCCCTCGTCGACAAAACCTACGAACAACGCGCCGCCTGGCTCCTCGGAAAATACTTGACGGACTACACGCCCGAAGAGCTCGGCGAATGTACCGAACTGGCTTACAACTGGTTCGATGTGCCCAACCGCGTGCCCGTTATGATTTTGATTCAAGACCCCGACGACCCCGTCGCGCCCGTCGGCTCAATGGAACTGTGGCACGGTCCTACAAGCGCGTTCAAAGATATTGCCCTGCAGATGTTGCCGCGGCTGATGTCTTTGGCGTTGAAGAAGGTCGGCGAAACCAAAACGATTCTGATCCTCGTGGCGACGTCGGGTGACACCGGCAAGGCGGCTCTGGCGGGCTTCGCGGACGTGCCTCAGACCAAGGTCATGGTCTTCTATCCCGACGGCGGCGTCAGCAAAATTCAGCGGTTGCAGATGGTCACTCAGCGCGGCGACAACGTCAACGTCACTGCCGTGCGCGGGAACTTCGACGATGCTCAGACCGGCGTCAAAAAAATTTTCGGCGACAAAGTCATCAACTACGAACTCGACAAGCTCGGCGTCAAGCTCAGCTCGGCAAACTCAATCAACTGGGGTCGGCTCGTCCCGCAGATTGCCTACTACTTTTCGGGCTACGTCGAAATGATTCAGGCGAAGCAAATCAAGCTCGGCGACAAGATTCACATCAGCGTGCCCACGGGAAACTTCGGCAACATTCTCGCCGCCTACTACGCGCTTAAGATGGGGCTGCCCGTCAGCAAATTGATCTGCGCCTCGAACATCAACAACGTCCTCACGGAGTTCTTCGTCTTCGGCACATACAACCGCAACCGCGACTTCTTCAGGACGATCACGCCTTCGATGGATATTCTCATATCCAGCAACCTGGAACGTCTGCTGTATCACGAAAGCGGCGGCGATTGCAAACAGGTCAGCCGCTACATGAAGGACTTGGCGGAGCGCGGCAAGTACAAAATCGAACACAAGCTCAAGGAACGTCTGGACAAAATTTTTATCGCCGAATACATCACCGAGGACGAGACGAAGCTTTTCATCAAGCGCGTCTACGATTCGTTCAAGTACCTGATGGACACGCACACCGCCGTTTCAGTCGCGGCGTTGAGCAAGTATCGCGGCAGGACGAACGACTTCACGCCGGTATTGAGCGCGTCTACTGCCAGCCCGTACAAATTCACCGGCGCGGTGTTGGAGGCTCTTGAACAGTCAACAGACGGCGTGGACGATTTGGCGCAGTTGGAGCAGCTCAACACTTTGACGGGCGTCAGAATTCCGCGCAACCTGGCAGAGCTGTCGTCGGCGAAGATTTTGCACACGGACGTTTGCAATCCGGAGGAGATGGCGTCACGCGTCCTTGCCTTCGCAGAGGGCTGAACCTTCCAACGAAAAATCCCCCCGTCATTTGCGGCGGAGGGATTTTTTTTGCGTCGGCGTCTGCGGTTGATGACTGCGTCTGTTGTTGCTCACTGCGTTTGCGGTTAGATCTACTTTCTTTTGCGGGTCCAAAAGAAAGTAGCAAAGAAAAAGACCTCCGAACCGGCAACGACGCATCACGACGTCGTATGCCGGCGGCCGCCCGTCCATGGGCGGCCTCGTTATCGCTGACTTCAACGGGTGACGTCACGTCTGGCTCAGGTAGAAGTCGAGCGCATTGCCGTGGAAAGTGTTGCAGTAGTCGTCGTCGAGAGCGAAGATGCCGCGCAGATTCGGGGCGATGATCTTCGTGTCGTGGACGAAGGCGCGAACCCAAGCGTCGATGAAATTTTTGTCGAGCGGCACATCAAGCAACACGTCGCCGAAAATTCCTGCAACGTCGCGACAAAAATCTTTGATGCCGTCGTGAATCCGTTTGATGTCGTCGAAGTGACTTTGCCCGGGCTCCGGCGCGGCGAACACGGGATTGCCGTTGTCGTCGAAATTTTTCAGCTGAGCGTCTGGCGCGGTGAGGATCGTCTCGAACAGCAGCTGATAGCGATAGACGGCGCAGGCGGTCGTGGCGTAGTTGTCGCCCTCGGTGAAGCAGCCGCGCATTCGGTCGGCGGCGTCGGCTCCGAAGCGATTGGTCGCGCTGGTGGCGAAATAGTAGCCCGTGAAAATTTTTCCCGTGAGCCGTTGCAGATAGTATTGAATCGTGCCGGAGTAGCCCATGTCCACGACGCCCGCCCCGTCGATGTCGCCGAAGGTGGCGATGTATTTTTCGTAGGCGGCGCGTTCAGTTTGAGCCTTCAACAAAATTTCTGCGGCGTGCGCGTCGATGAGGTCGCAAATAATTTTGGCGTCGCGTTCGGGCAGATGAACTTCGCGTTCGTCGTTGAGGTCGAGGTCGAAGCGTTGGCGGAAAAATTTTTTGATGGTGCCTTCAAAGCGCAGGTCGATGAGTTCTTTTGCCTCGGCGATGTCGGCGATGGAAGCGATGCTCACTGCGCGGCGCGACGTCAGAAAATATTCCGAGGGCAGCGGCGCGACGTTGAGCAGGCTCGTGACGAATTCGTACAGCGGCTCAAGGAAGTAGCCGTCGCGCGACAGGAACAGCAATCGGTTGACGCCGTCGTCTCGTGTGCGCCGAATCAGCCACAGCATGAACGTCAACAGCGGCGGTCCGAAGAACCAGTAGCCCATCTCACGCCAGTCCTCGACGATGAGCCGATGATCGTCGTGCAGGCGGAAGGGGCTTTGAAATTTTTTCGCCAACGCCACGCCCAAACAAATCCCCGCGTGCAACGACAGCTTCCCGCCGAGCTGTTCAATCAGCGAACGCCCGAACGGTGTCTGCGAAAACAAATTGAACGCGCTCATCAAGTGATAGACGCCAAAATTTCTGTCGCAGGGCAATTGCATGTCGGAGGTCTCGTTGTCGCCGAGGTGGACGAATTTTTTCGGGTCGTTGAAATTTTTCGCGGCGAGCCGATCCCAGATGGCGGCGGTGTCTTTGCGAAGACCGGTTTCGCAAGAGACGAGCAGGCGGTCGTAGTCGGTGATGCCGCAACGTGTCAGAAGTCGCGACAAATCCGCGGCGGGCAGATACATATCCGAGACGAGCCAAATTTTTTTGCCGAGGGCGCGGGCGTCGTTCATGATGGCGACAACATCACTGCGCGGCAGACAAAGTTCAGCTTCGGTGGAAATTTCCAGCTCGCGAATTTTTTTGCAGGTGGCGGCGTCGAGATTGGTCAGCGTCGCAAAACTTTGGTAGATGTCGTCGATGGTGACGTCCCTGCCGGTCCGTTCACGAGCCAGAGCCTCAGCCTTGATGCGCAGCGTCGGGAAGTCGATATCGCGGTCGATGACGTCGGCGAGCTTGAGCGCGATGATCTCGTTGACGTGGGCGGGGCGGGCGACATAACGCATGATGAGCGTGTCGAAGATGTCGAAGGAAATTATTTCGGGCTCGGCGATGACGAACTCACGAACTTCGCGGGCGGTGCGGCCATAATACTGCCAGAGATTTTTGCTGCCCAAGTTGACGGAATGGGCTTCGGTCGTCGGCTCGAACTCGTAATAGCTCATGCCCTCGTTGATGGCGGCAAGCAAAACGGATCGTTCGAAGGCGTGGGCAATCGTTCCGTCGTTCTGACCGGCTTCGGGCGGAAAGTCGTCAATCGTCAGCCCCGCCGCGAAAAATTTCCGCAGAACCTTCGTCCGTGCCCAAAACATCGTGCCCGCGGGGAAGTCGAAGTAGTCCGTGCGATTGGGCGCAATGCCCGTCCGCCGCAACAGCTCCATGCCGACGGCGCGGTTGCTCAGCCAGGTGAACGCGCTGTAGGGGACGTTGTCAGCCGGCCGCGGATATATGACGCCGACGTTTGCATTGTCGACGAAAGCGCGGAAAATTTTTCGCACACGTTCAGGCGAACCAATCAGCGCGTCGAAGAGATATTGCCGCCAATTCATCTGCTCGGCTCCGGTGTACAGAGACTTCTTCGAGTGAATGTGCAGCATGAAGTCATACGCGGGCAAGAGGTCACCGAAGCCGACGACCAGCGGCGCGACGTCCCGTCCACGGTTTGGCACGACACGCACGATAATTTTCTCGGCGTTGGAAATTTTTTCGAAGGCGGCGCGAACTCTGTCGACGATGGCGGCGTCAACGACCGATATCAGCGCGTCGAACTTGTAGGGCATGTTCGCGCAGGCGGCGGCAATTTCGTCGAGCAGGTCAGCGTAGAAGATGTGCGCTTGAATGGCAATCGTCCCGGGCTGTGTGAAAAGTTCTTCCCGCAAAAAATTTTCGGCACCCTGCGCGAAATACATCTGCACTGCCGTCTGTGCGCTCGGCAGAATCCGCGACCGCTCCCAATTGCGATAACGCCGCGTGTTCCTCAGCATCGGTGCCAGGCGCGTGTAGAACTTGTCCTTGAGCGCGGTCTTCGTGTCGTCGGGCACGGGCAACGCCTTGTAGAACAGGCGCATGACCGACAAAAATTTTTCCTTGCCGCTGCCGTCCAGACCATGTCGCAGGGCACGCAGTGGCTCGGTCATCTTCCACGAATTGGAATTTATGATCGCCTCGTTCTGCCGACGAAGATCCTCGTTGCGTGCGGCAAGCTCCCGATTCTGCGCGACAATGTCACGAATCGTCCAGTCCAGCGTGGCGGAAAAATTTTTCTCCAGCTCGCCGAAGACCTCAAACGTCACGTGCCCGAACACTTCGCCGACATCGAAGACAATCTGCGGGTCGCTCGTCCAAAATCTGCGGAAGCCGTCAAAATTTTCGCCGGCGTTGTCGTTGAGGACGGGGCACGCCGTGCCGTTGACGAGGGCGCGAATGATTTTGACGGAGACGAAATTTTTATCGGGGTCGAAGCGCAGATATCTGGCGGGCTTGTCGACGTCGATGTCGAAGCGTGCGTAGAAGTTGCGTGCGGCGTCGACGAGAACAATTTTTTCCGACGCCCACGAAAAATTTTCCGTGCCGACAAAAATTTCCGCGTGCAGGACGTCGAGCTTGTGCTCCAGGTTGAAGACGTCGAAGCGTGCGCCATCCCGCAGGAAAGATTTTTCGTCGTAGTCGTAGAGCGTTTTTATCTGCGCGGCGTTTGCGGGCGAAGTGAGCAAACCTTTGAGCAGGTCCAGCCCCGCCAATCGGAATGCGGAAGTCGCCGTGCCCTGCCGTTGCAGACACAGCTGCGCGAACGCGAACCGCCGATTGAGTTGCCCGCCGACGACGAAGCGTTGAGCCTCAGGGAAGACCTGCAGAAAAAATTTGTCGTCGGTGAAGTTGTAGACGAACTCGCGCATGATGAAAGACGTCTCCAGCTCGATGCGAACAGTCTTATCGAACGACGCCGCCGAAAAATTTTCCTGACGTTCGCGGCGCAAACGGAAGCGCGTCAGCCGTTCGGGCAGAATGAAAATTTCCGCGTGGAAGCACAACCGAATCCACATCAGATAATCGGGCAGCTGCCAAAAGCCGAAGACATCGAGCAAGCGAAATTTTTCGTAGGCGTCGCGGCGAACCATTGCCGACGGATGGCAAAGGCAGTTCGTCTTGTGGAAGAAGTAATTCAGCCACGCCGCCCGCGGACGATTGGGCTCCTCGAAAATTTTTCGATAGAAGTCGCTTTCGTCGGGTGTGAAGGTCTCGCCGCGCTCGTCAATGAACTCAACGCGCGTGAAGCATGCGGCAACGTCGGGGTGCTCTTCCATGAATTCAACCTGCCGCGCAAGCTTGTCGGGTGTCCACAAATCGTCGGAGTGGTGCACGGCGATATATTTGCCCCGCGCAGACTTGACCGCCTCACGGATTGCAAGAGCCGGTCCGCGATTGACGTCGTAGAGGAAAAATTTTATCCGCGCGTCGTCGAACGTGCGGATGATGTCGCGGCTTGAGTCGGTCGATCCGTCGTCGACGATGAGCAGTTCAAAGTCGGCGAACGTCTGATTCAACGCGCTGTCAATCGCCGCCGCCACATACTCCGCGTGATTGTAGCTCGTCAGGATTATGCTGACCGTCGCCAAAATTATCGCGCCCCCTTCAACGTCATCAGCCCCGACAAATCCGCCATGCACCCCGCCCAGCTCAAGCCGACGCCGAAACCTGAAAGCATCACCCGCCGCAAATTTTCCGCGCCGTGAGCTTTCGCAACCTGTTCAATCGCCAGCGGCACCGAGCCCGAAACGATGTTGCCCGTCGCCGTGATGTCGTTGTGGAAGGGGACGGAACTCAAGCCCGCTTTCTCGCGCAGGAAGTTCATCATGAACTTGTTCGCCTGGTGAAAGATGCAGTAGTCCAAGTCCGCGCGGGTGATGTTCGCCGCAGTCAACACGTCGTCGACGAGCTTAGGCACCTCGCGCAGCGTGAAGTAGGTTATCGCCATGCCGTCCATGAAGACTTCGTAGTTGGAGCGGAAATTGTTTTGGTCGTCGGTGGCAAAGACTTCGGGTGTCTCGCGCGGCGTGTGACGGCTGCCGCCAACGGGAATGATCAGCCTGTCGAAGCGCGAACCATCACTGCCGAAGACGAATGCGTTCAAACTCGGCGTGTCCTCGTCGACTGCCTCAATCCACGTGGCGGTTGACCCATCACCAAACAGCGGGCGCACCGACGTATCGCGGCGGTTGATGTACTTCGTGTAGACGCTCGACGTGAGGAACAGCACCCTACGCGCCAGCCCCGTCTCAATCAGACCTTTGGCGACGGCAAGCCCGTAGACATAGCCCGAACAGCCCAGCGCGATATCCATCGTTCCGACGCCTTTGCCGAGACCCAGGCGGCTTTGAATGTGCGCGGCAGTGTGCGGCATTTGATAATCGGGGTGCTGCGTGCAGAGCAAGATGAAGTCCGTGGTTTGGCGATCGATGTCGTATTCGGCGAAAATTTTTTCAGCCGCCGCCAACGCCATATCCCCCGCCGATTCGTCCGCCGCGGCGATATGCCGGCTCTCAACGCCTATCTTGCGTATAAACCGCCCGTCGACAATCTCGCTGTTGTGTTCAATCTGCGCGGGCAAGTAGCTCGTCACCGCCCGTATCTTCGCATACATATCGTCAGCTCCTTCGCGCTTGTCGCGCCAAAAATTCTTCGGTATAATCGCGGCGGTGGCGCAAGCCTCCGGAAAGGAGGTGATCACCATGTTGACGAGTTTCGTCGTCGCCGTCGCAGCGAACGTCACGGCGGGAGTCATCCTGCATTTCGTCCGCAAGTGGCTCGACAGGCGTAAGTAAACACATAGAGCCCAGTGGTTATCGTTACCCCGCAAAACGAAATACCTGATTAAACGTTTGAACCCCGAGTAGCTAGCTCGGGGTTCTTTTTTGGTAACGCACACCATGTTGACGAAACACGTGGTTGTCATTTCGATGACGCATGCACTATATCACAGCCGCCGCGCTTTGGCAAGCGTCATTGCCCGCACGTGCCGCTCAATGAAAGCAATCTCCCCGTCCGTCAGCCGCACCTGACCGAGCAGTTCGACGTTGCATTTTCGTGATGGCGTTCATCGGTACGGCTTGCCCTTCCAGTAATCAACGAAGTCTTCAGCGACGACGAAGCCCGCCAAATTTTTCAGCCGCGAAAATTTTTCGAGACTGCGCATCATCAGCCACAGCCGCGCGTCGACGTGATAGGCGCAAGCTTTGAATCCGTATCGGCGGAAAATTTTTTTCATGGCGGCGTTCGTCCATAGCGTCGCGTGCACGGGCTGCAGGTAGAACCAATTTGGGTCGCGCGGAATTTCTTCGCAAACCAGCGTGTGCAACGCCATCGTCCCGTCCGCCGTCAACAGCGCGAAAATTTTTTCCACGTCCGCCGCGCCGAGCAGATGTTCAAACACCGAGCACGTTATCACGAAGTCGAACGAGGCGGGCGACATTTCTTCGGGCGGCAGAAAATTTTCGTCGCCCATGTACGCATCGAACTTCATCAGCGGCGGCGCAGAAATTTTTTCGGCAAGGTAGTCGGACAATTTCCCGTCGCCCGCACCGAAGTCGACAGCCCGCGCAGATTCTTCGAGCACGCCGACCTTCGCCAGCCGAGCCAAAACGTCCGCCTGCGCATGCAACCTGTCGAGCCAACGCGGATCAATCGCCAGCGCGTCCGTGTGCTGATAGGCGTGGCATTCGCGGTTGAGCAGCTCCCAATCTTCGCGCGGCATATCGTACAGAGTTTCCGCCACGACCAGCCCGCAACCTGAGCAGCGAACGTATCGGCACGCGTCCAAATGCTTCAGCCCGAAAAATTTTTCCATGAACGGCGACATTTCTTCGCCGCAAACAAAACATTTCACAACGCCACCTCCGATAGCCTTGCCTGATTTCGCGGCGAGTATATCAGAAAAATTTTTGTCGCGTCAAACAAAAATCCCGCCACTCATCACGAGCAACGGGAAAAATTTTTTCGCGGGAAAATTTTACGCGCGTTCGATGTAATTGCCGGTGCGGGTATCAATGCGCAGGACGTCGCCTTCGTTGATGAACAGCGGCACGCGCACGACGTAACCGGTCTCCAACGTGGCATTCTTCGTCGCGCCGGTGGCAGTGTTGCCTTTGACGGCGGGTTCGCATTCGGTGACCTTGAGCTCGACGCTGTTGGGCAGGTTGACGCCGATGATGCGCCCCTTGAAAGTCTGCAGGTTGACTTCCATGTTCTCCATCAGGAAGTTGAGCGCGGTGCCGAGCTGCTCCTTAGTCAGCTCAATCTGTTCGTAGGTCTCCACGTCCATGAAGGTATATTGCCCGTCGGCTTCGTAGAGGAACTGCATGCGGCTGGTGTCCAGGCGAGCGGGCGGCATCTTCTCGTTGGGGTTGAAGGTGCGTTCGACGACCGCGCCGGTCTCCACGTTCTTGATCTTCGTGCGCACGAACGCCGCGCCTTTGCCGGGCTTGACGTGCTGGAATTCGACGACTTGCCACGCCATGCCGTCAATCTCAATCGTCAGCCCCGTTCTGAAATCGGTACTTGAAATCATTGGTATCAGCCTCCAAAAAATTTATAGCTCAAGCCGCTTTGAAAGCGACGGAACAGTTATCGCGTCTAACCGTCAGACAACTGAAGGCAATCGCCGCGCTTGAACGTGCAAAAAAATTTATAGCTCAATCAAAGTTTTCGGCGAACGCGTCAGCGGTTGAGCTTGAGCGTCGGTGACGAGGACGGTGTCTTCAATGCGCACGCCGCCAAAATTTTCCACGTAGACGCCCGGCTCGTCGGTGACGATCATTCCCGACAGAAGACGTTCGCATTTGCTCAGCCTCGACAGCCGCGGTTCCTCGTGAATCTCCAAGCCGACGCCGTGACCCAAGCCGTGCACGAAAAATTCTCCGTAGCCCGCCGCCTCCAATCGTTCACGAACCGCCGCGTCGATATCCTTGCCGCTCTTGCCGGCCGTGATGATCTGCAGCCCGTAAGCTTGCGCGTCGAGCACGGCGTCATAAATTTTGCGCTGTTCGATGGACGCCTTGCCGACACAAACCGTGCGCGTGATGTCCGAGCGATAGCCGTTGAACGTGGCACCGAAGTCGAGCGTGACGAAATCTCCCGCGGAAATTTTTTTGTCGGTTGCCGCGCCGTGTGGAAGGGAACTTCGCCAACCCGAAGCGACAATCGTCGTAAACGCCGTCTTCTCGGAGCCGAGCCGCCGCATAAAATATTCCAGCTGCGCGGCGATGTCAAGTTCGGTGACGTCGGGGCGAATGACGTCCAAAATTTTCGCGAAGGCGTCGTCGGCGATTTTGCAGGCGCGGCGAATGTTGGCAATCTCCGCGGCGTCTTTGACCTGGCGAAGCGTGTCGAGCTCAACGGACTTGAAGTCGACGTTCGGCAGTTCCTTCTGCAGGTAAGCGTGTTGAGCGACCGTCATAACCAGCCCCTCGATGCCGACCTTGCGACAGCCGAGCGATTTAATCTCCTCGACGATTTTTTTGTTGAGCCCCTCGGTCTGTTTGACGAGCGCGAAATTTTTTGCCTGACGACGAGCTTGCTCCACGTAACGACCGTCGGTGACGAGGCGTCGAAAATTTTTCCCGACGATGAGCGCGGTGCTGTCTCCGCGGAAGCCGCTAAGGTACGTGACGTTCGCCGCCTTGGTGATCAACAGCGCGTCGACATCTTCAGCCGCGAGCCTGTCAATCAACCGCGCGAGCCGCCCGCCGTAATCGAACGCCGCCGTCATTTCGTATCCGTCCGAATTTTTCTGATGGCGATGTCCAACGCGGCGATGTAGCTGTCGACGCCGAAGCCGCAGATTTGCCCCATGACCACGGGCGCGATGACAGACGTGCGGCGGAATTCTTCGCGGCGATGGATGTTCGACAGGTGCAGTTCGATGACCGGCACGGGCACGGCAGCAATGGCGTCGCGCAGGGCAATGCTGTAATGAGTGAGTGCGCCGGCGTTGAGCAGAATGAAATCGTAACGCCCGCGAGCATTTTGAATAGCCTCGACGAGTTGACCTTCGTAGTTGGATTGCAGGAAGTCAATCGCCTCGACGCCCGCTTGCTTTGCCCGCAGACGCAGCAGTTCGTTTATGTCGTCGAGCGTCGTGCGCCCGTAGACTTCGGGTTCGCGCGTGCCCAGCAGATTCAGATTCGGACCGTTAAGCACGAGAATTCGTTTGACGTTGACGCCGTCAGTATCGGATTGCAAATGTGTTCTCTCCCTTCACGACGGGCAGATCGGATTCTTCAAAGGCGGTGACCTTGATCCAATCGTTGCCGCGTTTGATTTTGGCGATGAGCCTGTCGACCGTCGGCGGTTCGCCCTGCAGTTCCATAGTGACCGAGCCGTCGCTCATGTTCTTGACCCAGCCGGTTATGCCGAAACTTTTGGCGTTGCTCATCACGAAGAAACGGAAGCCGACGCCTTGCACGCGCCCGACAGCACGGCCCGCCTTGCGCACGGCGTTTTCGGGGTTGACGACATCAATCGGCTCAGCGTCTTCGTGTCCGCCGAAAATATTTCTGAAGAAACCCATAATGTTCAACTCCTCATCAGTGACCAAATTTCCACGGGCTCGGCGACGGGGACGGTGACGACTTGTTGAGCGTGCGGCGCGGCGGAAAGTTCCTTGCCGAGCTCGTCGCGGATTGCGGTTATCGTCTGCGAAAAAATTTTTCCCCGCGGCTGAAGGAACTCCACGCTTTGCCCGACGACGAACTTGCCGCGCTGTTCAACGGTTGCCGTCATTGTTGCCGCGTTGAATGCGCGAACGATGCCCAAAAATTTTGCCGCGCGTTGCGGCTTGGACGTCGAATAAAATTCCGTCGGCTGAGCGTCGCCCGTGAAGAAGCCCGCGGTGTATGGTCGGTGAGGAATTTTGTCAAGCTCGGCAATCCATTCGTCGCGGACGGAAAAATTTTCGGGGTCAGCGCAAAATTCGTCGATTGCCGCGCGATAAACCTTGACCGCGCCCGCCACATAGTTGACGCTCTTCATGCGCCCTTCGATCTTCAATGACGCGACGCCGCTCCGAATCACGTCGCCGATGTTTGGCAGAAGGCACAGGTCTCGTGAATTCATGACGTAGGTGCCGCGCGTATCTTCGCCGACGGGAAAGAATTCGCCTTCGCGGGTCTCTTCGACGAGATTATATTTCCAGCGGCAAGAGTGAGTGCAACTGCCTTGATTGGCGTCGCGCCCCGTCAAAAATTTCGACAGCCAACAGCGACCCGAATACGAAATGCACATTGCGCCGTGGATGAAAATTTCCAGCTCCGCCGCGCAGTTGCGTCTGATGTCGGCAATTTCGTCGCGGGTGAGTTCGCGGGCAAGGACGATGCGTTTGGCACCGAGTTCGTGGAAAAATTTTGCCGCGCGATGATTGGTGACGTTCGCTTGCGTGCTGATGTGGACGTCGAGGTTCGTCGCCTTAGCCAAAGACAAAACGCCCAAGTCGGAGACGATAACCGCGTCGACGCCCGCTCCGTCAAGGAACGCCAGATATTCGGCGACGGGCTCGATGTCGGCGTTGCGTGCGAAGACATTGACCGCGGCGTAAATTTTTTTGCCGAGCCCGTGCGTGAAGTCGACTGCCGCCAAAATTTCTTCGCGGGTGAAGTTGTCGCTCATGGTGCGCAAGCTGAAGTCTTTCCCGCCGAAATAAACGGCGTCCGCTCCGTAAATCAACGCCGCCTGCAGTTTCTCGAAGTTGCCCGCGGGCGCGAGCAGTTCGGGTTTAACGATATTTGTTGACAAGTTCCAGATGCTCCTCGTAGGTGAAGGCATAATGATTGTGACCGCGGCGGTCGGCGACGAAGTAGAGGTAATCGGTCTCGGCGGGGTGAAGCACGGCTTGAATGGACGCCATGCCTGGGCTGGCGATTGGTCCCGGCGGAAGCCCGACGTGTTGATAGGTGTTGTACGGAGAATCGACCTTCGTGTCTTCAATCGACAAATCTTCCTTGGGCACGTCGCGCAGATATTGCAACGTGGCGTCGGTCTGCAGCGGCATGTTGAGCTTGAGACGTTTTAACAGCACCTGCGCAACTATCGGGCGGTCTTCGGGGAAGCGGACTTCGCGTTCCACCAGCGACGCCAGCGTCGTCAGCTCGTAGACGCTAAGGCCGGCCTCTTCGGCACGTTTGCGCATTGAAGGCGTCAGCTTGTCGTCGAAGGTCTTCGCCATCAACGTCAACAGCTCGTCGACGTCAACGTCGCTTTCCACGGCGTAGGTGTCGGGGAAGAGGAAGCCTTCCGCCGCGAAGAAAACGTTCTCGTGCTTGCGCATGTAATCATACGGAGCGAAATCCGCCGCCGCCTTGAGGAAGTCGTCTTTGTCGGCAAGATCCAGATTGTTGAGCCGCTCGGCAATTTCCTTGACGCCGAAGCCTTCGGGGATAGTGAAGCGCACCAGACGTTTCTCGCCCGTCAAAAGCTTGGCAAACACGGCGTCGATGTTCATGTCCGGCGTGAAGCTGTAAGAACCCGGGCGAAGCTTGTCGTCGTAGCCGTAGATACGCGCCAGGATTCGGAACTTTATCGTGCTGCCGATGACGCCCTTCTCGGAAAGTCTGTCGGCAATCTCTGCGGTGGAAAGTCCCTCGCGGATTTTGACGTGAATGGCGTGTTCCTCGTCAACGGCGTCGGCGTCAGCTTCGGTTTTGGTCTCGACGGGGGCGACGGGCTTATCGACGTGCGCAACGTTCGGGTCAGCGAAGACCAACGCGGCAATCACCGCGACAATGCAAAAGAAAACCGCGCCCGCAATCGTGGCGACGTATCGCACGGAAATTTCGTTCATGATGTTGCCGAGCCACAAGTTGAGCTTGCTGAGCAGTGTGACGGTCTTATCGGCGCGGCGCGGCGGAATTTTTTTGTCGTCAGGGTTAGTCATCTTCCTCGTCCAAAAGTTTTTCGTACGCCTCCTGCACCTTGGCAAACTCTTCGTCGGTCGGCTCAATGTATTCGTCTTCGCCGTCCGCACCCGTGACTATCTTGGCAATAATGACTTCGTCGTCGCAGTCGCAGTCGTCGTCGCAGTCGCAGTCGTCGTCGCAGTCGCAGTCGTGCACTTCAACGAGCAGAGCAAAGTTCTCGCCGTCTATTGGGATAATCATTTCCTCGGCGTAATAGAATTTGTTGCCGTCCTCGTCGGTCATCTCAATCAGAAAATCGTCGTCCAGAATCTCGTGCTTGTCAGCCATTCAAAAATCTCCTCTCGTGCCGTCCAGCCAGCCTTGCAGAATGTAAACCGCCGCCATCTTGTCGATGACTTGCTTGCGTTTGCGTCGGGTGACGTCGGCGGCAATGAGTTCGCGCGTCGCGGCGACGGTGCTCAATCTCTCGTCCCAAAAGACCTGCGCGACGGCGGGCAAAGCGGCAGCGATCTTGCGGGCGAATTTGCGCACGAGTTCGCAGCGCGTGCCTTCGGTGCCGTCCATGTTCTTGGGCAGACCGATGACGAAGGTCGTTGCCTCGTATTGCGTGACGAGTTCGCCGAGGCGTTTGATGTCGGCTTTGTTCGACGTGCGGCGGATAGTCTCGACGCCCTGAGCCGTTAAGCCGAGCGGGTCACTTGCCGCGATGCCGATGGTCTTGTCGCCGATGTCGAGTGCCAAAGCCCTCACCGTTTGATCTCCGGTCGTTCAAGATATGTGCGCACCAGTTCTTCAAGCAGTTCGTCGCGTTCCACCTTGCGGATTTTGCTGCGCGCGTCCATGTAGCCCGTCACGTAGGCGGGGTCGCCGCTCAAAAGATATCCAACGAGCTGATGAACGGGATTGTAGCCCTTCTCGGTCATTGCCTTGTATGCGTTGCGGATGACGCTCTGCGCGCGGTTCTCCTCCACGCCGAAGCTGAACATGCGGGTTTCGTCGGTGACGTTCTTCGTCCCCTCGCTCATGTGATCACTCCTTCGCCGATTACAAATTCGTTTCGCGCATTGTACACCAAAAAAGCGGCGGGTGACAAGAAATTTTTTCACCGCCGCGCCGCCGCGACAACCCGTTCTATGCCCGAAAGATCCCGCAGCGTTTGAATGTCGCTGAAGCGTGAGTCGCGTGCCAAAATTTTTTTCACCGCCGCCGCCTGATTGAAACCGACCTCCATTGCCAACAGCCCGCCCGCCGACAAAAACTTTGGCGCGTCGGAAATTATCCGCCGATAGAAGCTCAAGCCGTCAGCTCCGCCGTCGAGCGCAAGCCGCGGTTCTAGCCGTACCTCCGCCTGAAGGGTGCTGATGTCTGCCGCGGGAATGTAGGGCGGGTTCGAGACGATGGCGTCGAAAATTTTTCCGTCGAGCGGCGCGAACATGTCACCGCAAAAAAATTCCGCGCGACCTTCCACGCCGAACTTTGCCGCGTTGAACTTTGCGACTTGCAGAGCCTGCGCCGAGATGTCGACCATTGCCGCCCGCGCTGAGGGCACGAACTTGAGCATCGACACGGCGATTGCTCCGGAGCCCGTGCCCAAGTCCGCGAACGTTACTTCACGACCGAGCCCGCGCAGAAATTCGCCGACGCCTTCCACCAAAATTTCTGTTTCCGGTCGTGGAATGAGGACGCTCTCGTTGACGGCGAAATTCAGCCCGAAGAATTCTTTCGTGCCGACGAGATACGCCACGGGGATTCGCGTGAGCCGCCGCGCAATGAGTTCGTTGAAGCGCAAAATTTTTTCGGCGGGCAAAATTTTTTCTGCGTCGACGTACAACATCAGCCGCCGCCAATTGAGCACGTGCGCCAGCAAAATTTCTGCGTCGAGCCGCGGCGAGTCGATGCCGCCCGCAATCAGCCGCGCCGTTGCCGACGACAGGACGTCCGCCACGGTTTTCATGAGCAATCACCTCAAACGAAAGGAGCCGTCAACGAGGACGACTCCCGAAAATTTTTATCGACGAAATTCAGCGGGGCTTTGCGAAAATCATTCGTCCCGCGGAAGTTTGCAACGCGCTTGTGACTTCGACCGAGATGGTGCGGCTCAAGTAGCGGTGCCCGTTCTCGATGACGATCATGGTGCCGTCGTCGAGATACGCGACGCCTTGACCGGGCTCCTTGCCGTCCTTGACGACCTGCACGCGCATGGTCTCGCCGGGGATAACGACGGGCTTGACGGCGTTTGACAAATCGTTGATGTTCAGAACGCTCACGCCGCGCAGTTGAGCGACCTTGTTCAAGTTGAAGTCGTTGGTGATGATTTTGCCGCCGAGCTTTTGAGCCAGCCGCACGAGTTTGGAATCGACCTCTTGCACGTCGTCGAAGTCCACGTTCATGATCTCGACTTCCAGACCGGAATTCTCGCGCACCTTCTGCAGGACGTCAAGCCCGCGGCGACCGCGCACGCGTCGCAGAGTATCGGACGAATCGGCGATGTGTTGAAGTTCTTCGAGCACGAACACGGGGATAAGCAGCGTCCCTTCAAGGAAGCCCGTCTTGCAGATGTCGGCGATGCGCCCGTCGATGATGACGTTGGTGTCGAGTAGCTTGTAATTTTTGTCGCGGTGCTCCTGCAGTTTGACGAGATTGACCTTGGTGCGTTCGGGCGGAGCGTCGGGCGCGGGCGTGTCAGAAATTTTTTCGTCGGGCTTAGCGGTGTCCTTCGACTTGTCGATGTCGCGGCTGCGGATGGCGTCGCGAATGGTGTGCATGAAGTCGAAGCTGCCCGCCAGCTCCTTGCGCTTCTTGATTGTCAACCGTATGCCCAGATACCCCAGCACGATGCTGAACACGACGGGAATGTAGTCGCCGACGACGGGGATGCGCGCGAAGGCGTTGCCCAATAAATTCGCGATGATAAGTCCTATTGCCAAACCGACTGCCCCGGCGATGACGTCGTTGATTGGCATTTTGCTGAGTTGCTTTTCGACGAACGAGGTAAACTTTCCGAGCTTGCCGATCAGATACGGGCTGATGATCCGCCCGCCGAGTCCGCCTGCAATTGCGCCCGCCAAAATGCAGACCAGGTTCGCCAGCGTCAATTGGAAGATGCCCGTGTCCGTCAGGAAGAACTCTTGGCTGATGTACGTGACCAGAAGCGGGCTTGCAGGTTTTAGAGCCGCGCCGCCGACAATCGCGCACGTCAGCGTGATGAGAAACCGAATTGCTTTGTCAAGCATAAGATTCACCTCCAATTCGCGGCAAAGCCTAGCATAACTTCCTGAAATTTTGATGGGCGACTGTCAACGGGGTGCGTATCTGTCGACGGTGTTGACGGTTGATGACTGCGTCTGCTGTTGCTCACTGCGTTTGCGTTTGAATCTACTTTTCTTTGCCGGTCCAAAGAAAAGTAGCAAAAGAAAGGACCTCCGAGCCGGCAACGACGCATCACGTCGTCGTATGCCGGCGGCCGCCCGTCCATGGGCGGCCTCGTTGTCGGCTGATTCAACGGGTGCGGGTAAAGACTTCGGCGAGGCGTTCGATGATTTTGTCGGCTAAGCCACGCTTGCTCATCTTTGGGAAGTTTTCGACGTGGCCGCCGCGATGAATGACCGAAGCGATGTTCGTTGGCACGCCGAAGCCCGCGCCGTCAGCCGTCACGTCGTTGGCGACGATGAAGTCCAGATTCTTCTCGACGAGCTTTTTGCGCGCGTAGTCGACGATGTTTTGAGTTTCAGCTGCGAAACCGACGAGCACTTGGGATTTCTTCAGGGTGCCCAGTTCGCGAAGGATGTCGGGGTTTTTGACGAGCTCCAGCGTCAGCGTGTCGGCGGACTTCTTGATCTTTTGCGCGGCGGGATTTTTCACACGATAATCGGCGACGGCGGCGGACATTATCACCGCGTCCACCGAATCGAATTCACGAAGGACTGCCTCGCGCATCTCGATGGCGGATTCGACTTTGACGACCTGCACGCCCGACGGCGGCTCCAACGCGCTGTTGCCGACGATGAGCACGACGTGAGCACCGGCCGCTTGAGCCGAACGCGCGACCTCGAAGCCCATGCGACCCGACGAACGGTTGCCGATGAAGCGCACGGGGTCAATCGCCTCCAACGTGCCGCCCGCCGTCACCAAAACCTTTCTGCCCGACAAAATCTTTGGCGCGAAAATTTTTTCCACCGCCGCGCAGATGTCGACGGGTTCAGGCAGACGACCTTTGCCGCTCGTGCCGCAAGCAAGCTGTCCGACGTTCGGCTCGATGATTGTTGCGCCGCGGGAGCGAAGAGTTTGCAGGTTGAGTTGCGTGGCGGGGTTGTCGAACATCTTCGTGTTCATTGCCGGCGCGATGATAAGCGGCTTGTCGCAGGCGAGCACCGTCGTGGTCAAAAGGTCGTCGCAGATGCCGTGAGCAGCCTTAGCCAGGAAGTTGGCGGTGGCGGGCGCAATCAACACGGCGTCGGCAAAGTCTGCCAGAGCGATGTGCGCCACATGAAAATTCGCCGCGTCCCCGAACATCTCGACGGACACGGCGTTGCCTGTAATCTCTTGGAAAGTTCTCGGCGCGACGAACTCGGTGGCGTTGCGCGTCATCATCACGCGAACGTTGGCTCCGAGCTTCTTTAGGCGGCTGGCGACTTCGACGACCTTGTAAGCCGCAATCCCGCCCGTCACGCCGATCAGAATGTTTTTGTTGAGCATGAGTTATTCCTTTATGGTGTAGGTGATTTTGCCTTCGTTGATCTCCTCCATGGCGTTGGTGACGAATTTGTTGCCGTGGTCTTCCACGTGACAAGCGGCACCGCTCAAAAGTTCGCGTGCCCTTTTGGCAGCCAGGACGACCAGCGCATAACGGCTGTGGGTCTGCTTGAGCAGGGCGTCCGTCGAAGGATTGATCATACTCAGCGGCGTTGCGTTGAGCTTCATCTAAACAGCTCCTTCCAAAGAAAATTTGTCGAGGTTGCGTTCGGTACGGCAGCGTTCGGCGGCGATGATTGCTTTGATTTTGGCGACGGCTCGCTCAACCGAATCGTTGACGACGACGTAGCCGTATTCGCGACCGATTTGGATTTCGGCGACGGCGTTTGCCAGGCGGCGTTGAAGGCTGTCGGCGGTCTCAGTGCCGCGGCCTTCGATTCGGCGTTTCAACTCGTCCAACGACGGCGGCAACAGGAAGATGGTCACGGCTTCGGGCAATTTACGTTTGACGTTGAGCGCGCCCTGAACGTCGATCTCAAGCAGGATGTCTTCGCCGCGATTGATGCGCTCGGTGATTTTGTTGAGTGGCGTGCCGTAAAAATTTCCGTAGACTTCGGCGAACTCCAGGAACATGCCTTCAGCGATGCGTGCGGTGAATTCGTCGCGGGTCATGAAATAATATTCCCTGCCGTCCACTTCACCGGCTCGAGGCTCGCGCGTCGTGGCGGAAACGGAATAGGCAAGCTCAGGCGTCTCGTCGAGAATCCTTTTGCAGACGGTGCCCTTGCCGGTGCCGCTCGCGCCGCTCACGACGATTAGCAGTCCGCGCGTCATCAGAATTCGCCCGCGAAAACTTTTTCCGCCGCGCCCGTCATGAAGATGTGGTTGTTCTCGCGCCAATCGATTTGCAGTTCGCCGCCATCAAGCACGACGGTCGACTGTCTGCCCGCAATGCCGTTCAAGTTCGCCGCCACCGCCGTTGCGCAGGCTCCCGTGCCGCAAGCCATAGTGATGCCGCTGCCGCGTTCCCAAACTCTCATGCGCAGACGATTCTGCCCGACGCGCTGAACGAACTCGGTGTTGGTCTTGCGCGGGAAGAATTTGTGCGTCTCGAACTTCGGGCCGACGTGCTCAAGGTCAACCGCGCTGATGTCGTCGACGAAGATCACGCAGTGCGGGTTGCCCATCGAAACGCAAGTCATCTTGTAGCTCGCGCCGTCGACTTCAATCGGCTCGGCAATGAGTTTCTTTGAACCGAAACCGCTGACGGGAATTTTGTCCGCGGCAAAGATCGGCTCGCCCATATCCACGGTGACGAGGTCGTACTTCATGCTCACGGTCAGAATGCCCGCGCCCGTCTCGACCGTCAGCTCGTCGTCGCTGAAAAATTTATCGCCGCTCAAAAGATATCGCGCAAAACATCTCAGCCCGTTGCCGCACATCTCCGCTTCGGTGCCGTCGGCGTTGAAGATTCGCATGCGCGTCGCCGCCTTAGTCGAGCTCATCACGTAGATCACGCCGTCCGCGCCGATGCCAAAATGTCTGTCGCACAGGAACTTAATCCGTTCGGGTTCGTCGATGTCGTTGTTGCCGCGGTCAATCAGAACGAAATCATTGCCGCAGCCCTGCCACTTCTCAAACTTCTGCAAAGCAATCGCCTCCTTCGGTGGCGGCAAGTATACAACTTTTCGCGCGGCGTTGCAACTTGATTGTGATTGGGGCTATAATCGCCGCTGAAAGGAGCGGAGACTTTGAACGGACTTATCACACAGATTGAGGCGGGCAGCCTTGCCGAGGAGCTTGAACTTGCGGCGGGCGACAAAATTTTGCAGGTCAATGGTCACACGCCGACGGACATCATAGACTTGAGCTTCATGCTCGCCGACGAGGAGATTGAGCTGCTCGTTGAACACGCCGACGGTCAACGCGAGATCATTGCCTTCGACAAGGACGCCGACGAGGAGCTAGGTGCGCAGTTCGATTCGGCGGTCTTCGATGGCGTTCGCCGTTGCAGGAACCGTTGCGTGTTTTGCTTCGTGGATATGATTGCGCCGAACATGCGCCCGACTCTCTCGGTCAAGGACGACGATTATCGGCTGAGCTTCCTGTTTGGCAACTTCATCACGCTCACGAACATGGAGCCGAAAGATTTCCGCCGCATAAAAAAATTTCATCTGTCGCCGCTGTTCGTCTCGGTGCACACGATGAACCCCGACCTTCGCGCCAAAATGTTGCGCACGCCGCGGGCAGCTTCAATCGCCGCACAACTCGACGAGCTTGAACGGGCGGGCGCGCAGTATCACACGCAGGTTGTCTTGTGCAAAGGTTTGAACGACGGCGCGGAGCTGGAGCGAACCGTCACGGAAATTTTGTGCCGCAGACCGCACGCCTTGAGCCTGGCGATTGTGCCCGTGGGAATCACTCGCCACCGCCGCGACAAGTTCGAGCTTAAGCAGTTCGACAAAAATTCCGCCGCCGAAGTCATCGCGCAGGTTGAAAAATTTCAGCGACAGTGCCGAGCCGAGATGGGCAGGACATTCGTTTATCTCGGCGACGAATTTTATCTGCTGGCTGAAAAAAATTTGCCGCCCACCGAATTCTACGACGACTTCCCGCAGATTGAGAACGGCATCGGCATGACGCGCAACTTCATCGACGAATTCACCGCCGAAAATTTTTCTGCCGCCGAAAATTTTTCCGTCGACATCATCAGCGGCACGAGCTTCGGAAAAATTTTGCGCGGGCTCATCGGCAACGCGAACGTCCGATTGATCCCCGTCGTCAACAAATTTTTCGGCGAGAGCGTGAACGTGTCGGGCTTGCTCACGGGCGGCGACATCATCGCGGCTCTGAAGGCTGTCGGCGGACACCGCGACGCGATTTTAATTCCCGCGACGGCTCTCAAGTCCGGCACCGAAATTTTTTTGGACGACGTGACCTTGGACGACCTGCGGAAAATTTTTGCGCCCGCGCAGGTGTTGCCGATTCATGACGGCTCACAGCTTCGGCGGGCACTGGAGGGATTGACATGAGCAAACCAATCGTCGCCATCGTCGGGCGACCAAACGTCGGCAAGTCCACGCTGTTCAACCAAATCGGCAAGCGTCGCCTCTCAATCGTCGACGACATGGCGGGCGTGACGCGCGACAGAATTTACATGGACGCCACCTGGCTCAACCGCGACTTCACGTTGATTGACACCGGCGGCATCGAAATCAAATCCGCCGACAAAATTTTGACGCAGATTCGTGCGCAAGCAAAGATCGCCGTGGACGAAGCCGACGTGATCGTTTTCGTCACGGACGGACGCTCCGGTCTCACTGCCGACGACGAAGCCGTTGCAAAATTTCTGCGCGGCGCAAAAAAGCCCATCGTCCTTGCCGTCAACAAAGTCGATACGGAAACTCAAGCGCAAGAGCTCTACGAATTCTACGGGCTGGCTCTGGGCGAACCGATTGGTATCAGCGCAAGCAACGCGCTCAACCTCGGCGACCTGCTCGACGCCGTCGTGAAAAATTTTCCGCCGACAGACGACGACATCCGCGACGACGACGAGATTCGCATCGCTGTCATCGGCAGACCGAACGTCGGCAAGTCCTCGCTCGTCAACGCTCTGCTCGGCGAAGAACGCGTCATCGTCAGCGACATCCCCGGCACCACCCGCGACGCCATCGACACGCATTTCTTTTCGGGCGGCACCAAGTTCACGCTCATCGACACGGCGGGCATGCGTCGCAAGTCCAAGATTGATGAGCCCGTCGAACGCTACAGTGTCATCCGTTCGCTGAGGGCGATTGACCGCGCTGACGTCGTGCTGATGTTGATTGAGGCTCCCGTCGGCGTCACCGAGCAGGACAAAAAAATCGCCGGCTATGCTCACGATTCGGGCAAGGGCTGCGTCCTCGTCGTCAACAAGTGGGACATCTTCCCCGACAAGCACGACCGCTCCACCAATCGCTTCACCGACGACCTGCGCGAACGTCTCGGCTTCCTGCAATACGCGCCCGTCGTCTACGTCAGTGCTTTGACCGGTCAGCGCGTCGCCCGCGTCACCGAGCTTGTCAAGTTCGTCGCCGAGCAACAGTCCATGCGCATTCAAACGAGCGTGCTCAACGAACTGATCCGCGACGCCGTTGCCGTCAACCCACCGCCGTCGAAGAAGGGTAAAGCCGCAAAAATTTTCTTCGCCACGCAAGCCGACATCCGCCCGCCAAAGTTTATCCTCTTCGTCAACGAGCCGGAGCTTATGCATTTCTCGTACCTGCGCTTCATCGAAAACCGCCTGCGCGAAAGTTTCGGCTTCGAAGGCACGCCGCTCAAGTTCGTCGTCCGCAAACACAAGCAAACACCCGACGAACAATAACAAACGCGACGCCAATCAATGACGACTGCTCGTTGCCAAAAATTTTCCGCGTGGTATGATATGCCTCGTTCCAAAGGATTGGGGCACACACGAAAGGAGGCATTGACCGTGAAGAAAATCTTCAGCGACGATGTCCTTACAATAAGCATCGGAATCTTCGGTTGCTCGTTGGCGGTCGGCTTGGCATTCGTCTACGCTATGGACAAGTTCATCTGACTGCTAACCACCTCGCGGCGAAGAAGTCTTCGCGGCGGACTCAAGCAGTCGTCGGCAAAGTTTCACGACTTCAAGCCGTAAGATAGACTCTAACAGAATCACCCTCCCCTAAAGGAAAATCCCCCGTCACTCGTCATGAGCGGCAGGGGATTTTTCGTTTGGCGGAAGATTTTTAGACGAGCGGCGCACCGAATGTCGCGATGCTTGCAGGGAACTCCGAAGCGTAGCGGTCGATTTAAATTGCGGCGGCTGGGGCTCGGTGGAATTCTGGCATAGGCAACCGGTATCGACGTTGCCGAAATGGATCAAACTAATCAACGAGAAAGCCCGTCGTAAATAACGGCGGGCTTTAGCGTTAAACCTAATCTTCGTCGAAGAAATGGAATTCACCGAAAAACAGCTTGGGGCAATCGTTGCATTTACCGGGGCAGTCCGACGGCGGATCGTGTTTTTTCCCAGGAGATTTTTTCATGGGTAATGAGCACTTCAATTTGGAGGGGGCAATTTTCACAGTTACCGTAGTCGGGGTCGTAAAATATGTACCAATAACTGTCAGCCATAAAAACCACTCCTTCCGAAAGGTGGCAAGAAAATGTCTCGAAGCTGCAATGTATCGTCTAACATATTGGGCAACTTGGATCCGTCGCTGCTAAGGTCGTTGCAACAAGCAGCGCAAACAGCAGTAAATTCGTTTACGTCGGCGGCGTACTCTTTGTCGGGTGTGGACGATTGCAGCGCACCGAAAAGCGACGTGAGCCGCTGTTGCCCGTCCAAGACCAGGCAGCTCGGCGCGGCGGCAGCCGTCACGCCCGTTATCGGTCGGCAAGAAAATTTTGTGCTCGCGCCGCATTCGAGCAGCATGACAGAATTTATCGGGAAGCCGCGCACCACGCCTTCGACGAGCGATTTAATCTGTTCGTCGCTCCAAACCCAATCGCGCCGGAAGTCGGGAATTTGCAGTTCGCCGCCGTCAATCCTTCGCATCAAGTCGACGAGGTCGAAGCTGTGTGGTTTCAAGTGAGTTTCTCCTCAACAAAAATGAGACGAGCCGAGACCCGTCTCACTGATGTGCGTGTGAATTATTTGCGCAGATTGAGCGCGGCAAGAACTTCGCGGTAGCGGTTGATGTCCTTCTTGCTAAGGTAGCTCAACAGGCGGCGGCGTTGCCCGACCATCTTCAGCAGACCGCGGCGCGAGTGATGATCTTTCTTGTGCTGTTTGAGGTGCTCGGTCAGGTAAGAGATGCGCGCCGTCAACAGAGCGATTTGAACTTCGGGCGAGCCGGTGTCGCCTTCGTGAACCGCGAACTTGGTCATGATCTCCTGCTTGGCTTGTTTGTCTAACATGTGAATTCCTCCTGCGTATAGAGTTTTCCGTCGGCGAAGTCCGCGTCGCAGTATCGACGAACCGCGCCGAGGTTAAGATTGACGCAATATATCACACGAGAAATTTTCCGTCAAGCGCGGGGTCGAATGGTGTTTGCCACTGCGTTTGCGTTTAGATCTACTTTCTTTTGCGGGCAATGGTCGCGGCAACAGGTTGTGTCTCTGATGACTGCGTCGACGGTTGCTCACTGCGATTGGTCACTGCGTTTGCGTTTAAATCTACTTTCTTTTGCGGGTCCAAAAGAAAGTAGCAAAGAAAAGAACCACCGAGCCGGCAACGACGCATCACGTCGTCGTATGCCGGCGGCCGCCCGTCCATGGGCGGCCGTGTTGTCGCTGACTTCAACGGGTGACGAGCGCGGGGTCGGCAACACCGTTTAATTCAAAAGCTCGCGCTCTGTCCAGGCAGGTTGCGCATTGACCGCAGGGTTTGTCGCCGCGTTCGTAGCAACTGCGCGTCAGATGATACGGAGCACCCAGCTTCAACCCGACACGCACGACGTCGGCTTTCGTTTGGCACATGAACGGCGCGACGATATGAATTTTTTCGTAGGTGCCGATGCGTACAGCAGCTTTCATTGCCGCGACGAAGAGCGCAGAGCAGTCGGCGTAAGCGTTGCCGGCGGCGTCGTCGGAATGCACACCGATATAAAGTTCGACGTCGTCGGTGTAGAGACCGTCGGCGAAGGCGGCCGCCATAGAAATCATCAGCCCGTTGCGGAAGGGGACGTAGGTTGCGATGCGCGGCGAATGATTCTGTTCAATCTGCGCGGCGTAAGATTTTTTTTCGAGCGGCGTATCACTCGTGGCGAGCAGTGCCGAATCCGAGCTACGGAAAATTTCTGCGGCGTTCAATTCGTAATGAGCGACGCCGTAAAATTTTGCAACGGCGCGCGCGCAAGTCAGCTCCGCCTCGTGACGCTGACCGTAGAAGATTGACAGAGCCGAAACGTTTTGAGCACCGAGTTTGTCGACGGCAAGAGCCAGGCAAGTCGTTGAGTCCAGTCCGCCGCTCAATAAGACGACCGCGTTACTCATGAGCTGCCTCGAAAACTTTGCGGACGTTGGCAAGGCACTCGTCGTAAGTTTCGCCGGGGTGAGCCTCGTAAATTTTTTTGCCGCCGACGTACATGGTGGGCACGTAGTAATAGTCGGTGAACTTGCCGGCGAGCTCAGGCTGTGCGTTCTCGTCGATGATGTCAATCTCCGTGGCGGCGTAAACGTCATTGTCCGTCACAAGCTCGTCAATCGCCTTGAAAGCCGCCGCGCAATATGGACAGCCCGCCAGCGTTATCATTGTGATCGTCTGCATGATGAGTCCTCCTCCAATCGAATCACTTCTTGTCGACGCCCCAAGCGTGCACGCCTTCGAGGTCGGGCATGATGTTGGGATCGAAGACGGGCTCTGCGACGCCGCGGTTCTTCTGCGCAACGTAATCGTCCAGCGCAAGGAAAGCGTAACGTCCGAGCCGAGCGACGGCGTAGAGGTTCGTCAAGCACAGGAAGCCCATAAATAAATCCGCGCTATCCCAAATCAAACCGAGCTCCGCAAAACTTCCGACGAGCACCATAGCCACGACGCCGAGACGGAAGATGTTCATTGCGTTGCGGGCGATGACGCTCGGCAACACGCCCGATTCGTCGCCTTCAAAGAACGCGATGTTGATCTCGCCGTAGTAGTAGTTGCCGACCACCGAGCTGAACGCGAACAGGAAGACGATAACCGCCAAGACGTGCGGCGCGTAAGTTCCGTAGACGCTTGCCAAAGACATTTGCACGAGGGACACGCCAGTCAATTCCCCGCCGACGACGTATTGACCCGTAAGCAGAACGGAGAACGCCGTCGCCGAGCAGACGAACCACGTATCGACGTAGACGCCCGCCGATTGAATCAGCCCCTGACGGACGGGGTGCTTGCCGCTGGCAGTAGCCGCAGCGTTCGGGACGGAACCTTCGCCCGCCTCGTTGCTGAAAAGACCGCGGCGCACGCCCGTCATAAAGACCGTTGCGAAGCCGCCGCCGACCGCCGCCTGAGGATTGAACGCGTCGTGAATTATCAGCGCGAACATGGCTGGCACCTGGTCGATGTGCATGACGATGATGATGCACGCGCTCAGCAGATACAGCCCCGCCATTGAAGGCACGAGCATTTCGGTGAACTTTGCGATTCGAGTTGCACCGCCGAAGATGACAGCCGCCGTCAAAGCCGCCACAGCCACCGCCGTTATCGCGTGGTCAATGCCGAAAGCAGTCTCCACCGCGCCGACGATTGTGTTTGCCTGAACCGAAACGTAAATCAGACCGAACGTCACCGAGATCAGAATTGCGAACAGCTTCGCCAGCCCCGGCATGTGCAGAGCGTTCTTCATGTAGTACGCCGGACCGCCGTGGAAACTGCCTTCGCCTTTGGGCAGCTTGTAAATTTGCGCGAGCGTGCTCTCGACGAAACCGGTGGCGCAGCCGATGAAGGCGATGAGCCACATCCAAAAGACCGCGCCCGGTCCGCCGGTGACGATGGCGATGGCGACGCCCGCGATGTTGCCGACGCCCACGCGCGACGCCGTCGACACGCAGAACGCCTGGAACCCGCTGATCTCGTTGCCGCTAGTCTTTGCGCCCGCGCTGCCGACGATGAGTTTGAACATCTCGCCGAGCAACCTGACCTGAACGAATTTCGTCCGCAGCGTGTAGACAACGCCCGAACCGATGAGCGCGATGATGATGATGTACGTCCAAAGGAACGAGTTGATGTCGTTTATCACGCCGTGCAATGCTTCCATAAAGTTCCCTCCTGTCTTTTGATGCGGAAATTATAACACAGCCCCGTTACTCGTGTCACTTGCGAAATTTTTCGGCGCGGGTTTTCATTGACGCGGCAAGCCAACTGGTTTAATATATGCGCGTGAATTTTTTTGCGGAGGGCAACGTGACGTTGCATCCAATTATCGCGACGAAATGTCCGACAGCCGAGACCAATCGCCGCGATTCGAAGCGACAAATTTTTTGCGGAGGTGAACGACGTTTGAGCGTGTCGGAAAATTTTCGGGCTCTGCTCGGCGAAATCGACCTTGCCCGCGCGAGACGAACCGTTGCCGAGGGCGAGCCGATAACTCTGGTGGCAGTGACCAAGACCCACGGCGTCGAACTCATGCGACAGGCGATTGACGCGGGAGCAACCGACATCGGCGAGAACCGCGTGCAGGAGGCGGCAGAAAAATTTCCGTCGCTCGAACGCAACGTCACTCGCCATCTCATCGGGCACCTGCAGACCAACAAGGTCAAGCTCGCCGTCAAACTCTTCGACGTGATTCAATCGGTCGACAGCATTCATTTGGCAACCGCTCTGAACAAAGCGGCGGCGTCCGTGCAAAAAGTTCAGGACGTGCTGATTCAAGTCAACCTTGCCCGCGAAGTTCAGAAGTCCGGCGTCGCCCCCGAAGACCTGCCGCAGCTGATTGACGCCGTCGACGCGGCAAACAACTTAAATCTGCGCGGGCTGATGATGATTGCGCCGCTCGTTGCCGACGCCGAAGAGTGCCGTCCGCTCTTTTGCAGGATGCGAAAAATTTTTGACGACCTCAAGCCGACGCGCACAGGCTTCGACCTTTTGAGCATGGGCATGACGCACGACTTCGCCGTCGCCGTGGAAGAGGGCGCAAACGTCGTGCGAATCGGCACCGCAATCTTTGGACAGAGACCCTAACCGAGTTTGCATAATTTTTTTCGCGAGAGGAGTTCAGTTGCATGGAGATCATAGACAAATTCAGCCGCACGCTGGGGCTGACGGATTCGAGCGAAGATTCACCGCCCGCCAAAGAGCCGCCGCCGCCAGAACCTAAGGAACCGCCCGTTCAGCCGCCGCCAACACCCAACCAAACGGGGCATAACGTGATAGATTTTAATTCGGTGGCGAGGGATAATCTTATGACGAACAACAACAGCACCAATACCAAAGGCATAGAGCGATCCAAGATTGCCAGGATAGAACCCAAATCTTTCGACGACGCCAATGTCATTTCCGACTGCCTGCGTGCAAACATTCCGGTCATCATCAATCTGGAGCAGACTGCACCCGAACACGCACGCAGAATCATCGATTTCGCAATGGGCACGACCTATGCCATCGAAGGCGACGTTCAACAGGTCAGCGAGCGCGTCTTCATCTGCACGCCCAAGACCGTCATGGTCACCTTTAACCGCGAAGAGATCAAGTCTTCTGAACGTGACTTCTCCTGGCTCACGCGAAAGATTTAGGTCACCGATATGCAAGACGCACGAGAAAAAATTATCCGCTACTACAAAGGCACCGAAGGCGAATCAACCGCCGCCGTGCTCATCGACATTGCCGCCAACGCCATCAAAAGCCGCAAGTGCACGATAACCGCGTTCCTGTCGCCGTTCGAACAGGATATGGCGGGCGTCGTTGCCAACAGCCTCGGCGAACTCAACGTCGACTTTTACGGCGGCTACCGCGGGGCTGAACGTCAACGCGCTGCCTTCTGCCACGTCGACTTTCAAGGCACGCCCAACTTCGAGATCGCCGTCATCAAGGCGCAGTGGAATGGTGAGTTCGCTCGCCTCGGTCACCGCGACGTTCTCGGCTCAATCATGAGCTTGGGCGTCGAGCGCAAATACATCGGCGACATCATCGCCACGAAAGATTGCGCGCGGCTCCTCGTCGATAGGAAGATGTGCGATTACTTCACCGCCAACCTGACGCAAATCGGCGGCACTTCCGTCACGACGACAGTCGACGAACTTGATAGCATCGAACCGAAAGAAGAACGTACCAAAGAGATCAAAGCCACCGTCGCCTCGTTGAGGGCGGACTCAATCGCGGCGGCGGGCTTTGGTATGTCCAGGAGCAAGGCGGCGCAGGAAATTGCCGCGGAAAAACTCAAGCTCAATTGGCAGACGCTAAAGAGCGCGTCGCAGTCCATCAAGGCAGGCGACATCCTTAGCATGCGCGGGCGCGGACGTTTGGAAGTCACCGAGATCCGCGGGCAAACCAAGAAAGGTCGCGTCGGCGTCCTGCTGAAAAGATTTTTCTGAGGAGGTTGAACACTCTTGCCAATGACAGACGAAGAAATCAGCAAGTGCAGGAAAATTATTCACGGACACGCGGCGGCTGCGGCGGCGGGGAATTTGGTACCCGTGCCCGGCGTGGGTTTGGCGGCGGACACCGTAACCATGACGACTATGGCAATGGCTCTGGCTTCGGTCTTTGGCGGCTCAATCACCGAATCCGTGGCGAAGAACATGGCAATCAACGCAATCGTCGCGACGGTAAAGAAACAGCCCGTCAAAGTCATCGCCAAAGAAATTTCCAAGGTCGTGCCAATCGTCGGGCAACTGGTCGCCCCCTCCATCAGCGTGGCGATGTTGGAATCGGCGGGCTGGCTTTTGGCTGATGATCTGGTTGCCGAGCGCGACAAGAAGAATTTGGAACTGCCGCCGCCGATTGACGGGCACAACTTCCGCTACGACACCAAGTTCAAAACGTCAGATTAAACCGATTGAAGTTTGGAGGCGATGTATTTGCTTACGCCAATGGAAATTCACGAACACCAATTTAAAAAGGCATTCCGCGGCTACAGCGAGAATGAGGTCGACGACTTTCTAGACAAGATTGTCGACGACTTCGAAAAACTTTTGCGCGAGAATGAGCGGCTCAAGAATCAGGTCTACGCCGCCGAGAAGGAGCTTGAACATTTCCGCAAGCTGGAGAAGACGCTAAACGATACCCTGATGATGGCGCAACGCACCGCCGACGAAGTTATAAGCGCGGCACACCGCAACGCCGACGAGATGAAGTCCAACGCCGAACGCGACTGCCAGACCATTCGCGACAAGGCCGCCTTCGAGGCAAAGCAACAGATTGACGGCGCGATCACCAAACGCAACGCTATCCTTGCCGAGTATGACAAGTTCGTCCGCGAGAAGAACGCCTTCCTCATGAAGCTGCGCACGATCCTTGAATCCGAGCTGACTATCACCGTGCAGATGTTGGAGGACGTGCCCAAGGTTGACGAGGCGGTCAAAGAAATTCTGCCCGACGATATTCCCGCGCCTGAGGTCGAAGCCGAAGCTGTTGATGAACCCGAACCGATTGCCGAGCCCGTCACCGAACCCGACGAACCCGTTGCCGAGCCCGCGAAAATTGCCGAGCCCGAAGCTGTTGCCGAAGAGCTGAGCAATCTCGTCGACGTTAGCACCAAACCCGTCACGCAGGACAAAGCCGTCACTGACAACACGAGAACCTATAAGCCCGTTCAACCGAAGAAGGGATCCTCCAAGTGAAAAACGTCGTCGAAGTCCTGAAAAAAATTTTGTTGGTCATCGAACTCATAGTCGTTGTAGCTTTCATTCATCGGGATAAGGTGCTCTTCTTCGGCGTAGTCGTTCTGGATCAATTCACCAAAGCACTCGTGATGAAGTCTATGGTGCCCGGGCAATCAATCCCGCTGGTGCCCGACGTCTTTCACCTGACGTACGTTCTAAACCCCGGCGCGGCGTTTGGCATCCTGTCCAATCAACGGGCGTTCCTCCTGCTCACGGGCGCGGCGTTAATTTTGGCGGCGGCGTATTTCTACCCACTGCTGAAAAAATCCGACAGGTGCCTTCAGCTCGGTGCCACGGCGATATTGAGCGGCGCGGTCGCCAACCTAATCGACAGGGCGCAGACGGGTTACGTTGTGGACTTCTTCGACTTCCGAATCTGGCCGGTCTTCAACGTGGCGGACATCGCAATCGTTGTGGGCATGGGCTTCATGATTTACGCGATACTTTTTCGGTCGACGACAGGCTCCGTCGAGAGGCTTCGGCAATGAACTTCATCGTCGAAAGCGACGCGGCAGGTCGAAGGCTTGACGTTTACCTGAGCGAAAAATTTTCCGACGGCTCGCGCTCTCACGTGCAGAAGCTCATCGCCGAAGGTCTGGTCACCGTCGACGGCGCAAAGTCAAAGCCAAGCCGCAAGCTCGCTGGCGGTGAAGTTATCCGCGTCGAAGAGATTGTTGCCGCTGACGTCGAGTATCTGCCCGAAGATTTGCCGCTGAAGATTCTTTACGAGGACGCCGACATCATCGTCATCGACAAGGCGCGCGGCATGACCGTTCACCCCGCCGAGACCGTCAAGAGCGGCACGCTCGTCAATGCCCTGCTCCATCACTGCAAAGACCTTTCGGGCATCAACGGCGTCAAACGCCCCGGCATCGTCCATCGCCTGGACAAAGACACTTCGGGCGTTATGGTCGTCGCCAAGACCGACGCGGCTCACGTCAACCTTGCCGAACAAATTCAATCGAAGACGGCGCGGCGAACTTACCTGGCGATTGTTCACGGCGTCATCGCTGACAGGGCGGGCATCATCACCGGTGCCATCGGTCGCGACAAGTCTGACCGAAAAAAAATGGCCGTCACCCCCGACGGCAAGAGCGCGGTCACCGAATTCCGCGTACTCGAACGTTTCAACCGCTTCACCTATGTGGAATGCAAACTGCAAACGGGCAGGACTCATCAAATCCGCGTGCACATGACAGCAATCGGTCATCCACTCCTCGGCGACACGAAATACACCGCACGCAAGAACCCCTTCGATATCCGCGGGCAGGCGTTGCATTCCCACACGCTGACACTGCTTCACCCGACGACGGGCAAGTCAATGACATTCACCGCAGAGCTGCCCGACGACATGACAAAAATTCTGGAGGTTTTGAGAAAGGACTGAGGAGATTGTTGTTTATTGAAGGGTTAGCACCAATTCTATGGCTAATCGTCGCGCTTAGCGTCTTGAAATTGCCGGCGTGGAAGGCGTGCCCCATCGCGCTGATTATCGCGTTCGTCGTGGCGTGGCAATTTTTCGAAATGCCGTTGCAAGATGTAGTAAGCGGCACATTCGAAGGCGCGCTCATGGCGATATGGCCGATCCTCGGCGTCATCGTGTCGGCGATTTTCGCGTACAACTTGACGGTGCACACCGGCGGCATGGACAAAATCAAAGACATGCTCTCTTCGGTCAGCACCGATAAGCGCATGTTGATACTCATCATCGCGTGGGGCTTCGGTGCGTTTCTTGAGTGTATGTCGGGCTTCGGGACGGCGGTCGCAATCGGCGCGAGCATGTTGGTTACAGTCGGCGTTCCGCCCGTCAACGCCGTTATCGCCTGCCTGGTCTCCAACGCCGCAATGAGTTCGTTCGGCTCGGTCGGGCTGCCGCTGACGACTCTTGCCAAGCTCACCAACTTTGACGCGCTGCAAATCGCCACGTATACGACGTTGCAACTGGGCCTCATGGTTGTGCTTATGCCGTTTATCATGCTCATCGCTTTCGGCGGCTTTAAATGTTTGAGGGGAATGATTCCCGCGTGTTTAATCGGCGGTTTGGGATTTTGCGTACCCTCGGTGCTCGGAGCCGCCACAATGGGCGCGGACTTGGCGGGTATCGGCGGTGCCGTATGCTCCATGGCACTGCTCGTTGTCTACGCAAAAAAATTCCCGATTAAAGACCCCGAATACGAAATTGACGGCTACGACGAAAACTTTTCCATAACCACCGGTGAGGCTGTGCGTGCGTGGCTGGTGTTCCTGCTGATATTCGTTTTCTTGGTTATCTGCTCCATACCCGCCGTTTCCGCCGTGTTGAAAACCGTAGTTACCAAAGTTATGATTTATACCGGTCCGGACGCCGCGCCGACTTCGTTCCAATGGATAACGACGCCGACAATCCTCTTTGTGTCAGCGGTCATCGCCGGCTTCGTCAACAAAGCCTCTGTCGGCGATATGGCTAACGTCCTTAATCGCACGGTTAAAACGCTGGTTCCGACGTTTATCACGATCATCACGATTATCGCCACGGCTCGCATCATGGGCTACAGCGGCATGACTATGGCTATTGCAAATACTACGGTCGCGGCTACGGGCAATTTCTATCCGTTCATATCGCCGCTAATCGGCTCAATCGGCGCGTTTATCACCGGCTCGGCAACGTCAAGCTGCGTTCTCTTGAGCAAACTGCAAGTCGACGCGGCTTTGGCAATCGGCATGAGTGAAACCGCTCAAGCGTGGATAGCCTCGGCGAACGCTTCGGGCTCGTGCGTCGGCAAAATCATTTCCCCGCAGTCCATCGCAATCGGCGCGGCGGCCGTCGGTGCTTTCGGCGTCGAATCTCAAATTATGAAGTTCGCCGTCAAAGTTTACGTGCCGTTCATCTTGTTGATGGGTTGCGTGATTTACTTCGGGCAAGCTCTCATCTGACAAATATAAAAGCCCCTGCGCGGGGCGATTGTTTTCGGCTTGGTGCGATTGGCGCGATTCGAACGCGCGACCTACTGCTTAGGAGGCAGTTGCTCTATCCTGCTGAGCTACAACCGCACGTGGGTAAGTTTAGCACGTCGCAAGGTTTCCGTCAAGCGGGATTTGACTTGACGGATTCTTTGTGTTATTATCAATCGCTAAGTAACTTAAAGGGGTGACGGCTTTAATGTTAAGTCCTGTCAAAGTGGGTAAACGAACGCGCTACAGCTACGCCAGGATAAAAGAAGTCATGGAGATGCCGCATCTGTTGGATATCCAGCGCAACTCTTACGACTGGTTCAAGAAAGAGGGTCTGGAAGAAATCTTCAGGGACATCTCGCCAATCGCGGACTTCACGGGTAACCTGGAATTGTTTTTCGAAGGCTTCACGTTCGGCGAAAGCAAATACACCCTGGAAGAATGCAAGCGTCGGGACGGAACCTATGCAGCACCTGTTCGCGTTAAAGTCAAGTTGCGCAACAAGACGAAGGGCTCCGTCAAAGAGCAAGAGGTCTTCATGGGAGACTTCCCCATAATGACGGAGACGGGCACCTTCATCATCAACGGTGCCGAACGCGTAATCGTCAGCCAATTGGTGCGCTCACCCGGTGCATATTACGAAAAGACCATTGACCAAACAGGCAAGCCCATCTACACGGCAACAGTCATCCCAAACCGCGGTGCCTGGATTGAATTGGAAACGGACTCGTCGGGTGCCCTAAGCGTGCGAATCGACCGGACGCGCAAAATGCCCGTCACCTATTTCATCCGCGCCCTTGAATACGCAACGAACGAGAGCATCCTTGACCTTTTCGACGTGGAATATTTTCTGCAGGGCAAAGGCGAAGATTCCCCCGACGAAGACCGCTTGACCAATTGCAAACGCCGCTTAGATGAACTCGTTGAGCTCGACGACAAAAATACTCTGGCGGCGGGCTACAAGGCTCTGATAGACCAACTCGACGCCGAACACAAAAGCAACGAGGATAATCGCGAAAAAGCTTTAATCGGGATATACAACAGACTGAGACCCGGCGAACCTCCCAGTGCGGAAAACTGCGCATCGTTGCTCAACAGCCAATTCTTTGACCCGCGCCGCTATGACCTGGCAGGCGTCGGTCGCTACAAAATCACCAAGAAGCTCGGCTGGAAACGTCGTCTGTTGGGAAAAGTTCTGGCGGAAGATTTGATAGACCTTGAGACCGGCGAAGTTCTCATCCCCGCCGATGTGGAAGTCACCCGCCAAATGCTAGACTCCGTGGACAGCGCACGCGAAGCCGAAATCTTCGGGCTCGAATCAAACGAACGCGGCTACCTGACGCCGATAAAGTTGCGCATAAAAAGTGCGCACGGAAATTACACGATGCTGTGCTCGCCGACGACTGCCAAGGACAAGCGGACGTTGAGCATAGCCGATATCCTCAGCTCGATATCCTACATCTATGACCTGATGAGCTCGGTTGGCACAGTCGACGACATTGACCACCTCGGCAACAGGCGCGTGCGCTCGGTCGGAGAATTGTTGCAGAATCAATTCCGCCTGGGCATGAGCCGAATGGAACGCGTGGTTCGCGAACGAATGACGACGCAGGACGCAGAGATAGTGACGCCGCAGAACTTGATTAATATCCGCCCCGTAGTCGCCGCGCTGAAAGAATTCTTCGGCTCGTCGCAGTTGTCGCAGTTCATGGATCAGCATAACCCGCTGTCCGAACTCACGCACAAGCGGCGTCTGTCGGCACTCGGTCCCGGCGGTCTCAGCCGTGAACGCGCGGGCTTTGAAGTGCGCGACGTTCACAACTCTCACTACGGCAGAATGTGCCCTATTGAGACGCCTGAAGGTCCGAACATCGGGCTCATCGGTTCGCTCGCCAATTACGCCCGCGTCAATGAATACGGCTTCATCGAAACGCCCTATCGCAAAGTCGACAAAGCCAACAATCGCGTCACCAACCAAGTCCGCTACATGACCGCCGACGAGGAAGAGAGCATGGTTATCGCTCAGGCGAACGAGCCTTTGGATCAGAACGACTGGTTTGTCAACGAACGCGTCACTGCCCGCGTCAACGAGGAGACCACCAAAGTCACCCGCGAACGCGTGGATTACATGGACGTTAGCCCCAAGCAAGTCGTGTCCATCGCCACCGCGCTCATCCCCTTCCTTGAAAACGACGACGCCAACCGTGCGCTCATGGGTGCCAACATGCAACGTCAGGCAGTGCCGTTGGTCAAGACTCAAGCTCCGCTCGTCGGCACGGGCATGGAATACAAGGCCGCTTGCGATTCGGGTGTTATGGTTCTGGCAAAGCGCGGTGGCACCGTCACCTACGTGGACGCCGACAAAATTATCGTCAGGAACGACGACGGCGGCTTGACCACTTATGACTTGCTCAAGTATCAACGCTCCAACCAGGGCACCTGCATCAATCAAGTTCCCATCGTCTCCGAAGGACAGCACGTCGACGAGAAACAGCCCCTTGCCGACGGACCCGCCACCGCCGAAGGCGAACTTGCTCTCGGCTTCAACATCACCGTCGCCTATATGCCGTGGGAAGGCTACAACTACGAAGACGCCATCCTCCTCAACGAAAACCTGCTCAAGCGCGATATCTTCACTTCGATTCACATTGAGGAATATCAGTGCGACGCCCGCGATACCAAGCTCGGTGCCGAAGAAATCACCCGCGACATTCCCAATCTTTCCGAAGACAGCTTGAGTTCGCTCGACTCCGAAGGCATCATCGCCATCGGTACCTTCGTGCGTGCGGGCGATATCCTCGTCGGCAAAGTCACCCCCAAAGGCGAAACCGAATTGAGCGCGGAAGAAAGGCTCCTGCGCGCAATCTTCGGCGAGAAGGCCCGCGAAGTTCGCGATTCAAGCTTACGCCTGCCCCACGGTCAACACGGTCTGGTTGTCGCCGTTCATCGCTTCAGCCGCGAAAGTGCCGACCTGCCGCCCGGCGTCATCTTGCAGGTTCGTGTGTTCATCGCCCAGAAACGAAAGATTTCCGTCGGCGACAAGATGAGCGGTCGCCACGGCAACAAAGGCGTCGTCTCAGATATCCGCAGGCAAGAGGATATGCCATTCCTGCCGGATGGCACCCCCGTCGATATCGTGCTCAATCCTCTCGGCGTGCCCAGCCGCATGAACATCGGGCAGATCCTCGAATCTCATTTGGGCTTCGCGCTCAAAAAGTCCGACAAGCGCGCGTTCATCAATGCCGTCAACCACGACAACTCCGACGTAGATGATTCCCCGTTGATGATTGCCACGCCCGTTTTCGACGGCGCACGCGACTCCGACATCTCCGAAGCCCTAAACGCCGCGGGACTCAACGCCTCAGGCAAGACGACGCTCTTTGACGGCAGAACGGGCTTGCCGTTCGATAACCCCGTCACCGTCGGCACCGTTTACATGCTCAAACTCCATCACCTTGTTGACGATAAAATTCACGCCCGCTCCACGGGACCCTACAGCCTCGTCACGCAACAACCCCTCGGCGGCAAAGCTCAGTTCGGCGGTCAGCGTTTCGGCGAAATGGAAGTTTGGGCTCTTGAAGCTTACGGCGCGGCCTTCAGCTTGCAAGAGATCCTCACCGTCAAATCCGACGACGTTCAAGGGCGCGTCAAAGCCTACGAAGCCATCGTCAAGGGGCTCAACATCCCCACGCCCGGTCTGCCGGAATCTTTCAAGGTGCTCATCAAGGAACTGCAATCCATCGGGCTCGATATCCGCGTCCTCAGCCCCGACGCAAACGAAATTCTCATCCACGACGACGACGACTTGCCCCCCGCCAAAGAACCACCACCGCCGCCGCCCACCGAAGAGGATCAGTTCTTCCCAATGCCCGACGATAACATTGACGCCGAAATAATTTCCTTCAACGACCTGGAAAACGCTTCAGCCGAGGATTTGAACTTCGACAGGATCGAATCCGAAACCGACTCCGAATCCGACCCCGACGACGAATAACAGCCGATTAGCACCTATAGGAGGTCTACCATGCTTGACGTTAACGTTTTTGATTCCATGCGTATCGGTCTGGCGTCGCCGGAGAAAATTCGCCTTTGGTCTCACGGCGAAGTCAAAAAGCCCGAAACCATCAACTACCGCACATTGAAGCCCGAACGCGACGGTCTGTTCTGTGAACGCATTTTTGGTCCCACGCACGATTGGGAATGTCATTGCGGCAAATATAAGCGCGTCCGCTACAAAGGCACCATCTGCGACCGTTGCGGCGTCGAAGTCACCCGCGCCAAAGTCCGCCGCGAACGAATGGGGCACATCGAACTTGCCGCGCCCGTCAGCCACATCTGGTACTTCAAGGGCATTCCCAGCCGCATGGGTTTGCTTTTGGATATGTCGCCGCGCGCTCTGGAACGCGTGCTCTATTTCGCCTCGTACATCGTCTTAGACAGCGGCAACACCGACCTCAAGCAGAAGGATCTTTTGACCGAGGGACAATACCGCGGCTATCGCGAAGCTTACGGTCGCGACGCTTTCAAGGTGGGCATGGGAGCCGAAGCGATTCAGGAACTGTTGCGCGATATCGATCTCGACGCGTTGAGTGAACAGCTGCGCGAGGAACTTCATTCTTCCAACGGACAGAAACGCGTTCGCGCCATCCGTCGCCTGGAAGTCGTCGAAGCCTTCCGCAAGAGTGGTAATAAGCCCGAATGGATGATTATGACCGTCATTCCGGTCATTCCGCCCGAACTGCGCCCAATGGTTCAGCTCGACGGCGGACGCTTTGCCACGAGCGATTTGAACGATCTTTACCGCCGCGTCATCAACCGCAACAACCGCCTCAATCGTCTGCTGAAACTGCGCGCGCCCGACATCATCGTCCGCAACGAAAAGCGCATGTTGCAGGAGGCTGTCGACGCGCTGATTGACAACGGACGCCGCGGCAGACCCGTCACAGGTCCCGGCAATCGTCCGCTCAAATCGCTGTCGGACATGCTCAAGGGCAAGCAAGGTCGTTTCCGCCAAAATCTTCTGGGCAAGCGCGTGGATTATTCGGGGCGTTCAGTCATCGTCGTCGGTCCGGAACTCAAGCTTCATCAGTGCGGTCTGCCAAAGGAAATGGGGCTCGAACTCTACAAGCCGTTCGTGATGAAGAAGCTGAGCGTGGACGGCAACATGACCATCAAGGCGGCGAAGAAGAAAGTCGAACGCGGCACGGCGGAAGTCTGGGGCGTGCTTGAAGAAGTCATCAAGGAACACCCCGTTCTGCTCAACCGTGCGCCGACACTTCACCGCCTGGGCATTCAAGCTTTCGAGCCGGTGCTGACCGAGGGACGCGCAATCAAACTGCACCCGCTGGCGTGCACGGCGTACAATGCGGACTTCGACGGCGACCAGATGGCAATTCACGTGCCGCTCAGTGCCGAAGCGCAGACCGAAGCTCGTGTGCTGATGATGGCGGCAAACCACATTCTCGCGCCAAAAGACGGTAAGCCCATCATCGTTCCGACGCAGGACATGGTTCTGGGCACGTATTACCTGACGAAGCTCAAAGGCGAGAGCGGCGCACATTACACCGGTCTGGAAGAAGCGTTGATGGCATACGAGAGCGGCGCACAGGATTTGCACAGCCGCATCAAAGTCCGCGTCAAACGTTCGCGTCTTCCCGAATTCGTCAAGGCACAGACCGAAGGCGACTTGACGATCACAACCAGCGTCGGTCGGCTCATCTTCAACGAGAAGCTTCCGCCTGAACTTCGCTACTATCATCAGGAAAACGGCGAATGGGTTCTCGGCGAGGTCATGAACAAGAAGGAACTGGGCAAGCTGGTCGGTCGTTGCTTCAGAGCTTTGGGCGCGGGTCCTACGGCGGAGGTCATTGACGAAGTCAAGCGGCTGGGTTATCACTTCGCTTGCACGGCGGGCATGACGGTTGCAATCACTGATGTCATCGTGCCGCCGCTCAAGAGCGCGATTCTGGCTGAGACCCAAGTGCAAGTCAAGAAGGTCGAGAAAAACTATCTGCGCGGGCTGATAACCGAACGCGAACGTTACGATAAAGTTGTCGCCCTGTGGAACGAGGCAACCGAGCGAGTTGCCGAAGCCATGATGGCGAACATGGACGAGTTCAACCCGATCTACATGATGAGCGACAGCGGCGCACGCGGTAACAAGCAACAGATGCGTCAGCTGGCGGGCATGCGCGGGCTTATGGCGGATCCTTCGGGCAAGATCATCGACTTGCCGATAACTGCCAACTTCCGCGAAGGCTTGAGCGTTTCCGATTACTTCATCAGCTCTCACGGCGCACGCAAAGGTTTGGCGGACACCGCGCTAAGAACGGCGGACAGCGGTTACTTGACGCGCCGCCTCGTCGACGTGGCGCAGGACGTCATCGTTCGTGAGCACGATTGCGACGTCGAGACCGTCAATCTGGTCTTGAAACGCGCCGCCCTTGCCGAAGACACCTTCGACGCGCTGGAAATCTTGAGCGAAACTTTGCTGGGTCGCTCTCTGGCAGCCGACGTCATCAACCCCGAAACCGGTGCCGTCCTGCCCGCAGAGACCGTCCTCGACGAAAAATCTCTTGAAGACCTGGGCGAGAGCGGCGCACGGCAGGTGATCCTCAAGCCAAACGAAACCATCGTCCTTGGCACGCCCGACGCAAAGGAACGCGCCCGCCTCAAAGCCGACTTCATCGCGCAATATCGCGGCAAAGAACTTGCTCAACCTTGCGCCTCGTTCGAAGCAGGCATCGTCCTCACCGACGAGCTGTTGGAAGAGATTTTGAACTCCGACGAACCCGCGCTCCATATCCGCATGGGTCACATTCGCGGCATCACCGTCGAAGCCATTCGCGAGGGCAACGCGACGATTGAACCGCTCTTCGACAGGATTTTGGGCAGAACGTTGGCGGAAGATATCATCGCCCCCGACGGCACCGTCGTCGCCCATCTCAACGACATGATTGACGAAGATCTTGCCGAAAAAATTTGCGCCGTCCGTGAACAGGTTTTGATTCGTTCCGTGTTGACATGCCGTGCAAGCGCGGGCGTCTGCCAAAAATGCTACGGCTCGGATCTTGCCAACGCAACTCAAGTCGAAGTCGGCGAAGCAGTCGGAATCATTGCCGCGCAGAGCATCGGCGAACCCGGCACGCAGCTGACAATGCGAACGTTCCACACCGGCGGCGTTGCGGGCGGCGACATCACTCAGGGTCTGCCGCGCGTCGAAGAACTTTTCGAAGCACGCAAGCCCAAGATGAGCGCAATCATCGCCGAAATCAGCGGCACCGTCCAAATCGGTCCGCCCGACAAAAATAATCTCAAGCAGATCGTCATCGTCCCCGACGACCCCAACCAACAGCCGCGAGAATACACCATTCCGTTCGGCATCGCTCCCTGCGTCAAAGAGGGCGACCACCTTGCCGCGGGCGACAACATCACCGACGGCGCAAAAAATCCTCACGATATCCTTCGTATCTGCGGGCTCAAGGAAACTCGTCGCTATCTCGTCAAAGAAGTTCAGAAGGTCTACAAGTCCCAGGGCGTCGAGATTAACGACAAGCACATCGAAGTTATGGTCAGGCAGATGCTCCACAAGGTCAAGATTGAGGACGAAGGCTCAACCGACTTCTTGCCAGGCGAGTTCGTCGACATCAACGTCTTTGAAGCGGCAAACACCCGCGCCATCGAAGAGGACCGTGCGCCCGCCGTTGCTAAACCGATTCTGCTGGGCATAACCAAAGCGTCTTTGGCAACCGACTCGTTCTTGAGCGCGGCAAGCTTCCAAGAGACGACTCGCGTGCTCACCGACGCGGCAATCAAAGGCAAGATTGATCCGCTCATCGGGCTCAAGGAGAACGTCATCATCGGCAAGCTCATTCCCGCAGGCACAGGCATGGCTCGCTATCGCAACCTGCAAGTGGTGGACACCGAGGCTCAAGCTTCCGGCAACGCTTGACGGCTGATAAATTCCGAAATTAAAAATCCCCGCGACATGCGGGGATTTTTTTTTGCGTCACGTGGCGGACAACGCGTCCGAGTAAAGTTGTCGAATCTCGTCGGCAATGCGGGCGACGTTGTTGGGCAGGAAGTGGATGTTGTAGCCGACGAAGTAGGGGCTCGTTGCGTAGCGCGGCATCACCTTGGCGAAAATTTTTTCACCGCGGCGATAGAAGAAGATGTTGTAGCTGGTGCACTTGCGGCTGAAGTGATTCATCGCCCAATGAACGCCGACCTGCAGATAATCCGCCAGCCGATCCAAACTGCCGCCGCTTTGGCAGACGACGTTGAGCTCGCCGAAACCCACGCGCGGGCAATTGGAGATGTTGAACTGCACGCCGTCGCGTTCGTCAATGACAATGCCGCTGAGTTCTGCCTCGTCGAAGAGCAGTTCCGACTTCAGACGCGGGAAGCCGACCAATTGCATGTGCGGATGGCGAAGGGTCCCGCCCGACATCAGCCCGTAGTTCTTGAAGAACAGAACTTCTTCGTACTTGCCGGAGGCGAGAAGATTTTTCCACTGCCTGACGCCCATGCGAATGACGCGGCGCATTTTCTCCCGCGGATAGTCGGGCATATCGGTTGAGCATTCGCGCCCCTCAATCAGCACGAACTGATCCGCTCCGCCGATGACGTTGTACTTGTTGCGCAGAAAGATGATGTCGCCTTCGGTCTCTATGATGCCGGTCAAATGCTTCACGTCGCAGAATGGACAGGCGGTTTCGGCGTGAACAAAATTTTCGGGTTTCGTCTTGCCGATGTCCGTGTTGAATTCCACCAAGTTAATCTCCACGCCAAATCGCTCCTTTAAAATCGTCGCTGCTGAAAGGATTATAACACATCGCGGCGAAGATAGCACCAAAAACCTAAACAAGGTGCGACAAATGGCAGAAACAAAATCAAGCGAAAAATTCCTGAAGGGCACGTTCATCCTGACGGTGGCGAGTTTTGTCGTCAAGGTAATCGGCTCGTTGAACTGGATATTCGTTTCGCGAATCCTCGGCGGCGAAGGCATCGGGCTCTATCAGATGGCGTTTCCGATATATTTCTTCGCGCTGACGGTCTCACAGGCGGGCGTGCCCGTGGCGATATCAATCATCACCGCCGAGCGCGTCGCCCTCAAGGACATTTGGGGTGCGCGGCGCGTGTTCAGAATCTCGTTGGTGCTGATGCTCTTCACGGGGATATTTTTTTCGGTGCTGACATATTTTTCCGCGCGCTGGCTGATTGATTGGCAATTCATTCGTGACCCGCGCGCTTACATGTCGGTCGTGGCTCTGGCTCCGACGATTTTCTTCGTGACGTTCCTGGCGTCTAGCCGCGGATATCTGCAGGGCTGGCAGAGAATGACACCGACGGCAGTCAGCCAAATCGTCGAACAAATCTTCCGCGTGATTGTGATGATCTTGCTGGCGGATTTCTTCTTGCCGTGGGGGCTGGATTACGCGGCGGCGGGCGCAAGTCTCGGTGCGTTGGCTGGGGCAGTCACGGGGCTCATCGTGCTGATTTACTTCCACATCAAGCTCAACCGCGAAATTGAACAGACATACGGCGCGGACTTGAAGCCGAAGCCTGAAACCGCCAATGAACCGACGCTCGCCATCATCAAGCGGATTTTCAAGCTGGCTCTGCCCGTGAGCGCGGCGTCAATCATGTTGCCCGTCGTGTCGAATTTGGACTTGATGATCGTGCCGCAGAGGCTGGAGGTCGCGGGTTACTCGGTGCACCAGGCGACGGAGCTGTTCGGTTACCTGACGGGCATGGCGGTGCCGCTGGTGAACCTGGCGACGATTTTGACGGCGTCTTTGGCGGTATCCATCGTCCCCGCGATATCAGAGGCGCGTGCATTGAAAGACACCAATCGAATCTTCCGCAACACCGCCGCCGCCGTGCGCATCTCCAACTTCGTGTGCTTCCCCGCGTTCGTCATCGTGTTCTTCTTGGCGACGCCGATTGCAAGCCTGATCTACAACGCGCCGGGTGCCGGTCCCGCCGTAATGATCTCCGCCGTGTCAATCGTCTTGCTCGGTCTACATCAGGTCTCCACGGGCGTTTTGCAAGGGCTCGGTCACACGGCAATCCCAATGATTAACATGGTGCTCGCCGCCGCCGCAAAGGTCGTCTTGAACTGGACGTTGACGGCAATGCCCGCGCTGGGCATCATGGGTGCGGCTTGGGCTACGGCTGCCGATATGGGCGTCGCGGCGTTCATCAACCTGTACTTCATCCACAAATACATCGGCTATAAGCCCGAACTCGGTCAGCTCGTCAAAACAATCTGCGCGGCTGGCGTGATGGCTCTGGTCGTGAAATTTTTCTACGAGATCACGGCGGCGCAGTGGCACATGGAAATCTTCTCGACGTTCGGCGCAATCTTCGCGGGCGGCGCAGTCTATGTCGCGGTCTTGGCGATAATCGGCGGACTGCTCGAAGAGGACATGGCTCGCATCCCGATGGTCGGCAAGTTCGGCATAAAAATCTTCCGCAAGCTCGGAATCTTCAAGTCTGCTTGACCCCGCCGCCGCCAATTACAATCGTCACGATATCGCCGCCCGTTCAAGAATTCAGCCAACGTCGCCTTGAAATGTCACCATCACTGTTGTATAATCGCCGCAGAATTTTTCAGTCATTTTTTTTCATGAGGGGGAACTGTAGATGATTTACACCGTAACGTTCAATCCCGCGATTGACTACATCATTCGCCTCGACAAGCTCACCACCGGCGCAATCAACCGCGTGACCTATGAGCAGGTTCTTGGCGGCGGCAAGGGCGTCAACGTCTCAATCGTGCTCGGAAACCTGGGGCACAAGTCCACCGCCACGGGGTTCCTTGCGGGCTTCACAGGCGATGAGATCGTCCGCCAGCTGCGCGAATTCAACGCCGCCGATGATTTCGTCAAGCTCGACGAAGGGTTCTCCCGCATCAACGTCAAGGTCAAGGCGGACGTCGAAACCGAAATCAACGGTCAGGGTCCCAAAATCAGCGAAGCCAAACGCGAAGAACTCTTCCGCAAACTTGAACAGCTCAAAGACGGCGACACGTTGATCTTGAGCGGCTCCATCCCCAACACTCTGCCCGACGACATGTACGAACAGACGCTCTCGCGCTTGCAGGGCAAAGGCATCCGTTTCGTCGTCGACGCGGAGAAAGGTCTGTTGCTCAAGGTCTTGAAGTTCAATCCGTGGCTGATTAAACCGAACAACCACGAACTCGGCGACATGTTCGGCGTCAAGCTCACCACCGACGAAGAGATCGTCACCTACGCCAAAAAACTTCAGGACATGGGCGCGCGCAACGTCCTCATCTCTATGGCGGGCGACGGCGCAATCTTCGTGCCCGAAGGCGGCGAAACGTTCTTCAAGTCCGAAGCACCCAAAGGCACTCTCGTCAACAGCGTCGGCGCGGGCGATTCGATGGTCGCCGGTTTTGTCGCGGGCTATACCGAAAGCAACGGTGACTATAAGCAAGCGTTCCTCATGGGTCTTTGCACGGGCTCGGCGTCCGCGTTCAGTGAAAACCTCGCCACGCGTCCCGAAGTCGAAGCTCTGCTCAAATCGCTCAACAAGTAACCTCCTTGCCAATTCCAAGACAAAGGCGGTGTCCTTATGAAAATTAGTAACTTCATCTCGAAAAAATCCATCGCGCTCAACGTCCACCCTTCCGACAAGAACGAAGCTATTGATATGCTCGTCGATCTGCTTATGACGGCGGGCACCATCAAGGACAAGGCAATCGTCAAGCGCGATATCCTCAAGCGCGAAGCTCAAGGCTCCACGGGTCTGGCAAACGGGCTGGCAACTCCTCACGCACAAAACAATTCCGTCAAGAAGCCGTCCATCTCCATCATCACCGTGCCCGAAGGCGTCGACTTCCATTCGCTCGACGATAAGCCCGCGCGTCTGCTGATCCTGTTCGCCGCGCCCGAAAAGGCAAACGACGACGCAATGACCACAATGGGTCGCCTCGCGGTGCTTTTGATGGACGACGAATTCAAGGAAGCTCTGATTAAAGCCGCAACCCCCGCCGACATCGTCCGCATCATCGACGAGAAGGAAGCCGCTCGCACCAAAGCCGAAACCCCCGAACCCGACGTCTCTGCCAACACCAAAATCATCGCCGTCACTGCCTGCCCCACGGGAATTTCGTCGTCGTTCATGGCTCGCGAATCCCTCAAGCAGTGCGCAGAAAAACTCGGCCTCAGCATTCGCGTGGAAGTGCACGGCGCGGCGGGCGTCTATCATGCACTGACCGACGAGGAAATCAAGAACGCCGATTACGTCATCGTCGCGGCAAGCAAGCGCGTTCCGCTCTCTCGCTTCAACGGCAAGAAAATGATTCAAACCGCCGTCAACACCGGCATCCGTAAGCCCGAACAGCTCTTCAAGCGCATTGAGGCGGGTCAAGCTCAACCGTTCGTCGCCACCGAAGACGACGAGACTCTCGGCGAAAAACTCTTCAACAAGATCAAGAGCATCTTCTCGTAAACGGAGGACAGTTATCATGGCA
>JADEZQ010000040.1 GCA_015206785.1 Quinella sp. 2Q5 | reverse complement strand
TTGAAAGATTATCTGCGGATTACTATTCGTCTGGATAAATTATCTTCGAGTTTCAGTAGCTTTGTTTGTCTTGCTATTTTTCTTCTATCGCAACGTGTAGGTCATTAGAATTTTTCAACAGACCCTAACTGCCTGACGGCTTCGGACAGGATTATCGCGGCGGAGGTTGCGACGTCCAAGCTTTCGGCACGGCCGCACATCGGGATAAAAATTTTTTTCGCGGCGACGAGAATTTCATCGGAGACGCCGTTTGCTTCCGAGCCGAAGACTATTGCCGCAGGTGAGCGCGTGAAGTCGTGACGTGAATAAATTTCCGCTGACGAATCGACTGCCGCCTCACCCGAAACGTCAAGTTGCTTTCGTGTCAAATCAACGCACGTATAAATCAGCGCGTGTGGAAAGTCGCGACGATGGCAGTAGTCCAGAATGTCAAATATCAGCTTTGACGTTATCAGCGTTGCCCAACTTCGCGCGCTGCCAATCGACGTACGCCGTCACTGCCGACTGCGCCGCTTCGTCTATCGCCGCCGCTTGCACCGCGTCCGTCGGCGGATACACGAACACTTGATCCGTCAGCGGCCGCACCGCCGCTTGATAAAGCTGATTATCTGTGCTAGAATGAAAAAAACAGGTGATACAAAACGCTGCTTCATGTAACACGCCAACGAACGCTTTTGAGGTAATCTTGATGATTGAAGAATTTACGAGATTTGCGTTAAATGACACCACGTTAATATAAGCCCTCCTTCGGGAGGGTAAATTTTTAGGCGGGTGATGTTGATGGCGCAAGCGCGGCAAGACGTTCAGTAATTCGTCAAGCTTTGGACTATGCGGTATATCCCGCCGAATTAAATCCCGCCGTGTATATCAAAGTGTCTCGGAACGCGCCGCGCAACGTATTATATTCTGCTACTACTGCTGTATCATACGGGCATGCGGCTCGGTGAAGATACGCAAATCACGCAGAATCTCTACACGCACAACACACAGAAGTTACAGGAAGAAGCGGCGGCTATCTTCGCCCAAAACCTGCAGACAAAGTAGCTCTGCAGACAACATGCAGGCAATTTTGTTTAAATATCACAGTGCTACAAGATTTAAGAGAGGAGAATTCATATGGGATTGATTCAAGCGGCATTGGCTTCAGCGGGCGGCGTGCTCGGCGACCAGTGGAAGGAATTTTTTTACTGCGACTCTCTCACGCCCGATATCCTCGTTGCCAAAGGACACAGGCGCAAGTCTAGCAGCTGGAGTTCCAACAGCGGCGACGACAACATTATCACGAACGGCTCGCGCATTTCCGTCAACGACGGGCAGTGCATGATGATCGTTCAGAACGGCAAGGTCATCGACTTCTGCGCCGACAGCGGCGAATACATCTACGACAAGAGCGCGGAGCCCAGCCTCTTCGACAGCAAGAAGACCCTGGCGGAAAATATTCAGGATATCTTTTTCGCCATGAAGGAACGTTTCGCTTTCGGCGGGGACACCGGTCGCGACGAGCGCATTTACTACTTCAACACCAAGGAGATCGTCGGGAACAAGTACGGCACGCCGACGCCCGTGCCCTTCCGCGTCGTCGACTACAACATCGGGCTCGACGTTGACATCGCCATCAAGTGCTTCGGCTCTTACAGCTACAAGATCGTCAATCCAATTCTGTTCTATTCGAACGTCTGCGGCAACGTCCGCGACACATACAACCGTTCGGAGATCGACGCGCAGTTGAAGACCGAGCTGCTGACGGCGTTGCAACCGGCGTTCGCAAAAATTTCCGAGATGGGCATAAGGTACAGCGCATTGCCCGCCCACACGATGGAAATTGCCGACGCCCTCAACGATATCCTCAGCAAGAAGTGGGGCGAACTGCGCGGCTTGCAAATCGTTTCGTTCGGCGTGAGCAATGTCTCCGCCAGCGAAGAGGATGCGCAGATGATCAAGGAGATGCAACGCAACGGAGCACTTCGCAACCCCGCGATGGCAGCGGCTCACTTGACGGGCGCACAGGCTTCGGCAATGCAATCTGCCGCGCAGAACACTGCGGGCGCAATGACCGGCTTCATGGGCATGAACATGGCGCAAGGCGCGGGCGGAATCAACGCGGGCAATCTCTTCGCAATGGCTCAACAGCAGCAACAAGCTCAGGCTCAACCTCAACAGCCCAAGCCGGCAACGTGGAAGTGCCCCGCCTGTGGACACGAAGACAATCGCGGCAAGTTCTGCGCGGACTGCGGCAAGCCCAAGCCCGTCAGCGACGAGTGGAAGTGCCCCGAATGCGGTGCCGTAAACAGTGGCAAGTTCTGCGCGGAATGCGGCAAGTCCCGCCCCGTCAGCGACGAATGGAAGTGCGAGTGCGGTGCCGTCAATCGCGGCAAGTTCTGCGCCGAATGCGGCAAACCCCGTCCGTAACGCCGACAGTCGCACACAAATCGTCATGAAAAATTTTCTGCTGGTCTATAATCCTGCAAGCGGTCATGCCGCCTTCAAAAATCGTCTCGACGCCGTCATCGAAAATTTTCAGCGGCGCGGGATTTTTTTGTCGGTGTATCGCACGAGCCGCGACGACAATCGCGCCTTCGTCGACTGCGTGAAAATTTCCCGACCCGAAGGAGTTATCTCGGCGGGCGGCGACGGAACTCTGCACGCCGTGATCAATTGGCTGATGAAAAATTCCATCGACCTGCCGGTCGGAATCATCGGTTCGGGCACGAGCAACGACTTCGCCGCACATCTGGAACTCGACGCGCAAAATTTCTTCGACGTCATCGCAAACGGCAACGTCCGCCCCGTCGATCTCGGTCTGGTCAACGGCAGGGAATACTTCATCAACGTCGCGAGCGCGGGCGTCTTCACGAGCGTGGCGCACGAAGTCAACGCGCGGCTGAAAAATTTTCTCGGCAAGTCGGCTTACTATCTGCGCGGGCTCGGCGAGCTGACGAACTTCAAAGCGACGCGGCTGGACATCTTTGCGGACGGGAAAAATTTTTCCACGGAGGCGTTCTTGTTCCTGGTGCTCAATTCGCCGTCGGTGGCGGGCTTCAAAAAAATTTCCGCCGCCGCAAAAATCGACGACGGCTTACTCGACCTGCTCGCGCTGAAAAAAAATTCGCCGCGAAGCCTGATGACCTCTGCGCGAAAAATTTTGGCGGGCATACCAATCGACGACGACGAAAACATTTTCTCACTGCAGGCGCGTTCGCTGACGATATCCTCCGCCGCGGGCTTGACGGGCGACCTTGACGGCGAGGCGGGCGACCCGTTGCCGATGCGAATCGAAACCGTGCCGCGTGCGCTGAATTTTTTCGCGCCAAAATCTTGACGCCGTCATCTGTTGAGCGTATATTGAGCTTGTCAGTTTTGTTATCGTGAATACTCGTCGCGTTTCTCAGAACAGGTGTTCATAAACGATTAAGCAAAGTGTGAATATGAGAAATCTTAATCAAGGTCTCGGCAGAAGCAATCGTCAGCTCGTAGTCTTTGCTAAGTCGCCGAGAGTGATTAAGCCAAGAAAAAGTCCGCTCCACTATCCAGCGTTTTGGTAACACTTGCCAGTCGTGCGGCTTTAACTTCTTACTTATCTCTACCCGCAAGCCGAAATATTTATAAGCCTCGTAAACAAAAGTCCCGCGATAGCCGCCATCGGCGCATATCTTCTCCAACGTCGGATAGG
>JADEZQ010000039.1 GCA_015206785.1 Quinella sp. 2Q5 | reverse complement strand
CCTACGACTTCATCACGGACGGCGGGCTCGGAGAAATTGTTCCGCCGTACAAAATCGCCGCGACCTTCGACGAGTTCGACGCCGCCTGTGACGCCCTCAAGACTGCCGACAACCGCGTCTGCTACAAACTCATCGCCGACGAGGGCGCGCTCACCTTCCGCGTCATCGACGACACGATTGAGACCGTCGCCGCCCTGCACAACATGCCGAACATGAAAGTCACTCGCGCCGCCGCCCGAAAAATTTTGAGCCGCTACGACTTCCGAATCCCGCTGATGGTTATGCCGTACCTGAGCGGCACGGAGATCAGCGTCGACTGCCTGAGCACGCCGCGCGGCAACATCATCGTCCCGCGCTTCAAGACCAATCACCGCTACAGCGAAATAAAATTCGACGCCGAAGTCATCTCCGCCGCGGAAAAAATTTTGCGGCTGATGAACATCGCTGTGCCCGTCAACATTCAGTTCCGCACGCACGGCGAACGACTTTACCTGCTGGAAATCAATCCGCGAATGTCCGGCGGGCTGCAGCTGTCGTGTTTGGCGGCGGGCGTCAACATCCCCGACATCGCCGTCAATCAACTGCTCGGCATTGAACGCCCGTGGTCACCAATCGTGCCGAAGACCGGACGCGTCGCCAACATCGAGAGCCCCGTCATCATCGGCTGAAATTTTTTGCGGCGGATTAATCGCGCTCAAAGGTTCTGTGTTATAATCGAGAAAATTTTTGTCGACAAGGGAGCAAACGATATGAAGTTCACGAAAATTTTTAGGCGGCTCATCGTCGCCGCGAGCCTGTCCGTCGCGTTGATGTTCGGCGGCGAAGCTGAGGCAGTCGACTATTACAGCGCGATTTATCAGACGGTCAACCGCTACAACGGCAACGAGGTCGAATGCGACTGGATAACCCGCGCCATCCTCTACGCTTCGAGCGAATACCAAGTTGATCCGATCCTCATCACGGCGATTATGGAAGCGGAAAGCAACTTCGACTTCCACGCCACCAGTCCCGTCGGAGCAATCGGCTTGATGCAACTGATGCCGTCAACCGCGGCGGGTCTCGGCGTCAATCCCCACAACCCGTTGGAGAACATCATCGGCGGCACCATCTACATCAAAAACCAACTCGGACGCTTTCAGAACTGGGGCGAGTATTCCGTCACGGACGCCGTCGCCGCGTACAATGCCGGCCCCGGTGCCGTCGAGAAGTATGGCGGCGTGCCAAACTATTCCGAGACCGTCAACTACGTCATCATCGTCGCCCGCAACTACAAAAATTTGCTGACGTTGATTCAGTCGTGAGCAATGAAAAAATCCCCCGTCAACTTCGGCAGGGGATTTTTTGATGTGCAAGTTCTTTCAGTCGATAACGGCGCGGGCGAAGGCTTTCATGTGCTGAATCGTGTTGTATTCGCCGGTGAAGTTCTCGGTCATTATGACGAGCACGGCGTCGCCTGCGTCGCTGTAGATGATGCCGCCGTCGTCATAGAGCCCGTCGAGTGCGCCGGTCTTGTGAGCGATTTGTTTGTCGGGCAGAGCCGCAGGGAAGCAGTCGGTGTCGGTCTGTTTGACGAGGAAGTCGAGCATAATTTTATCGTAGTGTTCGCCGACGCATTCGTAGTTATACAGCCGCAGGAAGATTGCCCCCAGGTCGCGCACGGAAGAATAATTTTCGCGTCCGGCATAGATTGCGTCGTAGTCCATCATCTTGCGCCGCAGAACGGTATCGCCGTAGCCTTCGCGCTGAATATAGTCGTTTATGGCGTCGAAGCCCACGCGGTCAATGACCATGTTGGTGGCGGTGTTGTCGCTGTGAGTGATCATGAGTTCCATCACTTCACGCAACGTCAGCACCGTTCCCGACGCATAGCCCGCCAAAATTCCCGCGCCGCCAACCTTATCGGAGCCGCGCAGAGTTATCGGCTCGTCAATGTCGATTTCGCCGCGTTGAGCCTTGTCCATAACCGCCGCTAAGATAAAAACTTTGATCATGCTTGCGGAGCGCATTGGCTTGGAATTATGAATGAATGCTTCGGAGGATTTCTGCGGATAGGCAAGGTACACTGCGTATTCGGTGCCGTCGTTTAGGTAGCGGGCGATTTTGTCTTCGGTGTCGGCAAAGGGTGACTGCGCATTGACTGCGGGGAAATTTTTTTCGGACGTGCCGGAGCCGACGCAAGCCGTGCCGACCATCACCGCGCCGACCGTCAGCGCGAGAAAAATTTTACGAATCATTGTGCGCCTCCGTCAGTAGTTGTTCAGGACGTAGCGATAGATGTTTGCGGCAACGGGTGATTGTCCGCCGAAAACGTAACCTTCGTAGCCCTCGTTGTTGCGATAGTAAGGACTGCCTCCGCGCGCGAAAAATCTGTAGTTCAGATAGTCACGACCGGCACGCACGCGGCAATTGAAGCTCAAGGGGCTGTAGCTGCGAATGACGACGGTGTTGGTCATGAGGTAGACCGCTGAGCCGTCGGAATAGTTGCCCATGTAAACATCTGCCGCGTCCGCCTTAGACATGCCGACGATGAGCGCGAACGCCAGAGCCATTGCCACGAAAATTTTCTTGGTCATTGAGACCGCCTCCTGTCAGTAGTTGTTGAGGACGTGACGATAGATGTTGGCAGCAACGGGTGATTGTCCGCCGAAGACGTAGCCTTCGTAGCCCTCGGAATTTCTGTAATACGGGCTGCCGCCGCGCGGATAGAAGCTGTAGTTGAGGTAGTCACGGCCGGCGCGTACGGTGCAATAGAACCGCAACGGGCGATAGCTTTCGATGCCCAAAGACTGTGGCAGGAAGTAGACCGCCGAGCCGTCGGAATAGTTGCCCATGTAAATTTCTGCCGCGTCCGCCTTAGACGCCTGCCCAACGATGACGAGCGCGAACGCCAGCATCATCGCCACGAAAACCTTCTTGGTCATTGAGACCGCCTCCTTAGAATTTTTTCGCGGCGATTATATAAAAATTTCCCGCACATGTCATTAGGCAACTGTTAATTTTCGGAGCGTTACGGGTCGTGATTGATTCCCAACTCCCTCACGTCGTGAGCTCAACGTACCTGTCGAACAGCGCGGCAACAATCGCCCGCTCGTCGTCGAGAATGTCAACGAAGCCATAGGCGGCGGCAACTGCTCGGTCGTTGGCGCGGTGAGCACGTCGCAGGTCGGCCGGCATCGTCAGTTCGTCGTAGAGGTCGGCAAGCGTCGAGTCGGGATATTTCGCGCGGGCGTCAAGAATCTTCTGCGCGGTCTGTTCAATTGCGCGGCGTTGCGTGTCGGTCGGCGTGCACCAGGGGAAATTGTTGTAGACGATTGTCGCCGAGTAGCGGTAGTCGCTCTTCAATCGCCCGCAGACCATTCGCATCCAACCCATATGCACCGAAGAGGTCAGCACGCCGAAATGATACAGCGTCGCGTCGAAGATAGCGAACAGATTGTTGCCGGGGATCATGCCGTTGTCGACGTAAGCCATCGGAATATAACTGCGTCTTTCGGACGAGACGAGCGGCACCGCGATAAACGGCGTGTCACGAAATTGTTTGCACGGTCGGAAGGTCGTCGGGGTGTCTTTGAGTTTGTAAGCGTCGCCCGTCTTCACCTGGGCACTGCGCCAATCTTTGCAGGCTTGCACGCGCTTGAGCACCTGCGGCATTTGTCGGAGCTCGTGCGGCGAACAATCAGCCAGCCACAAACACCAACGCGGTATGCCGTGCAGAAACTCCAGCCCCATCGAATACGGGCGTATAAATTTTTTAGCGGCAGGTTCGCGCTTGATGAAGTCGTCGTAGTCTTCGGCGTTGATGATG
>JADEZQ010000032.1 GCA_015206785.1 Quinella sp. 2Q5 | reverse complement strand
GAGGAATGACGTAATCCAGAGGTGAGCTTGTGCATGTGTGAGGTCAGAGGGCTTCAACGTATCAGCATTCAGATGCTTATAGGCCTGTCCATGATAGGTCAGCACAGCGTGGGACTTAGGCTTCAGGTCGAAGAACTGCTTGTATCTCAGCTGGTTCAGCGAAGCAATGTCCCTACTGCATTTCAACATGTTTGCGATAGTCTCACAGGAATATTGTGCCATGTCGCGTGCGAAGGCTTCCGCCTCTTTTTCGAAAAGGGGCGTCGAAAGTGGCAATTCGGGAACAGATTTCTGTTCGTCGATCATGATTTTAGCAGAAGCCAGCAGAATTTGCATATGTTGTCAGCGTTTGGTTATTCTTGCCAAAAAGTCAAAATGCTTGCCTCGTTTGACGATTTCAGTCATGTAGCCGTAGCTGTCAGCCACGTGAGCGAGAGTCTGTGGGTCGATGTACAGCCAAGGGAAGGTCGCACCGACCGTATCGCGATATTGCATTCGGAAGTCGACTTCGCCATAATAGCTGTCGGCGTTGGGATATTCGTAGGTGCCGTCTTCAGTTTCAAAGACATATTTGATGTCGGAAGAATCGCAGAGCAACTGTCCCCCAGGAGCAAGAATCCTGTCAAGTTGTTGGAAAAGTCTTGGCATCTGGAAGAGGCTTCCCACAATGCCTATGCCGTTCATCATCATGAGCACCGTGTCGAACTCGGCTCCCTGCAGAGTGAAAAAGTCCTGTTCCAATGCTTTCCTGACACCGCGCTGGCGCATGGTTTCCACCGAAAGCGGAGAGATGTCGATGGCAGTTACATCGATTCCTAGTGCCTGCAGCTCCAGGGCATGACAGCCGGCGCCTGCACCGACGTCAAGAGTTCTCCCCTCAGCCATGTCGATTGCTGCTTGTTCAATGGCCGGCATCGACTGATAGTTGCGGAAGAGGGTGCTCAGCGGGATTTCATCTTCGTCGAACATCGGCGAGAAAACCCTCAGCCTGTCAGCTTTTCCCGTTTTCCAGTATTCGGCAATAGCCTTGCCCATGGGGTCCTGGTTCCTGTTCATGTGGTGATTGTTTTTTTCTTATTTCCTTGTCCGATTCTGAACCAAGGTGGAATTCTCAGAGAAGAAAAGGCTGGCCATGTCATGACGGACAGGCCAGCTTTTTCTTGTTATTCCAATCAAAATTTTGCAAATTATCTGGAAGACGTTATTAATAATCGTCGTCGTCGCTCACTTCTGCAGCGTCGAGACTCAAATCCTCGGGGTCGGTCTCGAAAGTTGTGCGGTAGCTTTCCTCGGTGAGTTTGTCCTCGTCGAAGTCATCGTCATCGTCGTCGTCGAAGTCGTCTTTCACCTCGGGCAGATCCTCGTCATCGTCGTATTCGCGTTCCTCGTCGTTCTCTTCCTCGAACTTCATTCTCGGACGTTCAGCGATGGGCTTCACCTTTGCGAAGATAGCTTCCACCCATGAGCCTTTGGCAATCTCGAGGACATCGAATCCGTCGTCCACTTTCTTCTCGTAGAGTCCACCTGCTTTGTGCAGTCGGTCCTTCGGCAGTGTAGTGCCACCGAGGCGGCTGGCGTTGACGCGGTCGATGACTGTCGGTGAGCCGCCGCGCTGAATGTGACCGAGTTTGGAAACGCGCGTGTCGAGTCCGGTCTTTTCGGCGATGGCTTTGCCGATTTCGTGACCTTTGCCCGCGCCTTCAGCCACGACGACGAGGATATAGCGTTTGCCGGCGTCGTAAGCGGACTTCATGTCTTCGCACATCTCGTCAAGGTCGTATTCTTCTTCGGGGACGAGGATGTATTCTGCGCCGCCGCTGATACCCGCGACCATCGCCAGCCAGCCGCTGTTGCGACCCATGACTTCAAGGACGATTGTTCTGCGGTGAGCCGAGGCGGTGTCGCGAAGTTTGTTGATGGCGTCGATGATTGTGTTGGCGGCAGTATCGCAGCCGATTGTGTATTCCGAGCCCCAAACGTCGTTGTCGATGGTGCCTGGCAGTCCGACGATGGGAATGCCGGTCTCTTGGCTCAGGATTGATGCGCCGCGAAGTGAGCCGTCGCCGCCGACGACGACCAAGCCCTGAATGCCGCGGTCAACGAGATTTTTATAGCCGAGCATGCGACCTTCGGGCGTGGCGAAACGTTTGCAACGAGCCGTGCCCAAGAACGTGCCGCCGCGCTGAATGATGTCGCTGACGTCTTTGGATTGCATCTCGAAAATTTCTTCGTCCAACATGCCGTGATAGCCGCCGCGAATCCCCCAGACCTTAACGCCCTGATGAAGTGCCGTGCGCGTGACTGCACGAACCGCCGCGTTCATGCCGGGGCTGTCGCCGCCCGATGTCATTACTGCGATACTTTTCAACATAACCGAATCCCTCCTGCCGAAATACCCTCTGTCGGCACCAAGCTTGCCGAGAATTTTTTTCGCGCCAATCATAACATAAATTTCCTGAATTGCAAACATCGCCTGCCCGCCGCGGCAGGAAAAATTTTCCCGCCATTGAATTACAATTGACGCACGACGGAAAGTTTTTGGAGGGGTTGGCAACATGAGACGCGGAGCAATTTTTGACATGGACGGCACGCTCTTCGACACGGAGAAACTTTATCGCAAGGCGTGGCTTGAGGCGGCACCCGAATTCGGCGGCGAACCGAGCGTTGCTTTCACCGAGGCGGTCAGCGGCACGAGCGGCACGGAGTTCACGGGCGTCATAAAAAAATTTTACCCGAACATTGACGCCAAAGCCTACCTTGCCCGCGTGATTGAGCTGGTGCACGCCTGGAGCGAGGAGAATCTCATCGTGATGGCGGGTGTCGAAAAAATTTTGGCGCACTTCAAATCGACGGGCATACCCTGTGCGGTGGCGAGCTCTTCACCGACCGAGCTTATCGAACGCAACCTTCGGCGGAAGAATCTGCGCGGGTACTTCGCGGCTATCGTCGGCGGCAACATGGTCACCAAGGGCAAGCCCGCGCCCGACATCTTCCTGCTCGCCGCCGAACGGCTCAACGTGCCTGCCAGCGACTGCTACGTCTTCGAGGACAGCCGCAACGGAATTTTGGCGGCGAAAGCTGCCGCGTGCACGCCCGTGCTGATAGTCGACCAATACAAGCCGACCGACGACATCAGGAAAATCTGCGCGGCGGTCTTCGACAATCTCAACGAAGCGTGCCGAGCGATTGAGGAGGGACAGTTGTGAAGGTTGCAATTATCATGGGCAGCGACAGCGATTGGGGCGTGATGAAGTCTGCGGCGGAGACGTTGAAGACTTTCGGCGTGGACGTGGATTTGACTGTGGCTTCGGCGCACCGCACACCGCAAAAAGTTCGCGACTTCGTCACCGAGTCCGACGCGCAAATTTTCATCGCGGCGGCGGGCATGGCGGCTCACCTGGCGGGCGTCGTCGCGAGCCTGACGACCAAACCGGTCATCGGCGTGCCAATCAGTTCCGAACCATTCCGCGGGTTGGACGCTCTGCTCAGCACGGTGCAAATGCCAGGCGGTGTGCCCGTTGCGACAGTGGCAGTCAACGGCGCGAAGAACGCCGCGCTCTTCGCCGTGGAGATGCTGGCTCTTCAAGACGCCGCGCTTGCCGAAAAGCTCATCGCCTATCGCAAGCAGATGGCGACGGAAATTGAACGCAAGGATCAAAAACTCAAGGAGGCTTTCTCATGAACACAAGGACACACGAAATTATTCGCGAGTACATCGGCGTTTTGACGCACCAAGCTTTGAACCGCGAGCTGACATGGACGACGGCGGTGGGCGACATGGAATACCGCTACATCATCAAAGAGATTTTGCCCGACGGCTCCGAAGGGCGGGACTTGCTCGGCGTGTCGTATCGCATGCGTTCGGTCGACAGCGTTGACCTGACCATAAACGGCGAGACCTTCCGCACGCGCAACAAGCCCATCATCGAACGCGTGGGCATGCTCTTCCGCATCATCAACTACGAAAAGAAGGACAACGTCATCAGCGACAACACCATCAAGTTCATGCGCAAATACGTCAACGAGAATCGTTAAGGAGTGATTCGCAAGATGTCAACGGTGGTTATCAGCGGCGCACAGTGGGGCGACGAGGGCAAGGGCAAAATCGTCGACTACCTGGCGTCGCAGGCGGACACGGTTGTCAGGTTTCAGGGCGGTAGCAACGCCGGCCACACCGTCACGGTCAACGGCGAGGAATACAAGCTTCGGCTGTTGCCTTCGGGCATTTTGTACGGCGGCACAACCTGCGTCATCGCAAACGGCGTCGTCGTCGACCCGCAGTGCTTGATTGAGGAAATCGATTCAATGAACAGCCGCGGCGTCGACACGTCGGGCATTAGAATTTCTAACCGTGCGCACGTCGTCATGCCTTGGCACAAACTCATCGACGAGGCGGGCGAGGAACTTCGCGGCGCGGACAAAATCGGCACAACCAAACGCGGCATCGGTCCGTGCTACATCGACAAGGCAGATCGCATCGGCATTCGCGTCTGCGATTTGATTGACCGCGAGGAATTCGCCGCCAAAGTCAAAAGCGTCCTTCGCGTCAAAAATCTCCTGTTGCAGAACGTTTACAACCGCGAGCCGCTCGACGCCGACGAAATTATCCGCGAGTACAATTCATACGCCGAGAGACTTCGCCCGTTCGTCTGCGACACAATCACCCTGCTCAACGACCAAATCTCCGCGGGCAAAAAAATTCTCTTCGAGGGCGCACAGGCTACAATGCTCGACATCGATTACGGCACTTATCCCTTCGTCACGAGCAGCCACCCAATCAGCGGAGGCGTCGGCATTGGTGCGGGCGTCGCGCCCAAAAAGATTGATACCGTCGTCGGCGTCGTTAAGGCTTACTGCACGCGCGTTGGCGAAGGTCCCTTCCCAACCGAACAGCTCAACGACATCGGCGACAAACTCCGCACGGCGGGTCACGAATTCGGAACGGTCACGGGTCGTCCGCGGCGCACCGGCTGGCTTGATGCTTGCGTCGTCAAATACGCCGGTCAACTCAGCGGCACCGATTACATGGCGGTCACGCGGCTCGACATCCTCGACACCTTCGACGAAATCAAAATGTGCACGGCTTATCGCGTCGACGGCAGCATCATCAACGAAATTCCCGCGTCGCTGAAAGTTCTGGCGAAGGTCGAACCGGTTTACGAAACGTTCGCCGGTTGGAAGAGCGACATCAGCTCCGCCCGCCGCTGGGAAGATTTGCCCGCCAACGCCCGCCGCTATCTTGAACGCATGGCTGAGGTCACGGGCATCGCGCTCGGAATCGTCAGCGTCGGTCCCAACCGCGACCAGACCATCGTCCTCAAAAATATTTTCTGATACATCGACGACGACAATCAAAAACCCTCCGACATCTGCCGAAGGGTTTTTTGATTCGTTCGAGCTTTCCGCGCCGATTCAGCGGATAATCTTCGTGCCGTTCTCCGCGTCGAAGTTTTTCCAGAATTGTTCGCGAGTGATCGTGTTGCCGTTCTTGTCGGTGTAGATGTTGCCGTCGACGATCCCGCCGACATCCTTGTAGCCGCTGTAACCCATCTTGTGCAGAAGGTTGCGCACGGGAGCCGCGGACAATGCGTCATCTGCGCTCAAAAGCCCGCGCTTGTAAAGTTCGTTGCCGTCTTGGAAAGTTTCGATCCTGGTGCCGCCCGCCACGTTGTCGAGTTCGTCTTCGTTGAGCAGTTCGTCCTTAAGAATTTCCTTTGCCATGAGTATCAACCTCCAAATGTTTTATGCACATTATACGCGCGAATTCCGATTTTGTTACAGCTGTGGCAAAAAAATTTTTCGCCGCCAAACAAAAACATTCCCGACCGCCCGCGCAGGTTGAGCAATGAAATTTTTTCTGGTACAATGCCCGCAACTCAAGGAGGTTTTCCAATGGCAAAAAATTTTCAGCAGCAGACACTCGACGAAAATGATTTGATTCGGATTCGCCGCGACAAGCTCAACGGTCTCATCGAACGCGGCGTTGAACCGTTCGGCTCACGCTATTCCGTCACGCACCACGCCGCGGACATTCGCAACGAGTTCGGCGACATTGACGGCGAAACCGACGCGGGCGAAGTTTCCGTCGCGGGCAGATTGATGGCGATTCGCGGGCACGGCAAGGCGTCTTTCGCAACGCTGGCGGACAAGAGCGGCTCAATCCAACTTTATTTCAAGCTCGATATCCTCGGCGACGACAAGTACAACGAATTCAAGTTGCTCGACATCGGCGACATCATCGGTTGTCGCGGACCGGTCTTCAAGACCAAGCGCGGCGAACTCACCGTACGCGTGGACAATTTCAAAATGCTCGCCAAGAGTCTGCGTCCCCTGCCCGAAAAATTTCACGGGCTAAAGGACGTGGAGATTCGTTACCGTCAGCGTTATCTCGATCTCATCATGAACCCCGAAGTCCGCGACACGTTCATCAGCCGCAACAAAGTCATCAAGGCTATCCGCAAATATCTCGACGAGCGCGACTTCCTGGAGGTTGCCACGCCCGTGCTCTCGACAATTGCCGGCGGAGCGGCGGCTCGTCCGTTCGTCACTCATCACAACGCTCTGGACGCCGACTTATACTTGCGCATCGCCACCGAGCTGAATCTCAAACGCTTAATCGTCGGCGGCTTCGAACGCGTCTACGAGATGGGCAGAGTCTTCCGCAACGAGGGCATGGACGTTCGCCACAACCCTGAATTCACCAGCGTGGAAATTTATCAGGCTTACGGCGACTACCGCGACTTGATTGAGGTCACGCGCGGTATCGTCTGCGCGGCGGCCGAGGCTGTCAACGGCACGACGAAGATCACCTATCAGGGCGTGGAGATGGATCTGTCCAATGCGCCGCAACTTAGCATGAACGACGCCGTCAAACAGAAGACCGGCAAAGACTTCCTCTCGTGCAAGACCGTCGACGAAGCTCGCGCTATGGCTGACGAAATCGGTGTCGCCTACGAAAAACGTTTCGGCATCGGCGGAATCTTGAACACGGCGTTCGAGGCGAAGGTTGAGGACGATTTGATTCAGCCCGTCTTCATCACGCACCACCCCACGGAAATTTCTCCGCTGGCGAAAAAAAATTTCGACGACCCGCGCGTCACCGACCGATTTGAGTTTTTCGTTTACGGTCGCGAACTTGCCAACGGCTTCACCGAACTCAACGACCCGATTGACCAACGCGCTCGCTTCGAGGATCAGCTAAAACAGCGCGAGGCAGGCGACGAGGAGGCGCACGTCATGGACGAAGATTTTATCCGCGCGCTGGAATTCGGAATGCCGCCGACGGGCGGGCTCGGCATCGGCGTCGACAGACTCGTCATGTTGCTGACGGATTCGCCGTCCATTCGCGACGTGCTGCTCTTCCCGACGATGAAAATTATTTCGGAGTGACGTAAAAATTTTTGTACCACTGTGCGAAGACGCGAAGTCCTTCGCGAAGCGGCGTGGTCGGTCGGAAATTGAAATCGCGTTCAAAATCGCTCGTGTCCGCGTAAGTTATGGGGACGTCCCCCGGCTGTGCGGGCACGAATTTTTTATGCGCGTCGAAGTCGTAATCGGGCGGCAAAACTTCGGCGCGAATAAGCTCTTCCTGCAAGACGGTAACGAACTCGGTCAGGTTGACGGGTTTGCCGTGACCGATGTTGTAAATTTTGTGCGGCACGGCGTCGCGTCGCGGGGCGGGCGGTCAATCACGCGGCAGATACCTTCGACGATGTCGTCAACGTAAGTGAAATCGCGCAGCGCGTTCCCGAAATTGTACAGCTCGATATCTTCGCCGCGGATAAGTTTGTCGGTGAACTTGAAGTACGCCATGTCGGGTCGTCCGGCCGCGCCGTAAACCGTGAAGAATCGCAGACCCGTCGCGGCAATGCCGTAAAGATGGCTGTAGCAGTGAGCCATGAGCTCGTCGAATTTTTTCGTGGCGGCGTAGAGGCTGACGGGCTTGTCGGTGGCGTCATTCACGGCGAAGGGAATTTTTTTGTTGCCGCCGTAAACGGAACTGGAGCTGGCGTAAACCAGATGTTCCGCGCCGAAATGTCTGCAGCTCTCCAACACGTTGAAGAAGCCGACGACGTTGCTTTGGATGTATGCGGTGCCGTTGTCTATCGAATGGCGCACGCCCGCTTGAGCCGCCAAGTTCACCACGTGCGTGGGGCGGTGTTCAGCAAACAGCGCGTCCAAAAAATTTTTGTCGGTCAGGTCGCCGCGCAGAAATGTCCACGTTCCCGCCGCGTCGATGAGTTTGAGCCGATACTCCTTCAGGCGCACGTCGTAATAGTCGTTCATGTTGTCCACGCCGATAACTTTTGCGCCGGCCGACAAGAGCCGCCGCGTCAGGTTGCTGCCGATGAAACCCGCCGCACCCGTCACCAAAATTTTCTTCAAGTCGATACCTCCCCAAAAAAAACTCCCGCCGTTCGTGGCAGGAGTTTTTTTTAATATACGTGCAGATTTTTTTCGTCGACTTTGTGTTGGGTGAATACGCCCGCCGCCGATACTTCGTCAAGCTCCGACAAACTCATCTGCTCTTCGTTGATGGCACGACGCCGAAGTTTCAACCGCATGAGCAAGCTGTCCTTTACTTGGCTCGCCTGCGAGAAATCTACATCGCCGAATCGTTCTTCTACCGTCATTTCAATCACTCCCAAAATTTTTTCTGCAACTTATACGACGGCGAAGATGATTTGTTACACGTCGCCCAAAAATTTTTTCAGCTTGGCGAGCGTGCGGTGCAGGGTGACGCGGACGTTGCCTTCGGTCATGTTCAATACGTCGGCAATGGCACGCGTATCCAGGTCGCCCCAAAATTTCAGCTCGACGATACGGCGTTCGCGTTCGTTCAATTTGTCCAACGCCATGAGAAGCTCGCGGTTGGTTTCGCTCTCGACGATTTTGGCTTCGGGCTCGTCATGGTCGGGCGCGGCGGGGTCGAAGAAATCTTCCCACTCGGTCTCCTGGTTGTTGCCGACGTGGCGCGTGTGGTCGATGATGGCGTTCGTGGCGATGCGGAACAGCCACGTGCTGAAGGCGGCGCGGGCGGGGTCGTAACGTTCCAAGTTCTCGTTCATCTTCAGGAAGGTGATGCTCGTCACGTCGTCGGCGTCCGCGGAATTTTTCAGCCGCGCATAGATGAAGTTGTACACCCGCGGGAAAAAATATTCGTAGAGCTGCTCGAAGGCGTCTTCGTCTGTGCGTGCGGCAACTGCCAGTTGATTGAGGTCCGTCATTGCTTTCTGAGGACGACGCCGCTTCGGGCGGGAATGTAGAGCTTGAGCCAGCCCTTGCGGTCTTCGTCGTAGAGCGGGTCGTAATTCGTGAAGTGTTCGATGGTGTCGTCAGTCAAGCCGAAGCCGCCGAAGTCGGGGTTGTCGCTGTTGAGGACGACTTTGTATTTGCCCTTCGGGACGAGGAAGCCGTAATCGGTGTATGAAGTCGTCGGGCTGAAGTTGAACACGAAGACGAGCTTGCCGCGCATGTAAGCGAGGACTTGGTCGCCGTCGTCGTGCCAGATTTCAACCACGGGCAGATTTTCGATGTGCGGTTCAGACTTGATGGTCTCCAGCATTGCGCGGTCGAAGTCGCCCAGCCAATGATAGCACAGGTCGTGGTTGTCGAACAGGTTCCATTGGCGGCGGGCATATTTGTAGCTCCAACCGTTGCCTTCGCGGGGGAAGTCGATCCATTCGGGGTGACCGAATTCGTTGCCCATGAAGTTGAGGTAGCCGCCGTTAATAGTCGACGCCGTGACCAGCCGAATCAGTTTGTGCAGGGCAATGCCGCGGGTCGCCATAGCATTTTCGTCGCCCTTGCGGAAGTGCCAATACATATCGGCATCAATCAAGCGGAAGATGATGGTCTTGTCGCCGACGAGAGCTTGGTCGTGGCTCTCGGCGTAGCTGATGGTTTTCTCGCCTGCGCGACGATTGGTGAGTTCCCAGAAGATGGAAGACGGTTTCCAGTCTTCGTCCTTGACTTCCTTGATGGTCTTGATCCAGTAGTCGGGAACGTTCATTGCCAGACGATAATCGAAGCCGTAGCCGCCGTCGTCGAAGGGAGCCGCAAGACCGGGCATACCGCTGACGTCCTCGGCGATGGTGACGGCGTCGGGCTTGACCTCGTGAATGAGCTTGTTTGCCAGCATCAGGTAGCAGATGGCGTTGTCGTCTTGATGACCGTTGAAGTAGTCGCCGTAGCCCGTGAACGCCTCGCCCAGTCCGTGACTGTAGTAGAGCATGCTGGTTACGCCGTCGAAGCGGAAGCCGTCGAAGTGATATTCTTCCAGCCAATACTTGCAGTTGCTCAGCAGGAAGTGAAGCACGTCGTCCTTGCCGTAATCGAAGCAGAGGCTGTCCCAAGCGGGGTGTTCGTGGCGGTCGCCTTCATAGAAGAACTGGTTGGGGTCGCCCGCCAGGTTGCCGAGACCTTCGACTTCGTTCTTGACGGCGTGGCTGTGAACGATGTCCATGATGACGCCCAAGCCCATTTGATGAGCCGCGTCAATCATAGCCTTCAATTCGTCGGGCGTGCCGCAACGACTGCTCGGCGCGAAGAAACTGCTGACGTGGTAGCCGAAGCTGCCGTAATACGGGTGCTCTTGAATCGCCATGACCTGAATGGCGGTGTAGCCGGCTTTTTTGATGCGCGGCAGAATGTTGTCCTTGAATTCGGTGTAGGTGCCGACCTTCTCGGCGTCCTGCGCCATACCGACGTGGCATTCGTAAATCAGCAGAGGATCCGCGTTAATCTTGAAGCCGTCGTCGTGCCAGGTGTAGTTGCTGTCCCAGACCTGCGCGGAGAAAATTTTCGTCTTGTCGTCCTGAACGACGCGCTGACACCAGGCGGGAATTCTTTCGCCGCTGCCGTTATCCCAACGGACTTTCATCTTGTAGAGCTGACCGTGCTTGAGCTTGTCGGCGGGAAGTTTGAGTTCCCAATTGCCGTTGTCGAGTCGTTTGCAACGATACTCTTCGACTTCCTGCCAGCCGTTGAAGTCGCCGATGAGATGGATGGACGCGGCGTGCGGTGCCCATTCGCGGAAGACCCAGCCGCCGTCAGCAGTCTTGTGCAGACCGAAATACATGTGCCCGTCGGCAAAATCGCTAAGGGTGCGCTTGCCGTGTTGAGTGAGTTCGCCGAGCTTCCAGACGGCGTGATCGTGCCGGCCGCGAATTGCCTCTTCGTAGGGCTCAAGCCAGCCGTCGCCGGCAACCAATCCAATGTGTTCGTTCGCCATAATCTTTCCCCCTAAACATTTTCTGCGATTGTAGCAAATCGCCCGCCGTTTCGCAAGGCAAGGCGCATGAGCCGCGCAAAAAATTTCTTGACAAACCGCGGGCTGTGTGATAACCTTTGCAACGTCTTTCCGAGGAGCAGTACCCAAGTCGGTGAAGGGGACGGTTTGCTAAATCGTTAGGCTCGAAAGGGCGCGGAGGTTCGAGTCCTCTCTGCTCCGCCACCATGAATATGTTCGCTCGCTTGTCGGGCGGTTGCATGAATCGTCGTGCGGGGTTGCCCGTGCGGCGATTTGAGTTTAGGGAGGTTTTACTGATGGCGAAAGTCAACGAAAATTATTTGAAACTGCCGGGTAGCTATCTGTTCAGCGAGATCGGCAAACGCGCGGCGAAGTTCCAGGCTGAAAACCCCGACGCGAAAATTATTCGGCTCGGCATTGGCGACGTGACCCGCCCGCTGCCGCAGGTTTGCATAGACGCAATGAAACGCGCCGCTGACGAGATGGGCAAGGTTGAAACTTTCCGCGGGTATGGCCCCGAACAAGGCTACGGCTTCCTGCGCGAGAAAATTGCCGACTTCAACTATCATCGCCGCGGGCTCGACGTCGACGCTGACGAAATTTTTATCAGCGACGGCTCGAAGTGCGACTGCGGGAACATTCAGGAGATCTTCGCGCTCGACAGCCGAATCGCCATCGCTGACCCCGTTTACCCCGTCTATCTGGACACGAACGTCATGGCTGGCAGGACGGGTGATCTTCAGAGCGACGGACACTTCGCCGGCGTGACGTATCTGCCTTGCACCGCTGAAAATAATTTCTCGCCCAAGCCGCCCGCCGAGAAGGTTGACATGGTTTATCTGTGTTCACCGAACAATCCGACCGGCACCACGCTCAGCAAGGACGCCCTGACCGATTGGGTTGCCTACGCCAAAGAAAACGACGCCGTGATTCTCTTCGACGCCGCCTACGCCGCCTACATCAGCGAAGACGACGTGCCGCGCTCCATCTACGAAATCGACGGTGCTCGCGACGTGGCGGTTGAGTTCCGCTCCTTCAGCAAGACCGCCGGCTTCACGGGCACACGCTGCGGCTATATCGTCATCCCCGCGGGCTTGACGGGCACCACGTCGACGGGCGAACGCGTTCCGTTCAAAAACCTTTGGGCACGCCGCCACACCACAAAGTTCAACGGCACCAGCTACATCACTCAACGCGGCGCAGAAGCCATCTACAGCGACGAAGGTCAGGCGCAAGTCAAAGCTCTCGTCGGCTACTACCTTGAGAACGCTCGCATCATTCGCGAAAGCTTGAGCGCGGCGGGACTGACGACTTACGGCGGCATCAACGCGCCCTACATCTGGTTGAAGACACCCGACGACATTCCGAGCAGCTGGGACTTCTTCGACGTGCTGTTGCGCAAACATCACATCATCGGCACGCCAGGTGCGGGCTTCGGTCCTTGCGGCGAAGGTTACCTGCGCTTGACGTCTTTCAACAGCCGCGAAAACACCATCGAAGCCTGCAACCGCATCAGCGGCAAATAATCCCCTTGCGGCCGACGTGATGTCGGCCCGCCGCCGTATGACGACCAAGGATGGCGTCATAGGCGGCACGAGCGTCTACGGGTAGCGCGGACGTTTCGTTGGTGGACGGTATCCGCTCCACGCGCAGTGGCGAGTTTCTTTGCTACTTTCTTTCCTCGGTGAAAGAAAGTAGATCACAACAACGCAAAATTGAAATGAAACGCTCCAACCGCAGTCGACAACGCTTAAGGCGGCTCTAAACATGGCGTGATAGATTCAACGGCGAGGAGGTCGATTGTCATGAAGAAAATTTTTACGGCACTCGTCGCGTTGCTGATGTTGACGGGCGCAACTGCCGACGCCGCGCCGACAAAAAAATCCGTCACCGAATACGCCGCACAAGCTAAGGGAAATTACACCGGCTTGATCGTCGATTGCCGCGGCCTCAAGCTCAAGCCCGTCATGAGCCCCGTCATCGTCAACGGCAACGGCACAACCATCTACGGTCATAAAAATATCGACATCGACAAAATCATCTCCGTCGGGCTCGTCGCCTACGTCAAGCACAAAGACGACGTCGCCCGCGCCGGCACCAACCCCCTCGTCGTCAAGGCTGTTCGTCTCGATTACGACAACACCGCGCCGGTCATCAGCCTCGCCGATTCAAACCGCGTGCTGATAGAGAACTACGCAACCAAGTTCCTCAAAGAGCTAAAGGTCGTCTTCCTGTTCGATTGACGCGAAATTGAAACCAATGCCCGTCGAAAGCGACGGGTTTATTTTTTTCGGCGGACGTCGCCGAGCCCGCGCCTTTACAACTGCACACAACGTTGCTAAAATAACGGCTATCATGAGCAGACACGTTAAGGATTTCGACGCCGCGCCGCTTGACTTGACAAAAATTTTTGATTCAGTACAATCATTGCTATCAGCCTCTTCGCCGCGAGAAAAGCTCGTCGTCATCTTGGGCGCGACGGGCACGGGCAAGAGCGCATTGGCTCTGACGCTGGCGCAAGCATTCGACACGGAGATCATCTCGGCGGATTCAATGGCGGTTTACAAAAATTTTAACGTCGGCACCGCCAAACCCACGCCGTCGGAATTGCAACTCGTTCACCACCACATGACCGACATCATCGACGCCGACGAACGCTTCAGCGTCGGTGAGTTCGTCCGCCGCGCCAAACCGATCATCACCGACATCAACCGCCGTGGAAAAATTCCCATCGTCGCCGGCGGCACGGGTCTTTACGTTCAGGCCCTCGTCGAAGGCTACGAGTTCGGCGCGGGCAAAAGTTTTGTCAGCCACTACAAACGCACAGGTGAACTGATTTACGCGGCGCGGGTCTTCGGGTTGACTGCGACGCGCGACGAAATTTACGCACGCATCAATCGGAGAACGGCTCAGATGTTCGCCAACGGTCTGGTCGACGAAGTTCGAGGGCTTCTGGCTTCGGGCGTCAGCCCCACGTCACAGGCAATGGGCGGCATCGGCTACAAGGAGACGGTCGAATATCTTGCAGGCGCGGCAACGCTCGACGAAACCGTTGCTAAGGTCAGCCAGGCTACGAGAAATTTCGCCAAACGCCAGCTCACGTGGTTTCGGCGAATGAAATACATAGAGTGGTTGAAAATTTTCGACGCTTTGCAAAGGAGAGAAGTTTAATGTCAACAAACAAACCGATCAATCTGCAGGAAAATTTCTTGAACCAGGCGCGCAAGGAAAACGTCCCCGTCACCATCCATCTCGTCAACGGCTTCCAGATTAAAGGCATGATCCGCGGCTTCGATCAGTTCACCGTCGTCATCGACTCCATGGGGCGTCAGCAAATGGTCTTCAAACACGCAATCTCCACCATCACGCCCGCCCGACCGCTGGGCATGCAAATTCAGCAACATCCCGCGCAGGTTACCGAAGGCAATCCGGCAGACGCGCCGACAACCGTCAGTCCCAAGGAAGAGGTCAAGGCGCAGTAATTTTTTTCGGCGAGGCAAATACAGTGATTCGAGGCTTTGAGATTCTCGAAGGGTTCGACGAAATTCATCTCCCCACACGCAAGACCGCATTGAGCGCGGGTTACGACCTTCACTCGGCGGCGGATGTCTTGGTGTCGTGCGGAAAAGTTTCGCTCGTGCCCACGGGTCTCAAGGCCTTTTTTCCTGCCGACGAAGTGCTTTTGATTTATCTGCGCTCAAGCCTGGCGGTCAAGCACGGGCTGATTTTGGCGAACGGCGTCGGCGTAATTGACGCGGACTATCGCGGGCACATAATTCTGCCGGTGACGAGCTTGAGCGGCAGCTTCCAAATCAAACGCGGCATGAGAATTGCGCAGGGCGTCTTCCAAAAATATCTGACGGTCGACGGCGATACGGTTGGCGTCGGTGATGTTCGGCGCGGGCGGTTCGGCTCCACGGGCGAATTCTAAGAACGTGTGTTCACAAACGTTTGAGTAAAGTGTGGATATGAGAAATTTTGATTAAAGTTTCAGCAGAAGCTACAGTTAGCTCGTAATCTTTGCTAAGTCTGCGAGAGTGATTGAGCCAAGCAAA
>JADEZQ010000031.1 GCA_015206785.1 Quinella sp. 2Q5 | reverse complement strand
TGACTGCGTCTGCGTTTGAATCTACTTTCTTTTGCTGGTCCAAAAGAAAGTAGCAAAGAAAAGGACCTCCGAGCCGGCAACGACGCATCACGTCGTCGTATGCCGGCGGCCGCCCGTCCATGGGCGGCCTCGTTGTCGCTGACTTCAACGGGTGCGGTCGCGGCGTCGAGGTCAGTCGGCGAAATGAATCTCGCATTCAAACATTCGGTGCCACGGGTTGGTTACGGTGACGCCGTTCAAAAATTTTCTGCGCGGAAGATTTTTCGCGATGAACTCTCGCATCAATTCGGTCTCGCGCGCGGTGATGGCGGCTTCGTGTTCGCCGGGGTGCAAATAAATTTCGCGTCCGTCGGGAAGTTTGGCAAGGTCTTCGGCGATTTTGGTGCGGACGAAAGTTTGATAGCCCCAGTCGTCCAGATAGCGGCGAGCAAGAATTTTCTCGCGCGAAGTGGCGTTCATGTGCCGCGACAAAATTCCCGTGCCCAGCGCGAAGCCCGATGTGTTGGTTGCGGTGTTCCAGCCGCTGTAGCTTTGCAACTTGAACAGCAGACCGCGGCGGCGCAGTTCGTTCATCAGCGCGACGTCCGAGCCGTTGGCAAAGGTCACGTCCGCGACGGAGACGGGAAGTTTCTTCGCGACGGCGTCTTCAATTTGCGCGGCGAAATATTTTGCGTTGCGGCGCAGACGACGACGTTCGCGGCGCGGCAAATCTTCCGGCGGGCAACTGTTGTGAATGTGGAAGGTCCTGCCGTCGCGGTCGGTGTTGACGAACATGACCAGGTCGGCGCGTTTGGGGCTGTTGACGGAAATGCCGCCCGCGATTAAAATTTCGTCGCGAATCGAATCGCCCAGCTGCTCATCGGAATAGGCGGGCACGGTCTCGGCTCCGACGCCGCGATTAAACTGCACATGAACCTTCGGAGCTTCGTCGCGCAGGTCGCACACGGCTCTGGTCAACAGCAACATGGCGTATTCGTCAATGCCCGCGTGAGACTGCGCATGACCGGCGGCGTTGGCTTCGATGTAGGCAAGCAGATGACGATTCTCGCGGTGAGTTTGACTGAGCGGCGCGTTGTCGTCTCTGCCAATGACCAGATAATCAATCACGCCGTCGCCCGCAAAGTCAACCAGTCGGCAGGTCGCGGCAAAGTTCTTCACGCGGCGGGCAAAGTAGTCGTCAAGAATTTCGTCGGGAATTTTTTTCTGCAGGGCGTCGAGTTGCGTCTGCTCCTCGGCGGTCAAAGCGTCGGTCTCCTTCTTGTCGAGCAGGGCAGTCAGCGCGAAGATGTCGCCGCCGTGTTCGCCGTAGTAAGCGGGCTCTTCGATGTCGCCAGGCGTGCCGTATCTGGGCGTGCGCATCAACGAGCCGAACGCGTAAATCTTCAGGAAGAAATTTTTTTGGCGCAGGGTCTCCAGTCTTTTGAGGCGGGCTTGAAGTTCGTCAGCGTCGATGTTGTGACTGCGCGAGGGGATCAGTCCGCCATAGAGCAGCGCGTCCGTCGCGATGACTGCCGCGTCCGCTGAAGGTGCGTTCTCGTCGAGCCAGTGCCAAAGTTCGTCGGGGCGCGTCAACAGTTCGGCGGGCGGCATCAGAATTTCGTAGCCGAGCTGCGCCACGACTTCGGCGGGCTGTTGGTTGCTGACGGGGCGGTTGTCGTGCGGTATGAACAAAATTTTTTCCGCGGACGCCGCGTTCGTCATCAGTAGCAACGCGACGAGCACGAGTAAAAATTTTCTCAACGGGATCGCCTCCAAAAATTTTTCCGACAGTCTAGCATGCGGCGCGGCGTTTGACAATCAAAGGGGGAATTTGTTTGCAGACGGAGATTTTGCAGCCGACGTCGGAAAATTTGCGGCGGGCGGCGGATTTGATCGGGCGCGGAGAGTTGGTTGCCTTCCCGACGGAAACGGTCTACGGTCTGGGCGCGGACGGATTAAACGTTGCGGCGTGCCGAAAAATTTTCGCGGCGAAGGGTCGCCCGTCCGACAAGCCGCTGAGTTTGCTGGTCACCGCATCAATGGTCGAACGCGTCGCCAAAGTCAATGCGGCGGCGGAGAAATTGTTCGCGGCGTTGAGCCCCGGTGCCTTGACGATAATCTTGCCGAAGAATAAAATTGTGCCGGACTTTGTCACCGGCGGACGGGGCAGCGTCGGCGTCCGAATCCCCGACAACGACGTCGCGCTCAAGCTGATTGAACTGGCGGGCGTGCCGATTGCCGCACCGAGCGCAAATCTTTCGGGCATGGAGCCGCCGACGAGTGCCGCAGAAGTTTTTGACAACCTGTGCGGGCGCGTCAAGGTCATCTTGGACGGCGGGCAATGTCGGTTCGGAATTTCGTCGACGATAATCGATTTGACGGAGAGTGAGCCGAAAATCCTTCGCCGCGGAGCAATTGCGCCCGAAAAAATTTTGGAGGTCATCGCATGAACAACGCCGAACGCAATCGCCGGACAATGCAACGCTTCGCCGAATGCATCAACACCAACGATTTGACACTTGCCGAAGAACTCATCGCCGCCGAAGCCGAATTCACCACGCCCGTTTCCGATAAGCCACTCTATGGCGGCGCGGGTTACTTGAGCGTCGTCGAGCTTATGCGCAAAAGTTTTTCCGACATCCGCTGGGATATCGTCGACATGGCGGCCGAAGGCGACAAGGTTGCCGTGCATTGGACATGCTCCGGCACGCACGATGGCGAGTTTATGGGTCTGCCTGCCACGGGGCGCAAGGTCTCCTTCAGCGTGATGAACTTCTACTACTTCAACGCGGCGGGCAAAATCGTCAACGATGTGGCGGCGCAGGGTCTCTTCGGGCTGATGTCGTCGCTGGGTCTGATTAAATCGTAACGGAGGTATCGCAATGAATTTGATGGACGGTCTGCAAAAGGACGCTGAACTTTTCGCGGCGGTGGAGAGCGAGCTTAATCGTCAGCGCAACAAGCTGGAGCTCATCGCTTCGGAGAACATTGTCAGCCGCGCGGTGATGGAAGCTCAAGGTTCCGTGCTCACCAACAAATACGCCGAGGGTTATCCAGGCAAACGCTACTACGGCGGCTGTGAATTCGTCGACGTCGCCGAGCAACTTGCAATCGACCGCGCGAAGAAACTTTTCGACTGCGCCTACGCCAACGTTCAGCCGCATTCGGGTGCTCAGGCGAACACCGCGGTTTACTTCGCGCTTGCTACGCCTGGCGATACGATTATGGGCATGAACTTGACCGACGGCGGGCATTTGACGCACGGTAGCCCCGTCAACATGAGCGGAAAATATTTCAACATCGTCCCGTACGGCGTCAGCCGCGAGACCGAAACGATTGACTACGACGCGCTTGAGAACATCGCCGCCGAATGCAAGCCGCGCATCATCGTGGCGGGAGCCAGTGCCTATTCGCGAATCATCGACTTCGAACGCATGGCGAACATCGCTCACAAGGTCGGCGCGTATCTGATGGTTGACATGGCGCACATTGCCGGACTCGTCGCCGCGGGACTTCATCCGAGCCCGTTGCCCTATGCCGACGTTGTGACTTCGACGACGCATAAAACTTTGCGCGGACCGCGCGGAGGTTTGATTCTTTGCCGCGACGCAGAGTTCGGCAAGCAGTTCAACAAGGCAATCTTCCCCGGCATTCAGGGCGGACCGCTCATGCACGTCATCGCCGCGAAGGCCGTTGCTTTCGGCGAAGCTCTTCAGCCCGACTTCAAGGAATACGCCGCGCAAATCATCAAGAACGCGAAAACTTTGGCAGACACTCTTGCGGCGGACGGCTTCCGAATCGTCAGCGGCGGCACCGACAATCACCTGATGCTGGTCGACTTGACGAGCAAAAATCTCACCGGCAAGGACGCGCAGAATATTTTGGACGAGGTCAACATCACCGCCAACAAGAACACCATTCCGTTCGAGCCGCGCAGTCCTTTCGTCACCAGCGGCTTGAGGTTGGGCAGCCCCGCCTTGACGACGCGTGGTTTCGTTGAAGCCGACATGAAGGAGGTCGCCGACATCATCGCGTTGGTGCTGAACAATCCCACCGACGCCAACAAGTCCCAAGCTCGCGAACGAGTTGCCGCGCTGTGCAAAAAATATCCGCTGTATTGAAATGAATCTCAGCAACGCGAATATCGCCGCCGTTGTCGAGGACGTGCAAAAATTTTTCAAAACGGCGGGCACTGACCACAATGACATTCTGAAAATTTGTCTGGTCGTCGAGGAGGCTCTGCTCCGCTATCAGGAACATTTCGGCGAGGATCACACCTTCGAGCTCTTCAAGCGCGAATGGTTCCATGCGTCGCGAATCGTCCTTCGCACGGGTGGCGAGCCCTTCAACCCGCTGCAAACTGCTCAAGATTCCGACGCGCTCTTCAACAGCGAGATCATGCAAAATCTCCTGCATTACGACGACTCCAAGACTGTCTACCGCTACGAGAACGGCTTCAACGAAATTGTCGCCATCTCGCCGCTCAGGCGCAAGCCGTGGAAAATTCCGGGCGGCGCGATAACCGTTGCCGTCGTCGCCGCGATAATCTGTTCAATCGCCATCGGTCACCTGCCGCAGGAAATGCAAACGCTCTTGCTGGACGATATCGTCGCGCCCGTGCTGTCCACGCTGATGAAGTTGATCGTCACGGTCACGGTCTTTATGATGTTCTTCTCCATCGTGTCGAGCATCTGCGCCATCGAAAACACCACAATGCTCAGCAACATCGGCGTGCCGGTCATCAGGAGATTTGTTCTCCTCGACCTGTGCATAATCGTGCTGGCGGTGCTCATCAGTTTGATCTTCTTCCCCGTGCTGTCGATTGACGGCGGCAGGGCAATCCACTTCGACGAGTTTATGAAGCTGTTGCTGTCGATTATCCCGACGAATTTTATTGAGCCCTTCGTCAAGAGCAACGTCCTGCAAGTCGCGGTGATGGCGTTCTTCGGCGGCATATGCATCATCACAATCGGCAGTCGCCTCCCGAATGTCAAAGCCTTTGCCGCGGAAATCAACCTGCTCATGTTCAAAGTCATGGACGCGGTCTTTACCATTATGCCCGCGATAATTTTCCTGTGCATCGTCAAATCGCTGTCGAGGAGCACCCTTTCAGAGGCAATGACGGTTTGGAAGATCGTCGCGGCGAATTGCCTGACCTATGCCGCCTTCATGCTGATTATGCTGGCAATGCTTCGGCTAAAGACTTCGGCGGACATTCCCGCGTTCTTCCGGAAAATTTTCCCCGCGTTCATCGTGTCGCTGACAACCGGCTCATCGAGCGCATCGTTGCCGCAAAGCCTGGATGTCTCCAAAAACAATCTGCACATCGACGAGAAATTTTGCAACTTCTGGATACCGCTGTCGCTTGTATTGTTTTCGCCGTCAAAATTGGTTCAGCTGACTGTGAGCGCGTTTTTTGCTTCGGCGGCGGCAAACGAGCCCATCTCGGTGGCGGAGCTGTTCGTCGTCGCGTTCCTGGCAATGCAAATGAGTATCTCCACGCCCAACGCCGGCGGCGGAATCGCGGCGTCGTTCAGCATCTTGCTGGCGCAGCTGGACTTGCCGCTGGAGCTCATCGGTTCGCTGATGATTGCCGACGTGATAACGGGCAACGTCTTCACCGGACTAAACGTCGTGTTGCGCGAAAGTGAACTGCTGACGCTGGCAACCAAAATGAATTTCGTCAAACGCAATTGACGGAGGTGGTATCGTTTGGATTTGGATTACCTGTTGTTCCTGCAAAGCTTACGGACGGATTGGGGCGGCGAAACTTTCTTCCGGCTGATATCCGCCCTGCCCAAAAGCCCGTTGACGGCGGCGATACCCGCGGTGCTGTTCTGGTGCATAAACAAACCCGCGGGAATTTTCCTGTTGTTCAACGCCGAGTGCGGTCGCGTCATCAACGAACTGATCAAGGGCACGTTCTGCGTCTATCGCCCGTGGATTAAAGACGCCGCCATCATTCCGGCAGTCAGCGCGTCGAGTTGGTCGTTCCCAAGCGGCCACACGCAGTTCGCCACGGCAATTTACGGCGGGTTCGCGTTCTTCTATCGGAAGGTCGCGCCGCTCATGATAATCCCCTGCGCGGCAATCATATTGCTCGTCGCCTTCAGCAGAAATTTCCTGGGCATTCACACCCCGCAGGACGTCCTGGTCGCGATTTTGATTTCGGTCGCGCTGATGTTCGCCGCAGAAAAAATTTTCAAGTGGATCGGTCGCGACGAGGAGCGTCAATTCTTCGTGTTCATCGTCGGGCTGATTACGGTTTCGGTCGTGTTCATGTGGCTCTACTTCAAGCCGTACCCCGAAGACATTTTGAACGGCAAGTTCATCGTTGACCCCGCCGTCGCCCGCACGGACGCCTTTGACGCGCTCGGCTTCGGGCTGGCATTTTTCCTCGGCTGGTTCATGGAACTCAAGTTCGTCGACTTCAAGACGAAGGTCTCCGCCAAAGATCGGCTCTGGCGCGTGATCATCGGCTTCGCGGTTTTGGGCATCATCTACGTGGCAATTTACCCGCTGCTGAAAATTTTAGTCGGTGCCGCCGCGTACAAGTTCTTTAAGGCGTTCCTGCCGTTCTTCGCGATTCTGTTCATAATCCCGCTGATCTTCACCAAGGTCGAACAGCGTTTCAAACGTTAACGGAGGCTGCTCATGTCGGAAAAAATTTGGATACTCGCCGCGTATCTGGTCGTCGTCAACATCGCGACGTTCGCGCTGTTCGGCTACGACAAGTGGTGCTCTCAACACGACAGATGGCGCGTGCCCGAAGCCAAGCTGTTGTTTTGGGCGGCGATAGGCGGCGCAATCGGTGCGGGCGCGGCAATGGAATTCTTCCACCACAAGACGTTGCACGCCAAGTTCAAGTTCGGAGTGCCGTTGCTGCTGTTCGTGCAGATAATTTTAATCGGGCTGCTCGCGGTTAATCCGAACAACATCGTTGGCAGACTGCTCAACCTTTGACGCAAACAAAAATCCCCGACGCTCGCTTGAGTATCGGGGATTTTTTGTTGCTCAGGATTTCAATCGCGCAATGTGGAAGGTGCCGCTGTCGGTTTCTTTGCGGTGGCAATGCGGGCATTCGTTGGCGATGATGCCTGTGTAGCCGCAGACGGGGTCGCGGTCGACGGGGTGATTGATGCTGAAGTAACCCATGTCGGCGTCGTGCATTGCGCGGACGAGAGCCTCGAACGCGGAAATATTTTTCGTCGGGTCGCCGTCCATCTCGATGTATGCAATGTGTCCGGCGTTGCACAGCGCGTGATACGGAGCCTCGATTCGGATTTTATCAACCGCGCATATCGGGAAGTACACCGGCACGTGGCTGGAGTTTGTCATATACGGGCGGTCGGTCACGCCTTTGATGACGCCGTAAACTTTGCGGTTGCCGCGTTGAAATTGCCCCGCGGTCGATTCGGCGGGCGTACCGAAGGTCGTCCAATTTCGCCGCTCAAGTTTCGTGTAAGCGTCCGTTCGTTCGCGCAGGTGCCCGACAATCTTCAAGCCGAGCTGTTGAGCTTCGTCGCTCTGCCCGTGATGTTTGCCCGTCAACGCAACCAGACATTCCGCCAGCCCGCAGAAGCCGATTGAATACGACGCGTGCTTGAGGACGTCTTTGATTTTGTCGGTCGGCTTAAGGCGTTCGGAATCCATCCACACACCTTGTCCCATGAGGAACGGGAAATTGTAGACGTGCTTGTCCTCAATCGTCTTGAGCCGCAGCAACAGATAGTCGTGGCAAAGCTCAATGTATTTGTCGTACAGGCGGAAGAATTCATCGACGTTGCCCTTAGCTTCGAGCGCGAGCTTCGGCAGGTTAATCGTCACAAAGGCGAAGTTTCCGCGACTGCCGGATTCTTCGCGCCCATTGACATTCGACATCACGCGCGTGCGGCAACCCATCGTTGCGACGACGCTGTTGTAATCGCCGGGCTTGTAATACTGCAAATTGTACGGCGCGTCGATGTTGACGAAATTCGGGAACAGACGTTTCGCGCTGACCTTGCAGGCTTGGCGGAAGAGATCGTAGTTCGGGTCGTCGATGTTGTAATTGACGCCCGCCTTGAGCTGGAAGACGCTTATCGGGAAGATTGGAGTTTCGCCGTTGCCGAGCCCAGCGTCAATTGCGTTGAGGACTTCGCGAATGACGAGGCGACCTTCGGGGCTGGTGTCCATGCCGTAGTTAATCGAACTGAACGGAACTTGCGCACCCGCCCGTGAATGCAACGTGTTGAAGTTGTGAATCAAAGCCTCCATAGCCTGATGAGTTTCCTCTTCGACGTCGGCGCAGGCTTCGCGATAAATTTTCTCCGCCAAATTCGACGAGCCGACGACTTGAGCAAGACCGGCGACGGCGGCGGGGTTTATGCCTTCCGAATAAGTGCAGGTATCAAAATCAATTTCGCCCGCCGCGGTGATGTCGCAGAAGTCGCAGGCACGCTTGACCTCGTCGCGCAGGTGATGGCGGAAACTTTTACGCACGCCCTCCGCCATTGCGTAATCGAACGCGTTAATCGATTGCCCGCCGAACATATCGTTCTGGTTGCTCTGAATGGCAATGCACGCCAACGATGCGTACGACCGAATCGAATTCGGCTCGCGCAGGAAGCCGTGCCCAGTGCTGAAGCCGCCGTGAAAGAGTTTCAGCAAATCAATCTGGCAGCAGTTGAACGTTATCAAGCTGAAATCTTTGTCGTGGATATGAATCCATTGTTCGCGGTCGGCCTTGGCAATTTCTTCGGGCAGAACGTAATTGTCGACGAAATACTTCGAGCTTTCCGCGCCGAGCTTGAGCATTATGCCCATAGAGGCGTCGGTGTTGATGTTCGCGTTGTCGCGTTTCAAATCGACGTCCACCGAATTGGCGAAGAAAATATCGCGGTAGGTGTCGACAAGTTTCTTCTGCGCGGCGCGTCGTTGAGAATGTTTTTGCCGATAGACGATGAACTGCTTGGCGACGTCAAAGAAACCGTGCTCCATCAGAGACTTCTCGACTTGATCTTGAATGGCTTCCACGCCGACGATTTCGTTTTCGGCAATGGCGCGTTCCACCGAATCGGTCACGCATTCAAGGTCGTCGTCGGAAAGTCTGTCGGCGGGCGTGGAGGCGTCACGGTTGGCACCGGCTATCGCGTTGAAAATTTTCCCGCGGTCGTAGGTGACGCGTTGCCCAGATCGCTTGCGAACCTTGGTTAACTTCATACAAACTCCTCCTTCCAAAATAGATGTGGCGCGATTATAGCAGAGGACAGCGGCTTTGGAAACAGCGAAGAATTTGGCGTCATTGTGCGAAAGTCAATCAAGCAATGGCGCAATGACGCGGCGTCACAAAGTTTGCGGGCGGGAAAAATTTTTTCAACCAAAAAGGCAGCCTCCGGTGAGACTGCCAAAATTTTTTCAGCGCAGGAAGCCGAGCGTGCGTTCGGTGCCGTAAGTTTTGTCGATGTTGACGTTGAAGTCGTCGACCCTGAGCTCGGTGAGGTCTTCGCGGGTGACGACGCCGTTCTCGTGTTCGGTGACGATTCGTTGAGCCTGACGCAACCACGCCTGTTCCAGAAGATTGCGGACGAAGCGACCGTTGCCGAAATTTTTTTTCTTGGCGACGCGTTTGAAAATCTTTCGGCAATGTGCGTCGACATCCGCCGTGATGTTGAAGCCGCGACGCCGCGCCATGAGCTTGAAGATATCCGACAGCTCGTCGGCACTGTAGTCAGGGAAGTCGATATGGAAGGCGATTCGGCTGCGCAAGCCCTCGTTGCGGTCAAGAAACTCCTTCATCTTGTCGGGATAGCCCGCGAAGATAACGATGACTTCGTCGCGATAATTTTCCATCTCCTGGACAACAGTGTTGATAGCCTCGTCGCCGAAGGTTGCGTGGTCGCCGTCGGAAAGGCTGTATGCCTCGTCGATGAACAACACGCCGCCGCGAGCTTGACGGAATTTATCTTTGACTGCCTTGGCTGTCCAGCCGACGTATTTGGCGACGAGATCTGCCCTGCCGCATTCGACGAAGTTGCCGGTCTTCAAGACGCCGTCGCGGGCAAGAATCTGCGCAATCAATCGGGCGACGGTGGTCTTGGCGGTGCCCGGCGTTCCCGTAAAACACATGTGCAGAGCCGCCTTCTGCTTGTCGAGATTCATGTCCAGGCGCATCTTTTGCACGCGGTGGGCAGCGATGATTTGAGCAACCAACGACTTCTGCTCGGTCAGCCCAACCATATCGTCGAGCTCAAGTTGAGCGTCGTTCTCCTTGATATCGCGTTCCACCTTCACCCTGTCGACCGCGCGATAGGCGGGATAAGTTTTGGTCTTGAGCATGCTGTTGTAAAGTTTTTCGCGCACGCCGAAGATATCCGACGCGCTGTAAGTTGCCTTCTCGCCCATTGCCGCCAAAAGTTCTTCGTCGGTGTAGAGCGCAGAGGCGTCGTCCGACAGCAGTTCCTTCAGGTAGTTCAAGGCGATATCGCGATTGCCCGCGCCCTCGTGCAACTCAATCAGGTGCAAGTCGTCCTGAAGCTTGGCGGTAAGGTGCGGGGCAAAGCCAGGCTTGCTCACCGTCTCGACCAGAATGAACAGCGTATTGCGTTGATGGCGACGAACGGCGTCCGCAATGAATTCGACGACTTCTTCGTAGGCGTGAGCGAATTGCCCGTTCTTGACGCGCTCGCCGCTCAAATCGATGATGACGGTGCCGCCCGCCGCGTTCTCAAGAATCCTTTCGAAGTCGCTCTCGTCGTAGCAATTCTCGCTGATGTTGGTGATGATGTTGATTCGGCGGCTCACCAGGCGTCGGTTGGTGTAGAGCGTGGCGACCATCAAATTGCTAAGCGTGAAGGCGGCGTTGGGGTTGCCCGCAAAAATTTTGTAGTGCACGGGCTGACCGTAGAAGTGGTGCGCGTTTTCCTTGGAATAAATTCGGGCGAACTCCTCCTTAAAAGTTTCGTCGGCAAGAAGTTTTTTCGCCTCGCTCATTGCCGTGCTGTAGGAAATGCGTTTGGCGGGGCTGATGACTTCCGTCAACTTGAACGTGCGGTTTTCCAACGAATCAAGCCCCAGCTCCTGATTGAGCAAGAAGCAATCGAAGTCGCTCCTTTCAGAGTGATCGGTGTATTCAAAAACCGCTCTGAACTCTGCGGCGGTGATCTCTTTCAGATCACTAACCTTGACGCCGACCACGCAAAATTCGTCGTGCTCGGCAAAAAATTTTCCCGTCAGCTTGGTCAGCTTGGCGCAAGTCAATTCCTTAAAGCCGTCGACTGCGGCAAGGATTTTGAACCGCGCCGTGCTTGATGGATAGATAAGGAATTTGACGCGCTCGCCATCAATGCCCTCGCTCAATGCCTCGCTCAAGTCTCCGAGCTGATTTTTGAACGCCTTCACGTCGTGATAATTCACGCAACCTTTGCCGTCGCTCTTGAGCTTGCAGGTTACCTGGAATTTGTAGAAAATCATTTTTCCGTCCTCCGTGTCAGCTGATATGAACTTTTCAAAGATGTCGGTGACCGAATTGCCACGCGCCGCGACCAAAAAGTCCTCCTTCCTGTTTTTCAGTCGGTAACAGTTTTATCGTCGAATCAATTGCGCGAACTTAAGCGACAAAAAAAATTCCCTGCCGATTCGTTTGCGGCAGGGGGAAAATTTTTTTCGGTGACGGGTCATTGACCAACGGGTGATTCGTCGGGCACGGGCACTTCAGCGGTGCGTTTGATTCGACCGGTGTTGATGCTCTTCATGCCGCCGAGATTCAGATAGTCGGCAAAAATTTCTTCGAACGTTCCCAGTTCGCCGACGATCTTCAAGTTCGTGAGCATGGTGTAATCGTCGCCGCCGGCAGTCTGGAAATCGCCCAGAGCGATGGTATAGGTCTTGCCCTCGTCGAGCGGTTGGTTGCCGATGAAAATTTCACCGACGCGATGACGGGCGGGCTTGGAGGGGTCGTAGCTGAAGGTCATGCCGCTCACGTCCAGGAAGCCGCCGAAGGACGCGGGGTAAAATTCCACGGAGTGTTCGAGCATTTCGCGCACGGCGGAGCCTTTGATTTCGGCGACGCGCAACGTGTTGCCGAAGGGGAAGATCGCCATGACATTGCGGCGAGTGATGTCGCCTTTGGGCAAATCCGCACGAAGACCGCCGCCGTTGACGATAGCGATGTCGGACTTTGCCGCCCAACGGAAAGCATCCGCCGCGAGGTTGCCCAATTCGGATTCATTGCGGCGAACGAGCAGCCGGTTGCTGGGAAGTTCTATGTCGCTGTGAGCCACAATTTCATCGAGGAGTTTTTCAGCATTGAGGTTAGCGTCGGCAAGCTGAGCCAAAACTGTCGGGTCGGGCGTCGGAGCCAGTGCTCTAACTTCGTCGGCGTCGAGCAGTTCGGCGCGCTTGTCGGTGATTTTGTGATTGTCCACGTCAACAGTCACGCGACCGAGGTTGTGCTCATAGTAACCCGTCTGAACGATGAGCGTATCCTTGACGCGAATTCCTTCCGCCAAAGATGTATGGCTGTGCCCGTCGACGATGACGTCAATGCCGTCGGTTTCGCGGGCAATCAATTCGGACGTGAACTGTGAGCTTGCGTCAACGCCCATGTGCATAACGGCGATGAGCACGTCGCACTTGGGGCGAAGCTTCGCAATCATTTCCCGCGCAGATTCCACGGGGTTGAGGAAGGCGATTTCCGTGACGTTGTTCGGGTTGGTCTTGTAAGCGGTCTCCGGCGTCGTCAATCCGAACACGCCGACCTTGATACCGTCGAGCTTGAAGATTTTGTACGGCTTGAAGACGCGCTTGCCGTTGCTCCTGCGGATGACGTTGGCGTCGAGCACGGGGAAGTTCAGCCGTTTGGCGAGGCGTTCGAGCTGTTCGCTGCCGTAGTTGAAGTCGTGGTTGCCGGGCGTCATTGCGTCGAGCCCCGCGGCGTTCAAAAGCGGCACCATGTTTTCGCCGTGAGTGATTGTGATCATCGGCATGCCGTGAAAGGTGTCGCCCGCGTCGAACCAGAGCGTGGCGGGGTGTTTGGCTTTGACTGACTTGACCGCCGCCGCCATCTCCGCCAGACCGATGCTCTGTCCATTGTCGTCGGCAGTTTGAATTCGTGCGTGCATGTCGTTGGTGTGGAAGATTATCAGCTCCGCGGCGAACGTTGTCACCGACGTGAACAGCAGCACGCCGACGATCATCAGCGCGGTGAAAAATTTTTTGCTCATGTCATCATCTCCTAGATATTCGTGTAGCCTGCTAACTGCGTTTGCGTTTACATCTACTTTTCTTTGCCGGTCCAAAGAAAAGTAGCAAAAGAAAGGACCTCCGAGCCGGCAACGACGCATCACGTCGTCGTATGCCGGCGGCCGCCCGTCCATGGGCGGCCTCGTTATCGGCTTCGGTGACGGGTGACGGTTGTCGGCGGCGATTGATGACTGCCTAGGCTGTTGTCACTGCGTTTGCGTTTAGATCTACTTTTCTTTGCTGGTCCAAAGAAAAGTAGCAAAAGAAAGAACCTCCGAGCCGGCAACGACGCATCACGTCGTCGTATGCTGGCGGCCGCCCGTCCATGGGCGGCCTCGTTATCGGCTTCGGTGACGGGTGCGGTCGTGGCGCATTAGATTTTCACGTAGCCTGTGCCGAGCTCCAAAATTTTTATCGCGGACGATTCGAGCAGGCGGGCAAAGTCCGCGGCAGTCCCGTCAAAGTCGACGTCTAGCTCCAAGCCCGTGGTCATCTTGCGGACAAAGACATCGTTCACGCCCGAAAGATTTCGGATTCGTTCGCTGACTGCCGACAATGTGCCGCCGAGCCTACCGAACGTCGCGGGCGTTATCAAAAGCGTGACGTGCCGTTCAATCTGCGCGGCCCCCTTCAACGCGGCAACCGACACATCGCGGGCAATGCGTCGACCCGCCAGCTTCAACGCGTCGCCTGTGCTGATGAACATGCCGCCGCCCGTGGCTGTGCCCGCAAAAATAATTTCGCCCGTGTTGCGTTCGATGAGCCGAGCAGAAACGCTGACCTCTTCGGCGGAAGGAAAGCTGACTTCGGCGACGACCAGGCAATCGGCGCGGTTGGTGTCGACGATGCGAGTGAAGCCTTCACGTTTGAGCGCGGCGACAATTTCGTTTTCGACCTCGACAAGGCGGCGACCGTTCGATTGGGCAACGACGGCAACGCGTGGGCTGTCGGCGTTGAAGTCCACGAGCGAACGTTTGTCGACGTCGGTGAGGCGAGCGGAAATTTTTTCGGCGTCAATGTCGGCGGCAATCTCCACGACGAACAGCCCGTTGACCACGCGCGACGAGACGACCTCCCAACGATTGACGAGCCCCGCGCTGTCGACGGCAATCTCATCGGCGACAGTCACGAAATTTTTCACGCGCGTCTTCGACCTGATCGCCGCGCCGAAAGTCTGTTCGATGGCATTCCTCATCGCGTCGCGGATGGCAGAGCGTTCAGTGTTGCCGCGGCCGAGGGCGTTGACGATTTCAGCCGAGCACGTCGAACACATCATCAGCGCGAACAGAATCCCCGCGAGAAATTTTTTCATGACGTCACCTGCCGTGTTTGGCGAGCCGTTGCAGATATTTGCCGTAGTCGTTCTTCGCCAGCGGTTCAGCCAGTTTCAACAGCTGCGCCTCGTCGATGTAGCCCATGCGGAAGGCGATCTCCTCAATGCAAGAAATTTTCAAGCCCTGTCGCGTCTGAATGGTGTGCACGAACGTCCCCGCCGTCAACAGCGATTCATGCGTGCCCGTGTCCAGCCAGGCATAACCGCGGCGCATCTTCTCCACACGCAACGTCCCGCGTTCCAGATAAACTTTGTTGACGTCGGTTATCTCCAGTTCGCCGCGTGCGGAAGGTTTGACTGACTTGGCGACGTCGACGATGTTCTCGTCGTAGAAGTACAGTCCGGTGACGGCGTAATTGGAACGAGGCTCGCGCGGTTTCTCTTCGAGGCTGACGGCTTGACCGGTCTCGCGATTGAATTCGACGACGCCATAGTTCTGCGGGTCGTTGACGTAGTAAGCGAAGACAGTCGCGCCCGAATCATGCGACGCGGCACGCTGAACGAGTTTGGCGAAGTCCGAGCCGTAGAAGATGTTGTCGCCCAGCACGAGCGCACAACCTTCGCCGCCGATGAATTCTTCGCCGATGAGGAAAGCTTGCGCCAGACCTTCGGGCTTGGGTTGCACGGCGTAGGAAATTTCCAGACCGAGCTGATTGCCGTCGCCGAGCAGTGCTTGGAACAGGCGCGAATCCTGCGGCGTGGTGATAATCAAAATCTGCCGAATGCCCGCCAACATCAGCGTGGACAGCGGATAATAAATCATCGGCTTATCGAACACGGGCATGAGCTGTTTGCTGACGACTTCGGTTAGCGGATAGAGGCGCGTGCCAGAGCCGCCCGCCAAAATAATTCCTTTGCGGATCATGTGGAAGACTCCTTTCAGCTGTTGACGTCGGGTATCACAATCTCCGGCGCGTCGAAAGTTTTATCGAGCTCCAGAATCGTGTTGTCGACGACATTGTATTTGACGTGCTGATAATCCGTGCCGTCGAGCGCAATTCCTTCGGCGAACTGAACGTTTTGAACGGTGAGTTTGATGTCGCCGTAGAAGTCAACGATCTTGTCCTGCCAATTGAAGACCGCGCTGTCGCTCGTGATGTCGAGGCTGTCCTTGCCGCTGAAGGTGACGGCACCGACGACCTCAGCGGTTTTCGTCTGCCACTGCAGATAGGCGCGCG
>JADEZQ010000038.1 GCA_015206785.1 Quinella sp. 2Q5 | reverse complement strand
ATCCGCACCCGTCGAAGAAACTGCACCCGCTGAAGAACCTACACCCGCTGAAGAACCTGCACCCGTCGATGAACCCGCGCCCGTCGCTGAACCTGCACCCGTCGCGGAACCTGCACCCGTCGATGAACCTGCACCCATAGAACAGCAACAGACCTTCACGCAGGAGCAGATGGCTCAGACGCAGGCGATGATTATGGCGCAGTTCAACCAGATGCAAATGATGCAACAGGCGGCGATAGCTCAGGCTCAGGCTCAGGCTCAGGCGCAAGCGCAAATGCAAATCCAACAGACCGTCGCCGACACCTCCAACGACGAGAAAATCAAACGTCTCGAAGAGGAAATCGCGCAGATGAAGGCGTTGCTCGCTGAAGTTTTGGGACGCGACCCGAAGAAGGGAAACCTCACCCTGCACGAGGCGTTGAAGCTGCAGGAAGTTGACGAAGACGTTCTGACGGAGATGGCGACGCAATCCAATGCCGGCGACACGTTGGTTGATGTTCACGCTACCGCCGCCAAGTCCACGTTGCTCAACTATCTCAACGACCACGTGAAGTTTGCCGACGGAATCAAGCTCAATCGTCACGGCGTCAGGATCGTTGCACTGCTCGGCACCACGGGCGTTGGCAAGACGACGACGCTCGCAAAGATCGCCGCCAAGTTCGTCCTTGAACAGCGCACCAACGTCGCGCTCATCACCGCCGACACGTACCGCATATCCGCCGTCGAACAGCTCAAGACCTATTCGGACATTCTCGAATTGCCGCTGGAAATTGTTTACAGCCCCGCCGAACTCGCCTCGGCAATCGAACGCCACCGCACCAAAGAACTTATCCTAATCGATACCGCCGGTCGCAGTCAGCACAACGAATACCAAATGCGCGAGCTTGAAGAGTTCCTGCGCGTCAATCCCCGCATCGAAAAACATTTGGTCATCAGCGCGACGACAAAATTCACCGACGCCAAAAACATCATGAACAAATTCCTGCAGGTCAACCCCGACAAAATCATCTTCACCAAGACCGACGAGACCGGCAGCCTCGGAATGATCATCAACCTGCTTCGCGACAGCAAATACGCGCTCTCATACATCACCATCGGGCAGAGCGTTCCCGACGACATAGAACGAGCCACAGCCGACGTCTTGACCAACATCCTGCTCAAGAAAGTCGACGAGATGTGACGAGGTGCCGATATGTCTGACCAAGCATCAAGGCTCAGGAATCTGCTTGAAGAGCGCGCCGAGGCAGAGGCTTTGGCGCGGAAGGTCGGCTCCCTTCCCTTCGGCACGGCACAAGGCACGCGCGTCATCGCCATCACCAGCGGCAAAGGCGGCGTCGGCAAGACGAACCTGGCGGTGAATCTGTCGGTTGCTCTTCAGCTTTCGGGGCAACGGGTGATGTTAATCGACGCGGACATCGGCATGGCGAACGTCAATCTGCTCATGGGCGCAGTCACTCGTCGCAGCTTGATTGATTTGCTGACCGACGGCGTCAAGCTCGAAGACGTGGTCGAAAACGGCGCGGCGGGCGTCAAATATATTTCGGGCGCGGCGGGCGTTGAGGCGGCGTGGAATCTCAATCGCGGCGAACAGCGCAAACTCCATAAGAAGCTCGGTCGTTGCTCGGAAATGGCGGACATCATCATCATCGACACGGGCGCGGGGCTCAATCGCAACGTCGTCGAATTCGTCCTTGCCGCCGAAGAAGTTCTGCTCATCACCACGCCCGAACCCACCGCCCTTGCCGACGCTTACGCCGTCGTCAAAGCCTACGCAACTTACACCGACCGCCGCAACATCAAGCTCATCGTCAACAGAATCCACGACGAGGACGAGTGCGACGCCGTCGCCGACAAAATCAACCAGACCACGCAAAAATTTCTCGGCGTCAGTGTCGATTGCCTCGGCTACATCTACGAAGACCGCGCCGTCATAGACGCCGTGCATCGGCAAGAACCGTTCGTTCTGTCCGCGCCGAATTCATCAGCCGCCCGCTGCGTCTTCGAGATTGCTCGCGGTTTGCTCATCGGCGACAAGATGGCTTCCGTTGCCAAAGGCTGGCGCGCCTTCCTGGATAGATTGTTCGGCTACTGAAAAATCCCCCGACATCCGTGTCGAGGGATTTTTTTGTCGCTATGGCTTCAGTCGATCATCAGTCGACTTTGACCTGCATCCAAAGATCGTTGTAGTATTCGTCCATGCCGTCGCCCAGGTGCTTGTAAGTCTCCTGACCTTTGTAGACTTCGGGGTCGGGGAAAGCAATCGGGGAATTCTTGAGCTCTTCGTCCTCAACCAGATCGCGCACGGCTTTGTTCGGCGTGGAATAGCCCAGGTGATTGAAGTTCATGACGGCGATATCGGGGCGGCACATGAAGTTGATGAACTTGAGCGCGTTGTCGACGTTCTCGGCGTCCTTGGTGACGACCCAGGCGTCAATCCAGAAGTTGGTGCCTTCCTTGGGAATGACGAACGCCATGTTGGGGTTCTCCATCAAAATTATCGGAGCCTCGCCGCTGAAGACGACGCCCATTGCCGCTTCGGAATTGATGAGCTTTTCCTTGACCTCGTCGACGACGTAAGCTTGAACGAGCGGTTTTTGTTTCTTGAGCATGTTTTGCGCCTCGATGAGAATTTTTTTGTCGGTCTCGTTCATGCTGCGACCCATGAGCTTAAGCGGAATCATCATAGCGTCGCGCGCGGAGTCCTGCATAAGAATCTGTCCGGCGTATTTCTCGTCCCAAAGGATATTCCAGCTGTCGACGGGCTCGGTGACTTTGGTCTTGTCGTAAATTATGCCGACAGTTCCCCAGCAATAGGGCACGGCGAATTTGTTGCCGGGGTCAAAGCTCTCTGCCTGCTTGAAAAAATCCTCGCCGATGTATTCCTTGGCGTTGGGCAGCTTGTTGAAGTCGAGCGGTTGCAACAGATTGCTTTCGATCATCTTCTGGATCATGTAGTCCGACGGGCAGATAACGTCGTAGTGAACGGCACCTTCAGCCACGCGCGGAAACATGCTCTCGTTGGTGTCGAACTCGTCAAGCACGACGTGAATGCCCGTCTCCTTCTCGAAGATCTTGAGCGTTTCGGGGTCAAGGTAATCGCCCCAGCTGTAGACGTAGACTTCCTGCTTGGTGTCGGTCTTGCCGCTGTTGGAGCCGCAACCGGTCACCAACACCATAAAGCACGCCAGAAGCAACGTCAGAAGTTTGAACTTCATATCAAATAACCTCCTCGATATGTTTGAGTTTGCGACGATTTATCGCGAACAGGATGACGAATATCAGCACGAAGACGAACACCAGAGCTGACAGCGCGTACATCTCAGGGTGGATGCCGATTTTCAGCTCGGCGTAGATTTCCGTCGTCAAGGTGTCGACGCCCGCGCCTTTGGTGAAATGCGTGATGATGAAGTCGTCGGCACTCATTGTGAACGCCAATAAAAATCCCGCAAAGATACTCGGACGCAGTTCCGGCAGGACGACGCTTGTGAACGCTTTCAACGGCGTCGCGCCCAAATCCAACGCCGCCTCGTAAAAACTTTTGTCCAGCATCATCAGTTGCGGCATTATGCAAAGGATCACGTAGGGCACGTTGAAGACGATATGCGCCAGCAGAATCGACACGTAGCCCAGCCGAAGACCCAGCCCCATGAACAGCAACATGAGCGAGATTCCCGTGACGATGTCGGCGTTCAAGATTGGGACGTTGGTTATGCTCATGAAGGTCGCCCGCCACTTGCGCGAAAGCTCCTTCATAGCCACGCAGGTGATCAGTCCGAGAATTGTCGCAATGCCCGCCGAGAGTAGACCGATTGACAGCGTGTTGCTAAGGGCGTCGGCAATGCGTTCGTCGTTGAAAAGTTTCGTGTACCAATCGAGCGTGAAGCCCGTCCAGTGCCCGCGATATCGGCTGGCGTTGAAGGATTGGGCAATGAGCACGGCAATCGGCGCGTACAGGAACAGGAATATCGTCGCCAGGTAAACCGTCTTGAGGTAGCGCATCAAACTTCCTCCTCCTCGTGCAATGGGTCGAACGCCATCGTCAGCATCATGTTCAGTATGATGAAGACCATCAGGATTACCGACAGCGCACAGCCTACGTGCCAATCGTATTGGAAGGTGAACTCCTGTTCGATGATGTTGCCGATAAGAAGAAGTTTTCCGCCGCCGAGAAGTGCGCTGATGACGAAGGTCGTCAACGCGGGGATAAAGACCATCGTCACGCCGCTGACTGCGCCGGGCAAACTCAACGGCAGAATCACCCGCAGGAAAGTTTGCCACGGGTTCGCGCCCAAATCTCTCGCCGCCTCCAGAACTT
>JADEZQ010000037.1 GCA_015206785.1 Quinella sp. 2Q5 | reverse complement strand
GGTGACGAGAGACTTTGCGCCGATGACACAGCCGCTGCCAATCTTCACGCCGGGCAAAATCGTCACGTCGCCGCCAATCCACACGTCGTCGCCGATGACGATGGGCTTGCAAGTTTCCAGACCTGCCGCGCGTTCAACGACGTCGAACGGATGAATCGCCGTGTAGAAGCCGCAGTTGGGTCCGACGAAAACATTCTTGCCGAGCCGAATCGTCGCGCAATCCATCAGGTAAACGTTGTGGTTGAGGAAACTTCCCGCGCCGATGAAAATATTGTAGCCGTAGTCGACCATGAACGGCGAGAGAATCTCCACGGCTTGGGCGTCAACGTTCGGCAGAATCTCCTGCAAAATTTTCCGCCGCCGATTCAAATCCTGCATGCGCGTGCGATTGAGTTCCAGGCACAGATCTTTGACGGTTGCGCGTTCACGGATCAAAACTTCGTCACCGGCCGCGTTGTACCATTGCCCCGCCAACATTTTTTCCTTCTCGGTCATGATGTCCACGCTCCTTGAAAATTTTCTCCTCATTATAGCGAATCGCCTTGACGAATCAAAGGACGCCGCTTAAAATTTTTTTGCCGAAGGGGGAATTTCTATGGCGACCTACGTGCCGCGCGTGCTCGTCTGCGGCGACGATGACGACTTCAGGAAAATTATCGGCGACAGACCCGTCGAAGTTGTCGGGCGTCTGCAGTTCGAACGTGAGGCTTTGCTGTTGGACGGGCACAGGCTCACCGGCGCGGACGTTGCTCAATTGCTCGACACCGCGGCGGAATATCTGCTCTTCACCGACGCCGTTGAATTTGAACGGTGCATTGACTCGTTGCCGACGAACGGGCAGGTGCTCAGTGCCGTGACGTTCGCGAAAAAAATTCGCAGCGGCTTCCTCTCGTTCGAGTCGCTCGCCACGCTGTTTGACGTGCTGAAAAATTTTCGCGGGCGCGTGCTCGATGTCGATTGCTTCGTCGCCAAGGCAGACCTGCGCACGAATGATTTGCCCGTTGAGCTTGAATGCGTCGCCGGAAATTTTGACGGGCTCCGACCGATTCACGAGAACCTTTACGGAAAAATTTATCGCACACTCGACGATTGCCGCTATCGTCGCTTCGATGTCGTCTTGCTGACCGACGAACGCGAGCCCGATGAATTTGTCGACGCGATGATTAAGACCGACGCGCTGTCGCAAAACGTGCTGACCTTCGTTCGCCGCGGCAGTCTGTTGGAAAGTTGGCTGACGTCTTCGCAAAATATTTTCGCCGATGTAAAGACCTTCAGCGTTGCCGGCGGCGCGTGGTGGCTGATTGAGAAGCGTGCGCCCGTCGACGTCGGCGTCTACGTCGTCACGCACAAGGACGCAAAACTTTCCGCGCCCGAAGGCTATCGCGTCATTCACGCCGGACACATCAATGCCGCGCAGACTTTTGGCGACGTGACTGACGACACCGGCGACAACATCAGTGAGCTCAATCCGTTCCTCGACGAGATCACCGCGCTCTATTGGGTTTGGAAGAACACTTCGCACACGCACACGGGCATTGTTCATTATCGCCGATTGCTCACCGACGTCAACCAGCCGAATCGTCCCGACAATCGATATCGCGCCGAAAATATTTTGAGCGCGTCGAAAATTCTTCAGCTCCTCGACGACTACGACATCATTACCCACACGGAATTTATGAGCAAGCGCACGCAACGTGAGCTGATGATTTTATCGACCAAACAGCCCGCGCTCGTTGCCGCCGCCGAAGAAATTGTCCGCCGCCATCTGCAACGCACGCACCCCGATTACCTCGCCACCTTCGACGACGTGATGAACGGCAGTGTTTTCTTCGCCTACGGAATTTTCGTCACGCGCCGAAAAATTTTTGACGACTACTGCGCCTGGCTGTTCTCGTTCATAATCGACGCGACGATTGAGCTGCGCGACACCGTCACGCTCGGCGGGCACAGGCTCACGGACGCGCCGCATGTCTATTCGCGCATGATGTCCTTCTTCGCCGAAAGAATGCTGACCGTTTGGCTGACGAACAACCGCCTGCGAATCAAGACGCTGCCAATCATGTACCGCGACGACATTTGAGGAGGACGGATGCTTCAAGACATAACGCTCGGACAATTTTTCCCCGGCAACTCGGTATTGCATAGGCTTGACCCGCGCACGAAGATCGTCGCAGTCTTCGCGCTGATGGTTCCGATTTTCGCGGCGCAAAGTTTGGCGTCGTATGCTCTGCTCTCGGCGGCGACGGTCGCGATGATTTGTCTGTCGAAGGTGCCGCCGCTGACCGTGCTCAAATCCCTCAAGCCGCTGGCGTGGCTGATTCTGTTCACGTGGCTCATTCACGTCTTCAGCCACGGCGGCGAGGTCCTTGCAAAGTTTTGGCTGTTCGAAGCGACGCGCGAAGGCATTGTTCACGGCGCGAAGATAAGCTTGCGGCTGGTGCTGTTGATTTTGATGGCGAGCCTGCTCACGTTGACGACGTCGCCGCTGAAATTAACCGACGCTACGGAAAAACTTTTGTCGCCGCTGAATCGAATCGGCATGCCCGCCCACGAACTTGCGATGATGATGACGATTGCGCTGCGCTTCGTGCCGACGCTGTTGGAGGAGACCGACAGAATCGTCAAGGCGCAAAAATCTCGCGGGCTGGACTTCGAGTCGGGCAGCTTCGTCAGACGTTTGCGGGCGATGATTCCGATCTTGGTGCCGATGTTCGTGTCGAGCTTCAGACGCGCGGACGATTTGGCGATGGCGATGGAAGCTCGGTGTTATCGCGGCGGCGAGGGTCGCACGCACATGAAACGTTTGCATATGACGGCGTTGGACTTCGGCGCGGCGGTGACGGTCGCGATAATCTGCGCGGGCGTAATCTTCTTGAGGGGGGCGTGAACGATGGTAACGGTAATTGCGCTGGCACTGGTCGTGGCGGCTGTCGCGGCGACGGTGAGCTTGTTGCCGACGCTGGCGAAAATTTTCCTGTACGGGTTGGTTGCGGCGGCGTTGGCGATGAAATTTGTCGCGGAAAAAATTTTCGACGCCCTGCCGTGGATTGTTGCGGCAATCGGTGCGCTGACGATCGGCTTCGTCGGCTTGGGACGACAATTCTTCGGCGCGGGCGATGCCAAACGTTTCGCGGAAAAATTTTTGCCGCCGCGCGAGACTGAACGCGAAACCTTCGCGCTGACGTTGATTGAGCTGATGATTGTTCTTCGCGAAAAACTTCGGAGCGTGAATCATGCGAGCTGAACATAAACACGCGATGAAACTTCGGCGGCGGAACTTGGCATTGACGGTCGCTTATGACGGCACGAACTACAGCGGCTTTCAATGGCAGAGCCCGCCGCGCGTCGCAGTTCAGAACGTGCTGGAGGAGCGGCTGTCAAAAATTTTCGGCGAGCCCATTGAACTTGCGGCGGCAGGTCGCACTGACGCCGGCGTTCACGCTTTCGGGCAGGTCGTCAACTTTTTCACGGACGGGCGCATTGCCGTCGACAAGATTCCAATCGCCGCGAGGTCGGTCTTGCCGGCGGATGTCGTCGTTCGTGAGGCTCGCGAGGTCGACAGAAATTTCAGCGCGTTGCACAGCGCACACAGCAAGGTTTACGTCTATCGAATCGTGCGCGGCGCGGCGAACAATCCCTTCGTCGGACGCTTCGCTTGGCACATTGACCGTCCGCTCGATGTCGACGCGATGGCTGAGGCTTTGAGCTTGCTGGTCGGCACGAATGATTACACGTCGTTCCGTGCGGCGGGGGGTGCGCCGAACATGAGCCCCGTGCGAACGATTTATGCGGCGGAAATTTTTGACGGCGAGCTTTTCGGCGCGGACGTGCTGACGATTAAAATCCACGCCAGCGGCTTCCTCTACCACATGGCTCGCAATATCGTCGCGCTGACCGTTGCTGTCGGTCGTGGCAGAGTGAGCGTCGACGGCTTCCGAAAAATTTTCGCCGCACGAGATCGCAGTCTCGTCCCTGCCACGGCACCCGCCTGCGGTCTCTGCTTGCAGGAAGTCTTATACTGAAAAACCCCCGACGATTTTCGCCGAGGGTTTTTGATTTGCGTCGATGATGTTCAAACCGCGTCGAAGCCGAGCTGCAGAGCCGTCATGTTTTGTTCGACGGTGTGAGGCGGCACGCGTTTCGCCACGGATTTTTTTATTGTGTCGAAGTCGACGAGCTTCGTGACTTTGACGAGCACGCCGAGCGCGACGATGTTTGCGAACAGAGCCTTGCCGAGCTTTTCGACGGCGAGCTTGGTTATCGGCACGCGAATGATGTTCTTGAAGTCGGGCGACGTGGGAACGAGGTCGTCGTCGAGGATCAGCGTGCCTTCGGG
>JADEZQ010000001.1 GCA_015206785.1 Quinella sp. 2Q5 | reverse complement strand
AAAGTCCGTTAAGGCGTGCACGTCGATAAAAGCTGTGCACGGTAAAGACTGGTGGGAAATCGTGCGGTAAATTACGCCACTGACAGCCCGTTTTCACCAGATACAACACCGCATTGACCAATTCGCGCTTTTCCCATTTGCGTTTTCGCATGTTGACGAACAAGGGCGCAATCACTTCCCATTGCTCATCCGTTAAATCTGTTTCGTATTTTTTTCTCATAATGCACTTACTATATCACTTTTTACCCTTTATGAACACCTGTTCTCAGGGAACGCGAAATGCCCGTCTCCTTTCCGAAACGGGCATTTAAATTCTAAGGAGGATTGCATCATGGAAAAGGTTGCCTGTTTCATCGACGGCGGATATCTCCAAAAAATTCTGTCGAGCTTTTCCAGACCGCGAATCAATCACACAAAGCTTATCGAACTCATGAAAGGCAGAGACCAATTGCTTCGAGCGTATTATTACGACTGCCGAAGCCTCATACGAGAGGGACACGAGCAGGAGGACGAAGTCAGACAGTCGCGGCAAGACAAATTCTTCGACTATCTGCAGTCGTTGCCGCAGTTCGAGTGCAAGTTCGGCATGCTCAAGCAATACATCAAGCCGAACGGCGAATTTGAATTTGTTCAGAAGCAAGTGGATGTTTTGATGGCGATTGACCTCGTCACGTTGAGTGCAAAGCATTTGATAACTCAAGCCAAGATAATGACCGGCGATTCGGATTTGATCCCGGCAATTCAAGTTGTCAAGAACGAAGGCGTCGTCGTTGAGCTGTTTTACTTGAACGGCTCCACGACTGTTGAACTTCTCAAGACCACTGATATCGCCACGCCAATCGATCATGATTTCATAGAGAAAACTTTATCCGACTGATGTTCGATTCAACGGAGTCGCCTTCCGCGGGGGGCGGCTTTTGATTTGCGTGCTGAATTTTTTCGCCGACACGAAAGGAGATTGATTGACATGTCCAACGAACTCAAGCTTGTCATCTGGGACTTGGACAACACTCTTTGGCGCGGCACTCTGGCTGAAGGCGACGCGGTTGATATGTTTCCGAAGCGTGCCGAGATAATCAAAGCGTTGACTGATATCGGCGTCGTGAATTCCATCTGCTCCAAAAATAATTTCGACGACGCCAAACACGCGCTGATCGATATGGGCTTGTGGGAATACTTCGTCTTCCCGAAGATCAGTTTCGCGCCCAAAGGTACGACGGTGCAAGCTCTGCTGGACGAAATGCACCTTCGCGCGGCGAACACCGTCTTCATCGACGACGAGCCTGCAAACCTTCGCGAAGTTCAGCACTACAACCCCGACATAACCGTCCTGCCCGCCGACGAGTGCGAAAATTTTTTCAGCGCAATTCCCGTCACCGCCAAAGTCGACAAAACTCATCCGCGCCTGAATCAGTACAAGCAGCTTGAACGCAAATCTCAACGTCGCCGGTCGTTCGCCTCCAACGAAGATTTTCTGCGCGCGAGCAACATTCGCATAGAGTTCGTGCCCGTCACGACCAAAGAACTTTTCGACAGGCTCTGCGAGCTGACGGAACGCACCAATCAGCTCAACTTCACCAAGAACCGAATGACGAGAGCCGAGCTGTTTGAAGTGGTGCACGATCCCGACGTTGACACCAGACTTGTCCGCGCGACGGACAACTTCGGCGACTACGGCTACATCGGCTTCTACTCGAAGTATATGTACCGCCTGATTCACTTCGTCTTCTCGTGCCGCGTCATCAACATGGGCATTGAGCAGTTCGTCTGGCAACATCTGGGCTTCCCGCAGATTGCTTTGGTCGGGGACACGGCGACGAAACTCTCACGCGAACAGCAAATCGACTACATCAGCATCATCACCAAAGACGACAAGAACAAATTCCCCGAAGAGTCCATCGAAAAAATTTTGACGCCCGATTCTCAGGTCAACATCTTCGCTCTCGGTGCGTGCGATTTGTTTCACGCAATCGGGCTCTTCTCGCTGCCGAACAACAATTTCTTCTACGAGTGCAATGTCTTCGTCGGCAATGAGCGCGGCGTCAACGTCGGCACCGAATACATCCGCTCCTCGTTGGACATGACCGACGACGAGAAAAATTTTTGCCAACGCCACTTCCACAACTACACCCGCCACAACGTCTTCAAGTCCGAAATTTTCAACGCGGCGTGGGATTATGTCATCCTCTCCTTCCACGACGATATGGTCTTCAAAATTTACGAGCACAAGCGCGATCCGAATCTGCGCGTGATTTTGAGTCCGGCGAAGGTCTTCGGCAGCACGAGCGTCATAAACATCACGGAAGGTCGAGCCGCTACCGACGACGAGCAACGCGCCTGGCTTGCCGAAAATTTCAGCGAAGGTCACTTCATCGCGCCCGAACGCTTCGCGGAGAATCTGATTTGGATTGCCGCCAAACTCCCCGCTAAAACTCGCATCATCCTGGTAAAAGCCCCGACGATTGATTTCTTCCGCGAAAACCTGCCGCATTGCCCCGAAGTCCGCGAACAAATCTTCAAGCTTAACGCCGCCATCGATCTGCTGTGCAAAGTTCGTCCCGACAAATTCGCCGCCGTCAGCATGGACAAGGTCGTTCGCTCCCTCGACGACATCACCAACTACATCTTCCACCTGAAGGCGCAGACGGCGTTCCGTTTGTTCGTCAATATCGCCGAGGCAATGCAAAAATTTCTGCCGCTCACAAAGCCGCCCATGTTGCACAAAGTTTTGAACGGTCGCAAGGTCGTCGTCTTCGGGAAAGATTTTCTTGAACTCGTCACCGCCTGTTGCAATTTGTTCTTGGGCAACGAGAAAATTTCCGCCGTTGTCAATCCTCAAGCCGACAACATGCTCGACTTCAAGCGCGACGAAAATTTTATCGTCGTGGCGGACAACGACAACTACGCCGAGATTCGCCAACTGCTCATCGACAACGGTTACGAGCCGACGAAAGACTTCGTGCAGTTCAGACCGAAGGCGTACAAGAAAGTTTGGCAGGATTGACCGAGGCGCGGCGGCTTGATAATCTTGCGCGAATGAATTAGAATTGCCGCATTGACATCACGAGGAGGAAGACGTTTTGTTATATCGCAAGGTTGAAACCAATTTGAACTTCGCCGGCCGCGAGAAGGAAGTCGAAAACTTTTGGGCACAGCACAACATCGCGCAGAAGGCAATCGATAACCGCGAAGGCTGCGACGAATACACCTTCTACGACGGACCGCCCACCGCCAACGGTCAGCCGCACATCGGGCACGTTCTGACACGCGTCATCAAGGATTTGTTCCCGCGCTATCACTCCATGAAGGGGCAAAAAGTTCTGCGCAAAGCCGGTTGGGATACGCACGGTCTGCCGGTCGAGCTGGAGGTCGAAAAGCTCATCGGCATCAACGGCAAGGAGCAGATTGAAGCTTACGGTATGGAGCCGTTCATCAAGAAGTGCCGCGAGTCCGTCTGGAAGTATAAAACCATGTGGGAAGAATTCAGCGGCGTCGTCGGCTTCTGGGCGGATATGGACAACCCCTACATCACCTACGAGAACAACTACATCGAATCCGAATGGTGGGCTTTGAAACAGATTTGGGATCGCGGTCTGCTCTACAAGGGTCACAAGGTCGTTCCGTATTGCCCGCGCTGTGGAACGCCGCTTTCCAGCCACGAAGTCGCGCTCGGCTACAAAGACGTCAAGGAACGTTCCGCCGTCGTCAAGTTCAAAGTCGCCGACGAAGATGCTTACTTCCTTGCCTGGACGACGACGCCTTGGACGTTGCCGTCTAACCTGTGCCTGTGCGTCAATCCCAAAGTCGATTACGTCAAGATTCGCGTCGGCGACACGGTTTACATTCTGGCGCAAGCTCTCGTCGACAAGGTCTTTGACGGCGTGGAAGGCGAACGGGAAATTCTGTCGACATGCAAGGGCAAGGACTTGGAGTATCGCAAATATGAGCCGCTGTATCCCTTCGCCGACGAGATTGTCAAACGTTCCGGCAAGGCTGCTCACTACGTCACCTGCGACGATTACGTCACCACCGAGGACGGCACGGGCATTGTCCATTGCGCGCCCGCCTTCGGCGAGGACGACAACCGCGTCTGCCGCAAATATGATATCCCGTTCGTGCAGTTCGTCGACGGCAAGGGCAATATGACTGCCGAAACTTATTGGGCGGGAACTTTCGTTAAGGACGCCGATCCGCTGATTCTCGCCGATCTGAAACAATCCGGCAAACTGTTCAAGGCTCCGCCGTTCGAACACAGCTATCCGCATTGCTGGAGATGTGACACGCCGCTGATTTATTACGCCCGCGAATCGTGGTTTATCAAGATGACCGCCGTCAAGGACGACCTGCTCAAGAACAACGCGAAAGTTAACTGGATTCCCCCGACGATTGGCAAGGGACGTTTCGGCGATTGGCTGGAGCACGTGCAGGATTGGGGTATCAGCCGCAACCGCTACTGGGGCACGCCGCTCAACATCTGGGAGTGCGAATGCGGTCACCAACATTCAATCGGCTCAATCGCGGAGCTCAAGCAGCTGTCAACGAACTGCCCCGACGATATCGAATTGCACCGCCCGTATATCGACGCGGTAACCTTCCCCTGCCCCAAGTGCGGCAAGCAAATGCATCGCGTGCCCGAAGTCATTGACTGCTGGTTTGATTCGGGCGCAATGCCCTTCGCGCAGTTCCATTACCCGTTCGAGAACAAAGAATTCTTCCACGAACATTTTCCCGCGGACTTCATCAGCGAGGCGGTCGATCAAACGCGCGGCTGGTTCTATTCGCTGATGGCGATCTCCACGCTGATTTTCGACGACACCGCGTTTAAGAACTGCATCGTGCTCGGATTGGTGCTCGACAAGGACGGGCAGAAGATGTCCAAATCGAAGGGCAACGCCGTCGCGCCGATGGAAACTCTCGCCAAGCACGGTGCCGACGCTATCCGCTGGTACTTCTACGAGAACTCCGCGCCGTGGCTGCCGAATCGTTTCCATGATGGTGCCGTCACTGAAGGTCAGCGCAAGTTCCTCGGCACGCTGTGGAACACGTACGCGTTCTTCGTGCTGTACGCCAATATCGACGAATTCGACGCCACGAAATACACGCTCGACTACGACAAGCTTTCCGTGATGGATAAGTGGCTCCTCTCGCGTCTGAACACGATGGTCAAGACCGTCGACGACGCGCTGACCAATTACAAGGTGCCCGAAACTGCGCGGGCGTTGCAAGATTTCGTCGACGAGCTGAGCAACTGGTACGTGCGCCGCAGTCGTTCGCGTTTTTGGGCAAAGGGCATGGCTCAAGACAAGATCAACGCTTACATGACGCTGTACACCGCGCTGGTCACGCTCGCCAAAGCCGCCGCGCCGATGGTGCCGTTCATCACGGAAAACATTTATCGCAACCTGGTCTGCTCAATCGACAGTGCCGCACCTGAATCCGTTCACCTGTGCGACTATCCGCAAGCCGACGATAAATTCATTGACGCCGAACTCGAACGCAACATGGACGCCGTGTTGAAGATCGTCGTGCTCGGCCGCGCCGCCCGCAACGCTTCCAACATCAAGAACCGCCAGCCCGTCGCCGATATGTTCGTCAAGGGACAGACGTTGCCGAAATTCTTCACGGACATCATCGCCGACGAACTCAACGTTAAGCGCGTCGAATTCCGCGACGACATGGGCGAATTCATCCGCTACAACTTCAAGCCCAACTTCCGCGTGCTCGGCAAGAAGGTCGGCAAGCGCATGGGCGAAGTCAAATCCGCGCTCGAAAAACTTGACGGTGCCGCCGCTAAGCTCGAACTCGACAGGACCGGCGAACTTAAGCTCGGCGACATCACGTTGACGGCGGAGGACATTGAAATCATCATCACGCAGACCGAAGGCTTCAACTGCCAGAGCGACGCCGATATCTCGATTGCGTTGTCGACGACGCTCACGCCCGCGCTCATCGAAGAAGGTTTCGTCCGCGAAATCATCAGCAAGGTGCAGGTCATGCGCCGCGATAGCGACTTCGAAGTCACCGACCGCATAAAAATTTTCGCCGCGGGCAACGACAAGCTCGCCGACATCATTCGCCGCAACGCGCAGGAAATTCAATCGGTCACGCTCGCCGACGAAATCATCTTCGCCGACGCCGCCGCCAAGGAATGGGATATCAATGGCGAAAAAATTTCCCTCGGCGTCGAGAGGCTTTGACGCGTGCTGAAAGTTCTGGGCGATTTGGATTCGGCGTGGCATATCAATCCGACGGCGGGCGCAAAGTTCTGGGGCACCGTCAATAAATTTGCGCAGGGCGAGCCGTTCACCTACGACCCATTCGACATGCTTCTATACGGCAAGAAAACTCCGACGAACATCTGACGCGACGCTTGAAAAATTTTTCGGCGGCTGTAAAATTTTTACGGTCGTCAATTTTTTTTGCGGGAGGAAATCGGTCAGCCGCTGAACTTCTTGCAGGACAAAAAAATTTTTCTCGACGGCAAGATTCAAAACCTCAACGACCTGCTGAATCGTTGCGCGGGCGACATCGACTATCTGGTTTTCAATTCGCTCCGAGAGTTCCACACCTTCTCCGTTGGCATGCGTTCGATTGGTTTTCGTTCGCCGAAGGTCATCACGCTTGAGCAATTCAGGAACACGCCGCGCGAATTTTCTACGACACTGAAGCCGAACATAAGCTGCTCACGTTTCTGAAGACCAAAGTCAAAACCCTGCTTGACGTCGACGCGTGCTTTGCCAAGGGACGGCTCATCGCCGAGAGAGAGCCGAACGACTTTTTGAGCGAATTCGTCTTCCTGGAAAAGTTTGCCGACCTCGTGATAACTTTCGCACGCACCGGCTCCGAACTCGAAAAATATATTTTTGCCAACGTCAAAAACTTCGCCGCAGGTAACGGCTTACGGACGGCGGCGGGCAATTGGTTCTTCCTTCAACGACATAAGCCCAAAGAAAATTTCTGCATCTACGTCGTCACGCACAAGCCCACTCCTCACGACGGAAAGTTGCCCGAAGGCTACAAGATCATTCACGCGGGGCGCGCCGTTATTGCCGTCTTGCACCGCAGCAAACGTAATCAGCGTGAATATATCTAAGGTGATTGCGGCGTTGAACTCACCAAGCTCGGCGAGGCGATCATCCGAAAATATCTCCTGCAAGTTCAGCCCGATTATCTTGACGCGTTCGACTATGTGTTGAACTCCACGACGTTCTACAAGTGCAATATGTTCGTGACGCGCCGCGACGTTTTCGACGCCTATTGCAAGTGGTTGTTCTCGTTCATCATTGACGCGACGCGCGAAGCTTTGCGGACGGCTTCGTTGCAAAATTTCTCGTGGATGCCGCGCAGGTTGATGAGCTTCCTGGCGGAAAGAATGTTTTCCGTTTGGCTCATGAACAACCGCCTGCGAATCAAGGAGCTGCCCATCATGTTCATTGGGGGGATTTAATGATGAAGGAAACTTTTGACGTGACCGGCATGAGCTGTTCGGCGTGTTCGGCGCGAGTGGAGCGGGCTGTCGGCAAAATTGTCGGCGAGCAAAACGTCAGCGTCAATCTGCTCACCAACTCAATGCAAGTCACCTTCGACGAGGCAAAGATTTCCGCCGCGCAGATAATCGACGCCGTCATCAACGCGGGCTACGGCGCGAGCCCGAAAAAAATTTCCGCCGCAAAAACTTCGACGTCACCCGTGCGCACGATTGACCGCGAAATTTCCGAGATGCGCACGCGGCTTTTGTGGTCGATAATTTTTTTGGTGCCGACGGTTTATATCGCGATGCACAACATGTTGCCGCTGCCGACGCCGAAAATCGTCGCGGAGCTTTTCGACGGGCGGGCAAACGCCGTGACGTTCGCCTTCGTGCAATTTCTGCTGGTGCTGCCGATTATGTACCTCAACCGAAAATATTACGTCAACGGCTTCCGCAATCTGTTCCGCGGCGCGCCGAATATGGACAGTCTCGTCGGGCTCGGCTCAATGGCGGCGGCAATGTTCGGGGCGTTCGCGCTGATAAGAATCGGTCAGGGTCTCGGCGTCGGCGACATGAATCTTGTCGACGAATACAGCCGCAACCTGTACTTCGAGTCCGCGGGCATGATTGTCACGCTCATCACCGTCGGGAAATTTTTTGAGGCTCGCGCTAAGGGCAAGACTTCCGCCGCTGTGGAAAAGCTCGTGAATCTTGCGCCGAAGACTGCGAACGTTCTGCGCGGCGGAGAGGAAGTCACGATCCCTGCGGTTGAACTCGTCGTCGGCGATGAAGTTGTCGTCAGACCCGGCGAGAGCTTCGCGGCGGACGGCGTTGTCATTGACGGGGCGACAACCGTTGACGAATCTGCAATCACCGGCGAGAGCTTGCCCGTCGAAAAAATTATCGGCGACTCCGTTACGGGCGGCACCGTCAATCAAAGCGGCTTCGTCACCTTCCGCGCGGACAAAGTCGGTGGCGACACTGCCATCAGCAAAATCATCGCGCTGGTGGAGGAGGCGTCAGCCAGCAAAGCACCCATCGCCAAGGTTGCCGACAAAGTTGCGGGGATCTTCGTGCCGACCGTCATCGCGATTGCCATCGCCGCGGGAAGTTTCTGGCTCGTGAACGGCGCGGGTGTCGAGTTCGCCTTCTCAATCGCCGTGTCGGTTCTGGTCATCAGCTGTCCGTGTGCGTTGGGATTGGCAACGCCCGTCGCTATCATGGTCGGCACGGGCAAGGGTGCTGAGAACGGCATCCTCATCAAGAGCGGCGAGGCTCTGGAGGCGGCGCACGCGATTGATACCGTCGTCGTGGACAAGACCGGCACGCTCACCGTGGGCAAACCGTTCGTCACGGACATCATCGCTTGCGGCGGCGTCGAGGAGCTGTTGACGATTGCCGCGGCGCTTGAATCGAGGAGCGAACATCCGTTGGCGAAGGCTGTCACCGATTACGCACGCGACGAAAAAATTTCTCCGCCCGCCGCAGAAAATTTCCAAGCCATATTCGGACGCGGCGTGCGCGGGACGATTGGCGGCGTCGAATGTTTTGCCGGCAACGAAAATTTTTTGGCGGAGGTCGGCTTCAATGTCGAAGTGCTGGGCGAAAAAATTTCTGCGCTCGCCGACGAGGGCAAGACTCCGATCATCTTCGCGCGTGGCGAAAAAATTCTCGGCGTCATCGCGGCGGCGGACGTTGCGAAAAAATCTTCGGCTCAGGCGGTGGAGCAGTTCAAAAATCTCGGCGTTGATGTTATCATGTTGACGGGCGACAACGAGCGGACGGCTCAAGCACTCGCGCGGCAACTCGGCATTGATAACGTCGTGGCGGGCGTCCTCCCCGACGGCAAGGCTCGCGAAATTCAGCGGCTGCAGTCGACGGGTCGCAAGGTCGCAATGATCGGCGACGGCATAAACGACGCACCTGCACTCGTCGCCGCGGACGTCGGCATCGCCATCGGCGCGGGCACAGACGTCGCAATCGAGAGCGCGGGCGCGGTTCTGGTTCGCAACGATTTACTCGACGCCGTCAGCGCAATTCGACTGAGCCGCGCGGTTATGACCAACATTCGCCAAAATTTGTTCTGGGCGTTCTTTTATAACGTCGTGTGCATTCCGTTGGCGGCGGGGATTTTTTATCCGGCGTTCGGGCTCAAGCTCTCTCCGATTATCGGTGCCGCGGCAATGAGCCTGTCGAGCGTGTGCGTCGTGCTCAACGCCCTGCGCCTGAGATTTTTCCGCGTCAATCACTCAACCGCCCGCGCAGATATCGAACGCCGCGTCGAAGTCCGCACAGAGATCATTCCAATCACAATCACCAAGGAGGCAACTCAAATGCAAACAACATTGAAGGTCGAAGGCATGATGTGCAAGCATTGTCAGAAGCACGTGCACGATGCGCTTGCGAAGATGGACGGCGTCACGGGCGTCGACGTGAGCTTGGAGACGAACACGGCAACCGTCACCGCAACGAAAGAAATTCCTGCCGACGACTTCGCCAAAGTTATCGCCAACGCCGGCTACGAACTCGTTCGCTGACGTGACTGAGGCAACAACCGTTTTTGACAGAGCGGGCGGCGTGTGATAGAATCGACAGAAATTTTCGGAGCAGGTGAGGCGGTTGAATTTCGTGGCGGCATTGAACGAAGCGGCGGCAAAAAATTTGCGCGTGTTGGAAGAACAGATTCGTCAAGCAATTTCGGAAGACCCGTTCATCTTCGAGGCGTGCGAGCCGTTGATTCGCGGCGGCAAACGTCTGCGCCCGATGCTGTTCGTCCTTTGCGCCAATGCCAAAGCCGATTGCCCGCCCGAAAAGACCATGCCGCTTGCCACGGCGTTGGAACTGATTCACACGGCGAGCCTCGTTCACGACGACATCATCGACACGAGCAAGAAACGTCGCGGCGTCGAGACCGCCAACTCCAAATACGGCGCGCAGATTGCCGTGCTCATCGGCGATTGGCTCTTCGCCAAAGCCTTCCAGCTCGTTGCGGAAAACGATTACGGCGGCGCAGTTCAAATGACGCTGTCCAACCTCGTCAAGAATCTTTGCATAGGCGAGATTCGTCAGGATCGTTCGCTGTTCGTCGTGCCGACCATGAGCGAATACTACACGCGTATCAACTTGAAGACCGCGATTTTTCTGTCGAGCTGTTGCAAACTCGGCGGCATCGTCGCCAACATGACTGCCCGCGAAGTTGCCAACCTCACTGCCTACGGTTCGGGCTTGGGGCTGGCGTTCCAAATCATCGACGACCTGTTGGATTTCTTCGGCGACGAGACAGTCACGGGCAAACCTCACGGCGGCGACCTCAAGAGCGGCGTCATTACCCTGCCGGTGATTCGCGCGTTGGAAGTCAGCGGCGACGCCGACAAACTCAGCGAACTCGTCACGCGCGGCGAAGTGTCCTCTGCCGACATCGACGCCGCGATAAAAATTATTCGTGCCACGGACGCGGTTGACTATTGCCGCACGCGGGCGGAAGCTCACATCGATTCGGCGCGCGTCAATCTGCCGTTCACGCTGAAAACTTCCGCAAGCCTTGCCCTTGAGCAAATCGCGGACTTCATCGTCGACCGCACGCGATAAATTTTAGGAGCTGATAGCATGAAACACATCAAGACCATCAACAAGCCGAACCTGCAATCCACGCTCGCCAAGGGCGGCTGCGGCGAATGCCAGGCGTCGTGCCAGAGCGCGTGCAAAACTTCCTGCACCGTCGGCAACCAAGTCTGCGAACGCCAAAAGAAATAATTTCCCCGCGGCAAAATCAAACTCCCCGTCAACGAAGGCGAGGAGTTTTTTCGTTGACAACGGCGCGGGCGTGTGATAGATTGACCGTGCACGATAAGAAGACTATTGTGATGAAGACTGCAGTATCTGTCATACTTTCACCGAACGAAAACCCCCGCACGGAGTGCGATACCGTACGGGGGCTTCGTTTTGCCCTAACCGAGTGCGATTCGGTCAACGGACAGGGATCCTGCTGCCGCTTAGAACCAGCGTTTGATGATGTAGTGAACGACGACGGTACCGATAGCACCGCCAATCGCGCTCCCCACAACGCTCACGCTGAGCGCGATGAAGACTTCTGTCATGCTCCCACCTTCCTCCTCATGCGTCGAGTTACCGCCGGAGGGTGCGGCAGTGTCTGCATCATAGCAAAAAAAATTTCCGCCGCTCGATGTTGAAGCCGCTGCCGTTGCCGTTGACAGAATCGCCGCCGTTAACTATGATTGACGGACGCAAAGGGAGGTAATTTTTTTGGAAACACTGACAGGTTTGGAACGAACACATCATTGCGGAGAGCTGCGCATCACTGACGTCGGCGCACAAGTTCAGCTGGCGGGTTGGGTATCACGTCGACGCGACCACGGCGGTTTGATCTTCGTTGACATGCGCGACCGCAGCGGCATCGTGCAAATCGTCTTCGACGGCTCGACAGAGGGGCTCGACTTTGCTAAGGCAGAGACACTCCGCAACGAATTCGTCATCGGCGTGCGCGGCAATGTTCGTGCGCGTTCGGCAGATACAATCAACCCGAAGATGGCGACGGGCGAGATTGAAGTCCTCGTCACGGAACTGCGCATTCTCAACCGCGCGAAGACTCCGCCGTTCTATATTCAAGACGGTGTGGACGCTGACGAAATGATTCGCCTGCGCTATCGCTATCTGGATTTGCGCCGACCCGAAATGCAGAAGAACATCATCTTGCGCCACCGCGTCACCAAAATCATGCGCGACTATCTGGACGAGAACGGCTTCCTGGAAATCGAAACGCCGATGCTGTGCCGCTCCACGCCCGAAGGTGCCCGCGATTTTCTCGTGCCGAGCAGATTGAACCCCGGACAATTCTACGCTCTGCCGCAGTCTCCGCAAATCTTCAAGCAACTGCTCATGGTCAGCGGCTTCGAAAAATATTTCCAGATCGTGCGTTGTTTCCGCGACGAAGACCTGCGCGCCGACCGTCAGCCCGAATTCACGCAGCTCGATATCGAAACGTCCTTCCTCAACCAAGACGACATCATCACGATTATGGAAGGGCTCATCAAAAAAATTTTCGAGACGACGCTCGACGTTAAGGTTCAGACGCCGTTCCTGCGCATGAGTTGGGACGAGGCAATGACGCGCTTCGGCAGCGACAAGCCCGACCTGCGCTTCGGCATGGAACTGCAAGACATCTCCGAATTCGTCGGCGGCTCGGACTTCAAAGTTTTTAACAGCGTGCTCGAAAACGGCGGGCAAGTCAAAGTCATTCGCGTCGACGATTACGCCGACATTCCCCGCCGCGAACTCGATGGGCTCGTCGAATTCGTCAAGATTTACGGCGCGAAGGGTCTGGCGTGGATTCAGTACACCGCCGACGGCGTGAAATCTCCGTTCAAGAAATTTTACAGCGACGAAACTTTTGACCGAATCAAACAGGCAACGGGTTGCAAGACGGGCGATTTGCTCCTGGTCGTCGGTGATAAGGCTTCGGTTGTCGCTCAGGCACTCGGCGAACTGCGTCTGGAGATGGCTCGTCGTCGCAATCTGATTGACCCCGACAAGCTCTGCTTCCTGTGGATTGTCGACTTCCCGATGTTTGAATACGTCGAGGAGGACAAACGTTATAAGGCAATGCATCACCCGTTCACTGCGCCGCGCGAAGAGGATATCGACTTCCTGCTCACCGACCCCGCCCGCGTGAAGGCGAATGCTTACGATATCGTCTTGAACGGCGTGGAAGTCGGCGGCGGCAGCCTGAGGATTTATCGCAGCGACTTGCAGGAAAAAGTTTTCGAGGCGATTGGTCTTACGCACGACGAGGCTCACGCAAAGTTCGGCTTCCTGATGGACGCCTTCGAATACGGCACGCCGCCGCACGGCGGAATTGCCTTCGGGCTCGATCGTCTGGTCATGCTCATGGCGAAACGCAAATCAATCCGCGACGTCATTCCCTTCCCGAAGACGCAGAGCGCAATCGACCCGATGAGCCACGCGCCCAGCGAAGTCGACGACAAACAACTGCGCGAGCTGTCAATCCGTGTCGCCGCCAAGAAGAAATAATTCGTCACCCGACGCAAAAAAAAATCTCCCCGCGAATAAGCGAGGAGATTTTTTGTCGGTGTCTATGTTCAGCGGATAAAGCCCAGGACGTTTTCTTCTTGTTGCTGCGATTGGGCGAGCATTGCCTGCGACGATTGGTTGAGGATGTTGTAGCGCACGTACTCGGTCATTTCCTTCGCCATGTCGGCGTCGCGGATGGTCGACTCTGCCGCCTGAATGTTTTCGTTCATCGTGGCGATTGAAAGGTTGGTCGTCTCCAGGCGTTGCAGGTAAGCACCCATCGTCGTCGCCTCGTTGAGGGAATAACCTATCGCCGTGGTGATGGCACTGATGGTCGACAGAGCTTCGTCGCGCGTGCGCACGCTCAACGTATCGATGCCGAGCGTGCTGGCGTCCATTGGGTTAATGTAGAGATGAATGCGCTGACCGGAGCGGGTGCCGTGCTGAACCCAAAGGGGATTGCCTTCCGTGCCGAGCTTTATCGGGCGATTTCTGAATTGCAAATCGGGACCGTTCTTCTGGAACATGATTTTGGAGCTGTCTTGAGGATCAACGCGAATCCGCAACTCGTGATTGTAGTCAACCATTGAATTATCTTCGGTGGAGACGCCGGGCACGCTTGAGGAGTTCACGTAAATCCCCTGGAGGATTGCCTTGGGCAAGTCTTCGGCACTGTTCACGTCGCGCACGCCGATGACGAATTCTTTTGCCTGATTGTTGCCGGGCGCGGGCGGTCTGCCAACGGTGGATTCGGAAGCACTCTTGGTTGCGTCGAAGATTACGTTGATGAACTGCATACACCCGCCGCACAAAACCGCAAAGCCCTGCCGATGCAAACACTGCGGGTATTCGCCAATGACGTCCATGCTGGAGAAGTCGACATACGCGGAAAAATTTGGAGCCGCTACGGGCGAGTCGGGGTCATAAGAATAGGCGAAGCTCTGCTGAACTTCAAACCGCCACCTTGAGCCCGCTCCTGCACCGTTATAGTCTCTCGACGTCGATGTAGCGTTGTAGCCGGCGTAAAAGCCGTCGATGATCCCGTCGACTGTCGTATTGCCCTTGTCGGGTTCGGGTGCCAGATAACTGCCGTTTAGCAGGAACTTGCCGTTGTAATTCGTCCCCAATGCAATCTCGTCAATCGTGGCGACAATCTGGTCGAATTCCTTTTGGATGACGCGGCGGTCTTCGTTGGTGTTGGAATCGTTTGCGGAATCGAGAGCCAGCTCTTTAAGCGTGCGCAGATTCTGAACGATTTGATCAATGGCGCGTTCGGCCGTCTTGACGATTGACGTGCCGTTCTGAACATTTTGCTCGTCTTGCGAAAAAGAGCGAATCAGCTCGCGCATGCGTTCGCTTATTGCATACGCCGAAGAGTTATCGGCCGCGCCGATGATCTTCATGCCGTTGGCTACGCGTTCGAAATTTTTTTCGGCATACGTCTTGTTCTTGTTGTAAGCGTTGAGTGCCTTGTTCGTCTGGGCATCGTTGGCTATTTTCATAGACATGACGGTTACCTCCCTGTAAGATACATTCCGTTGTAAGACATCCTTGCGACCGCCTTTCGGCAGACCCAATCCTCGTTGTTTTCTGAATTGAAATTATAGAAAAATCCCCGCTTAAAGTCAACAAGCGTTCATAGCGATTTTGCCCGTCGCCGCGCCGATTAAGCACGAACTTTATCAGAGGATGTGGTGTTTTTAAAGGTCGCGCCACAAAAGCCTTGACAAGCATTTTGGGCAATGATAATATGGCGCCGCTTTTGAAAGGCATGAAAATTTTGGAAGGAGGTGGGCGCATGCCAACCATAAATCAGCTGGTGAGGAAGGGTCGTCAAAGCCAAGAAGAGAAATCCACGGCACCGGCTCTGAAAGAGTGTCCGCAAAAACGCGGCGTGTGCACTCGCGTTTATACGACGACGCCCAAGAAACCGAACTCGGCACTTCGCAAGGTTGCGCGTGTCCGCTTGACCAACGCTATCGAAGTCACTGCATACATCCCCGGCATCGGGCACAACTTGCAGGAGCACAGCGTTGTTCTTATCCGCGGCGGGCGTGTCAAGGATCTGCCGGGTGTTCGCTACCATATCATTCGCGGCTCCCTCGATACCGCAGGCGTGCAAGACCGCAAGCAGGCGCGTTCCAAATATGGCGCCAAGAAGGCCAAGGTCAAGAAGAAGTAATCCGCGGCTGAAATTTTTCTAAGGAGGAGCAAGAATGCCAAGAAAAGGTTCTGTGCCTAAACGCGACGTTCTGCCGGATCCTGTCTATCATTCCAAGACGGTTGCGAAGTTCATCAACAAGGTCATGCTGTCGGGCAAGAAGAGCGTGGCTCAGCGCGTGGTGTATGATGCCTTCGAGACCATCCGCGAAAAGACCGGCAAAGATCCGCTGGAAGTCTTCGAGACGGCGCTGAAGAATGTTATGCCCGTTTTGGAAGTTCGTGCACGCCGTGTGGGCGGTGCCAACTACCAAGTCCCCGTCGAAGTTCGCCCCGACCGCCGTCAGACGCTCGGTATCCGCTGGCTGGTCAATTATGCTCGGCTGCGCGGCGAAAAGACAATGGACGCAAGACTCTCCGGCGAACTGATGGACGCGGCGAACAATACCGGAGCGTCCATTAAGAAGAAGGAAGATACGCACAAGATGGCCGAAGCCAACAAGGCTTTCGCCCACTATCGCTGGTAAGGAGCAAGTTTCGTGTCTAGAGAGTTTTCACTGGAAAAAACTCGCAACATTGGTATCATGGCGCACATAGACGCCGGCAAGACCACCACTACCGAACGTATCCTGTTTTATACGGGCGTCAATCACAAGCTCGGCGAGGTGCACGAAGGCGCGGCGACTATGGACTGGATGAAGCAGGAGCAGGAACGCGGCATCACAATCACTTCCGCGGCGACGACCTGCCACTGGAAAGATCATCGGATCAACATCATCGACACGCCCGGTCACGTGGACTTCACGGTTGAAGTCGAACGTTCTTTGAGAGTTTTGGACGGCGCACTTGCAGTTTTGACGGCACGCGGCGGCGTCGAGCCTCAAACTGAAACCGTTTGGCGGCAGGCTGAACGCTACAACGTCCCGCGCATGGCATACGTCAACAAGATGGACATCACCGGCGCGGACTTCTACCACGTCATTCAGATGATGCGTGACCGTCTGCACACAAACGCCGTCGCCATTCAGTTGCCAATCGGCGCGGAGGACACCTTCCGCGGTATAATCGACCTGGTGAAGATGGAAGCCATTGTCTACGAAGACGACCTGGGCAAAGTCGCCACCGAAGTCGATATCCCCGACGACATGCTCGACATGGCGGAAGATTATCGCGATAAACTGTTGGAGGCTTGCGCGGAGCTCGACGATGACTTCATGGAAAAATATCTCGGCGGCGAAGAAGTTACCGTCGACGAAGTCAAAGCGATTATCCGCCGCGCAACGATTGATTGCAATATGACGCCCGTCACCTGCGGCACGTCCTATCGCAACCGCGGCGTTCAACCTCTGCTCGATGCGATTGTTGATTACATGCCCGCGCCGACGGATATCAAACCGATTGAAGGCATCACGCCCGACGGCACCGAGGATAATCGCCCCGCAAGCGACGAAGAACCTTTCGCCGCGCTCGCGTTCAAGATTATGACTGACCAGTTCGTCGGCAGACTCGCCTTCGTCAGAGTTTACAGCGGCGTCTTGAAGAGCGGCAGCTACGTCTACAACTCAACCAAAGGTCGCAAGGAACGCATTGGGCGAATCCTTCAGATGCACGCCAACAACCGCAAGGAAATCAATTACCTCTACAGCGGGGACATCGCGGCGGTCGTCGGCTTGAAAGATACGACGACGGGCGACACCCTCTGCGACGAGACGCACCCGATTATCCTGGAGTCAATGGAATTCCCCGACCCCGTCATCTCGGTCGCCGTGGAACCCGCCACCAAGAACGATCAGGACAAGATGGGCGTCGCCCTGCAGAAGCTTGCCGAGGAAGATCCGACTTTCAAAGTCCGCACCGACTCCGAGACCGGTCAGGTCATCATCAGCGGCATGGGCGAACTTCATCTGCAGATCATCGTTGATCGCATGCTTGACGAGTTCAAAGTCGATTGCAAGGTCGGCGAGCCGCAAGTTGCCTACCGCGAGACCATTCGCCGCGCACAGAAGGCTGAAGGTAAATTCGTTCGGCAGACGGGCGGTCACGGTCAATACGGTCACTGCTGGCTGGAGATCGAACCCAACGAGACAGGCGCGGGCTTCGTCTTCGAGAACAAAATCGTCGGCGGCGTCATCCCGAAGGAATACATCAACCCCATCGAGGCGGGCGTCCGTCAGGCTATGGAAAACGGCGTGCTTGCCGGCTTCCCAATCGTCGACGTCAAAGCCACAGTCTACGACGGCAGCTTCCACGAGGTCGACAGCTCAGAGGCAGCGTTCAAAATCGCAGGTTCTCTCGCCTTCAAAGCCGCCGCGGAGAAAGCTCAACCCGTCCTGCTTGAGCCGTATGTCAAAGTTGAAGTCACCGTCCCCGAAGATTACATGGGCGACGTCATCGGCGACTTGAATTCACGCCGCGGCAAAATCGACGGCATGGAGCCGCGCAACAATCTGCAGATTATCCACGCGTTCGTTCCCCTGTCGGAGATGTTCGGCTACTCAACAGACCTGCGTTCCAAAACGCAAGGGCGCGGCACCTACTCAATGGAAGTCGCTTATTACGACGAAGTTCCGAAGAGCATTTCGGACACCATCGTTGCGAGATACAAGGGTGAGCCGACCAATTAACGGCTCGGAAATTTTTTAACCGCGCATTGCGCACCAACCAAAGGAGTGTTTACTTAATGGCAAAGCAGAAATTTGACCGCAGCAAACCGCACGTCAACATCGGCACCATCGGTCACATCGACCACGGCAAGACGACCTTGACGGCAGCTATCACCAAAGTCCTCGCGGAAAAAGGTTTCGCCAAATTCGAAAGCTACGAGAACATCGACAAGGCTCCCGAAGAACGCGAACGCGGCATCACGATTAACACCGCGCACGTCGAATACGAGACCGACAAGCGTCACTACGCTCACGTCGACTGCCCCGGTCACGCCGACTACATCAAGAACATGATCACCGGCGCGGCGCAGATGGACGGCGCAATCCTCGTCGTGGCTGCCTCTGATGGCCCCATGCCCCAGACCCGTGAGCACATCCTGCTTGCCCGCCAAGTCGGTGTTCCCGCTATCGTCGTCTTCCTCAACAAAGTCGACCAAGTTGACGATCCTGAACTGCTTGAACTCGTTGAAATGGAAGTTCGCGAACTTCTCAGCAAGTACGAATTCCCCGGCGACGACATCCCCGTTATCGCCGGCTCGGCTCTGTTGGCTCTGGAAGGCAACGAAGAGCAGAAGGCTAACATCCTCAAGCTCCTCGACGCTGTCGACGAATACATCCCCACGCCCGCACGCGACACCGATAAACCGTTCCTTATGCCGGTCGAAGACGTCTTCACGATCACCGGTCGCGGCACCGTCGCCACGGGTCGTGTGGAACGCGGTGAACTCAAACTCAACGATCCCGTCGAAATCGTCGGTCTGCGCGACGAACCCCGCAAGACTGTCGCCACGGGCATCGAAATGTTCCGCAAGCTCCTCGACAGCGCGGTTGCCGGCGACAACGTCGGTGTTCTCCTGCGCGGCGTCGACCGCAAGGAAATCGAACGCGGTCAAGTTATCGCCAAGCCCGGCACCATTCACCCGCACACGAAGTTCAAAGCTCAAGTCTACGTCCTGACCAAAGACGAAGGCGGCCGTCATACCCCGTTCTTCGCAAACTATCGCCCGCAGTTCTACTTCCGCACCACCGACGTCACGGGCGTGGTCAGCGACCTGAAGGACACCAACGGCAACGCAGCCGAGATGTGCATGCCTGGTGACCACATCGAAATGACCGTCGAACTCATCACCCCGATCGCCATCGAAAAAGGTCTGCTCTTCGCTATCCGTGAAGGCGGCCACACTGTCGGCTCGGGTCGTGTCATCGACATTATCGACGCGTAAAAAATTTTTGGCAACCTGTCCAACAAATCGGTGAGGCGGTCGGTAGTCAGCCCAAGAACTGATTGCCGGCCGCCCTTGCTGATTGGCAGACTTCCTCGGAGGTTCAGCGGCATGAGGAAAATTTTTTTTGCGCTGATGTTGACGTTGCTCATGACGTTCACGACTGTCAACGCGCAGGACGTTTGGATCTGTTCGGACGACAACGACTCCGCTTGGTACATCGTCGACGAGACGATTGAGGGCGGCTCCGGCAAGTTCAGCTGGGCAAACGTCCGCACCAAAATGGTCGAAACCGACGGCAGTTGCGTCGGCGTCACCTGGCAGTTCACGAAGACCAATCCCGACGGCGGTCGCCTCGCAAACTGGGTTTACGTCACCGTTTGGGACAACGCGCCCAACCCCGAAGCCGAAGTTTTGCCCGGCACCAACGCCGAAAAAATTTTGCGTCACTGCCTGAATCACTTGGGGCTGTGAAAAAATTTCTTGAAACCGACGGCGACGCTTGCTATAATTTTTATTCGGCAACACGCCGTTAAAAGCTGTGACACGGCAGATGGCTCGGCGGGGAAGTTCCGCCCCGTCAAGGGAACTGCCGCGGAGCAACGTTGAGGGCTTGAGACTCTCGACTAAGGAGGAATTGTTTTGGCAAAGCAACAGAAGATTCGCATCCGCCTCAAAGCCTACGACCACAAGTCGTTGGATCAGAGCGCGGCCAAAATCGTGGAGACCGCTCGCAAAACCGGCGCGGCAGTTTCGGGCCCCATCCCCCTGCCCACGGAGAAAAACATCTACACGATTCTGCGCTCGCCCCACGTCAACAAAGACTCGCGTGAACAATTCGAGATGCGCACGCACAAACGTCTGATTGACATCCTTCAGCCGACGCACAAGACTGTTGATGCGCTCATGCGGCTGGACTTGCCCGCCGGTGTTGACATCGAGATCAAGGTCTGAGGAGGTGGAAACATTGGCAAAGGCAATCTTGGGCATCAAGCTGGGCATGACGCAGATTTTCACGGCTGAAGGTCGCGTTATCCCCGTCACCGTCGTTGAGACCGGCAAAAACGTCGTCGTCCGCAACAAGACCGTCGACACGGACGGCTACTTCGGCGTTCAAATCGGCTTCGGCGACGTGAAAGAGAACAAGGTCAACAAACCCGACATGGGTCAGTTCAAGAAGGCGGACATCAAACCCGTCAAGTTTATCCGCGAACTGCGCCTGTCGTCCGAATCCGAATACAAAGTCGGCGACGTCATCGGCGTGGATATTTTTGCGGAAGGCGAACTCGTTGACGTTATCGGCACGTCGAAGGGCAAAGGCTTCGCGGGCACCGTCAAGCGTCACAACTTCGCGCGCGGTCCTATGGGTCACGGCTCCAAATCTCACCGCGAACCCGGCTCCACGGGCGCAATGCTGTCCGGTCCCGGCGGTCGTGTCATCAAAGGCAAGAGACTTCCCGGTCGCATGGGCGGCACTCGCACCACAGTTCAGCGGCTCGCCGTCGTTAAGGTCGACGCGGACAGAAATTTGCTCCTCATCAAAGGCGCGATCCCCGGTCCGAAGAAAGGTCTCGTCATCGTGCGCGAAACCGTCAAACCCACCCGTAAGCACAAATAATCACCGAAAGGAGGAAACGATATGCCAACAGCAGCAGTTTACGATATGACCAACGCCAAGGTCGGCGACATCGAATTGAGCGACGATATCTTCGGCGTGGAAGTCAACGAAGGGCTCGTTCATCAGGCTCTCGTTATGCAGATGGCGTCGTGGCGACAGGGCACGCATTCAACGAAGACCCGCTCTGACGTTCGCGGCGGCGGCAAGAAACCCTGGCGGCAGAAGGGCACCGGTCGCGCCCGCGCAGGCTCGCGCAGAAGTCCGCTCTGGCGCGGCGGCGGAACTATCTTTGGTCCGCACCCCCGCGATTATTCGTTCAGCATGCCCCGCAAACAGCGTCGCCTCGCATTGAAGTGCGTGCTCACCGACAAACTCAACGAAGGCAACTTGATCGTGTTGAGCGAACTCAACTTCGACGAGCCCAAGACCAAAAAGTTCGTCGAGCTGCAGAAAACTTTCGGCGTGGACGAGTGCAAGTCCCTGTTCATCACCGAAGAACTCATCGACAACGTCACGCGCTCTTCGCGCAACCTTCCCAACGCCAAGGCAATCGCCGCGCTTCAGCTCAACGTCTATGACATTCTCAACAGCGACAAACTCTTCCTCACGAAAGACGCGGTTGCGAAAATCGAGGAGGTGTACATCTGATGGATGCCAGAGACATTCTGATTCGCCCGCTCATCACCGAGCACACCACCGAGCTCATGGCGGAGGGCAAGTTCGTTTTCGTCGTTGACAAGCGCGCCAACAAGATTCAAATCGCTGACGCCGTCCGTGAAATTTTCGGCAAGAAAGTTCTCGACGTCAACACGATCAACGTCAAGGGCAAGACCAAACGCCGCGGTCGCACCGTCGGCAAGACGAACAGCTACAAAAAAGCAATCGTCAAGCTTGAGGCGGGCGAGACCATCGAATTCTTCGCGCCCTGAAAAATTTTCGACGAAGGAGGTTAAACAGTGGGTATCAAATCTTTCAAGCCCTATACCCCCGGACGCCGCCACATGACTGTTTCGACGTTCGAGGAAATCACCACCGACAAACCCGAAAAATCTTTGCTCGCCCCGCTCAAAAAACACGGCGGTCGCAATCAGCAGGGACGTTTGACGGTGCGTCATCAAGGCGGCGGGCACAAGCGTCGCTATCGCATCATCGACTTCAAACGCAACAAAGACGGCATCCCCGCCAAGGTCGCCACGATTGAATACGATCCCAACCGCAGCGCACGCATCGCCCTGCTTCATTATGCTGACGGCGAAAAACGCTACATTCTCGCGCCCAACGGTCTCAAGGTCGGCGACAAAGTCGAAAGCGGCCCCGAAGCCGACATCAAGACCGGCAACGCTCTGCCGCTGAAAAATATCCCCGTCGGCACGCTCATTCACAACATCGAGATGAAAATCGGCAAGGGTGGGCAACTCGTTCGCTCCGCGGGTGTCGCCGCACAGCTCATGGCAAAGGAAGGCATTTACGCCACGATTCGCATGCCGTCGGGCGAGGTGCGCAAGATTCACATCAACTGCCGCGCGACAATCGGGCAGGTCGGCAACCTTGATCACGAGAACATCACCATCGGCAAGGCGGGTCGCTCGCGTTGGCTCGGCATTCGTCCTGCAAACCGCGGCGTGGCAATGAACCCTGTCGATCATCCGCACGGCGGCGGCGAAGGTCGCAGCCCCGTCGGTCGCAAACACCCCGTCACCAAGTGGGGCAAATGCGCAATGGGTGCCAAGACCCGCAAGAAGAAAGCGTCCGACAAACTCATCGTTCGTCGTCGCAAATAATCTCGGCGAAGGGAGGAAAATATTTTGTCCAGGTCTGTTAAGAAAGGCCCGTTCGTGCAGGAAAAACTTCTCGCCAAAGTCGAGGCTCTCAACGCCGCCAACGACAAGAAGGTCATCCGCACGTGGTCGCGCAGCTCAACGATTCTTCCTGCGTTCGTCGGACACACCATCGCCGTGCACGACGGTCGCAAGCACGTTCCCGTTTACGTCACCGAAGATATGGTCGGGCACAAGCTCGGCGAATTCGCGCCCACCCGCACCTTCAAAGGGCACGCGGGCGAAGAGCGCAAGATGTCGCTCAAATAATCCGTCAACATTCTGCAGGAAGGAGGGGCTCACGTGGCAGAAGGTAAAGAAGTTATCAAAGAGGGCAGAGCTGTTGCCAAGTACGTCAGAATCGCGCCGCGCAAAGTTCGCATCGTGATGAATCTGATCCGCGGCAAAGAAATTGCCGACGCCTTCGCGATTCTCAAATTCACGCCCAAACGCGGCGCAACGCTCATCGAAAAAGTTCTCAAGTCTGCCGTCGCCAACGCCGAAAACAATTTCGACATGGACGCCGACAAACTTTTCGTGTCGACCTGTTTCGTCGATCAGGGTCCGACAATCAAGAGGTATCACCCCCGTTCGCGCGGGCAAGCGTTCAGCATTCTCAAGCACACCTCGCACATCACGGTTGTCGTCAAAGAAAAGGCCGACGAACAAAACTAAACGAAGGAGGGAAACGGTTTGGGTCAGAAGGTACATCCGCACGGAATTCGCCTGGGCATCGTCAAGACGTGGGACGCCAAATGGTACGCGGATAAAGATTTCGCCACCAATCTGCACGAAGATATCAAAATCCGCAAAGCCATCAAGACCGACGACAAGCTCAGCTCGGCGGGCATTTCGCGCATCGAGATCGAACGCTCGGAGAAACGCATTCGGCTCACCATTCACACGGCAAAACCCGGCACCGTCATCAAGAGCGGCGGCAAGGGCATCGAGGAGATCAAGGACAAGCTCAAAAAGCTCACCGACAAACGCGTCGACATCAACATCATGGAAATCCGTCAGCCGGACATGGACGCGTTGCTCGTGGCGGAAAACATTGCCTCGCAGTTGGAACGGCGCATCGCCTTCCGCCGCGCAATGAAACAGGCTGTCGGGCGCACAATGCGTCTCGGTGCCAAAGGTATCAAAATCGCCTGCAGCGGACGCCTCGGCGGCGCGGAAATCGCCCGCAGCGAATCCTATCGCGAAGGCTCCATCCCGTTGCATACACTGCGCGCGGACATCGATTACGGTTTCGCTGAAGCCAACACAACCTACGGGCGCATCGGCATCAAGGTTTGGATCTTCAAAGGCGAAATTCTCCCCGACAAGAAGGACAAGACCGTCCGCCAAGCTGAAGGGAGTGACGCGTAATGTTGATTCCGAAGAGGACAAAATATCGCAAACAATTCCGCGGCCGCATGAAGGGCAAGGCAAACCGCGGCAACACCATTGCTCACGGGCAATATGGACTCGTTGCACTGGAACCCGCCTGGATCACCAACCGTCAGATTGAGGCGGCGCGTATCGCAATGACACGTTACATCCGCCGCGGCGGTCAGGTCTGGATAAAAATTTTCCCCGACAAGCCCGTCACTGCCAAGCCCGCCGAAACTCGCATGGGCTCCGGCAAAGGCTCACCCGAATACTGGGTCGCCGTCGTCAAGCCCGGTCGCGTGCTGTTTGAAATGGCCGGCGTTCCCAAAGAAATCGCCGCCGAAGCAATGCGCCTGGCAGGTCACAAACTGCCGATTAAGACCAAGTTCGTCGTCAGCGATCATCAGGGCGACGTCTATGTCCCCGTGGTGAACGAAACCCTTGCCGACGCAAAGAAAGCGGCGCACGCGGCTTACGAACAGGAACACGCGGCGGAAGCTCAAGCCGAAGCTAAAGAAGGCGGTGAAGCTCATGAAGGTTAATGAAATTCGCGAAATGAGCGCGGACGAACAGGCTGCCAAAATCAAATCGCTCAAGGAAGAATTGTTCAACCTCCGCTTTCAGCACGCCACCGGTCAGCTGGAAAACCCCATGCGCATCCGCGAAGTCAAACGTTCCATCGCGCAGGTCAAAACCATTCAGCGCGAAGGCGAACTGGGCATCAGACAGTGAACGGAGGCGATAACGTGAGCGAACAAGTCAAACGCAACGAGCGCAAGGTTCGCGTCGGCAAGGTCGTCAGCAACAAAATGCAGAAGACCATCGTCGTCGCCATCGAAGAACTCGTTCAACACAAACTCTACGACAAGGCCGTCAAGCGCACCGTCAAGTTCAAAGCGCACGACGAGAACAACGAAGCCAACATCGGCGACAAAGTTTCCATCATGGAGACGCGCCCGCTGTCCAAAGAAAAACGCTGGCGGCTCGTCAAAATCGTCGAGAAGGCGAAATAATTCGGGGAAGGAGGTCACACCGTGATTCAGCAGCAATCCAGGTTGAACGTCGGCGACAACACCGGCGCCAAGGAAATCATGTGCATCCGCGTGCTCGGCGGCTCGTTCCGTCGCTATGCAAACATCGGCGACATTATCGTCGCGTCCGTCAAGAGCGCAACGCCCGGCGGTCAGGTCAAGAAGGGCGACGTCGTCAAAGCCGTGGTCGTGCGCACGAAGAAGGGTCTGCGCCGCCCCGACGGCTCCTATATCCGCTTCGACGAGAACGCCGCCGTTATCATCAAAGAGGACAAGACGCCCCGCGGTACGCGTATCTTCGGACCGGTCGCCCGCGAACTGCGCGAGAAAGATTTCATGAAGATCATTTCCCTCGCGCCGGAAGTTTTGTAAGAGAGGAGGTGCCGAGTTGTCACTCGTTAAACTGCACGTCAAGAAGGGCGACACGGTCGTCGTCCTCAGCGGCAAAGACAAAGGCAAGCAAGGCAAAGTCATCACCAGCATGCCCAGCGCAGGCAAGGTCATCGTTGAAGGCATCAACAAGGTCAAACGCCACACCAAACCGAATCTGAAGGTTCCCAACGGCGGCATCATCACCAAGGAAATGCCCCTGCCCGCCTGCAAGGTTCAGGTCGTGTGCCCCGCCTGCAACAAACCCACGCGCATCGCTCATAAACAAGTTGCCGGCAAAAACGTCCGCGTCTGCAAACACTGCGGCGAGGTCGTCGATTCAGCCAAGTAAGGAGGTGTTATCGTGAGCAGACTTTTGGACAAGTACAAGAGCGAGGTCGTCGCCGCTATGACGGAGAAATTTTCCTACAAGAACGTCATGCAGGTGCCCAAGCTCGAAAAGATCGTCATCAACATGGCATGCGGAGACGCCGTCGGCAACGCCAAGGCACTCGAATCGGCAATCGCGGACTTGACAATTATCGCCGGTCAGAAACCCGTCATCACCCGCGCCAGAAAATCTTTGGCGGCATGGAAATTGCGCCAGGGCATGGCAATCGGTTGCAAGGTCACCCTTCGCGGTCGGCGCATGTATGAGTTCCTCGATAAATTCATGAACATCGCCCTGCCGCGCGTGCGCGACTTCCGCGGTGTCAGCCGTAAATCCTTCGACGGGCGCGGCAACTACGCTGTCGGCGTCAAAGAACAGCTCATCTTCCCCGAAATCGAATACGACAAGATCGACAAGATCCGTGGCATGGACATAATCGTCGTCACTACAGCAAAGACCGACGAAGAGGCGCGTGAGTTCCTTGCGCTGATGGGCATGCCGTTCGCCAACGCTTGAGGGGAGATGAATCATCAAATGGCAAAGAAAGCTTTGATCGAAAAGTGGAGCAAAGAACCCAAATTCTCCACGCGCAAATACAACCGTTGCAAAATCTGCGGCAGACCCCACGGCTACATCCGCAAGTTCGAAATGTGCCGTATCTGCTTCCGTGTTCAGTCCTACGCCGGAGCCATCCCCGGCATCACCAAAGCCAGCTGGTAATCGTCTATCTATCGAAAGGAGGATATCGGTTCTATGGGAATGACTGATCCTGTTGCGGACATGCTCACGCGCATTCGCAATGCAAATTCCGTCTTCCACGAAAAGGTGGAAATCCCCGGTTCCAAAATCAAAATCGCCATCGCCGACGTGCTTAAGCGCGAAGGGTACATCAAAGATTACGCCTTCGTTGCCGACAACAAGCAGGGCGTCCTCACCGTCAAACTCAAATACGGACCCGATCGGCAAAAAGTCATCACGGGCATCAAGCGCATCTCCAGACCGGGTCTGAGAGCCTATTCCAAACGCAAAGACCTGCCCCGCGTGCTCGGCGGCCTGGGCGTCGCCATCATCTCCACATCGCAGGGCATCATGAGCGATAAACAGGCTCGCAAGGCAGGGCTCGGCGGCGAAGTCATCGCCTACGTCTGGTAAACTTTTGGAGGTGCTGATATGTCTCGTATTGGTAGAGCACCGATTCACATTCCCGACGGCGTCACCGTTACCGTCGGTCCCGATAATCTGGTGCACGTCAAAGGTCCCAAGGGCTCTCTTTCCCGCAGGATCTCCACGGAAATGAAAATAAGCATTGAGGACGGCGTCCTTACGGTGGTGCGCCCCTCGGACGATAAAACGCACAGGAGCCTGCACGGCTTGAGCCGCACGCTGATCAACAACATGGTCGTCGGCGTCACGCAGGGCTTCACCAAGAATTTGGAAATTGCCGGCGTCGGTTATCGTGCCGCAAAGCAAGGCAAGAATCTCAACCTGTCGCTGGGCTATTCCCATCCGGTCATCATCGAGCCGCCCGCGGGCATAACGTTTGAAGCTCCCACGGCAACGACCATCACCGTGCACGGCATCGACAAAGAACTCGTCGGGGCCGTCGCCGCCAATATCCGCGGCTGGCGCGAACCCGAACCCTACAAGGGCAAAGGCATCCACTACGCCGGCGAACACATCCGCCGCAAAGAAGGCAAGGCCGGTGCCAAGGGCAAGAAGTAAGTTTTGAACGGAGGCATAATCGATGAACATCGAACATGTTGCCATCTACGTGAACAATTTGGAAGTCGAGAAAAATTTCTTCGTCAAGTATTTCGGCGCGAAGGCAAGCGAAAAGTACACGAATTTCCGCAACGACTTCACCAGCTATTTCCTCGTATTCGACAACGGCTCGCGTTTCGAAATTATGCACCGCACAACCATGATCGACCCGAAGAAAGCTAAGTATCGTTCCGGCTATCATCACGTTGCGCTCAATGTCGGCGACAGAAAGGCTGTCGACGATCTCACCCGCGAATTGGAAGACGACGGAATTTTCGTCGTGACTGCCCCGCGCGAAACTGGCGACGGCTACTACGCAAGCATTGTGGAAGACCCCGAAGGCAACGAAATCGAAATCCTCGCCGGCAGTTTTTAGTTTTGATTGACTGAACGGAGGCAACATCATGAGAATAGAGCACATTGCCATGTATGTTAATGACTTGGAGGCGGAGAAAAATTTCTTCGTCAAGTACTTCAAAGCGAAGGCGGGCTCCAAGTATACCAACTTCCGCAACGACTTCAGCAATTACTTCCTCAAGTTCGACGACGACTCGCGCCTTGAACTCATGACGCGCAGCAGTTCCGTCGACGCCGACAAAGTTCGCTACCGTACGGGCTATCATCACATCGCCATCTGCGTGGGCGATCGCAAGGACGTTGACGACATGATGAAAAAATTCGACGCGGACGGCATTATCGTTGTCAGCGGCGCACGCACTACCGGCGACGGCTATTACGAGGCCGTTGTCGTCGACCCCGAAGGCAACGAGATTGAAATCATCGCGGAAGATACTCAAGACATCCGCAGCTAATCAAAAGGAGGAAGTCGCAGTGCTTCTCAAACCTGACAAGAATAAATTGCGCCAGAAGAGACATCTGCGCGTTCGCAATCACCTGGCGGGCACGGCAGAGCGTCCGCGCCTGAATGTGTTCCGCAGTCTCGCGCACATCTACGCGCAGGTCATCGACGACGACAAAGGCATCACGCTCGCGGCGGCAAGCTCGCTCGACAAAGACTTCAACGGCAAGGGCGGCAACATCGCGGCTGCCAAGGCTGTCGGCGCGGCAATCGCCAAGAAGGCCCTGGAAAAAGGCATCAGCGAAGTCGTCTTCGATCGCGGCGGCTACATCTACCACGGGCGCGTTGCCGCTCTGGCTGAGGCTGCTCGCGAAGGCGGTCTCAAATTCTAAAGCAGAGGAGGTTTACTAATGCCCCGAAACGAAACAAACGAAACTCCCGAATTCGAGGAGAAGGTTGTCTTCATAAATCGCGTCGCCAAAGTCGTCAAGGGCGGTCGGCGTTTCTCGTTCAGTGCGCTGGTCGTCGTTGGCAACCGCAACGGCAAAGTCGGCGTCGGACTCGGCAAAGCCGCTGAAGTTCCCGAAGCCATCCGCAAGGGCGTGGACGACGCCAAGAAAAATTTGATCGAGGTCGCGCTCAAGGAACGTTCCATTCCTCACGGTGTGGTCGGCGTCTTCGGCGCGGGCAGAGTCATGTTGCGCCCCGCGTCTAAAGGTACCGGCGTCATCGCGGGCGGTCCCGCTCGTGCCGTGTTGGAACTGGCCGGCGTCCACGACATCTTGACCAAGTCTCTCGGCTCTTCCAACCCCAACAACATGGTTCGCGCCACGCTCGAAGGCTTGAAGATGCTCAAGCGCGCCGAGGTCGTCGCCGAACTGCGCGGCAAAACCGTCGCCGAACTGTTCAACTGAGGAGGGTCGACACGTGGCTAAATTGAAAATCACTCTGGTCAGAAGTCTCATCGGCCGTCCCGAAACTCAGCGCAGGACAGTCCGTTCGCTCGGTCTGCGCAGGCTGAACTCCTTCTCGATTCTGCCGGACTCTCCGACAATCCGCGGTCAAATTCACAAGGTCGAACATCTGGTGAAGGTCGAGGAAGTCGCCGACGATTCGGTCAAACTCGATAAGTGAGGAGGTCAAGCTGATGAAATTGCACGAACTCAAACCCACCGACGGTGCCCGCAAGGACAAAGTTCGCGTGGGACGCGGCACGGGCTCCGGTTGCGGCAAGACATCGGGGCGCGGGCATAAAGGTCAGAAGGCACGCTCCGGCGGCGGCGTTCGTCCCGGCTTCGAAGGCGGGCAGATGCCCATCTATCGTCGCCTGCCCAAACGCGGCTTTAAAAATGTCTGGCGCAAGGAATACGCCGAGGTCAACGTCGCCACGCTCAACGTCTTCGATGACGGCATGACGGTCGACGCGGTGGCTCTCGTGGAATTGGGTATCCTCAAGAACGTTCAAGACGGCGTCAGGATTCTCGGCGACGGCGAATTGACGAAGAAGCTTTCGGTCAAGGCGCAGGGTTTCACCAAGAGTGCCATCGCCAAAATCGAAGCGGCCGGCGGGTCTGCAGAGGTGATTTGAAGTGCCTGCGGCTCCTGTTAACATCTTCAGGATTCCAGAGCTCAGGCAACGAATCATCTTCACGCTGGTGATGTTCGCCGTCTTCCGCATGGGCACGCATATCCCCGTGCCCGGCGTGGACCCCACGGCGATTGAACAGCTCTTCAACAACGGCTCGCTCTTCGGGCTGCTGGATCTGTTCAGCGGCGGCGCGTTCAGCAAGTTTTCCATCTTCGCAATGAGCATCACGCCCTACATCAACGCGGCAATCATCATGCAGCTGTTGACGGTCGTGGTGCCGACGCTCGAACAGTGGTCGAAGGAAGGCGCCGAAGGTCACAAGAAAACCACGAAGGTCACGCGCAAGCTGACGGTCGTTCTGGCGTTCGCTCAGGCAATCGGTATGTCCATCGGGCTCAAGGCGGCGATACTCAACCCAAACCCCGTCAACATCCTCATCATCGCCATCACGTTGACGGCGGGCACAACGCTTTTGATGTGGATTGGCGAACAGATCACCGCTCAGGGCGTCGGCAACGGCATCTCGCTGATAATCTTCGCGGGCATCGTCGCCGCCCTGCCCAAGAACATCGCCACCATCTTCCAATACGTCCAGGCGGGCACGATAAATTATTTCAGCGTCGTGCTCTTCGCGGCGATAGCTCTGGCAATGATCGTGTTCGTCATCTACGTCGAGGCGGCTCAGCGGCGAATCCCGATAACCTACGCCAAACGCGTCGTCGGTGCACGTGCCTACGGCGGTCATCAGTCTCACCTGCCGCTCAAGGTCAACCCCGCGGGCGTCATCCCGATCATCTTCGCTTCGTCGGTTCTGATGTTCCCGATAACCGTCGTTCAGTTCATCGACAACCCGACGATTCAAAAAGTCGCCGCTCACCTGCAATGGGGAACGCCTCTGCAGACGTCAATCTACGTCGCGCTGATAATCTTCTTCACGTTCTTCTACACCGCGGTCACCGTCAAAATCCCCGACATGGCAGACAACCTCAAGAAGTACGGCGCGTTCATTCCCGGCATCAGACCCGGCGCACCCACGGCGGAATACGTCGACTTCGTCTTGACGCGGCTGGTCACGGCGGGCTCGGTGTATCTGGCGTTCATTGCGGTGCTGCCAAACTTAATCGGCGGGGCAACACACATTCAGGGCGTTTACTTCGGCGGCACGGCTCTTTTGATCGTCGTGAGCGTCGCGTTGCACACAATGAAACAAATCGAAGCGATGGTCGTTATGCGGCACTATGAAGGCTTCATGAGATAATTGGAGGAAACCGATATGCAACTGCTGATGATGGGGCCTCCCGGTGCCGGCAAAGGTACGCAGGCGGCCATACTTGTAAAAAAATTTTCCATCCCGCAAATTTCCACGGGCGACATGTTCCGCGCCGCCGTCCGTGAAGGCACCGAGCTTGGCAAACAGGCGAAGGCTTGCATGGACGCCGGTCGCCTCGTTCCCGACGAAGTGACTGTCGGCATCGTGCGCGAAAGGCTCGCCAAAGAAGACTGCGCCAATGGTTTCATCCTCGACGGCTTCCCGCGCACCGTTGAACAGGCGGACGCGCTGACGAAAATTTTGGACGAGCTCAACCTGAAGTTGACCCGCGTCTTGAATATCCATGTGCCCGCCGAAGATCTGATCGAACGCGCTGTCGGCAGAAGGATTTGCAAGAACTGCGGCGCAACCTACCACGTCAAGTTCCACCCGCCCAAAGGTGACACCTGCGACGAATGCGGCGGCGAACTTTATCAGCGCGCCGACGACAACGAAGCGACCATGAAAAAACGGCTCGATGTCTATGAGGCTCAAACTCGCCCGCTCGTCGAATACTACAAGCGCGCGGGAATCTACGCCGAAATCGACGGCCGCCAACCGATTGCCAAAGTCACCGCCGACTTGGAAGGCGTCTTGACCTCGCTGCATTAAACCGGAGGCGACAGCTATGTCAAAGCAAGACGTAATCGAAGTCGAAGGCAAAGTTTTGGAGGCACTGCCCAACGCCATGTTCCAAGTCGAGCTGGAAAACGGGCACAAGGTTTTGGCGCACGTGTCGGGCAAAATCCGCATGAACTTCATCCGCATCCTGCCCGGCGACAAAGTCACTATCGAGCTTACGCCCTACGACCTAACGCGCGGACGCATCACCTACCGTTTCAAATGACTCTGGACAGCACGCAGGAAACGTGATAAATTATCGAATCGTTTAGGAGGCGGCTTTTATGAAAGTCAGACCGTCAGTCAAGAAGATGTGCGACAAATGCAAGATCATCAAGCGCAAGGGGCGCGTCATGGTCATTTGCGAAAACCCCAAGCACAAACAGCGTCAAGGCTAAGGAGGTGAAACAATTATGGCACGTATAGCCGGTGTAGATTTGCCACGTGACAAGAGGATCGAATACGCGTTGACTTACATTTTCGGAATCGGGTTGCCCACGTCCCAGAAGATTTTGGCGATGACGGGCGTCAACCCCGACACGCGCACCAAAGATCTCACGGATGACGAGGTTGTCAAACTTCGTGATGCCATCGACCACAACTTCGTGACGGAGGGCGACCTTCGCCGCGATATCCAGATGGACATCAAGCGACTCATTGATATTGGCTGTTATCGCGGACGCCGTCACCGTCTCGGCTTGCCCGTTCGTGGACAAAACACCAAAAACAACGCGCGCACCCGCAAGGGTCCCAAAAAGCTCGTCCAGGGCGGCAAGAAGAAAGACTAACCCAAGGAGGTCAGACAGGTGGCAACAAAGAGAACAGTCCGCGCCAAAAAGAAAGTTCGCAAGAATATCGAATACGGCGTGGCGCATATCAGCTCCACGTTTAACAATACGATCGTCACGCTCACCGACAAGAGCGGCAACGCGATTTCCTGGGCGTCGGCAGGCGGGCTCGGCTTCCGCGGCTCGCGCAAATCTACCCCGTTCGCCGCGCAGATGGCGGCAGAGGTCGCTGCAAAGGCGGCAATGGAGCACGGGCTCAAGCAAATCGAAGTTTATGTTAAAGGTCCCGGTGCGGGTCGTGAAGCGGCAATCCGCTCACTTCAAGCGACGGGGCTCGAAGTCAACATGATTAAAGACGTGACGCCCATCCCGCACAACGGTTGCCGTCCGCCCAAACGTCGCAGAGTTTAATTTGGAGGTGCAAATATGGCAATCGACAGAACACCCGCATTGAAACGCTGCCGCGCACTCGGAATTGAACAGGCGGTCATCGGTCGTTCGCGCAAGGTCACCGAGAAGAAACATCAAGGTCAACAGCGCATGGGTCGCAAGGTCAGCGAGTACGGGCTCCAGCTCAAAGAGAAACAGAAGGCTAAATTCATTTACGGCGTTTTGGAACGCCAATTCCGCAACTACTACGAGAAGGCAAAGAAGATGCCGGGCGTCACCGGCGAAAACCTGCTCGTCCTTTTGGAACGGCGCATTGATAATGTCGTCTTCCGCATGGGCTTCGCCAACACCCGCCGCCAGGCGCGCCAAATCGTCCGCCACGGTCACATCACCGTCAACGGCAAACGCGTGGACATCCCCTCCGCCCTCGTTCGTGTCGGCGACGTCGTCGAAGTCTGCGAGAAGAGCCAGTCGAAGGAACTGTTCAAGATCATCAAGGAAACCAACAACGCGCTCAGCTCCCCGCCGTGGATTGATTCTAATCAGGCGACGCTCAAGGGAACCGTCACCCGCTTCCCCACTCGCGAAGACATCAGCGACATTCCCGTCAACGAACAGTCCATCATCGAGTTGTACTCCAGATAATCCGCAAATCCCGACGGAAAATTTTTTCACGGGAAAGGAGCGGATCTCTTGAATACCGACAACGACAAGAACGAAAACCAAAAGCCGCCGAAGATTGAGCTCGTCGAAGTCAGCGACGACGAACACTACGGCAAATTCGTCTGCGAACCTTTGGGACGCGGTTACGGCATCACAATCGGCAACAGCCTGCGCCGAATGCTCCTTTCGAGTTTGGAAGGCGCGGCGGTCACGTCCATTCGCATCGACGGCGTGCTCCACGAATTCTCCACCATTCCAGGCGTCCGCGAAGACGTCACCAACATCGTGCTCAACATCAAGGAACTTTGCCTCAAAATCGACGAGGACAAGAACCAGCAGTATCAGCCCTTCGCGCAAGTGGCGACCACTCCGCCGCGCACCTACACGCTAAGGATTGATGTCGACGTGGAAGAGGAGATGAAGAACGGCGGGCATCCGGGCGGACGCAGGGAAGTCACCGCCGCCGACATCGAATGCGACCCCAGCATCGAAGTCCTCAACCCCAACCTGCACATCGCCTGGCTCAACGAGACGGGCAAGCTCAAGATCGACATGACCGCACGCAGCGGACGCGGTTACGACCAGGCGGACAAGAACAAGAATCCCGACGACATCATCGGCACAATCCCCATCGACTCAATCTTCTCGCCGGTAGTCCGCGTCAATTACAACGTTGAGGATACGCGCGTGGGCAACGAGATGGACTTCGACAAGCTCACGCTGGAGGTGTGGACCAACGGCACGCTCCGCCCCGAAGAGGCAGTCGCTAAGGCAGCCTCCATTCTGATTGCGCACATGAAACTTTTCCAGAGCATGGACGCCGTCACGATTGAAGAGGACGAAGACGAGCAAGACGGTGTCGCTAAAGAGCCTGAAGACGAAGTGGCAATGACCCTCGACAAAAATCTCGCCAAGCCCATCGAAGAGCTCGAACTGTCCGTGCGTTCCACCAACTGCCTAAAGCGCGCTGGCATTCACATCGTCGCCGACCTGGCCGACAAGACCGAGGAGGAGATGATGAAGGTTCGCAACCTGGGCAGAAAATCCTTCGAGGAGATCAAGCACACAATGGATCAGCTCGGCGTTTCGTTCAAGCAATCACCCAACACGAACAACAATTTTCTGATGGACGAATAATTTCGGGAAGGAGGAAATTTTTTCATGAGCTACAGAAAACTCGGCAGGAACAGCGGCGCACGCAAGGCAATGTTCAAAAGCCTGCTGTCGGCGTTCTTCACCTATGAGCGTATCGAAACGACCGAAGCCCGCGCCAAAGAGCTGCGCAAGTTCGCCGAAAAGGTCATCACGCTTGCCAAACGCGGCGACCTTAGCGCACGCCGCCAAGCCATCAATCTCGTCGCGGATGTGGACGTGGTGCATAAAATCTTCGAGGAGATCCCCGAAAAATACACCGACCGCGCCGGCGGTTACACGCGGATTTTGAAGCTGGCACCCCGTCGCGGGGACGCGGCTCCCATGGTTCTCATCGAACTGGTCTAAATTCATCTCGGCAACAAAAAAGTGTTCTCCAACTTCGGGGAGCATTTTTTTTTGGCAGGCACGTCGCGTTGACAACGACGCGAACGGTTTGCTAGACTGGACGAAAATTTTTCGGGAGGCGGTTCTTGTGATGACCAAGCCGATGGAGATTGAGGATCGCAGCATGGAAATAATCGCGCCGCATTTGGAAGGGCTGGGGCTCACCGACAGGGAGAGACTGATTTGTTCGCGGATGGTTCACGCCTCCGGCGACGTGGGCTACGCGCCGCTAACACGCATTCACCCCGCGCTAATCGACACGGCGCAAAAAATCATCACGGCGGGCGGCAATATCTTCACCGATGTGGAGATGGTGCGCCGCGGGATAAACATTCGCTCGTTCCGCAAATTCGGCGGGGAAATTTTTTGCAAGATATCCGACGTCGACACGCGCGAACTTGCCAAGAGCGAGGACATCACGCGTTCTATGGCGGCGATGAGAATTTTCGGCGAGCGCATGGACGGGCAGATCGTCGCAATCGGCAACGCACCCACCGCGCTGTTTGAAGTGTTGCGGCTCGTGCGCGAAGAGAACATTCGTCCCGCGCTGATAATCGGCGTACCCGTCGGCTTCGTTGGTGCGGCGCAGTCAAAGGCTCAGCTCATTGCGCAGAAAGAAATTCCCTACGTCACGGTCGTCGGCACAAAGGGCGGCTCGTCAATCGCGGTCGCCGCCGTCAACGCACTGCTGTACATGCTGGACAACGAACGCTACTGATTAAGGAGGCTCATCACGATGATGAAGAAGTGCAAGATCACGATTCTCAAGACGACGCTGCAGAAGGAGCTTGCGGAGGAATACGGCGTACCAAATCTGTCGACGTGCCCGCTGATGAAGGAGGGGCAGACGTTTTACGCGTCGTGGGCAAAGCCCGAAGGTTTCTGCGACGAGGCATGGAAGGCGGTTTATCAGTACGTCTTTGCATTGGCGCACGGTGCTGACGGCTGGTATTACGGCGACTGGATTGACCCCAAGCACAAGGGCGTTGCGATTTGCTCGTGCAACGACGGACTGCGCCCCGTGATCATGAAGATTGAGCGGACGGACGAAGATGCCGAATAATTTCCCGCGTCTGATTATCGCGGCGTGCATGAGCGGCAGCGGCAAGACCACGCTGACCGTCGGGCTGTTGGCGGCTCTGAAGAATCGCGGGCTCAACGTGCAACCCTACAAGGTCGGTCCCGATTACATTGACGCGGGCTGGCACACCGTCGCTTGCAGAAAAATTTCCCACAACCTGGACACACATCTCGTCGGCGCGGACAAGCTCACCGAAATTTTCGTTGACACTGCACGCGGCGCGGACATCTCCGTCGTTGAAGGCGTCATGGGGCTCTATGACGGCGGACGCGGCGGAATTTCTTCCACGGCTGAAATTTCCAAGCTGCTGACCGCTCCCGTCGTGCTCGTCGTCGACGCCAAGAGCATGGGCACATCGGCGGCGGCAGTTGCGCTCGGCTTCCGCCAATTCGATCCGACAGTCAACCTCGCGGGTGTCATCGTCAATCGCCTCGGCTCGGACAGCCACCGCGATATGATTGTCGACGCGCTCAATTCCGTCGGCATAAAAATTTTCGGCGCAATCCGCCGCGACGATGAACTTCGTCTGCCCGAACGCCATCTCGGTCTGGTGCCGACAGCCGAACATTGTGCCGATGTGCAAAAAATCTGCGCGGCAGTCGAAAGGCAGGTGGACATTGACGCGCTGATTGAGCTGGCTGAGACTGCGCCGCCTCTCGACGACATTCCGCCCGCCGAAAAAATTCCACCGACCGTGCGAATAGCTGTGGCTCGCGACGCCGCGTTCAACTTCTATTACGGCGCGGGGCTCACGGCTTTGGAACGGCTCGGCGCGGAAATTGTTTGCTTCAGCCCGCTCGACGATGAACATCTGCCCGCGGCGGACGGCTTGATTATCGGCGGCGGCTTCCCCGAAATGTTTGCGGCTCGCCTGGAACAAAACGAAAGCCTCCGCGCAGAGATCAATCGTGCGGCGGAGGCGGGGCTTCCGATTTTTGCGGAATGCGGCGGCTTCATGTATCTGATGCGGCGGCTCGTCGACTTCGGCGGGAAAAGTTTCGAGATGTGCGGCGTGATTGACGGCGTCGCCTCGATGACCGACCGCTTGCAGACCGTCGGCTACGTGGACGCGGAAATTTTGCGCGACTGCGTGATTGGCTCGGCGGGCGACAAAGTTCACGCGCACGAATTCCACTTCTCCACGGCGGATGTCGTCGGCGAAAAAATTTTCCGCTGTCAACGATTGCGCACGGGGCACCGGTACACGGCGGGCGTCGCGAGAGGCAATGTCGTCGCCTCGTATCTGCACGTGCATTTAGCGGGCTGTCTTCAGGTTGCCGCGTCATTCGTCGGTGCGTGCAAAAAATTTTCCGCCCGTCAATCGCTGAAGATGTCGTCGCCGAACGCGTAGACAATCATGCAGACAATCATCACGCAGATAATCACGTCGCCCATCACATCACCCCCAAGACGAAGCCCGCTGCGCCGCTTGCCAGCAGGACTTTGATGACGCTGACTTTCTTGCGCACGGCAATCAATGCGCCAATCAGAATCACCGCGCCGCGCACGTCGAAGGTCGCCGCAAAATCTTCGGGCATCTTCTCGGCGTTCCACACGGCAAGCAATACGAAGCTCACGCACGCCGCCGCAATCAGAGCCATCACCGCGGGGCGCAGCCCGTTCAATATGCCGTGAATCGCGCCCAGGTTGCCGTACTTGAAGATCATTTTCGCCAGCGCAATGCAAAGGAAGATGCTCGGTGTGACGAAGCCCATCGTCGCACAAATTGCCCCGCCCAAGCCCGCAATCTTCATGCCCGCGAACGTCGCCGCGTTTATGCCGATTGGTCCCGGCGTCATCTGCGATATCGTGAAGATGTCGATAAACTCGCTCAAGCTCAGCCAATGATACGTGTCGACGACGGCGGCTTGAATCAGCGGCATTGAGGCATAACCGCCGCCCACGCACACCACGCTGATTTTGGCGAACTCCCAGAAAAGCAACAGATAGATCAAAAATTTCCCTCCTCATGGAGCAAGCAGTATGAAAATTTTTCGCTACGCAATGATATCAATCGCGCTCGTCGTCGCGGCGGTGTCGATGTTGCCGGAGCCCGAAGGCTTCCCGATACTCGAATATCATCAGGTGACGGACGAGCAGCTTGACCCCGACTTTGAAGTCTACAACGTGCCGCCCGAAGATTTTGCCGCGCAGATGGATTATCTGAAGACCGAGGGCTACACGACGATCACCCTGCAAGATTTTATGCGCGTCGTCCACGGCAAGGGCACGTTGCCCGCCAAACCGATTGTGCTGACCTTCGACGACGGCTACGCCGACAATTATTCGACGATGTTGCCGATTCTGCAGGCGCGTTCAATGACGGCGGTCGTCTACGTCATCACCAACCAAATCGGCACGGCGGGTTACCTCACGTTCGACGAACTCAAGGATATGCAACGGCGCGGCATCGAAATCGGTTCGCACACGGCGGATCATTTGCCGCTGACATCGCTCGACGAAGAGGCACGCGTCAAACAAATCCGCGAGTCGAAAATTTTTTTGGAATGGGGCGGACTGCAAACGATTTACAGCCTGTCGTACCCCAACGGCGCGTTCGATTCGGGCGTCGAAGAAATTTTGCGGCGGTCGGAATATTTGACGGCGGTCACGGGCGAGGCGGGGCTCAACACCCTCGACACAAACCCCTACGAACTTTACCGCGTGCATATCCGCAAGCCGCGCTTCGGGCTGACGGAATTCAAGTTGCGGCTGTGGAAGGCTCGGCTGTTCGCAAAGTTCAGAGCCCTGTAAAAATCCTCGGCACCCGCGCAGATATCAGACACGTCACCTCGTAGTTGATGGTGCCGAGATGTTCGGCGGCGTCGTCAATCGTCACGGCGGGCGAGCCGAACAAAGTCACTTCATCGCCGAGTTTGACGCCTTCGACGTCCGTCACGTCGATCATCGTCTGATCCATGCACACGCGCCCGGCAATCGGCGCAAGTTGTCCGCGAACGTCGGCGTGAAAATTTTTGTAGGCGCGAATGTATCCGTCGGCATAACCCAGCGGCAGCGTGGCAATCAGCGACTCACGCGCGGCAACGAATTCGCGACCGTAACCAATCGACGTGCCCGCGGAAATTTTTTTCAGGCGGACGATTTTTGCGACGAGCTTCATCGCGGGGCGCAGGTCAAGCGTGCGGATGTTCGGCGCGGGGTAGAGCCCGTAGGTTATGATTCCCGAACGCACCATGTCCAAATGCGCGGCGGGGATGTCCAAAATCGCGGCGGACTCGGCGATATGTCGGAGCCTCAACGGAATTCCCGCGGTCTGAATTTTGTCGGCGGCGGCGCAAAAAATTTTCAGCTGGTGTGTCGTGAAGGAGCGGTCGTCATTGTCGGCGTCGGCGAAGTGCGAGAACAGCCCTTCGAGCTCCACGCGCGGCAGTCGCGAAATTTTTTCGGCGAGCGCGACGGCGTCATCAACCGCGGCACCGATCCTGCCCATGCCCGTTTCCAACTTCAGGTGAACTTTGGCGACCGTGTTCAATCGGACGGCGACGGCGGAAATTTTTTCGGCAAGGTCGGCGGCGTCGACGGTCAACGTCAAATCATTTTCGACGGCGACTCCAACTGCTGACGACGGAACCAAACCGAGCACGAGTATCGGCAGGGAGAAACCTGCGCGGCGAAGTTCAAGCCCCTCGTCAACGGTGGCGACGGCAAGAAATTCCGCACCACATTCCACGGCAACGCGCGAGACTTCAACCGCGCCGTGCCCGTAGGCATTCGCCTTGACGACGGCGCAAAGTTTGGCGGCGGGGCTGATGTGGCGGCGAATGGCGGTCAGGTTGTGGCGGACGGCTCCAAGGTCGACCTCCGCCCAAACATCGCGAAGAATCATTTCAACATCTCCAATCGGGGTGGTAACGTGAAGTTCAACGAATTTATGCGCGCGCTCGACGACGACGTCAAGCACGTGTATCTGCTCGTCGGCACGGAAAAATTTTTCATCGACAAGGCGCGGGAAAAAATTTTGTCGCGACTCAATGTCGACAGGCAAACCGAACTGACGATCATCGACGGCGGCAAACTCCAGCTCAGCGAAGTCATCAGCACGATTGACAGCTCGCCGTTCTTCGGCACACGCAACGTCGTCGTCATCAAGAACACGACAATCTTCGGCGCGGACGGCAAGTCCGAACGGCTGGAAAATGTTCTGCGCGACATGCAACCGACGAACTACGTCATCTTCACGGCGAACGCGGCGGACAAACGCCGGCGGCTCTACAAACTCATCGGCAAGGTCGGCGCGGTGCTTGAGGCTGATCCTCTGCGGCCGTGGGAGATTGACAGCTGGCTCAATGAAAAACTTTCGTCGCTGGGCAAACGCATGAGCCGTGACGCGCGGCTACACTTCAACGAGCGGATTGGGATTCTGCAGGAAATTTCGCTGTGGTATCTGAGCAACGAACTCGACAAGGTCGCGCTCAACGTCACGGGCAACGAAATCACCGCGGCGGATCTTCGGCGGAATATGGCGGCACCGCCCGAAGTCTCGAACTTCGCGCTGCCTGAAGCCCTCGACGAACGCAAGACGCCCAAAGCCGTCTATCTGCTCAGGACACAGCTGCGCGACGCCAACAAAGCACCGCTGGTCATCGCGACTCTGGTCTATCACGTGCGACAACTGTTGCGTGCAAAATTTTTCATGGCGCAGGGCGTGTCGCCTCAACAGCTGGGCAATCCGCTGGAACTCAACCCCTACATCGCCAGGAAAGTCGGGGAGACTTCGCGCGGCTACTCGGTGCAGATTTTGGAGGAGGCGTTCATCGATTTGGCGGACGCTGACTTCAAGCTCAAGACCGGTCGCGCGGGCGTTGAGTTGCTGGAGAAAATTGTCGTCAAGCTCTGCGAACGCTGACATCTTACCACACATCCGACGGGAGGGAAATTTTTTGACGGACGAAATTTTTATGCGGGAGGCTCTGCACGTCGCACGTCGCGCCGAAGGTCGCACCTCGCCCAATCCAATGGTCGGGGCGGTCGTTGTTCGCGAAGGTCGAATCGTCGCCGAAGGCTGGCACCGACGCGCGGGCACAGCTCACGCAGAAATTCACGCGCTGAACATGGCGGGGGACTTGGCTCGCGGCGCAACGATTTACGTGACGCTGGAGCCGTGTTCTCATTTCGGAAGGACGCCGCCTTGCGCTAAGGCTCTCATCGACGCGGGCGTCAGTCGGGTCGTCGCGGCAATGAGCGATCCCAATCCGCGCGTGGCAGGTCGTGGCTTCGATATGTTGCGCTCGGCGGGCGTGGACGTGACGGTCGGCGTGCTCGAAGACGAAGCTCGACGCCTCAACGAAGTATTCATCAAGTGGATTACGCGTCGGCTGCCGTTCGTCACGCTCAAGTTCGCTTGCTCGCTCGACGGGAAAATTGCCACGGTCGACGGCGAATCGCAATGGATCTCGTGCGAAGAGTCGCGGAAATTTTCTCATCACCTGCGCGACATCAACGACGCGATTCTAATCGGCAGCGGCACCATGTTGGCGGACAACCCCTCGCTGACGACGCGGCTGGCCGGCGGAAAAAATCCCGTGCGCGTCATCGTCGACAGCCGTGCAAAAATTCCGCTCGGCGCAAAAGTTTTGACGGACGGAGCTGCACGCACGATCATCGCGACGACATCGAAGGCACCGCCTGAAAAAATTTCCGCGCTGAAAAATCTCGGCGTCGACATCATCTGCGCGGGCGACGGCGAACGCGTTGACCTGCCGACGTTGATGCGTGAACTTGCCGCGCGGGAGCTGACGTCGGTCTTGGTGGAGGGCGGCGGACAAATTCATTTCGCAATGCTGGCGGCGGGTCTGGTCGACAAAATTTTTGCGTTCGTCGCACCAAAAATCATCGGCGGGGCGAATGCGTTGACTGCCGTTGAGGGCGCGGGCTTCGGTCGGCTGGCTGACGCCGTCACGCTGAAAAATTTCACCGCTGAACGAATCGGCTCGGACATTCTGCTCGGCGGCTACGTGGAGGCTTGAACGTGGACATTCGCAAGGAGCTGGCGCACTTCCACGTTGGCTCGTCGCTCGGCGGGCAACAGGAATGGTACTCGCGCATCACGGATTTTGGAATGCACGTCGGCGGTTGCGCGGCAATCACCGCCTGCGACTGCTCAATCTACTTCGCGAAATACTTCGGGCTGCCGCTGTATCCGTTCGACGCCCAACACGTCACGCGCGAAGAATATCTGGAGTTCGGGCGCATGATGGAGCCGTATCTTTATCCGCGGTGGTCGGGCGTGGACAAGCCGGAAATTTATTTGGACGGCTACGGAAAATTTCTGCGCGATCATCACGTCGACAAGCTGAAGCTGTCGGCTTGGTCGGGCGAAAAAAATTTCGACGACACGCGCGAGATTGTCCGCCGCCAAATCGACGCGGGCTATCCCATCCCCTGCCTGACGCTCAATCATCAGTCGCCGTTGCTCGCCGATTACGTGTGGCACTGGTTCATCTTGAACGGCTATGAAGTCCGCGGCGAAAAATTTTTTGTGCGGGCGGTGTCGTACGGCTTGGGGCGTTGGTTTGATTTGGCGACGCTCTGGCACACGGGTCATCAGCGCAAGGGCGGGCTGATTCTGTTCGAGGTGATTGACCGTGTTTGACTGCTCCCGTTGCGGCGCGTGTTGCAGAAATATCCGCCGCGGCAACGTGACGTTGCATCCAATTTCGCGAATGACGCTACGACAGCCAAAGCCAATCGCCGCGCTCGGAGGTGAAAATTTTGTTTGACTGCTCTTGTTGCGGCGCGTGCTGCAGAAATATCCGCCGCGGCAACGTGACGTTGCATCCAATTTCGCGAATGACGTTACGACAGCTAAAGCCAATCGCCGCGCTCGGAGGTGAAAATTTTGTTTGACTGCTCCCGTTGCGGCGCGTGTTGCAGAAATATCCGCCGTGCAGATTTTCCGCACGACCTTGATCGCGGTGACGGCGTCTGCAAAAATTTCGACGAGGCAACCAATCTTTGCACCGTCTACGCCACGCGCCCGATCTTCTGCAACGTCGACGCCTGGTACGAAAAATTTTTGGCGAACACGATGAGCCGCGAAGATTTTTACGCGCTCAATCACGAAGCCTGCCGACGCCTGAATTTGACAGCCGCCGCCAATCGTGCTATTGTTGACGCGTGAAACTTGGGGCGGAGCGAAATTCTCCACCGGCGGTTAAAGTCCGCGAGCGGCAACGCATGATTCGGCGAAATTCCGAAACCGACGGTCACAGTCCGGACGAGAAAGTTTGGCGCATACTTTGCATTCAACCGCCCGAAGTCGTGGCGGTTTAAATTTTTTTGCGGAGGCTGACATGTTTACGGGCATCATTGAGGAGGTCGGGCGGCTCAAGACTTTGCACGGCGGGCGAATCGAAATCGCTTGCGCCAAAATTCTCGGCGGCGTGCAAATCGGCGACAGCATCAGCGTCAACGGCGTGTGCTTGACGGTCGTCGGCTTCGGGGAAAATTTTTTCGCGGCGGACGTTATGCCGGAGACCCTGCGCAAGACGTCTTTGGCGGAACTCAACCGCGGCGGCGTCGTCAATCTGGAACGCGCGTTGAAGCTCGGCGACAGGCTCGGCGGGCACATCGTCAGCGGGCACATCGACGGCGTCGGAAAAATTTTGAGCATCCGCTCCGAAGGCAACGCGCTTGTCATCGACGTGGCGGCGGAAAATTTTTTGCTCCGACAGATCGCGCCGAAGGGTTCGGTTGCTCTCGACGGCATCAGCTTGACGGTCGTGGAGGCGGGCTCGGAAAGTTTCAGCGTCTCAATGATTCCGCACACCCGCGCCGTCACCAACTTCCAAGCCAAACGCGCGGGCAGCCCCGTCAACATCGAGACCGACGTCCTTGCCAAGTACGTTGACCGATTGCTGAACTTCCACGCCGCACCGACGATAACAAAAAATTTTTTGGAGGCGAACGGATTTTTATGAGCGACTTTGCAACGATTGAGCAGGCGATTGACGACATCCGCCGCGGCAAAATGATTGTGGTCATCGACGACGAAGACCGCGAGAACGAGGGCGACCTCATCTGTGCCGCGCAGACCGTGACGCCCGCCGACATAAACTTTATGGCGACGCACGCCAAAGGACTCATCTGCACGCCCATCGACGGCAAGCGGCTCGACGAGCTGGGCATTGGGCAAATGGTTGCCAACAACACCGACAACCACGAGACGGCGTTCACGGTTTCGATTGACGGCTTCGACACGGACACGGGCATTTCCGCTTACGAACGCTGCCGCACGATTAAGCTGTTGCTGGACCCGACGTCCAAGCCCGCAAGTTTCCGCAGACCCGGTCACGTCTTTCCGTTGCGTTCGGTGGAAGGCGGAGTTCTTCGCCGCGCAGGTCACACCGAAGCGACCACGGATCTTGCGCGGCTGGCGGGGCTGTATCCTGCCGGCTTGTGCTGTGAGATTATGGACGACGACGGGCACATGATGCGCACGGAAAAGCTCAAGCTCTTCGCCAAACGCCACGGCTTGAACATCATCACCATTCGCGATTTGATTGAGTATCGCAAGGCAACCGAGACCCTCGTCAAGAAAATCGCCGACGTCGACTTCCCCAGCAAGTACGGCCGCTTTCGGCTCAAGGCATACGAGAGCAACATCGACGGCAAATGTCATCTGGCTGTCGTCAAAGGCGACGTAGCGGGCAAGGAAAACGTTCTCGTGCGCGTGCATTCGGAATGTCTGACGGGCGATGCGCTCGGCAGTCTGCGCTGTGATTGCGGCGACCAATTGGCGACGGCTCTGCGCAAGATTGAATCGGCGGGCGAAGGCGTCTTGCTTTACATGCGCCAGGAAGGTCGCGGCATCGGTTTGGCGAACAAGATTCGTGCCTACGCTCTGCAGGACGCGGGTTCTGACACCGTCGAAGCGAACGTCCTGCTCGGATTCAAACCCGACCTTCGCGATTACGGCATCGGCGCGCAGATTCTGTCCGATCTCGGCTTGACGACCATTCGCCTGCTGACGAACAATCCCGCCAAACGCGCAGGGCTCGAAGGTTACGGCTTGACGATCACCGAGCGCGTGCCGATTGTCATTGCGCCGACGAAGTTCGACAGAAAATATCTCACCGTCAAAAAAGTCAAGATGGGTCACATCATGGAGGAGGCAACCGAATGAAAACTTACGAAGGCACAATCAGCGGCCGCGGCTTGAAGTTCGCAATCGTCGTGGCGCGTTTCAACGAGTTTATCACGAGCAAGCTGCTCGGCGGCGCACTCGACGCCCTCAAACGCCACGAGACTCCCGACGAAAATATTTCCGTCGCGTGGGTGCCAGGTGCGTTTGAAATTTCGTTGGTCGCAAAAAAATTGGCGTCGAGCGGGAAGTTCGACGCGGTCATCTGTCTCGGAGCCGTCATTCGCGGCGCAACGACTCACTACGATTACGTCTGCAACGAGGTTTCCAAGGGCGTGGCGCAAGTCGGTCTGCAAAGCGGCGTCCCGACGATTTTCGGCGTCGTCACAACCGAAAACATTCAGCAGGCGATTGAACGCGCGGGCACCAAGTCCGGCAACAAAGGCTTCGACGCGGCGGTCAGCGCGATGGAAATGGCGAACCTGCTAAAAAATCTCGACGACTGAGCCCGTCGTCAGGCGCGGAAAATTTTTCATGAACTCATCTCCCGAACAGTGGCACGGGAGAATTTTTTTTGCGCCGAAATTTTTCAGCGCGGCAATCGTGCGGGCAATCCTGTCGTCGGTCGCGTTGACCAGGTGCAGACCGCCGATAACGCTCGCCACGGGCAGATTGAATCGTTCGCGAACGTCGGCGACGATGTTTGCAATGCCCGAATGTGCGCACGCCGTGACGACCGTCAAACCGTCACGTCCGCGCAGAACCAGAGCAATCTCGTCGCTGAAGTCGTCGGGAATTTTTTCCGCGCCGCGCACAAATTTCGTCGGGATGGTCTCGAATTCAAACCGCCGCCGAAAATTTCCAACGAGCCACGCCTCCGAATCGATCTCCGTCACGTCGCGGCAGATGCGCTGTTCGACATGATGAGCCGCCAAAAATTTTTCGTCGAAGCCGCAACCGCTGTACCTGAAGCCGTCGCCGTCGCGAGAAAATTTTTCCGCCCAAAAGTTTTCGCCGGTGCAGACGGTCTCAATCGCCGCAACGTCCAAAAGTTTCGGCAAACCGCCCGCGTGGTCGTAATGCGAATGGCTCAGCGCGACGAGCCTAACGTCCGATAGGTCGACGCCCAAAGTTTTCGCGTTGTCGAAGGCGGCACCCGTGTGCCCGCAATCGAAGACGAACTTCGTGCGCCGCGTCTCAATCAGCAAGCTCAGCCCGTGTTCGGCAATCAATCCGTCGGGCGCGGTGTTCTCAATCAGCACAGTCAAAATCACATCAATCACCCCGCCGCAGTCTAACAGAGTCGCAAAACTTTTTAATGAAATTTCCTTGAACAATTCGGGCGCGTCGGTTACAATGACGGCAAAACTTTCAACGAGGTGACAGAGCTTGCGTAAAATTTTTTTCCTGACTGCGCTGCTGATGATGATTCTGACGACGACCGCCTTCGCCAAGAAAGCCGACCCCGACAGCGAAGCCTACATCTATACCAGCGAGGATTACGCCTATTCCATCGCGTGCCCGATTAAGCCGTTGGCAGTTGTCCGCCCCGCCTGGTTTGAGCCGCACCAGAAGGGCGAGATGCTCGTCTTTGCCAACGAGGGCTTCGATATCCTGTATGCCTACGTGATTCAGATTGACGCCTTCGACACAAACAAGGTTCCCGACTTCAACCACGGCAGCATATCCGCCATCGGCGACTATCTCATCGGGCTCAAGGAGAAGGGCGGTTTTGCCAGCGCGGATCTCGTCAACCTGACCAAGAAGAACAAGGGCGTCACCGCCGTCACTGCCGGCACGATTGAAGTCATCAACCCCGAAACGGGCGAAGTCGACGGCGAGTTTGTTGCCAACCGCCAAGACATCTACACGTTCTTCCGCACGCCCGAAGGCCGTTGCATTGCCGTCCAGCTCATCAGCGCGAACACCGAGGATAAAAAATACATCGACGTCTACCGTTACGGCGTCGGCAGCTTCAAAGACCTGACCAAGGACAAGAAGTTCCTTAAGATGCTCAAGGAAAAGGAGAAGAAGTCCAAGGAGAAGAAGTCCGACAAGAAATAATTTGGTTGACAAAAATTTTGCCGTGTGGTATAAATAACAGCGGTTTATCGAAGGGGTATAGCCAAGTTGGTAAGGCACCGGACTCTGAATCCGGTATGCGTTGGTTCGAGTCCAGCTACCCCTGCCATTCGGAAAATTCAAGCCTGCGTCTTGACGGCGCGGGCTTTATTCAGTTAAGGGAGGTCGTGATTATGGAAGAGGCGATGGTTTCGCCGATGATGTCGGGTGCGCTGAATTTCCTTGCCCTGGCGTTGAGCGTGGTGCTATTGTTTGCGGTGGCGTATCTTTGGTCGAGCAACAGCCACAAGACCGAGGAACTTGCCAAACTGCAAGGCGAGGTTCGCCGCATGAAAAAGAGCCTGTCGACGCTGGAAGAGAAGGTTCGTCAATTCCGCGAGCCCAAGGTCGTCGCTGACGTGTTGCAGGTCGAGCCGTTCGGGTTGGATCTTTCCGAGCCGCAAACCGAACGAATGACGCCGCTTGCGCCGCAGTCTCCGTGGATGGAATTTGTCGAGGACTACAACAAACTTGCCGCCGCCTGCGCCAATCCCGACGCCCGCGGTCTGCTCAAAAAGTGCGAACGCTTCATCAAGGACGAGAAGCTGAAGATTTTGACCTTCAGCAGCAACATGACCTTCCACGCCGCAATTGACGCCAAGGACAGTTTGTATTGGGCGTTCCGTTGCACGGGCGAGGAGTATGCCGTCGTGCCAAACCCGATGAATCCCTGCGACGAGAGTGCTTACGAGTTCGGCGGCATGAAGGAAACTTACACGCTCAATTACGTGGACGGCACCTATCGGAAATATTTTGTCAAGACGCCCGCAATCTTCACGCAAGACCCGCTCAAAGGTTGGACGGTCAAAAATCCCGGCGTCATCAATCTTGAACGGCTCTGATCGTTCCAAGCACAAGCTCGCCTCCGATGTGGAAGCGGGCGTATTTTTTTTGCCGCAAAGCAAAGAGCCCCGACTTTCGCCGAGGCTCCGTGTGTAGGTTTTGGATTGCAACGTGCGCCCGCGGGTTCGGTTCGGGCTTACGTCGCTTTCGCCGCTTAGGATTTGGGGAGAATCTCAAGCGGGTTAGACTGGGTTACTGTTTGTTCCAGGAATCGGTACTTCTTTCGGCAACGTAAACATCGCCGTGTTCGCCCGTGCGTCCGTCGCTCAAGATGACGCGCGTGTGCTCCTGGTCGCCGTTGATGGTAAGCGTGCCGCCATTGAAGAAGGTGAACTTGATGGCGTTGGACTGAATGTCAGCGTCAGCAATGTCGTCGAGGGTGACGTCGGCAAGGAAGATGTTATCCTTGTCGTAGTCGTAGTTGTTGATGACGTCGTGGTTGGCGTTTTCCATGTCCGCCGCGCCGTCGACGAGGGAACGGCTGTTCTGGTAATACAGGAAGGTATCTGCGCCGTCGCCGCCGATGAGGACGTTGTCGCCCGCGCCGCCCCAGAGCATGGAGTTGGAGCCTTCGCCGCCGCCGATGATGGTGTTGTTGTCCATTGAGCCCGCCAGGCTCAGGTTGGTGCCGGTTGCCGCGCTCGCGTCGATGGCACCGATGCCGCGATAGAATTCGTTGTTGCGCGTGCTGTCGAGCCAGATCTCCGCGTTGACGACGTCGTCGCCGACCTTGAGGGTATCGATGGCTTTGGTTGCGTTGCCGACGTAGTACTTGACTTCGTCGCTGTAGGTGAAGGTGTTTGCCTTGGTGCCGTCGCTGTAGCCGATCTTGGCAACAGTCTCGTCGAAGCCGTTGATCTTGACGCGATACATGTTGTTATCCACGTCAAGCGGATTTTCTTCGTAGATGGCGATTTCGTCTTGCTCGTTGGTCTTGAAGATGATGCGGTCGACGCCTTCCGAGGTCGCCACGTCCACGCCGAGGAAGTTATCCACGACGAGCAGGTCGCTGTGTTGCTTCTGAGGATCTTCGTCGAAGCCGTGATAGTGATTGAAGCCGTGGAGGCTGTCGCGTCCGTCGCCCGCGCCGAAGTAGAGGACGTTGCTTGCGCTTGCGTCGGAATCGCCACCGCTGACGATGAGGTCATTGCCCGCGCCGAGGGAGACCGCCTTGTTCGCGCCGACAGAGGCCGCGCCGCTGAGAATGACGGTTTCGTTGGCGTCCGAGCCCATGACGGAAGCCTTGGAGTTGTTGAGCAAGGTGAGCGTGTCGATATTCTGAAGCTTCTCGCTGTCGAATTCGAGCATGCCCAAATCCTTAGTGACGTCGCTACCGAAGATGACCGTACCGTCTGCCTGCGCCCAATAGATATCGGCGAGGTCTCCGTTGTTCTCGACATATGCCGCGCCGTCCGTGCGCATTGCGGTGTACTTCTTGTCGTCAATGAGCATTTCGAACGCGCCCGCGATACCCTTGGTGTCGGCGAAGGTCACGGAGTTGCCGCCGCTAAGAGAAACGACGATCTGATCTTCGACGATGGTTGCCGAGAAGGCTTCGCCGTCCAAATCAAGCTTGGTGTGGCCTTTGGACTGATCGAAGCCGAACTGCCAGTTCATGACGGTATCTGCGCCGTTGCCGCCGACGACAGTTGCGCCGCTTGCGCCCGAATCCAAAGAGATGAAGTCGTCGCCTGCGCCGCCGTCGACGGAGTCATTCGAACCTGCAACGATGAAGTCTTTGCCAGCCGAGCCGATGACGGTGTGCACGCCGTCGCCGCGGCTGGAGCCCGCCAGAATCATTGCGCCGTCGCTGCCGGCAGCCTTGGCATTGACTTCGCCGTTGCCGTTAGCCAGCACGACGTTGGCTCTGTCTTTGAGGACGTTGGCGTCGTTGTCCATGACGGCAACCTTGACGCTGAGCGCGGCTTTCTTGTCGACATTGTCGAAGGTGAGTTCCTGACCGCCCGCGATTGCGACTTTGTTGCCCGTGCCGCTGATTTGGTCGGGCGTGAGGTAGTCGAGGGAATTGAGGCGCGTGGCAATGACCGCGTCGCCCTGACCGAAGGAATAATCCTGAACGGTGTAGCTTGCGCTGTCATAGAACAGGTCTGCACCTGTGCCGCCTTTGACGGAGTCGTTCTTGCCCGCGAGGATGGAATCGTTGCCCGCGCCGCCATAGATGGAAGATTTGACGTCGCCGTCGTGGCGAATCATTGCTGCGCCTGCGCCGGCCTGCACCAAATTATTGTTGGTGGCACCTTCGCCGATGTAAGCGTAGTTCGGTTTGGCAGCCGTGCCGCTGTCGCTGAGGTAAACCTTGTGCGCCGCAGAGACGCCGCCGACGACGCCGACAACGACGGTTGCGGGATTATTGCTTTCGACGAGATCAAGCTCAACGTCGACAACGCTATCGCTTTCGTCTTGCTGAATATTGATGGGAACTTGCCCGACATAAGGGCCGCTGCCGACTTCCAACGTGACATGACCGGCTTGAGCAATCGACTTATCCGCGGTGATGTTGATGGCGGAAGCTTCGTCGGTTGCGGCTTTGGTGTCGTCGTCATAATCGTAGGCAGCCAACGTGGAGCTGAGCCCGCTGCCTTCCAGGTCGTAGAATGTCTCGTAAACTTTGCCGTGGTTGTTCTTGACGGTGTCGTATTCGCTGCCCGCCAGACCAATCAAAGCCCATTTGGATTCGTCTTCGGCAAGTTTGGCAACGGTTTCGGCGTCGAGGATATCGGCGACGTTGCCTTTGCTGTCGAGCGTGACGTATAGGTCTTCGCCGTAGCGGGTGACTTCGTTGCCTTCGCTGTCGTCGGTGAAGTGATAGACGCCGTCGCTGTTGAGCACGACTCCCGTGGACTTCAAGCCTTTGACCAAAACGCCGTCTTCGTCTTCGACACCGACCGCCATAGTGACGTTGCCGTCAATGTCGTAGTCGTCAACGCTGATTTGATAGCCGTTAGCGTCAAGGACGACGTCCTCGCCGCTGAAGTTGGAACTGAAGACAACGGAGTAGCTGTCCGGGTCATTGCTGACGTCAACCTTGTCGCCCGCCACCGCGTAAATCACGTCGACGCCTTCGGTCTCGTCGGTGCTGGTGATGATGTAATCGTTGGCGGAATTGCCGTTGGTGATGGCGACGCTTGCGCCGTTGATGACGACTTCGCCCGTCTTGCCCTTCTTGATGTCGTCTTCGAAGGCATAGGCACCGTCCACGCCGTCAATGGTGTATTCTGCACCGTCCTTGACGTCGACGAGAATTTCTTTGGCGTTGCCGTCAAAGCTGATATCGTCCGCGGAGGTCTCGACGGAATAGCTTGCGCCGGCGTTGAGAACCTTGAATGACTTGACGCCCGCGACATTGACCACAGGATCGGCCTCGTCGAAGGCGATGGAGGTGAAGCCCGCGCTTTGACCCGCAAGCTCAACCGCAAAGCTGTCGCCGTCGAACAGACCCTTGACGGTCGCGCCATTGACGACGGTGTTTGCCGTGGTGATTTTGGCGAAGCTGACCTTCTGCCCTTCGCCCGCCGCGACGGTGACCGCGCCGGTGTTGTCGACGTGAGCCATGACTTCGCCGTTGACATCTTCGAACTTGACGCCGTTCATTGAGCCGCTGATCTCTTCGAAGGCGGTGCCGTTGACGGAATAATCTTTGATGCTCTCGACGCCCTCGACGATCACGCTGGAGACGCCGTCAATGGAGTTGGATTGAATGGTTGCGAAATCCTGACCGGCGGCGTCGACAGTCATAGTGACGTTGTTGTGGGTTATGACGTTGTCGTTGGTGAACATATAGATTGACGAGGTGCCGTCGGTTGATACGGCAACCATCTTCTCGAAGTCGTAGGCATTCGGATCGATTGCTTCGTCTTTTGCCTGTGCGCCGAGGCTGACGTTTTTGGCATTGCCCGCGAAATAAGCCATATCGTTGCCGTCCACGCCCACAGCCAGATTGCTTGCGCCGTCTTGGAAAAGATATGCCAGCTCGCCCTGTTGCTTAGGGGTTTGGCGTTCCATTTGGGGAATGTATTCGGTGGCAGCCAAAAAGTCGAACGCGTCCTGATGATCCGCAAAGAGCATGAATTCGTCGTCGTCGGTGGATTTGACGTAAGTCTCTTCGCCGTTGACGTTTTCGGTAAAGCCTTCTTTGCTGTCGCCAAAAACTTTGACGGCAACGTTGCCATAGAGTTCGTATGAGCCGTCTTCCTTAGAGAAATCGCCGCTAACAGTAGCAGTGCTTGGGATGTAGGAAACTTCCCAGTCGTCTTTGGTTTGATTGATGGCGAAGGAGTAGCCTTGCTCGGTGCCGGTTAGATAGACTTTCGTATTTTTGATGATTGACACTGCGCCGGACGTTCCCGCCGCCACGAGGTATGCGGGGTCAACTTTGGTGCCCTCGCCCATGAAGGAAGCACCGCCTGCCCACTCGATGCCGCTTTCGCTACCGATGAGGGTATCGACTGCGAAACGTTGTAAATCAAAAAAAGTGTCTGTGACCATACATTATTCCTCCGAAAAGAAATTTTGGATCGATGTCGCGGTCGGACGCTTTGACCTTCAGAGGAAGACCCGCATCCTCACGTCGTGCACCGAGTCTGTCGCGCCGCGACGAACGACAGAATTTGCACCGAAATATTAAAATCCTGCCTCTGACGGGTAGGAATTGTATAGGAATCCTTTGACCGAGCACGTGGTCGAAGTGGTTGCTTCAGTCAATCGGCAGAGGCAATTGAGCCTGAAACCGCGGTAATTCTATAACCAAATCCGCCTTTGTGTCAATAGTTCTGCCGTCGGGTGCTATCCTCATACAAAGCCCGCCCAAAAATTTTTAACGAAAGTTTAATACTGCCTTAGAAGCTTGTCGTCTGATTATGTTCATGGCGACGGAGAACAGTTCATTCGTGGCTTCAACCCCGCCGCTGATAAACTTGTCATCAATGACGACGGATGCCGAGAAGATTTGACTTTGCCCCGGTTGCAATGTAAGATTGATTCGGCGTGAAGCCAAAAAATTTTGGCAGAGCGATTGGGTCACGCCAACACGCAGACAACTCAAAACTTGCAGACAAAAACACGCGAGTGGTCGGCAACGTTAGCGAAGCACGAGGTATGTTTATGAAGTGGAAGATTTTTATCGTAGCGGCACTGATTATCGGCGCGGCGGTCGGCTACAAGTTCTACAGCGACAGCATCAACACCGAAGTCGATAAAACCTACGAGACCGCCAAAGTCATACGCACGGATTTGACGCGAACGGTTTCTGCGACGGGCACCGTTCAGCCGCGCGAGAGCGTCGAAGTCAGCGGCAAAGTCACCGCACGCATACAAGAGATTCTCGTTGAGGAGAACGACCGCGTGACCGAGGGGCAAGTTGTCGCCATCTTGGACGGCAAAGACTTTGAGGCGAAGCTTGACCAGGCGAACTTCACGTTGACGAACGCACGCCAGAAGCTTGAACGCACCGAACGGCTTTACAAAATCGGCGCGAAGTCTCAGGAGGAACTGCAGGACGCTCAATACGAATATGACCGCGCGAAGAGTGCCGTCGACCTTGCCGAAGACGACGTCAATCAAACCGTCATCACCGCGCCGATGGACGGCATTGTCGTGGGCGAACCCAAAACTCCCGGCACAATGGCGGTGCAAGGTTCAAACAACCCGACAGTCATCATGCGCATTGCCGACTTGAGCGAGAAGCTCGTCAAGGCGAAGGTGGACGAGACTGACATCGGCTCCGTCAAAGTCGGCGAGACTGCAACCTTCACCGTGGACGCTTACCCCGACAAAACTTTCCGTGCGCAGGTGCTCAAAATTTCCCAGACCGACACGACCAACTCTTGGGACACGAGTTCTTCCACGACGTCGAGTTCAAACAGTTCAAACTCCGTCATCTATTACTACGTGACCTTCAGCGCACCCGACGAGGAAAATCTTCTGTTGCCGGCAATGACCGCGCGTCTTGATATCGTCGTCGGTCAGGTGCGCAACGCTCTGTGCGTGCCGATTGCCGCGTTGAAGACCGACAATCAAGGCGCGTACGTCGAACGCATCACCGTCAAAAACGGCAAGCCCGTCGCCGAGAAAGTTCACGTCACCGTCGGGCTTTACGGCGAAGAGTTTGTCGAAGTCACGGGCGGCGATCTCAATCCCGGCGACGACGTCTCCATCACGTACGAGGCGGAGAAGCAACCTTCCAACCAAAACCGCCGTCGAATGGGACCGCCTCATCCGCCGATGTGATTGCGCAAAAAAAATTTCCCCCGTCGATTGACGGGGGATTTTTTGTTGCCGAGAATTTTTTGGTGACGCCTCACATTGCAACGATTGTAATGCCGTTGGCATCGGCGAGTTCAATCATCTTCTTGCGGTCGACGAGCAAGGTCTTGCCCGCCTCAATCGCCAGAGCCGCCGCACCGACACGAACCATCTGCTCCACCGTGCGATAGCCAACCGTCGGCACGTCGAAGCGATTGTCTTGTTGCGGCTTGGAAACTTTGACGATGACCGCGCCGCCGTTAGCGAGGGTGCCGCCGCGTTCGATTGCCGCGTCAGTGCCTTCGATTGCCTCAAGAGCCATCACCGCACGATTCTTTATGACGACGGTCTGACCGATATCGAGCCGTCCGAGTTCTTTGGCGACGTGGAAACCGAATTCCATATCCTGCCGTTCGGTATCAGTCGGTTCGCGTTGAGTGATTGTTCCGCGCCGCGGCATGAGCTTTCTAATCAGCGCGGTCTGGTCGAATGCCTGAATGCCCGCCTTGCCCAGCTCACGGACGAACGCCATCATAATCGTATCGTCGTTGCGGTCGGGCAGGCTCATTATCAGCTGCAACATTCGAGCATCGGGCACCACCGCGCCGTTGAAGAGCAGTTCCTTGGTGACCTTGCCGATCATGGTGACCTTTTGGATTTGGTTGCCCTGCAGATAGTTTAGTATCGCGTCGAGCTGCGCGACGCTGATGAATTTATAATCCGTGGCGAAGTTTGCGATTTGCTCGTCGCTTTCGGGCAACAGACCTATCGCGTAAACTTCGTAGCCGAGCTGTTGAGCGGCACGTGCACATTCGACGGGCAACTTGCCCGCGCCCGCCAAGATTGCGATTCGTTCCATTGATGTGACCTCCAGTGTTGTTCAAGCTTCGGTTTGGTTGTCGCGGACGAAGTTGGGGAAGTTCGATCCGAAAATCATCATCGCGTTGAAGGCTTCGAGTTCCGTTTGAGTTTCGTTGCGCCGCCGCGTGAAAATTTCCGTGACCCAGCCCGCGCAGGTTTCGAGTGAAATTTCTTCGCCGCGTTGCCAGTTGCCCAAGCAAGTCTGAATACATTCGCGCAGGATATCCGTGCCCGCCTCGTCGATGGCTCTGCCCGCCGAGCGTATGGTTTCGGCAATATCCTCGGCGGTCTGCTTCGCCAGCGCGGAAATTTCTTTGTCGTTCACGCCGGCACCTCACTTGTCGTCGAAGTCGCGGCGTTCGCGGCAGATACCCCGTTCGGCATTGCGCAGGAACCGCAAGAAATGTTCGACCTCCTCGCAGGAATCAACCTCCTGCTCAATGACGGCGATGGCTTCGGGCAAACTCAACCCCGACCGATAAAGAATCTTGTATGCCTTCTTGATGAGCCGACGACTTTCAAGCGGAATGCCCGCGCGCGAAATGCCGACGTTGTTCAAGCCGACGACCTTTGCGGGGTGACCGTCGACGATTGTGTAGGGCACCACGTCTTGAACGAGTTTGCTCATGCCGCCGACCATTGCGTTGCGTCCGATTTTAACGAACTGGTGAACGCCCGCCATGCCGCCGATGACGACGCGGTCTTCAACGATGGCGTGACCCGCGCAGCTTGCCAGGTTGCTCATGATGACGTGGCTGCCGAGCGTGCAGTTGTGCGCCACGTGAATATAAGCCATCAGCAAACAGTCGTTGCCGATGCGAGTTTCGTTGCCCTCGCCGGTTGCGCGGTGAATGGTTGCGCCTTCGCGGATAGTCGTCCTGTCGCCGATGACGGTGTAGGAACGTTCGCCCTTGAACTTCAAATCTTGCGGTGCGGCACCAACTGACGCGAATTGATAAACCCTGCATTCCTTGCCGAGCGTCGTCCAGCGTTCGATGACCGCGTGCGGTCCGATAATTGATCCGTCGCCGATATCCACCTCGTCGCCGATGACGCAATACGGACCAATCGTCACGTCTGCGCCGATGTGTGCGCTTTCGGAGATGACTGCGCTGGGATGGATGCCTTTGCTTTCCAAATTTATCATGTCCATTACCTCTGAGGCTTTACAGCTCGTCCCGTCCTCTGAGCGCGAAGGTGAAATCGGCAAGGGCAACCAGTTTGTCGTCAACGTAGCCGTCCGTATGAAGCACGCCGAAGAGCCCGCGCACCTTGATGATTTCCGCCTTGGTGACGAGCGTGTCGCCAGGCACGACCATCTTCTTGAACTTGATGTTGTCCATGCCGCCGAAGAGCGCGATTTTGCCGCGGTGTTCTTCGGGATAGAGCATTGCCACGCCGCCGACCTGCGCCATTGCCTCCAACAGCAAGACGCCCGGCATTATCGGGTGACCGGGGAAATGCCCTCCGAACTGCGGCTCGTTCATGGTGATGTTCTTCAAACCCGTGGCAGACTTGAACGGGTCTATCTCCAAAATTCTATCCACCAAGAGCATGGGCGGGCGGTGAGGCAAAATCTTCATGATGTCTTCGATTTCCAAAACCATCTGTATCGCTCCTTTAATAGAAGTCCGCGTAAATTTTTTTCGCCAGCTGAGCGTTTAGCGCGTGCCCCGAAGCCGCCGCCACGATATGACAATTGACGATGCCTGCAAGCCTGATATCGCCTATGACGTCCAAAATTTTGTGGCGGACAAGTTCGTCGGGGTATTTGAGTTCGTTTAGCCAGCCAGTGTCGTTGTAGACTATGACGTTTTCAATCGTGCCGCCGAGCCCGAGCCCCATTGAGCGCAGCGCGTCGATCTCCCGTTCGTAGGCGATGGTTCGGGCGGGAGCAATTTCCCGCGCGTAAATCTCTTCGGTGATCTCGAAGTCGGCGTACTGAATGCCAATCAGCGGGTGGGGATTGACCGATACGAAGCTGACGCGAAAGCCGTCGTGGGGCAAGGCCAGGACGAAGCGTTCGCCGTCGGCGGCGTCCACGCGATAAATTTTTTCCACGCGGATAATTTTGCGTTCGGCGTCCTGTTCAACGATGCGAGCCGTCTGAATCATGCGGAAGAAGTCAATCGCGTTGCCGTTGAGAACGGGCGGCTCCTCGGCGTTCATCTCGACGAGGCAGTTGTCGATTCGCAGGGCATTGAGCGCGCTCAACAGGTGTTCGATGGTGAAGACCTTCGCGCCGTTTTCTTCGAGCGTGGTGGCTCTCATGGTGGCGGTGACGTTGGCGGCAGTTGCGTGGATTTGAGGACGCGCGGGCAAATCCGTCCGCGAAAAAATTATTCCGCTGTCGATGTCGGCGGGCTTTAGCTCCAGGCGAACTTCCTTGCCCGAATGCAACCCGACGCCCGTGCAGGAAATTGAGTCTCGTAATGTCCGTTGCCTCTGCAAGACTTGACCCCCTTTCGGAAAAAAATTCGCGGTCATTATAGCACAAAAAAAAATCCCGCGGCAAACGGCGGGATGATTTTTTTCGGCGGCTGACGTTCACGGGTCGATGATGTTTGCTTTGACCAGGTAAGTGTAAATGCCGCTCGCCTCGTTGGAATCGGTGACGGCGGCCGCCAATTTCTTGACGGCGTCGGGTGCGTTCGCCATGACCACGCTGCGCGGGATGAGCTTCAGCATTTCGGTATCGTTGTAGTTGTCGCCGAAGGCAATCGCCTCGTCCACGCTAAAGCCGTAGTGTTTGAGCAGAACTTCAATGCCCGTTGCCTTCGAGACGCTGCGATCCATAATCTCCAAAAGATACGGTGCACTCCTCACGACGTTGAGCGCGGGAAATTTTTCGCCAAGGACGCGTTCCATCTCTTCACACGTCGGCGGCTCGCAGATGATGAGAATTTTGTTCGGGAAAATTTTTTCGTTGAGCAGCGCGTTGAAGTTGGCAAGCTCCGCCGTTGCCCGGGTGATGTCCATTTCGTGTTGCACGCGCGGATCAATCGCCTCGACAAACCAGCGGCGACCGGTGTAGAAATTTATCGTGATGTCCTGCCACTGACGGCGCATTGCCGACAAAATTTCCGCAGAATCTTTGGCGGGCATTTTCCTGTCGAAGATGACTTCTTCGGTCTCCGTGAGCACGAGCCCACCGCCGTAGCTGATGACCGGCGTGTGCGCGACGCCAATCGCGTCGGTGATGGGGTAGATGGCTTCGGGCATTCGTGCGGAAACGAAGACGAACTTCAAGCCGCGGGCGACGACTGCCTTCAAGGCTTGGGCGTGGCTGTCGGTAAAAGTTTTATCGTCCTTGAGGAAGGTACCGTCGATGTCCGAGAGGATAATTTTAATCATGCGCTAGACCTCCTTGCGCGTACAGATTATCGCGGCGAAAATTTTATCGACCTTGGCGGCGTCGATGCTCTCTCGCGAAAAAAATTCGGCGTCGGGTTTCATTTGCCAGCGGATGAAATTATTGGCGGACTCCACGGAATGCAACGGCAGGGTCTTCGCGCTCGACAGGCTGACGAAAATTCCGTCGGCGGCGGTGATGTCTGCGGCGTCAAGCATTGGGAACTTCGCGGCGGACTTAATCGCTTCGGGCGCGGTCTTGCCCTCGCCGTAGCCGAACGCGGCGTTGCCCCAGCGGCAAAGCATCAGGTCGGCGTCGTCGGTGAGCATATCCAGAAAAATTTTCACGCCGTGGAAAAAAACTTCGTCGGCAACGTCGAACAGCTCCGCCAAAGAAACTTGCGGCTGATTCATGCGGAAGAGGAAAAATTTTTCCGCGGGCAGCTCAAACAGCGTGTCGACCTTGCCGCGCAGATTTTTCAGCGTGAAGTCGGCGTTCATCTTGCGCAGAAGATTTTCCAGCACAGACGGACGACAGACGAAGGCGACGGTTGCCGCACCGAGAGTTTTGGCGCAGGCGGTGATGATCGGAACTGCCGAACGTGCCGCAGTGGAACCGAGCCCGCCGACTATGAAGACGATATGCGCGCCGCTCAACGCTTCGGAAAAATTTTGGTACAGCGTCGCCGAGTCGCGGTTGAGGAAAAGATTTCGTCGCGTGGCACTGGTGAGCATGATGTTTTCGTCCGTGCCGACGCAGATGAACTCGACGTTCTTGCCCGCGCCGATGTTTGCCGCCAGCATTTTGTTGACGGCAAGTGCGCCGCCTTCGCCCAAGCCGAGGACTTTGATGTTGAGTTGATTCATAGGTGCCCTCCTAGTCGCTCTGCCAGATGTTGTCGCTGATGATGTCGATGCAAGAAATTTTTCCGTTGGGCATGAACGAGCCGGTATCCATCAGCGTGATTTTGTTGGGCAGGCGGATTGGATAATACCAGTCGCGTTTGATGAACGGCGTGGGCGTGTGCCCGCAGATGACGTGAGCCGCGCCGTCATAGTCGTTGTAGAATTCTTCGCGAATCCACAGCAAAGATTCTTCGTCCTGCTTATCCAGCGGGCGGTGAGGCTTTAGCCCCGCGTGCACGAAGATATATTCTTCGCCGCCGACGAACATCTGATGATAGTACGGGCGGTCGTTGATGAACTGCATCGCCTGCTTGAAGGCGGTGGGGTCTTTCGCTTGCCAGGCGTCAAACTCCGCTTTGGTCTTGTTGCCGCCGTTGGGTAGCCAGATGTAGCCTTCGGTGCCGCCGAGCGCGTAATAATACAGCATCATTTGTTCGTGGTTGCCGCGAAGGGCAATGACGTTGGGTTTCTCGCTCATCTCCATCGCCCAGCGGAAACAGCGCATGTTCTCTTCGCCGCGGTCAATGTAATCGCCCAACAGAATCAGAAAATCTTTGCGCTCGTCGAATTCAATCTTGTGGAAGAGCGACAGCAGGCGCGAAAATTTTCCGTGCATGTCGCCGATAACCAAGATTCGCCGATAATCCATCGCCTCGCCCCCTCGAAAATTTTTACGTCGTATCAGCTGCGGTTTTCCATTGCGACGAGTTGATCCGCGCCGTAACGTCTGCGCAAAGCGGGCTTTTCGATTTTACCCGTGGCATTGCGCGGCACGTCGGCGAAGATAATCTTCTTCGGGCGTTTGTAGCGCGGCAGATCCAGGCAGAAATTGTTGACCTCGTCTTCGGTGCAAGTGACGTCGGGTTGCAGTTCGATAATCGCGGCGGAAATTTCGCCGAGCCTTCGGTCGGGCAAGCCGATGACCGCGACGTCTTTGACTTTGGCGAACTTGTGGAGGAAGTCTTCAATCTGCACGGGATAAATATTTTCGCCGCCGCTGACGATAACGTCCTTCTTGCGGTCGACGAGGAAGTAGAAGCCGTCGGCGTCTTGCATAGCCATATCGCCGGTAAGGAGCCAGCCGTCCTTGGTCAAGACTTCGGCGGTTGCCTTCGGGTCATTGTAGTAGCACGTCATCACGCCGGGACCTCTGACGCAAAGTTCGCCGACGCTGCCGCGAACAACTCTTTGACCGTCCTCGTCGACAATCTTGCATTCCCAACGATAGCCTGGCACGCCGATTGCGCCGACCTTGCCGATGTTTTCCATGCCCAGATGAACGCAACCGGGACCCGTCGATTCGCTGAGCCCGTAGTTGGTGTCGTAGTCGTGGTTGGGAAAATATTTCTTCCAGCGGCGAATCAAACTTGGCGGAACGGGTTGCGCGCCGATGTGCATGAGCCGCCACTGATCCAGCTTGTAATCTTCGAGCTTCAAATCCCCGCGGTCGAGAGCGTCAACGATGTCCTGTGCCCACGGAACCAGCAGCCAGACGATTGTGCACTGCTCGGAGCTGACGGCGTCCAAAATTATTTCGGGCTTGGTGCCTTTGAGCAGGACCGCCTTAGAGCCGGCGACGAGCGAGCCCATCCAATGAAACTTCGCGCCCGTGTGATACAGCGGCGGAATGCACAGGAAGTTATCTTCACGACCCGTGCGGTGATGACGTTGCTCCATCTGCGCCGCCTGCGTCAACGAACGATGTTTGTGCAGAATTGCCTTTGGAAAGCCCGTGGTGCCCGACGAAAAATATATCGCGCCAAAGTCGTCGTCGGTAATCTCCCCCACGTCAGGCTTTACGCTTGAGCAGTCGTCAACCATGATGTGATAGCTCTCGGCGAAGCTGGGGCAGTTGTCGCCGACGTAAATGAGCAGCCGCCCTTTGCTGAGGCGTTCGGCGTTGGTTTCGATGCGTCCGATGAATTCCGGGCCGAAGATGATGACGTCGACTTCGGCAAGCTCGGCGCAATAGAGAATCTCTGCGGCGTCGTAGCGGAAGTTGAACGGCACGGCGATGGCTCCCGCCTTCAGCACGCCGAAATAAATCGGCAACCACTCCAAACAGTTATACATGATGATCGCAACCTTGTCGCCGCGGCGCACGCCACGTTCAATCAAAAGGTTTGCGCAACGGTTCGCCTTCTCGTCGAAAACGCGCCAGGTAATTTCACGACGATACGGCGCAAACGTGTTCGATTCAATCAGGCTGAATTCTTTCCAGCTCATGCGCCTGCCGTCAGCAACAGCGGGGTTGAGTTCCACCAGCGCAACCTCGTCGCCGTAGAGCCGCGCGTTGCGTTCCAAATATTCCATCACGGGCATAAGATTTACCTTCCTTTAGTTGGATTCGTTGCGGCTGATTCACCGCCCAAAAGTTCACGCGTCGAGTTTCTTGGCGAGCAACTGATTGACCAGCTGAGGATTTGCCTTGCCGCGCGTGAGCTTCATCACCTGCCCGACGAGCGCGCCGAGAGCTTTTTTCTTGCCGCCGCGATATTCGTCGACTGCTTTGGGGTTTTTGGCGATGACTTCGTCGACGGCAGCTTCAATCGCGCCCGTGTCGGTGATTTGCACGAGCCCTTTGGCTTTGACGATCTGCGCGGGGCTGTCGGGCGACGTCCACATCTCCGCGAAGACGGTCTTGGCAATTTTGCCGCTGATGGTTCCGTCGGCGATGAGCTTAATCATTTCGGCAAGGCGTTTCGCGTCCACAGGCGAGCGTTCAATCGTCAATGAGTCGGCGTTGAGCTTCTTGGACAAGTCGCCCATAATCCAATTCGCGGCGGATTTTGCGTCGGCACCCGCGTCAATGACGGCGTCGAAATACTCAGCCATAGCCCGCGAACCGGTGATAATACCCGCGTCGTAATCGCTCAAGCCAAACGATTCAATCAGCCGTTTACGCCGAGCGTCGGGCAGTTCCGGCAGAGACTTGCGGAAGGCTTCTATCTCCTCGTCGGTCGTGACAATCGGCGGCAAATCGGGTTCGGGCATGTAGCGATAATCGTGCGCGTCTTCTTTGGAACGCATTGATTGAGTGATTCCGCGTTCGGGATTCCACGTGCGCGTTTCCTGAATAATTTTGCCGCCGTCGTCGAGAACTTCGGCTTGCCGTTCAATCTCGTAGTTAATCGCGTCTTCGAGAGCCTTGAACGAATTGATGTTCTTCATCTCCGTGCGCGTGCCGAGTTTTTCCGAGCCGACGGGTCGCAATGAAACGTTGATGTCCGCGCGAAGGTTGCCCTCCTCCATGCGGCAGTTGCTAACGTCGATGTATTCGAGGATGGATTTAATCTTCTCCATGTAGGCGCGGGCCTCTGCGGCGGAATGCATGTCCGGTTCGCTGACGATCTCAATCAGCGGAACGCCCGTGCGGTTGTAGTCGACGTTCGAGCTGGCGGAATCTTTGATGGTCGTGCCGGAGTGGACGAGCTTGCCGGCGTCCTCTTCCATGTGAATGCGTGTGAGGCGAACAGTCTTGCGCACGCCGTCAACGTCAATTTCCACGTGACCTTCGTAAGCAATCGGCAGGTCGTATTGCGAAGTCTGCCAGTTCTTCGGCAAATCGGGATAGTAATAATTTTTGCGGTCGAACTTGCTGTAGCGATTGATCTTGCAGTTGGTGGCAAGTCCGGCTTTGATGGCGAACTCAACCACGCGCCGATTTATGGTCGGCAAAACGCCAGGCAAACCTAAACAGACGGGGCAGACGTGAGTATTTTGCTCCGCGCCGAATGTCGTGGCGCACCCGCAGAAAATTTTTGTGTCGGTCTTCAGTTCGCTGTGAATCTCCAGTCCGATGACGGCTTCATATTCCAAGTTAATCCCTCCAAAATTTTTTTCAGCCCACGCCGCGAACTTTGCGACGCGGTCTTCGGTGTCGAGGCCGTTGCGCTGAGCAATCGGCAGGCGGTCTTTAATCTTGCCCGTGTTGATGTCGTACACGACGTAGGCATCGTTTTCGCACGTGACGGAATGTTCGCCGAAGACAAGCCGCATGCCCAAATCGTCACGAGAAATTTCTCCGACGCCAATCGCCTTCAAGAACGGCTGATAGGAATTGGTGGAGCGTTTCTGTTGTTCATAGAGCGTCACGAAGCAATAGGGCTCATCAGAAAAATCTTCCCACCAATATTTTCCGTAACGTTTGGGACGGAATGCGGGGTACTTCACGAAATAATACTTCCAATCGAATTCGTTGCGGCGTTGGCAGTCGGCAAGGTAATCGTGGATAATCTGTTGCAGATAATCGTTCGTCAGGGGGTGTGCGCCGTAGAGGATATTGCTCAAGGCACTTTTCGTGTTGTCGAAGCCTTCAGCCAACGCGCTCTTGTGAAAGAGATTTTGCCAGGACTGCGGCTTGACGGAGCCGAGCTGATAACGTCGCCCGTTGCCGTCAATCTGATAGTAATCGCCCTTGATCAACAGTGCGCAGGAAATTTTGTCGTAGTCGCAGTTGAACAGCTCAATGAACCGCGCGAAGTATTCCGGATAATCCAAGCCGACGACGCCGATTTGCCCGTACAGCAGATAATGATCCTCCAGCGCGAAGAGCGAATCCGCCTTGTCGGGGTTGGCAATCGTCCAGGAAAGTTTATCCTGCTCCTCTTTCAGTTGCGTCGCGTTGAAGTTGAATTTGTTCGCGGCGGTCAATTTATCGAACGGCAAAATTTTTCCGTCGATGATGACGTTGTTGACCTGTTCGAGCATGGCGGGGATTCGGTTGCCGTTATGGCGGGTCACGCTGTCACTAAGCTCCGCGCCGGCAGAATTTGTCACCAGGTTATTGACGATGCGAATGCGCCGCCGAAAGTCCGCGTCGGAAATTTTTTTGGCGTTGAGCAGATAGACGACGAAGGCGTAGAGCATGACGACTTTGCCGAGCGAAAAATTTTTTCCGCTGCGCAGGCAGTCGCCGAAGAAATCCGCTTCGTCGAAATACGTGACGATCTTGCCCGGCTCGTGATGATTGACGGTTTTGTCGGTGCGGCTGCCCACGGAAACTCTGTCGGCGAAAAATTTTTCTATCGGCTCGCGTTTAGAAAGCTCAGCCCAACAATCGAAGTTGCGTTCCATGAAGTCGACGTTGACGCGGACGATATCTTCACCGCCGCCGAAAAATTCTTCCAACAGATCGAAGGGGTCGCGGCTCTTACCCCGCGGCGTGCCGTCCTTGCGATAGAGAATCACGTTGCACAAGAAGCCGAAATAGGCAAGGAAGCCGCTGTCCACGGAAATTTTTTTGCGATATGCCCACAGCAAATCCGTCCAGACCGTGTCAATCTTCAGGACGATTCGGTCGGAAAGTTCGCGGTCAATGTCGTCGAGCCGCCGCTTGAATTCCGCCTTGAAGTGTTCGAAATCCGTCAGAGGTTTGCCGCGAGAATTCATCGTGACGTAAATTTCGTCGGTCAACTTCAAATCCTCAATCGACAGGAAGTAGAACGATATCGCGCCGCCTTTGAGCTTGTCCCAAAGATTTTTCACGCCGCGAAATTTTTCTTCAATGGCGTCCAACATCACGAGCATGGAACTGACGGTCGGGTCCTTCTTCCAACCCAAAGGGAAGAGCGCGGAATTTTCCAGCGCGTCGGATATTTTCCCGCCGATGAGATCGTCGCAATCGATTAGGAATCTGCAGAACTCGCGGGAATCGGGGCGCGTGTCATAGGAAAAATTTTTCAGGAAGGCGGTTTCGGCGGGCGGAACGTGTTCCTTGCGCGCGGCATACCAATGCAACAGGAACAGCGTCGTCAAACGTTGCTGTCCGTCCAGCGGCGTCAAAGTTCCGTCTTCATGCAGGTTGCCGTAAACGAAGTCAAGCTTGATTGGCGGACCGACGGTCACGGCTTTATACAGCGCGTCCAAAAATCTTTCGCGCACGCGGCTAACCTCGGCGGTGTTGCGTCCTTGAGCATAGTCGCGCTGAATTTTCGGGATGATGATTTTTTTTACGGCGTCGCTGTCGAAAATGTTCATGAACGTCCGCAATGCTTCCGACATATTAAGCCTCCTTGTCCGGCAAATTAATCGGCTCCGCCAAAAAATCTTCCAGCACGTCGTTAATCGCCAGAATGTATTCGCGTCTGTCTTGCGCCGACCAAAAATGCACATTCTCTTCTTGCGAACGGGTGTAATACTTCAGGAACGCCATCTTCGTGCAAAACGGAATGAACGCGCCGGCTTTGTCCAGCCGAATAATTTCGTTGCGCTTAACGTCGAAAACAGAGTTGCCCAGCGCGGAATTGGTCTCGCATTTGAGCAGGGCAAGGTTGGCGATTTTGTCAACGAAATCATCGGACGCGTCGTCGAACGAAAATTTTTTGAGTATATCGCTTTGCAGGGCAGTAAAGTCTTTGCCGGCGATTTTCTTGAGCTTGAGCAGGTGATCGATTCGGGCGATGAGCTCTTCGCTGTCGGGGAAACTTTTCAGCGACGCGCGGTGCAGTCGTAACCATTCGCGCCACTGCTCTTGGTTGCCGCGCTCATCGGTGTGGACGGCGTGAATGTGTTCAAGGCTCCATGAATTCTTTCCGTCCTCGCTGAATTTGTATTTGTCGAACGGAAACCATTGAGACTGCTCTTCGTTTCGTCGCACGCTCTCCACGTTGAACAAAAGCAACAGCCGTCGAATGCGCTCAGCATCGTCGTTGTAATTCCAGTCCGAATAATTTTCGTCGCCGGAAAGCTTCACGCTGTCGCGAATGAATTCATCCAGCCGCGCCAAAAATTCTCGCTTAGTCTTGTCCTTTGAGGCGGCGTAGATTTCGGCAAGGCTCTTGCCCGCCGTGATGAGATAGCCGATTTTGTGGTAATACTCGCGGTTTTCGTGCCAATCCTTCAGCAGAAGGAAGTTGCGGACAATTTCCCGCCAAACGTCGTTCAAATCTTTGCCGCTACGCTTGAGCCCGTCGAAGTGAAAGAACGTTGCGTACTTGTCCCGCGTGTCAAATTTCCTGCCGCTCATAAGGTCCAGAATCAAATCAATGCGCGTCTGATATTTTTCCGCCGAGTTCGTCAGGAAATACCAAAGCGAATCGTTGTGCAGTTCCTTTTCGATAGCGTCCCACTGCAGGGCAATTTCGTCTTTGCGGTGCTTGTCCATGTTGTGGTTTTCTTGGCTCAGGAAGACTGCCTTGACAAGCTCGGCGTTCGTCAACGGAATCTTGCCGATGTTTAGGCGCGTGAACATTGCAACGGCGTCTTCGGTCTCGTCCACTTCGTACCAAATGATTTTGACGTTGTAGGCGAAAAGATTTTCCAGGTTGCGAACTATCGTCCGCAAATCCTTTCCAATGTCGGCAATTTTTTTGTCGAACCAACTGCTGATGGTTTCGTAAGCCTGCGCCATGAACCAGAAGTCGATGTTGTCTTCTGCCAAGGCGGGATCAATGTTGTCGAGGAACTGCGCGGACTTGTCACTGCGTCGATACTCCAACGAAAAATTCGGCGCGTATTCCATGTACTTGAAGATGAGGAACAGCGTCGTCAAGCGTTGTTGCCCGTCGATAAGCTCGAAGACGTCGTCGCCCAAATTTTTCACGACGATGGGTTGCAGACAATAATTCTTCGCGTCCGTTATGCCGTGCGGACCGAGCAAGCCGTAAACGTCGTCAAGCAAGCGTGTGACTTCCAACGTCGTCCAACGATAGCCGCGTTGATAAAGTTCGACGACAAACTTCCCGCGAATGTCATCAACGAGCTTTGTTTCGAGTTTGGACATAAGATCATCCTTTCGGCGGCGCAAATTTTTCAAGATATGCAAACATCAATTCATCGTTGACCTGTCGCTCGGAAAATTTTCGGTAGCCCGCCCGCTCGTACAGCGCGAGGTTGCGGCGGTTGCGAGAGTCGGTGAAAAGTTCGCAGCGTTCGGCGGGGCAATGTCGTTCGATGGCGGCGAGGAGCTTGCGTCCCAAACCGCGGTGCTGAAATTTCGGGTGAACGATCAATTTGCCGACGTGAACGGTTGAGCCTTCGGCATGAGCCCGAATCGAGCCGATGATCTCGTCGCCGAGGACAGCCTTCAAAAAAATTCCCGCGTCGAATTCCCGTTCGAGGTCGTCGAGCGTCGCAGTCAACGGCTCAATGTTTTTGTCGCGGAAAGCCTCTGCAACCGGTCGGAACGCCGCACGTTGCAGCTGTAAAATTTTCGGCAGGTCGTCTTTGCCCGCCGCTTCAATCAACACGCCGTCCATAGTCAATCCTCCGTTAGCCGCTCTTGAATTTTTCGCCCTGCTTGCCGACGTTGACGAGGATACCGATTGACGCCATCGTTATTATCAGCGAGGTACCGCCGTAGCTGATGAACGGCAACGGCACGCCGACGACGGGCATCATGCCGCCGACCATGAACAGATTGGCAATCGCCTGCCCCACGACGAGCAACATTATCCCCATCGCCAAGACTTGACCGTATTCGTCGCGGGCTTTGTTGGCAATGCGACCGGCATACACTGCGAAAGCCGCGAACAGCAGGAAGACGAATACCGCGCCGAGGAAACCGTTTTCCTGGCAGAAGATGGCGAAGGCAAAGTCCGTGTGCGCTTCGGGCAGATAATCGTACTTGCTAACGCCGACGCCGAGCCCCATGCCGGTCAGTTCACCCGAACCGATTGCCGAGAGCGATTGCACCGTCTGATAGCCGTAGTTCTGCGCATCAGACCACGGGTCGTAAGCAATCTTCAAACGCTCCAGACGATATGGCGCGCGGAAAATCATAATCGCCGCACCAACCACTGCGAAGGACAACATCTGCAAAATTTTTTGTCGCTGCAAGCCCGAAACAATCAGCATAGCCAGCGGAATGCCGATGATTATCGTCGCCGTGCCCAAGTCGGGTTCCATCTCCGTCAAGCCCGCTATCAGCGCGATGACGATCATTTGCACCGTGACGACGCGCAATTCACGCCCGCGCCGCACAGTGACCGAGATATACGCCGCCGCCAACATGATTGCCACGAGCTTTGCCATCTCTGCGGGTTGGAATTGGAAGATGACCAGCGGCAACCAGCGTCGTGCGCCGTTGATGACCGGACCGACGATGAGCACGGCAATGAGCGCGCCAATCGTCAGCAACAAAATTCCCGGCATCCACTTGCGCCAGACGTGATAGTCGAAATAAAAGCACACGCCGAAGGCAATGACACCCACGGCGATGTTGATGACGTGTCGCCGCAAAAAAAAGTAAGGCGTCTCGTATTCCGCCTCGGCGAATATGAAACTGGAGCTGAAGACGTTTATCGTGCCCAAGATGAGCAGCACGACCATTATCGCGATGATGGCTTCCATGTCGCTCGTCCAAAAGCGTTTCTTTTCGGAGCGGCCGACTTCGCGTTTCTGAACGTCTGCCAATAAAATCACCTCGCTTGTTGCCGTTGGCTGTTGCTCACTGCGTCTGTCGTTGCTCACTGCGTTTGCGGTTAGATCTACTTTCTTTTGCGGGTCCAAAAGAAAGTAGCAAAGAAAAGGACCTTAAGCCGGCAACGACGCATCACGACGTCGTATGCCGGCGGCCGCCCATCCGTGGGCGGCCTCGTTGCGTGCTTAGGAGACGGGTGCGGGTGATTTAGATGTTGTCGCGGAAGATTATCGGCAAGGTTTTGATGCGCAGATGGTTGTTGATGAGCCAGACGCCGAGCAGGTGCTCTGCCAAGAAACTTATCGCCCGATATGTGCGCGGGTCGTCGTCGTCGGCGATGTTGGTTGTCGCCAAAATTTCTTCGGTCGCGTCGATGATGAAGGAGAACAGCCACGCGCAGTAGGCGTCGAAGATTTTGCGCCGCGCGATGAAAATTTCGTAGCAGAAGGTGCCGAAGCCCTCGTTGATGCGGTCATAGGCGGCGAGATATTCGGGTTGGCTGCGGGCGATGAATTTGCGGACGACGGCGCGAACGTGTTCGGCGAGCGGGCGCGAGCTAAGCATTGCCTTCCAATCGCGCAGGGGGATGTAGCCGAAGCGGCATTCGTTGACGATGATGTCGTAGTCACGCAGGAGAGTCGTCGCCTGGTCGGCGGACAAAAAATTTTCGCCGTCGGTCGTGAAGAATCTGCGGTAGTGAACAAAGCCGATGTGCGTATGATTCGTGTGCCGCCAGATCCAATAGAGCGCGGTTATCTCGTTCAGGAACGGGTTCAAGCGGCTGATGTTGTCGCCCGCGTCGTCAGTCACGTCGCCGAAGGTTTCCGCAGCGTTGATGTGTCCGGCGTGAATGATGCGGTAGCCGTCGGGAAGCGCGGTGAGCTTAGCGTCCTTGTGCGTGACGACGTAGCAGGCGAAATCTGCGCGGGCGAACTTGGTGAGCAGAACGATGTTGCCGTTGACGGCGGGCAGTGCGGAAATTTTCTCGAAGGCACAGCCATGACGAGCAAGCCAACGTTCCAGGTCAGAGCCTCGGCGCACGAAGGTCAGCACGTTCTGCGACAGCGCGTCCAGATCAATCAGCGCGTCAAGAAATTCTGCTACTGTGCGTTCATTGGTCAGCAGGATGGCGTCGAAGAACTTCAATCGGCAATCGTCAACGGTGCGATGAATCCGCGCGTAAAAGTTTTCCACGGCGGGGAAGGTCACGTCGGCGAGGACGCCTTCAATCTTCGCGCCGAGGTCGGGGAACATTTGGTAATCGCAGTTGGCAAAGCAACCGTCGACGTCGAGCGTGCGCGGGAGCTTGAGCGCGTGAATGGCGTTGAAAATTTTTCCGGCGTTGGCGACGGCGAAGAAACTTTCCGCCGCGTAAATGGTCAGCGTGTCGGCGGTGACGCAGCGGTCAATCAGGTTCAGCGCGTAGAGTTCGCGGAAGCGCATCAGAAATTCGTCGCGGCTGGTGAAGACGATATAGTCAGCTGCGCCGTCCAAAATCCCGCGCAGATCGTCGGCGGTGATCTCGGTGCCGTCAAGGAAGATTCGGAAGGAGCCGTCGCGCAGTGTGAAGTTGTCGGCGGCGGACGTGTTGCCGGGGAAGACGAATTCGCCACGTTCAGCAGCCCCGCGAAACTTCAACCGCCCGACGACTTGCACGCGCCGATTGATGTCGCCGCCGCACAAAAGGATTCGCGCTGTGTACAAAGTCATCGCCTCACTTCAGATACTTGCTCAGGGTCTCAAGCAGCTTCGGAATGTCGAGCGGCTTGGCAAGGTGGTCGTTCATGCCGGCGTTGAGCGCGTTGGTCTTGTCCTCGTCGAAGGCGTTGGCAGTCATCGCGACGATTGGCACGGTCTTTGAGTCTCGGCGAGTCAGCGCACGAATCGCCCGCGTGGCGTCGTAGCCGTTCATCTTTGGCATCTGCACGTCCATCAGAATCAAGTCGTAATAATGCGGCGGGGAATCCTTGAACTTCTGCACGGCAACTGTTCCGTCGTCAGCGTCGTCCACATCCAAACCAATCTCGGTCAGCACAGCCTTGGCAATCTCGCGGTTGACTTCGATATCTTCAACGAGCAGGACGCGCTTGCCGCCGAAGTCCGTCGCAGAAAGTTCGTCGTGCTTGCCGTCGTCGTCGTAGATGCCGTTGATGGCGCGGCTCAATGCGGTCTTCAGGTCGCTCATGAACAGCGGCTTGGTGCAAAACGTCGTGACGCCCGCGGTTTTGGCTTCGGGTTCGATGTCGGAATAATCGTAGGCGGTCAAGATGATGACGGGCGCGGTCGAGCCGACGACGCGACGAATCTGGCGGACGGTCTCAATGCCGTTTTGGTCGGGCATGAGCCAATCGACGATGTACGCGCTGAACGGGTCGTCCTCCAAAGCTCTGCCTGCGCGGAAGACAGCCTCGCGCGGGGAAGTTGTCCACTCGGAACGCATACCCATCTGCTTGAGCATGGCGGTGACGGATTCGCACGTGTTGAAGTCGTCGTCGACAACAAGCGCACGCAGACCGTTGAGCTCCTGAATCGTTATCTGCTTGACGTCGTGCTGAAGCTTGAGGTCGACGGTCACGGTGAACTCGCTGCCCTTGTCCTTCTCGCTCTCGACGCTGATATCGCCGCCCATAAGTTCGACCATCTTCTTGGTGATCGACATACCTAAGCCCGTGCCCTGAATGCCGCTCTTGGTGGAAGTCTCCTCGCGTTCAAAGGCGTCGAACACGTGCTTGAGGAATTCCTTGCTCATGCCCAGCCCGTTGTCTTTGATGCGGAATTCATAGCGGGCGCAACCTGGGAGGTCGGAGTCGTATTGCGATATGCGGAAGAAGATTTCGCCCGTGGCAGGAGTGTACTTGACGGCGTTGCTTAGGATATTGATGAGCACCTGGTTTATCTTGAGGCGGTCGGCGTAAACGTCCTCGTTCTTGACGCGGAAGGCGTCCACGTGGAATTTCTGTTGCTTGGCGTTTATCTGCGGCTGAATGATGTGGATCAGATTGTGAATCACTTCGGATAGGTTGCAGGCTTGTTCAGCAACTTCGACGCGCCCGCTCTCGATTCGGCTCATATCCAGGATGTCGTTGATGAGTCCGAGCAGATGATTGCTCGACGACAAAACTTTTTCCAACGAGTCTTTGACCTGCGTGCGGTTCTCGAAGTGTCGCAGGGCAAGGTTCGTGAAGCCGATGATTGCGTTCATGGGTGTGCGGATGTCGTGGCTCATGTTCGACAGGAAGACGGTCTTTGAGGCGTTCGCGTGTTGAGCTTGAGCCAGAGCCTCGGCAAGCTGCTGATTCTTCGCAAGGGACGCGCGTGTCTGTTCGTCGACGTTTGCGAAACCGACGCCCACGGCGTGCATGCCCTCATCGATTTTGGCGACGCGCACCATCATGTAATGTTCCTCGCCGTCGCGCGTCATCAGGTATCGGTGCGAAATGATCTCCTCGTTGGCAAGCCGCGCACGAAGATTTTCGGGCTTGACGAACTCCAACAAATCTTCGCGGTCATTGGGCACGACATACTCATTGACATAAGCAACCATCGCCGCTTGGAACTTGACGACGTCGCTTTGACGGCGGTTGAACTGTTGGCTGATCTCCGGCGCAACACGATAGCAGACCGCCTCGTCCGAATCAAGGTTGAGGTGATAGACCAGCCGATAGTCCGCCGTCAGTGCCTGAATCATTTCGCTTTGACGACGACGACGACGCTCCTCGCCGAGAAGTTTTGTCTGCAGGCGAAGTTTCTCTTCCATCTCCTCGCGCTTGACGCGGCTCTCTGTTTCAGTCAGCTTCTGTTGGTGGACGAGGTCGGCGTTCTTGCGTGCCTGTGAAATTATCAGCGCGAACACGATAACCATCGACAGAATCGTCAGCCCAATCTGCAACAGGGAACGCTGACGCATTGCCGAGCTCACGGCGGAGATTTCGCTTTCGATTTGCCCCTCGCGAATCAGATACGTCAACAGCCAGCCGGTTTGCTTGACGGGGCGATAGTAGAGCATTTCTTTGACGCCGCGATATGTGAACGACGCCATACCGCCGCGGTTGTTGGCGAAGTCGAAGGCGACTTGTTCAGCGGAATAGCCCGCGTCGAATTCGGCAATCTTCAACGCGTCCATCAAGTTCGTGCCGCTGTCGAGACTGCCGAGCACCGCGTCGGTCAGTGACTCGCCGCTGGTGTGGTACAGGTTAAAGAACGTCATCTCTGCGGCGGTGGTGTGAACGAGAATGCCTTCGAGGAACTTGGACATCTTGAGCACGATGAAGCAGTTGCGATTGCGCGCGCCCTGAAACGTCACGTTCTCCACGGGCACGACGACGGCGACGGTCTTGTCCTTGGCGGTCAGGTCATACGTGAAAATTTCCGGTTCAGCAATCATTTCTCGCGCGAAAAAATATTCGTCGGCATTGACGGTGCCCGCGGGCGTGAAGACGTTGCCGTTGGCGTCGGTCATTGCGAACTGATCCACGTCGCAGAAGGTCTGCATCTTCCCAAGAAACGCGCTCAACGTCTCAACGCTCTGCAAATCGTTCGGCGACAAAATTTTCAGCGCGGAGCGAATGTTTTCCACGCGCACGTTTATTCGGGCGGTGATGACTTGTTCGCGGCGGTCGGTCAGCTCCCGCAGATAAAGTTCGCTCACCGAATGAACTGCCTCGCTCGTGCCGCTCTGTTCGCTTCGATTTATCCACAGCGTCGACAGAATCAGCAGCGCGGCGATTATCGCACTGCCGACAATCGCCACCGAGACCGTTCGCTTGTCGGTGGTCGGTGAATTTTTTTCTTCCATGACGTCAGGACCTCGCGCAAAAATTTTCTTCCGTCGATTGTATTAAAATCGCCCGCGGATAGCAAGCGAAAAATTTTCCCGCCGCCTTGCCAACGACGGGGGCAGATGATAAATTGCGGACAACTGAAAAAATTTTTGCGGCTCATTGGAAGGAGTGTTGGTGATGAAATCTGCTCGGACGATTTTTTTTGCGTCGATGATTTTTTTCGTTGGGAGCTCGGCTCATGCGCAGAGTGTTCCGCTTTTGAATTACGACGTGGGAAATTTTCTCGAAATGATGAAAACCGGCGGCATCAACATCTGGGGCATCGAATACGGCGAAGGCAACAACAATTGGCACTACACGGCGCACTTCGGCAACAACGCAAGTAACGCCATTGTTTGGATCGCCGACAATGAGGGGATAGTCTTAACCATTGCCGCGGTGTGCGAGAACGTCGACAAAAACGATTTCTACATGATGAACGCAGTTGCAGGCGGCGTGATGAGATTGGCAGGGCTGAATCCGACGGAAGCGCAAGTGATTTACGTCGACGTCTTTCAACAAGCAAAGCAAGCGGAGTCGCAGAGTGCCGACGGAGGTTTTGTGGTCAAGTCTTCGGTTTGGTGCGTGCATGCCGGTCGCTACGTCAACTGGGAATTTTCCAGGGTAGGGACGCGTTATATCTACATGTTCAACGCGCACGTTTGATTCGGAGGTAACGACTGATGGCAAGATTTTGTGAACAGTGCGGCGAACGTTTGGAAGACGACGAAAATTTTTGCCACGCCTGCGGAACGAAAGTCTTCCGCGACGACGAGCCGCCGCCTTCACCGCCGCCGTCCGGCGAGAAAAAAATTTTCTTCATCATCGGCGCAGTGATCCTGTGCGTGCTGACGGGCGTGGTGTCGTACAATTACTTCGCGGAAAAAAATTCGCCGCCGCCCGCACAACAGAAGACGTCTCAAACGATAACGCCCGAAGCAAAGCCGCCAACGCCGCCTTCCACACCGAAACCGACAGCCAAACCCGCGCCGGTCAACGAATCCGATATGACGCTCGGCTCATTGAAGCTGGGCATGAGCAGACGCGACGTTGAAAAAATTTACGGCATACCCGAAGTTTACAGCGACAGCTACTACAATTACGGCAACGTCGAAGTCGGCTTTGATGGCAACAAAGTGAAGACCGTTGCGCTCACGGGTTTATACAGCACCGTTCGCGGCGTCAGCATCGGCGATTCGCTCAAAGTCGTCGAAGAAGCTTACGGCAAGGACTACAACGTCACCACCGACGACAAAGGAGCGATCTACACCTACGAATTGCCGACGGGTCATCTGCGTTTCGTCATCAGCAACGGTCGCGTCAGCCGCATCGCCATATACGTGCCGGCATCATCCGCCGCGCCAAAGCCGACAACTTCCACGCCGCCCAAGCCGTCAACTAAGCCCGCAAAGTTTTCTGCCGACGACAGCTACAACTACACCTGCAACGTCACGGGCGAAGGAGTTTATCGCGGCATCGTCCGCGACGGCGTGGGCTGTGCTCTCTACAGCGTGGACAGACGAAAATACATCGCGAGCGATTTTGGAGGGAACCACACCGCACGCGGCACTTATTACGTCGTCACTGTCATAGTCGGCAACCAAACCAACGCGCCGATAATTGAGCCGAGCATCAGCCTGATTGACGAACGCGGCAGAAAATATTCGGACGATATGGACGCCACGTCCACCTACAAAGTCACAATCGGCGCACAGACTCGCTGGGATCTCAACCCCGGGCAAGCTTACTTCGTCCACGCCGTCTTCGACATCCCCGACAACGTGACCGTCACCGACGTTCGCCGCGACGCCGTCAACGAAAATTTGTCGTCAACCGAATTCGACGTGCCCTTCCGCGTCGTCACCGAGTGAAGGAGGAATTTTTGTGGCAATGAATTTCTGTCCGAACTGCGGCGCGAAACTTCGCCCCGATGCAAAATTCTGCGGCTCCTGCGGAAAGAAAATCCAACGCGACGATGCCGAGCCCGCTGACGAACGAGACCTGCCGCCTCAACCGCAATCGACGCCTCAACCGCAACCGACGCCGACGCCTCAACCGACGCCGCCTCAACCGCAACCGACGACGCAATCGCAACCGACGCAACCGACGCCGACCTATCGCCAAGACGTGACGTTGCAGGAAAAATTTTTGACGACGAGCGGGCGGCTCAATCGTTGGCGATATTTCGTGCGCGCAATGATTTTGTTGGTGCCGGAAATTTTACTGTACATCGTTGCAGTCGCGACGACCCCGCCCAATTCCCCGCCGAACTATATGGCGGGCGTGGGGCTGATGTTGTTGCTCTACGGGCTGATTATGCTCGTGCCGAACGTGATGTTGACGATTCGTCGTCTGCACGATTTGGATTTGAGCGGCTGGTTTTATCTCGTCTTCCTCATTCCGTTCGTCAATGCTCTGTTCGGGTTTTATGCATTGCTTGCGCCGGGCACACGCGGTCCCAACAGATACGGCCCCGATCCTTTGGAAGTGCAAGGGGGCTGGTGAACATCGTCCGACAAAAAATCCCCGCCATCGACGGGGATTTTTATTCTGCGGAAATTATTCGCACGCCGAGCTTTTGAGCGGCGGTCGTCAAATTTTCCGGCAACGCGCTTTCGGTGATGATGCCGTCAACTTTATCGAGCGCGGCGAAGTGATAGATGCTTTCGGTGCCAATCTTTCGGGATTCGGCGATGATGTATGAGCTTTTGCTGATGTCAATCATTCGCGCCTTATGCACGCCGCCCGCCGCCGAACGCGACGTCAGAGAATTTTTTTTGATGTCCACGCCGAACGCGCCGAGGAACGAGATGTCGGGGCGGAAGCGCGAGATAAATTCCAAGTTCAGCACGTCGGAGAAACCGTCGCGGCTCTGATTGACTTGCCCGCCCGCAAAGAACAAATCGATCTTCGGGTTGCGTGCCAACATAACCAAAACGTCCACCATGTTCGTCAGGATTTTGTAGCCGGCGTCGGTCTTCTCCAATATCTGCGCGATGGCGATGCTTATGGTCGAGATGTCCAGGAAAATCAAATCCTGCGGCTGCATGAGCTTGACGGCGGCAATGGCGATTTTGCGTTTGGCTTCCACGTCAGAGACCCTGCGCCGATTCGCCTCGGTCATCTGCAGTTTCTCTTCAATGCTCACTGCGCCGCCGTATGTCCGCTTCAATTTGCCGTCGAGTTCCAGAGAACTCAAATCCTTGCGGATGGAGTCTTCCGTCACGCCGAAGATTTCCGTCAGTTCCTTGACGAGAACCTTGCCGTCGCGGGCGAGCATCTCCAAAATTTTTGCGTGTCGTTCTTCGGGGAACATGATCATTGCCTCATTTCGTTGCGGGAATTTTGTTCTATCCGCTCGGATTATATTTTGCGGCACCCGAAATGGCAAGACGTTTGTTTATCGGCGGCGCGTGTGATAAGATTCGTCCAACCGCAGACACGGGAGGGATTTTGATGGTCGAAGTGATTATCGGGCGCGCGGGCGTGGGCAAGACCTTCGCCTGCCTGCAACGTGCGCGAAAAATTTTGCAAGCCAAGCCGCTCATCGCGGAAATAATTTTTCTGTTGCCGGCGTACCAAACCTATCGCGCGGAGCTGGAGCTTGCGGCTCTGACGGGCGGGGCAATCAACACGCGCATGCAGAGCTTCACACGTTTTGCGCGGCAGATCCTCGACGAAGTTGGCGGGGCATTGTCGCCGCGAATATCCGACATCGGCAGGCGGCTTCTGCTGAGGAAAATTCTTCTGCGCCGCGACAAAGCCGGTGAGCTGAAATTTTTTACGCGGGCGGCAAAGCAACACGGCTTCGCGCAAATTTTGTCCGACGGGCTCAAGGAACTTGCCGACTACTCAATCGACGCCGACAAACTCATAGACGCCGCAGACCGCGTGACCGACGACGAGCTAAGCGACAAGCTTCGTGACCTGGCGAATTTTGCTGACGACTTGAGCGCGACCCTCGCCGACAAACTCACCGACGACGAAAATCTTTTGGCGCACGCCGCCGAAGTTTTGCCGCAGTTGCCGACGATTGCCGGCACGGAAATTTTTATCGACGGCTTCATCTTCTTCGACCCGAGCCAGAGAAATTTTTTGCGCCAACTCTTCCGCCACGCCCGCAACGTTCACGTCACGCTGACGATGGACACGAACATCAACAGCCGCGAAAATCTTTCGGACGTCGGGATTTTCAACCGCGCATTCGAGACGTTCAAGACCCTGCGAGATTTGGCGGAGGATGTCGGCGTTGAGTTCACCGTCACGCGTTTGGAGTCGCCGCGCAGATTCCAAAGTCCGTCGCTGAAAATTTTGGAGCGTCGGCTGTTCGAATACGCGCCGAAAAAATTTGACGACGCCGCGGGCTTGCAAGTCGTCGAGGCGGTCAATCGTCGGGCGGAAGTCGAACACGTCGCGCGGGAAATTTTGCGGCTGGTCAAATCCGGCGTCAGGCTTCGGGAAATCGGCGTTGTTGCCCGCGACGAAAGTTACTTCGCGCTCATCAAGCCGCTGTTCGAAGTGCACGCCATCCCGTTCTTCGTGGACATGAAGCGACCCGCGGCAAGTCACCCGCTGGCGGAGCTTTTGCGTTCGGCGTTGGAAGTTCTGCGCGGCTGGCGGCGTGAACCAATCTTCCGTTGCCTGCGGACGGGATTCTTCGACGCGGCGGCCGTGGACATCGATCTGCTGGAAAATTACGTTGTGGAGTTCGGCATCAAGGGCGCGGCGGCTTGGAACAGACCGTGGGAATTTCGTCGCGTGTGGTCGTTGGACGAACCATATCGCCCCGCCAACGCTACGGAGACCGCTCAACTCGACGCCGTCAATCAAATCCGCCGCAAGGTCATCGCGCCGCTGAATCGTTTCGCCGAACGAATCAAAGCCGCCGACGGGCAAGTCATCGCGCTGGCGACCGCGCTGTTCAATCTGCTCGAAGACCTCAACGTTCACGAGCGGCTCGACGATTGGGCGCAGACCGAAGAGCTTCGCGGCAACCTGTCACTCTCTCGCGAGCACATCAAAATTTGGGACGACATCATCAATCTGCTCGAACAAATCGTTGACGCGCTGGGCGAAGAGGCAATCACCGCGCGGGACTTCGAAACAATCATCGGCGAGGGGCTCGACGCTCTGGAGATGTCGCTGATTCCGCCGGGGCTCGACGAGGTGACGGTCGCGCGTTTCGATCAGAATTCGTTGCAGAACTCGCGGGTGCTATTCGTGCTCGGCTTCGACGACGTGAACTTCCCGCGGCGCGTCATCGAAAAAAATTTGCTCAACGACGCGGACAGATTGCGCCTCAACGATGCGGGCGTGGAAATTTCCAAGGGCGGACATGAACAGGCGTTGGCGGAGAAATTTTTGATCTACCGCGGGCTGACGGAGGCTCGTGAACTGCTTGCGCTGTCGTACCCGATTGCCGACGCCGAGGGCAAGAAAATTTCCGCGTCGCCGCTGCTGAACAGACTGCGCACGATTTTCCCCGTGGAGACCTTGCGCGTGGAAGCCGACGTCCTGCAAAATCTCGGCAGTGAAATTTTTTCCGCGGGCGAAAGAATTCTGTCGAAGGAGACCGCCGGCAAACTATATGCGCCGTCGAAGAAGATCCGCGCGTCCGTCACCCGCTTCGAAGACTTCAACGCCTGCCCGTTCAGATTTTTCGCCAAGCACGGGCTCAAGCTCAACGAGCGCGCCGAATACAAAGTTCAGTCGCTGGACGTCGGCGATTTGATTCACGCGGTGATGAGCCGCTTCGGTCACGATCTCAAAGCTCAAGGTCGTCGTTGGTCGTCGGTGGAGGCTGTCGAGCTGAATGAGCGCGTCGAAAAAATTTTGGACGAACTCACGCCCATCGTCCGCAACAAAATTTTGTTCAGCACCAAAGCTCTTGAGCACCGCCGCGAACGCATCAAGACCGTCGCCGTGCAATCACTCGCGCGGCTGATTGAATTCGACGGCGTCAGCCAATTTCACCCGACGATTTTCGAATCGCCCTTCGACGAGACGGACACGCGCACCGTCGGCGACGTGGAGCTGAATCTGCGTGGGCGCATCGACCGCATCGACATCAGCGGCGACGGAAAATATTTTCTCGTCATCGACTACAAGACCGGACACGCGACGCTCAACCTCAAGAAAATTTTCGGCGGGCTGAGTTTGCAGCTGGCGATCTATCTCGGCGCGGCGAAGAAAATCATCGGCACCGAACCCGCCGCCATGTTGTATTGCCTGTTGCGCATGTCCACCAAGAGCGGCAACACTGACGCCGACGCCGAATCAAACGCCGCCAAGGAACTCGAAATGCCCGGGCTCATTCGCATCGACGACGACATCAGGCAAGCCCTCGACAGCACGGGCAAGTTCGTTCACTTCGACGAAAGGTTAAAGTCGAATCTCATCAGCCGCGAAGATTTGCAGACCGTCATCGATTACGCGGAAAAACTTTTGCAAACGACTGCCGAACGGATTTTGAACGGCGACATCGAAGTCAAGCCCGCGAAGTTCCCCGACGAAGACGCCTGCGCTTACTGCCCGTTCTCCGCGCTGTGTACATTCGACCGCGCCATCAACGAGACCGCCGAACCCGTCAAGGGAGGCAAGTCCGATATCCTTGACGCCATGAAAAATTTTCTGCAGGCTGACGCGTGAACTGTCCGCAAAAAAAATTCCCCCGACGTCAACGCGACGTTGGAGGAATTTTTTTGTTCAGATTGTGCTTTCGCCGACCTTGTCGAACGTGGCTTGAATGTCGCGGCTCGGCTCGGCGTCCATCTTGCTGACGATGTAAATTGCAATCAGCGCGAAGATGAAGCCCGGAACGATTTCGTACAGCCCGAAGAGCGCAAGCTGTTTCCACACGAGGACGGTGGTGCCGCCGACGATTATGCCCGCGATGATTCCGTTGCGTGTCGTGCGTTTCCAAAACAGGCTCATCAAAATCGCGGGACCGAACGCTGCCCCGAAGCCCGCCCATGCGTAGGCAACCATGTCGAGAATGAAGCTGTCGGGGTTGAAGCCGAGGAAGACGGCGATTGACGCGATGATCAGCACCGACGCGCGGGAAATCCACACGAGCTCTGCTTGATCGGCATCTTTGCGAAGCAGCGTCTTGTAAAAATCCTGCGCAAACGCTGACGCCGCGACCAAAAGTTGCGACGAGGCAGTCGACATTATCGCCGCGAGCACCGCGCTCAACAACAGCCCCGCGATAATCGGCGGGAACAGCTGGTTGGTCATCACCAGGAAGACGGTTTCGGAGTTTGTGCCTTCCAGCGGCGTGGTCAAATACACCGCACCGACCATGCCGATTGCGACCGCCGCCGCCAAGCTCAAGGTGACCCACGTCATTGCGATGTGCGTCGCCTGCGGCAAATCTTTCGTGGACTTGATTGCCATGAAGCGAACGAGGATATGCGGCTGACCGAAGTAGCCGATGCCCCAAGCCAACAGCGATATCAGTTCGATGAAGCCGAGCGTGGAGCCGTCGGGTTTGGTGAACGGCTCAAACAGCGTGGGCTTGTAGGCGGAGATTGCGCTGATTGTGTCGCCGAAGCCGCCCAAGCTCATTGCCGCGCAGATTGGCACGATTAGAATCGCGAAGAACATCATCACGCCTTGAATGAAGTCCGTGCGACTGACGGCGAGAAACCCGCCGATGAGCGTGTAGAACACGACGGAGCCTGCGCCGAGAAAGATTGCGTATTGGAACGGCATGCCGAAGACTGTCTCGAACAATTTGCCGGCCGCCACGAAGCCGCTCGACGTGTACAGAATGAAGAATATCAGTATGAATATCGCGGGGACAATTCGCAGCAGGTTGCTCGTGTCGTGATAGCGGTTCTGCAGAAATTCAGGCAGTGTCAGCGAATTGCCGGCAAGCTCTGTGTATTGACGTAGACGCGCGGCAACGAAGTGCCAGTTAGCCCATGTGCCGATAGCGATGCCGATTGCGATCCAACCGGCGTTTAGCCCGGCAAGATACGCGAAGCCAGGCACGCCCATCAACATCCAGCCGCTCATGTCGGACGCCTCTGCGCTTAGCGACGTGACCCACGCGCCGAGTTTCCTGTTGCCCAGGAAGTAATCGCTCATGTTCTTCGTCCGGCGGTAGTAGTAAACGCCGATACCCATCATAACGCCGATATACAGCACGAAGGCGTTGATGATCATTACATCGTTCGTCAAAAATAAAACCTCCTTCCATAACCGCGACATTATAACCGCAAGAAGGAGTTTTGTAAAATTTTTCGTCGGACGGCGTCTGCTAACTGCGTCTGTCACGATTGCTGTTGCTCACCGCGTCTGCGATTGGTCACTGCGTCTGTCGTTGCTCACTGCGTTTGCGTTTATATCTACTTTCTTTTGCTGGTCCAAAAGAAAGTAGCAAAGAAAAGGACCTCCGAGCCGGCAACGACGCATCACGACGTCGTATGCCGGCGGCCGCCCGTCCATGGGCGGCCTCGTTATCAGCTCAGGAGACGGGTGACGTTAGAGGATGGCGGCAAAATCTTCGCACAGGCTTTCGAGATAGTCGCGGCGTTTGAGGACGGCGAGCCAGTCGGCGGGAATGGATTCGGCACCGTAAACGAGACCCGCAAGTCCGCCGGCTACCGCGCCGGTCGTGTCGGTGTCCTTGCCGAGATTGACCGCCTTCAAGGCGAGCGACTTATAATCGGCGGTGTTGAGCAGACACCACAGAGCCGCTTCCAGCGTGTGCAGGACGTAGCCGCCCGACGAGATTTCATCTTCGGGCAGCGCGGCAAAATCTTCGTTGCACAGGCGGGCGAAGTGACTGAAGGCGTCGTCGTTGCCGTAAAATTTTTTGGCGTCTTCAATGGCGAGCGTGAAGGCGTCGCGGACGGTGCGACCGTTCAAAATCTGCGCGGCGACGAGTGAATAGATCCCGCAGGAAATTTTGCTGACGGCGTGAGCGTGCGTCAACGCGCTGAACCGGTGGATAACTGCCAATTCGTCTGAGCCGATGCGTCCGCGCCTGGCAGACAGATACAGAGCGGCGGGCAAGATTCGCATGAGTGAGCCGTTGCCGTTGGAGTTTTCGTCGGTGGCACCGCATTTGGTCGGCGGCAAAATTTTTCGCGAATACCTGACCAGAGCGGCGCGGGTGGTGTTGCCGATGTCGAACAGTTCGCCCGTGGCGGTAAAGTTGTCGTGTTCGTACCATTGCAGGAAATTGTTCATGATGTCGGCGTAATCGATTCCGCCCAGCCGCGCAATCGACTCCATCGTCGCAATCGTCATGGTCGTGTCGTCTGACCAGGTGCCCGCCTCTTGACCCCACGAGCCGCCGCTGCGCATGCCAGTCACGGGATTTTCTTTGAGCCGTGCGCGAGATTCAAACTCCACGGGCACACCCAGAGCATCTGCCGTTGCCAAGCCGAGGATTGCGCCCTTAATCGTCTGTACGTTCATTTAAATGACCTCCCGAAAAATTTATCGAGTAGCGACGTTATCATCGCAAAAAAAATCACGCCGCCGACAATCATCAGCGCGAAGATTACGGCGGGCAGTTCCGTGGCGGGCGTGGCGAAGATGTGCTTCATCAGGAGGCGGTCGTCCACGCGGTTCATGCTCAAGCCCAAGCCGCCGAGTGCACTCATCAATATCAGCAGCGCGTTAAAAATTTTTTCGCCGATTAATCTCGTCAGCCGCGCGTGTAGTTCCCGCCAATGCAAGCCGACATGCACGCCGAGCAAAATCATCATCGCGTAGGGTGCGGCGACGTGCAGTTGGTGCAGCGTCATGTTGCGGTGAAGTTCTGCGCTCACCGCGAACAGATAGTTCGACATGCAAACGCCCGTTGCCGCCGTGAATGCCGCGCAGACAGTCAACGCCGCGTCCGTCGTCAGCGAAAAAATTTTCCGCGGCGTGAAGTTTTTCGTCAGTGCCGTCAATCGCCGCCGACTCTTCCACACGTGCACGGCGATCATCAGCGCGAACGCCACGCCAAAAATTTCGTGCAGGATCTTCGGCAAATGATGGAAGCACAGTTCCGCCACGAACAGCGCGAATAAAATTCCGTCGAGCAAAAAAATTTTCACAGCTTCAGCGAATCCAGCCAAGCCTTGACCTCGTCGCGATTGATGTTACCCAGCCGCTTGCCGTCAAGGACGTTGGCACCTTTGCAAAGCCCGCGCAGGTTTTTGGCGGCGGCGTGAATGTCGCTGCCGCCGGACGTGCACACGGGAACAATCGTCTTGCCCGCCGAGTCAAAGCTCTCGACGAAGGTATCGATAATGCGCGGCTCTGCTCCCCACCAAATCGGAAAGGCGACGACGATGGTCTTGTATTGCGCGGCGTCGATTTTTTTTGCAATGGCGGGACGAGCGGCGGAATCCTTCTGCTCGATGTTGGCGCGACAATTTTCGGTGCGGTAATCCAAATCGGCGGGCGTGTAAATTTTTTCGGGCACAATCTCGAACGTGTCGGCGTGCAAAATCTCTGCGACCTCAAGCGCAGCCTTCTTCGTGTGCCCGTTGCAAGAGAAATACGCGACCAAAATTTTTTCGGCGGGCGCAGGATTTTGTTCGGCGGCGGAACCACACGCACTCATCAAACAAATCGTCAGGGCGGCGAACATTGCTGCAAAGAATTTTTTCATGGCGTGACTTCCTCAATCCAACAGCTTATCCAGACCAATCGTCAGCCCGCGGAGGGTGCGAACCTTTTTGCAAGCGAGCACGACGCCGGGCATGAACGAATCGCGGCCGGTGGAATCGTGGCGAATGGTGAGCGTTTGACCCAGACCGCCGAAGATAACTTCCTGATGCGCGACGTAGCCGGGCAATCGCACGCTGTGGATGCGAATGCCGTCGACGTCCGCGCCGCGCACGTGAGCGAGCCGTTCGACTTCGTCGGGGTGACCTTGCTTGTGCGGCGGGCGAACTTGGGCAATCATCTTCGCCGTCAGCTCCGCGGTGCCCGATGGTGCGTCGAGTTTGTTGTCGTGGTGCAGTTCAATGATCTCAACGTCGGGCATGAACTTTGCAATCCGCTGAGCCGCCAACATCATCAGCACGGCACCGAGCGCGAAGTTCGGCGCGATGAATGCGGGCGTGTCCATTTCCTCTGCGCGGCGACGAATCTGTTCCTTGGCGTCGTCGCTGAGACCCGTCGTGCCGACCACAGGCGAGACTTTGTTTGCCAGAGCAGTCATCACGTTGCCGAAGACGACGGCTGGGCGCGTGAAGTCAACCATAACGTCGGGCGACAGACTCTTCAACGCGGCGTCGAGATTCGTTGCGACCTGCAAGCCTTCAACCGTGCCTTCGAGCACATCAACTGCACCGACGAGCTCAAGCTCACTGTCGGCATTGACCGCGGCGCAGACCGTCCGACCCATGCGACCGAGCGCGCCATTAACCAGAACCTTAATCATGTCGTGACCTCCTCACATTTTGACGAGTTTGCCGCCGTTCAACAGGTACAAATATTTTTCGGCGACGGTAATCTTCAACAGAGCCTCGACCGCCCGCGCATACAGCTCAATCTGCACGCGATAACGTTCGGCGATGTCGGCGGCGTCCCTGTCGGTCTTGTAGTCAAGCAGCACCCATTGCCCCGACGCGTCTTTGAACAGCAGATCGATAATCCCCTGCACAAAAATTTTTTCGTCGACGGGGAAGAAACTTCGCGCGTCAATCAGTCGGCTGAAGGGCAGCTCCCGATAAAATTCCCGCGCATTGATGAGCCGTTGACCGATGTCGCTTGCGAAGAACGCGGCGATTTTTTCTGCGCGGACTTGACCGGCGTGTTCGGGCTCAATGATTTTTCGGCGGGCAAGCTCCGTGACCTGCGCGGCGATTCCCGATGTCGACAGGTCTCCGCCGATGTCGAGGCTCTGCATGACTTTGTGCATGAGCGTGCCGAATTCCGCGCCCGAAAGTTTTTTCGCCGAGATGAACGACGGACGACGGTAGATAAAATTTTTGTCGGGCTTCGTGAGCAAACCGTCGTGGCGGATGCCGAGCACCTCGTCGCGAAGATTTTGCTCCTCTTCGGCGCGGCGTTTGAGTTCGGTGACGGAGAGTTTGGCGGGAATGTTGACGGGCGGCGTGGAAAGTTTTTCGGGCGGCGATGAAATTTTTTCCCGCGCAGATTCCGTTGACCGCTCCGCGACGGCGAGCACCTCTTGCATTCCGACGAGCCGAGACTTGACGGCGGGGGCGATCTCGTCTGTCAGCGGCAGCAACCAATCCATGAACTTGCCCGCGCCCAAAACGTCAGCTTCCGTCAGCGCGTTGACCTTCGGTCTGTTCAGCGCGGTCTTGGACGTGACGCCCGTCAAAAATAATTTCTCCTGCGCGCGAGTCATTGCCACATACAAAATCCGCAACTCCTCGGCGACGGCTTCTTCGCGGATTTTTTTCGCCACGGCAGCCGACGCCAACGTCTTGACCTTGAGGCTGGTGCCTGGCGGCGTGCGACAGACTCCAACGCCCAAATCGCGGTGCATGAAAATTTTTCCCCGCGTGTATTCCTCGTGGTTGAAGGCTTTGCCGAGACCCGCCACGAACACGACGGGATATTCGAGCCCCTTGCTCTTGTGAATGGTAACGACGCGCACGACGTTATCGTTCTCGCCGAGCGTGGCGGCGGTCGCCATGTCGTTGCCGATGAGCTTGAGCTTGCCGATGAATTCGATGAACCGCGAAAGCCCGCGTGCATTGGTCGCCTCGAAGTCGGCGGCGCGGTCGATGAGGATTCGCAAGTTTGCCTGCCGAGCCTCACCGTTCTCGTCCATGCCGACGGAATCGTAATAGCCCGTCTCGCGGTAAAGATTGCTCAACAGTTCAGGCACGCTCACTTGCCGAGCCATATCCCGCCAACGATTGAGCCGCGCCAAAAAATTTTTGCAACGTTCGCCGCCGCATTCGACAGCCGTGAAAAAATCCGCGTCGGGTTCAGCGATTCGAATGTCCGCCAGCTCCTGAGCACTGAAGCCGCCAATGGGGCTTAGCATCACCGCGGCAAGCGGAATGTCCTGCCGTGCGTTGTCCAACAGATTGAGCAGGCTGACGACGATTTGAACTTCGGTCGCTTGAAAAAAATTTTTCTCGTCGGGCACGTATGCCGGCACGCCGAAACGTTTGAGCGTCTCCAAAATCTCGAAGGCGGTCGTCTTTGGCGAGCGGTGCAAGATAACGATGTCGCGCAGCTGAATCGGGCGGTAGCTGTCGCCGTCGCGAATGAGTTTGCCCGACGCGATGAGCTCGTGGATTTTTCCGGCGATGAAGCGCATTTCGATTTCGATGACCTTGCTGTCGCCGGCGATGTTTTGGTCGGGCAGGATGTGGAAGAATTCGGGCGGCTCGTCAAAAAAATTTTCGCCCGCCGCAAAGTCTGCACCATATCGAAGCGCGGCGTCGGCGTCGTAAACAATTTCGGTCGCGTCGGAGATCATCAGACGCTTGAAGACTTCGTTGACGGCGGCGAGGATTTGCTCTCGGCTGCGGAAATTTTTCGCCAGGTTAATCTTGCGGAAGGCGGCGTTGTTAATCTTGTCGCGGAAGTTCGCGCTGTCGACGAGGCGGAACCGATAGATGGACTGCTTGACGTCGCCGACGAGGAAGACGTTGTCGTCGCGAGAAATTTTTTTGATGATGGCCTCTTGCACGCCGTTTGTGTCCTGATATTCGTCGACCATGATGAACCGAAATTTATCACGGCACCAAGCGGCGACGTCGGGCGCGGCGTCGAAGATTTTGAGCGCGAGGTGCTCCATGTCGGCGAAGTCGATGATACCGCGTTCACGTTTGGCGGCAGAAAATTTTTCGGCGAAGGCACGCGTCACGCGCACAAGCTCACGAATCGGCGCGGCAAGTTCTCGCACGTCAGCGATCATTTTGCTTTCGTCGGCGGTGAAATAATTTTCGCGCAGGGCAATGACGTCGGACTTGTATTCGTTGCGCAGAGCTTGAATGGCGGCTTTGACGGCGGGGTTGGGCTTGCCTTTGACGCTGAACCTGTCGAACTTGAACGCGGAAATTTTTTCGGTCAGCTCGTCCCAACCGTGAGCAGTCTTCAGCGCGGTGAGCTGTGCGGCTTCGTCGTCGAGGACTTTGATGGTGATGCGGTTGGCGGCGGCGAGACGTTGAGCTTCGTCGGCGGCGGCGAAAATTTTTTCCAACGCGGCGTCTATGTGCGGCTTGATGAGCGGGAACCAAATCGTGTCGGAAAGTTTTGCGTCGGCGGGCAGGTCGTAGGGCGCGGCGAGTTTGTCGAGCCACTCGTCGGGGTCGGGCATGCTCAGCGAGAATTTGTGCAGGCTCAAAATCATTTCGTGGATTGCGCTGTCGCCGTTGACGTTGCCGCCGAATTCGTCGGTAAACTTTCTGAACGCGTCGGTGCCCACGGCGTAATTCTCCTCGAACAGCTCTTCAATGACGTCGCGCTTGAGGATATCGAGTTCATCGTCGTTTGCCGGGCGAAACTTCGGGTCAAGGTCGATGCGTGCAAAGTTGCGCCGAAGAATTGATTGGCAGAACGAATGGAACGTTGATATCTGCGCGCCGCCGAGCAAAATTATCTGCCGTTCGAGTTCGGTTTGCTTATGCGTGTCGAGTTCGGTCTCCAATCGTTTCATCAGCGCGGCGTGAATTCGTGAGCGCATCTCTTGAGCGGCGGCGTTGGTGAAGGTCACGATCAACATTTCGTCGACGTTGCAAGCGTTGTCTTCGAGCAGGGCAATGACGCGTTCGACGAGCGTGCGTGTTTTGCCGGAGCCGGCCGCCGCCGCCAGCAAAAGATTTTCGTTGCGGCTGTCGACCGCCGATTGTTGTTCGGCTGTCAGCTTCATGTCAGAACCTCAGTTCGCCGCGTTGAAGTCGTTCGGCAAGCGTGGGGGCGTCGTTGTCTTTGGCAGACAGCGTCGTCGGCGCAAACGGCCAATCGATTGCAATCTGCGCGTCGTCCCAGCGAATGTTTCCGTCGCATTCGGGCGCATAGAAGTTGTCCGCCTTGTACTGAATCTCCACGTCGTCGGTCAGCGTCAAGAAGCCATGAGCAAAGCCGCGCGGGATCAGAAGCTGTCGAAAGTTCTCGGCGGTCAGTTCAACGGCAACCCAGCGGGCGAACGTTTCGGATTCGGGGCGAATGTCGACGGCGACGTCCAAAAGTTTTCCGCGCGTGCAACGAACGAGCTTAGCCTGCGCAAAAGGTGCCGTCTGATAGTGCAACCCGCGCAGCGTTCCCTTCGTCGCGGAATAGGATTGATTGTCTTGTACGAAGTCGAACGTCAAACCCGCCGTCCGGAATTTCCTAGCCGACCACGTCTCCATAAACCAGCCGCGCGCGTCGCCGAAGACCCTCGGCTCAATAATCAACACGCCGTCCAAAATCGTTTCGGTTACTTGCATAATCGTCGCCTCCAAGGTTTTTGCGAACAGTCTAGCCGTTTTGCAATTGAGCGTCAAGCAAGCGACAGGTGCCGCCTTGACGTTAACTGAAAGATGATTTATTATGCCTTAGACACCGATTAAAAGTTTGCGTTCCGAAATGGAGTTGAAAGACTTGCAAAGACTGTTTGCGAAATCATTTTTAATCATTCTGCTTGCCACGGTGTTGGTCGCGCCGCAGGCGGCTTTGGCAATGCCCGAAATCTTTCCGTTCGACCAACTAAAAAGCGGCATGAACGGCAAGGCTTATACCGTCGTTGATGGCTCCGGTCGGATAGAAGCCTTCGACGTGGCAATCATCGGCGTCACCGACGAAGGCAAAGGCTCCAAGCGCATGATCATTGCCAAGGGCTCCGGCGAAGTCATCCGTCGCACGGGCGGCGTCTTGCAGGGCATGAGCGGCAGCCCCGTCTACATCAACGGCAAACTCGTCGGCGCATTGGCAGCCACGCTCAAGGAAATGGATCCGTACATGTTCTTCATCACGCCGATTGAAAACATGATGGAGATGTGGCGTCTGCCCGACCCGAAAGCTCAGCTCAACTATCAGAAGATCATCAAGGCGCAGGAGGCTCTCGCTCCCAAGCCCGAAGATAAACCCGACGACACGTCCGAAAGTTCCGACGCCGCAACCGATACTTCAGCCGACGTGACTGCCCCCGCCGTTCAAGAAGCCGCGCTGTATGTCAACGGCTTTAATGCGGGCGGAATGACTTTCCTGCAACACCAACTGCAACCGCTCGGCTTGACGACACTGCAGGCGGTGCCCAAGGCAATCGAACAGGGCGTTGACGTGAACGCCACGTTGGAACCCGGCTCGGCACTCGGCGTCGCCATCATCTGCGGAGATTTTTCGCTCGGCGCAACCGGCACTGTCACCGCCGTCAACGGCAAAGACATTCTCGCCTTCGGACACCCCTTCACGCACGCCGGCAACGTCAACTTCTTCATGACGGACGCCTCGGTTATCGGCTCGGTCAGCGGTTTGACGGGCAACGGCGTCAAGCTCGCGGGCATCGGTCACATCATCGGGCGCATCAATCAAGACCGCGACTCAGGCATTTCGGGTATCCTCGGCTCATTCCCCGCCGTCGTGCCGATAACCGTCACCATTCGCGACAAAGACCTCAACCGCCAAGAAACTTACAACGCTCAAATTGCCTACAACGAAAGCCTCATTCCCAAACTCGGCGCGTCAATCGCTTATACCGCGCTGAGCAAGATGGCTGACTCCCTCGCCGAAAGCACGGTCGATATCAACTTCAACATCAAGACCGACGCAATAAAGAGCGGCTCCCTCTCCCGCAAGAACATGTTCTACAACCCCTCGGACGTCGGGCAAGTTGCAGTCGTCGAACTTATGCAAGCGTTGAATCTCGTCTGCTCCAACACCAAGGAAGAAGTCAACATCTTCGGCGTGGACGTGGAGATTGCCTTCGAGATGGACAGGCGCACGGCGTCAATCATTTCCATTACGCCCGACAAGAAATCCGTTAAGCCCGGCGACACCGTCAACTTGACCGTCGAGCTTCAGCCGTACCGCAAGCCCAGCGAAAAGGTCGTCCTGCCCTATAGCGTGCCGCTCACTGCCCTGCAAGGTTCGTTGGCTCTGGAAGTTCACGGCGGCGCACTCGTTCCCGTCACCAAACCGACCGTCCCCGGCATCATAACCGCCGATTCCAACCGCAGCTACGAAGACAAGATCAAAGACTTCCTCAAGACCGGCAAGAACAATCAGCTCGTCGTTGAGCTCGGTGCCGCCGGCGAAAAGTCCGACAAGGATCTTCGTCGCGGGCTGGCTCAAGCAAAACGGCTTCAGGCACGCCTCAAGAAGGAAGGCAAGAGTGCCGCGAAGGTCGACAATAAAATCGACACCGACTACATCATCGATAACGTCATGCGCACTGTCTTGACCGTCGAAAAAGTTTGACAGGAGGATTGAGACTTTGGAGAGACTGGTTATAAGAGGCGGCAGACGATTGAGCGGCACCGTTAAAATCAGCGGCGCGAAAAATGCCGTCCTTCCCGTCATCGCGGCGACGCTTTTGGGTCAGGACAACGTCACTTGCCTGGACGAAGTGCCCAACCTCGACGACGTACGCACCATCAGCGAAATCCTGCGCACGCTCGGCGTCAAAGTCCGCCACGACATCGCAAACAACAAATTGTTCGTCGACGCCACGACGATTGAAAATATAACCGCACCATACGACATCGTTCGCAGAATGCGCGCTTCCTTCCTCATCATGGGACCACTGCTGGCTCGGTTGGGTCGTGCAAAAATTTCTTTGCCGGGCGGCTGCGCAATCGGCACGCGCCCGATTGATCTGCACCTGAAAGGTCTTGAGGCACTCGGCGCAAAAATTTCCATCGGTCACGGCTACATCGACGCCACGACGCCAAACGGCTTGAAGGGCGCGCAAATCTATCTGGACTTCCCAAGCGTGGGTGCCACGGAAAATATCTTGATGGCGGCTTCAATGGCTCAGGGGCAGACAGTCATCGAGAACCCCGCGCAGGAACCGGAGATCGTTGACCTTGCAAACTACTTGAACATTATGGGCGCAAATATCCGCGGAGCCGGCACCAACGTCATCAAAGTCGAAGGCGCAAACAAATTAATCGCCCGCGACTACACAATCATCCCCGACAGGATAGAGGCGGGCACATACATGATTGCCGCGGCAATGACTCGCGGCGACGTCTACATCGCCAACGCCATAAGCGAACACCTGAAGCCTGTCATCGCCAAGCTCAAAGAGGCGGGCGTCAGCGTGATGGAGGACGTGGACGGCATTCGCGTCGTCGGCAACGGACGCCCCCGCGCCGTCGACATAAAGACCCTGCCGTATCCCGGCTTCCCGACCGATATGCAGGCGCAGTTCATGGCAATGTTGACGATTGCCGAAGGCACGAGCATGGTCACCGAAACCGTCTTCGAGAATCGTTTTATGCAGGTGGACGAACTGCGGCGCATGGGTGCCAAAATCAAAATCGACGGGCGCACTTCCGTCGTCGAGGGGCAAGACAAATTGACGGGCTGCCAAGTCAAAGCCACAGACCTTCGCGCGGGCGCGGCAATTGTTTTGGCGGCTCTCGTTGCCGAAGGCGAAACCCAAGTCGGCTACATTCACCACATCGACCGCGGCTATGACAATCTCGTTCAAAAGCTCGTCAGCCTCGGCGCAGACATCAAGCGCGTCGATAGCTGAATCAATTCGCAATCAAAAATCCCGTCGACCGGTTCGGCGGGATTAATGTTATCAATTCACGAGGGGATTTCTATGGATTCAATCATCGATAAGGAAACGCGAAGTTGGATATTGTCTTTGGCGGGGGCAGTTGTGGTTGCGCTTATGATTCGCTGGTTCATCGTTGAACTTTACGTTGTGGACGGTCCGAGCATGCAACCGACCTTGCAAGACGGCGAACGGCTCGTCGTCAACAAATTCATCTATCACTGGCGAAATCCGTTGCGCGGCGAAGTCATCATCTTCCGCTATCCGCGCGACCACACCCGTGACTTCATCAAGCGCGTCATTGCCGTCGGCGGCGACACCATCGAGATCAAAGACGGTCACGTCTACGTCAACGACGCTCTGGTCAACGAGGACTACATTGCCGAGAAGACCCGCACCGAATATCCCAAGCAGACCGTGCCCGAAGGAACGCTCTTCGTCTGCGGGGACAACCGCCGAAATTCTTTGGACTCTCGCTTCCCCGATGTCGGCTTCGTTCCGCTTGAGCTCGTCAAGGGCAAGGCGGCTCTGATTTTCTGGCCCGTGTCTTATTTCGCGGCATTACCGTAAAGGAGTGAACGGCTTGGAAAAAGTTTCGGCAAGTTTGTTCGGCAGGAGCGTCGTGGCGTTGGAAAATTTTTCCGCGGCGGACATTCGTCTGATACTCGACGCGGCTTACAAGTTCAAGCAAATCATTCGGCGCGGCGTGGAAAAGAAATTGCCCAACCTGCGCGGCAAGTCAATCGTCAATCTGTTCTATGAGCCGTCGACCAGAACGCGCACGTCCTTTGAGCTGGCGGGCAAGTATCTCGGCGCGGACGTCGTGTCCATCACAAGCGGCACCAGTTCCATCGTCAAGGGCGAAAGTCTGCGCGACACGTTGCGCACGATTGAGGCAATGGGCGTCGATGCGATTGTCATGCGGCACAAAGCGGAGGGTGCGGCGGATTTCGCGACGCGTGCCGTCAGCCCGATCATCATCAACGCGGGCGACGGTGCTCACGCTCACCCTTCGCAGGCTCTGCTCGATCTGTTCACCATCGAACAGCGCAAAGGTCGGCTCGCGGGATTGAAGGTTGCAATCGTCGGCGACATATTGCACAGCCGCGTTGCCCGCTCGGACGTCTACGCAATGACGAAGATGGGCATGGAAGTTCACCTTGCCGGACCGAAGACGCTGTTGCCGAGGTTCTTCGCATTCGACGGCGCGACATTGCACGAGAGGATTGAGACGGCACTTCGCGGCGCGGACGTCGTCAATGTCTTGCGCATTCAGCTCGAACGTCAGCAAGCGGGACTTTTCCCATCGACGAGAGAATATGCGCGGGTCTTCGGCATAAACGACGAACGCCTGAAGCTCGCCGCACCCGACGCGCTGATCTTGCACCCCGGTCCGCAGAACAAAGGTCTGGAAATTTCGTCGGCAGTCACGTACGCTGAACGCTCGGCAATCCACGACCAGGTTCAAAACGGCGTGGCGGTTCGCATGGCTCTGCTGGATTTGACATTGAACGGAGGCGAGGCGTGATGAAACTTTTGATTCGCGGCGGACGCGTGATTGACCCCGCAAACAAATTCGACGGCATTGCGGACGTTCTCATTGTCGACGGACAGATTGCGGCGGTTGAGCCCGACATTGACGCGGCGGCTGATGAAGTCTTCGACGCGGCGGGCAAGCTCGTTGTGCCAGGTCTGATTGATATGCACGTTCACCTGCGTGAGCCCGGTCAAGAGGCGAAGGAAGATTTCGTCAGCGGCTCGAAGGCGGCGGCTGCCGGTGGATTCACGACGGTCGCGACGATGCCAAACACTTCCCCCGCCGTGGACAACGCTGCGCTCGTTCGCTCAATGGTCAAACGCGCCGAGGACGTCGGTCTTGTCAACATCAAGATCATCGGTGCCGTCACCAAAGCTCGCAAAGGTCAGGAGCTCGCCGAGATGCGCGACATGATTGCCGCGGGAGCAGTTGCCTTCAGCGACGACGGTTCCTTCGACGACAACGCCAAGGTCTTCGTCAATGCGCTCGACTATCTGCACGACACGGGCAAGGTTGTCATCTGCCACGAGGAGGAGACGACGCTCGTTGCCGAAGGCGTTATGAACGAGGGCAAACGTTCCGCGCTGCTCGGCTTGAAAGGTCGTCCGACTGTCGCCGAAGACATTGCCGTTGCCCGCGACTGCCTGCTTGCCGAATACACCGGCGGACGGGTTCACATTGCGCACATCAGCTCTGCCCGCGCCGTCGACATCGTTCGCGAAGCCAAACGCCGCGGCGTTCGTGTCACCGCCGAAGTCACGCCGCAACATTTAACCATGACAGAAGATCTCGTTGACCCTTCCGACTCCTGCACAAAGATCAATCCGCCGCTGCGAACTCAAGCCGACTGCGACGCTTGCCTTGCCGGTTTGATTGACGGGACGATTGACGCCATTGTCACCGACCACTCGCCGCACGCCCCCGAAGAGAAAGACCGCGAGTACATCTACGCGCCCAGCGGCTTCCCCGGCTTGGAGACGAGCGTCGGCGTGCTGTTCACCGAGCTTTATCACGCGGGCAAGATCAATTTGCGCACGTTGATATCGAAGATGACCGCCGAGCCCGCAAAAATTTTCGGACTCGACGCGGGCACGCTCAGCGTCGGCGCGGCGGCTGATGTCACCGTCATTGACCCCGACCTGCTCTGGACTGTCGACGCCGAAAAATTTTTCACGCGCGGAAGTCATTCGCCGTTCGTCGGGCGCGAGCTGCGCGGCAAATCAATCGCGACCATCGTCGGCGGAAAGTTGCTAACACTCAACCGCTGACACCTTCCGCACCCGTTGAATCAGCCGACAACGAGGCCGCCCATGGATGGGCGGCCGCCGGCATACGACGACGTGATGCGTCGTTGCCGGCTCGGAGGTCCTTTCTTTTGCTACTTTTCTTTGGACCGGCAAAGAAAAGTAGATCTAAACGCAGACGCAGTCATCAACCGAAAGCGGACACACAAATAAAATCCCCCGTCACTCATCGCGAGCGGCGGGGGAAATTTTTTTCGCACTCAAGTTATCAGAGGTAGCGCAGGTAGACGTAAATGGTCGAGATGATTATCGACAGGATCATCAGCGGGAAAGCAACCTTCATGAAGCCGATGAACGAGATGGCACGCCCGCGCTGAGCCGCCATTGACGCGACGACGACGTTGGCTGATGCGCCGATAAGCGTACCGTTGCCGCCGAGGCACGCGCCGAGTGCCAGGCTCCACCACAGCGGATCAAGATTCGTCAAGCCCATCGCGCCCATGTCTTTAATCAGCGGAATCATTGTGGCGACGAACGGAATGTTGTCGATGAACGCCGAAGCGAGCGCGCTCATCCAGATGATAACAATCGCCGTGAACGTGAGGTCGCCTTGGGTAATCTCCATCGCCTCTTGTGCGAGCATCTTGATGACGCCCGTCTCAACGAGCGCACCGACGAGAATGAACAGCCCGCCGAAGAAGAATATCGCCAGCCATTCGACCTTGCTGAGCATCTTGGCAATCATCTCTTCGTTGTGGGAGAACGTTATCAAAAGCAGGAGGCTCGCGCCCGTCAAGGCAGCCGTCGCCGATTCCAAACCGAGCATGCCGTGGAAGGCGAACAGGCTTATCGTTATCGCCAACACGAACAGACATTTCTTGAGCAGCAGCGTGTTGGTGATTTGTTCGTGCTCGTTGAGGCGCATGACTTTGTCTTGAAGTTCGGGCTTGGTGTGCAGTTCGTTCTTGTAAATCATAACTATAATCGCAACGGTGACGATAAAGATGACGATTGAGACGCCCGTCATGTTCAGGACGAAGTCGCCGAAGCTCAAGCCGACTGCCGAGCCAATCATTATGTTTGGCGGGTCGCCGATGAGCGTGGCAGTGCCGCCGATGTTCGAGCTGATGATTTGCGCCATGAGGAACGGTTTGACGTCGACTTTCAGCTGCGCGGCGATGTTGAAGGTAATCGGCACAGTCAAAAGCACGGTCGTGACGTTGTCGAGCAGAGCCGAGCAAACTGCGGTCAGCGTGCTCAACGCCACGAGCAGGGCGACGGGTTGCGCCTTGACTTTCTTCGCCGCCCAAATCGCCAGGAAGTTGAACAGCCCCGTTTCGCTGGTGATGTTGACGACAATCATCATGCCCATGAGCAAGCCGATGGTGTTGAAGTCGATGTGATGCACGGCGGTTTCTTGGTCGAGGATGCCGAGCAAAATCATCAGCATTGCGCCGAAGAGCCCGACGACGGTGCGGTGAACCTTTTCGGAAATGATCAGCGCGTAGGCAGTCACGAAGATCGCAATCGCTACGTAAGTCATTGTGTCCATTGAAAGACCTTCCTCTCGAAAAAATTTCGGTCAAAAAATTTTTCGTATACAAGTGCACTCAGCGTAGTTTCTTGTCGACGACGGTCAGTGTGATGCGTTCGCCGTCGCGTTTGATCTTGAAGTTGTAGCTTTGCACGCCGGCGTTGGATAGCTCAATCTTCAACGCCAACAGTTCGCGACCGAGTTTGTCGGTCAGCTCCGGTGTGAAACCCGCCTTAGCGAGCGGCGCGGGCGGGGCTTCGGCTTCAGCGACCAGGCGAAGTTTCTCTGCCTTCTTCGCTGCGGTGAGGAGTTGCTGTTCAATCGTCTCCTCTTCGACGTAATTGCGAACCATGTCCTTGTCGGTCAGGCCGCGTGGAATTTTCGGCAACGTTATCACCTCCTCATTTGGCTTTGACCTTAGCCCATGTATCTTTGAGCCCGACGACGCGATTGAAGACGAGCTTATCAGCCGTGGTGTCGGGGTCGACGACGAAATATCCCAGCCGTAGAAATTGATAGTGCGTGCCCGCCGCCGTCCAACGAACGGAAGGCTCAATCAGCGCGTGCTTGACGATGAGCGAATCGGGATTCAGCGCGGCGATGAAGTCTTCGGGCAAGTTGCCGTTCTCGTCGGTGGTCAGCAGGTAATCATACAGACGAACCTCGGCGTTGAGCGCGAAGCGTGCGCTCACCCAGTGGATGGTGCCTTTGATTTTGCGGTTGGCAGTGACGCCGCCGCTCTTGCTCGTGGGGTCAATGGTGCAGTGAAGTTCGACGACCTCGCCCGCGGAATTTTTGATGACCTCGTTGCATTTGATGATGTAGGCGTGCTTGAGACGAACCTCGCCGCCGGGCTTGAGGCGGAAAAATTTTTTCGGAGCGTCCTCCATGAAGTCTTCGCGCTCGATGAAAATTTCCCGCGTGAACGGAACGAAGCGACTGCCGCCGCGCGTCGGATGATTTTCCGCGGTGAGATACTCGACGCTGTCTTCGGCGACGTTGGTGAGCACGACCTTAATCGGGTCGAGCACCGCCATAACTCTATCGGCGTTGGCGTTCAAATCTTCGCGGACGCAGTGTTCAAGCATCGCGATATCGACGAGGCTGTTGGACTTGGCGACGCCGATTCGTTCGCAGAAGTCGCGAATGGCGGCGGGCGTGAAGCCGCGACGTCGAAGCCCGCAAAGCGTTGGCATACGCGGATCGTCCCAGCCGCGCACGTGACCTTCTTCCACGAGCTGACGGAGCTTGCGCTTGCTGGTGATGGTGTTCGTCACGTCGAGCCGAGCGAATTCAATTTGCCGCGGGCGCGTGTTGACGTCGAAGCCCAAAGCGTCAAGCAGCCAATCGTAGAACGGGCGATGGTCTTCAAACTCCAACGTGCAGACCGAATGCGTGATGCCCTCGATTGCGTCTTCCAACGGGTGCGCAAAATCGTACATCGGATAAATCAGCCAGTCGTCGCCGGTGTGATGATGAGTCGCCCGCGTGATTCGATAGATGACCGGATCGCGCATGTTGATGTTGGGCGACGCCATGTCGATCTTCGCGCGGAGGACTTTGGAGCCGTCGGGGAAGTCGCCGTTCTTCATGCGGGTGAACAGTTCCAAGTTCTCCTCGACGTTGCGGTTGCGGTGAGGACTTTCTTTGCCTGGTTCAGTCAACGTGCCGCGGTAGGCACGAATTTCTTCGGCAGTGAGATCGTCGACGTAAGCGAGCCCGCGCTTGATGAGCTCGACGGCGTAATCGTAGAGCTTGCCGAAATAATCCGACGCGAAAAATTTTCTGTCGCCCCAATCGAAGCCGAGCCACTTGATGTCCTCTTGAATGGAGTCGACAAACTCAACGTCCTCTTTGGTCGGATTGGTGTCGTCGAAGCGCAGGTTGCACAAGCCGTCGTTGTGAAGAGCCAGCCCGAAGTTTAGGCAGACGCTCTTGGCGTGCCCGATATGAAGATAGCCGTTGGGTTCCGGCGGAAAGCGCGTGTGAATTCCGTCGGCGTACTTGCCCGCCCGCAAATCAGATTCAATCTCCTGCTGAATAAAGTTTGTCATCTAATCACCTCAGAAATTTTTTCCGCGACGTGAGCACGCAGACGGCGCACGCCCTCGGCAATTCGTTCGTCCATCGGCAGGTTGGCAACGATTTTTTCAATGTAGCCGCGCTCGACAATCTTTTGCATCGTCCACGAAAAGTTGATGTCGTAAATCCACATCAGCCGCACAATTTTTCTATCGCCGTTCGTGCGGATTTTGCGATAGTCCGCCTGCTCGCCCGTAACGAAATTTTCCACGAAGTCGGGGCTGATGTCGGCGACGAGATTTCCTTTCGCCTTGATGAAGTTTGGCATTTGGTCGGCGGCGGATTGCGCAAGGAACGGTTCGAGCACGCGATAGATGTCGAGCTTGTCGGCGTCGCGAATAATTTTGGCGAACAAAATTTTTCGGGCGTCGTCGGTTGCGGCGACGATCTTCTCGTTGTGGTTGGCAATGGCGAACTTCACGACGGCAAAGTCGTCCGCGCTCAGCTCCGTGAAAAAATTCAGCTCGTCAATGACTTTGAGCGCAAGGTCGGCGTGGTCTTCCGAGTCGGCGTCGTTGAAGGTCTTGTACAGGCTGTATTGGCGGAAGCGACCGACGTCATGGAACAGCCCAATGATTTCGGCAAGCTCCACATCGTGCGGCGGCAGATGCAAAAATTTCGCCAGCTCCACGCAGTTCGCGGTGACGTAGCCGGTGTGCCGCTCCTTAATCAGAATTCCGCGCTGAACTTCCGCGTCGTCGCTGTAGAAACTTTTCATGTAGTGCGCCATCCACTCGTGCATTCGCGTCAAGAGTTCCCGCATCGAATCAACCCCCGAATTAAAATTACATTAACGCGAATTATACAACCGATTGCCGCGCAGTGCAATTTTCCCCGCAAAAATTGTTGACACGCCCGCAACGTCACGTTGGGACAGAAAAGCTTTTTATTGCATTTTCAGCGGCGATATGTTAGGATAAGTTCCGCATTGCATAACGATTGAGGAGGTCAAAATTTTGAAACTCACCCAGAAGAAGATAGACGATTACAATATCGAGCTGACTATCACGCAGGACGCGGCGGAATTTTCCAAGGCAATCAAGCGCGCGGCAAAGTTGCTCGGCGAACGCGTGACTATCCCCGGCTTCCGCAAAGGCAAAGCTCCGCAGGCAAGCATTGAACAATATTTCGGTCGCCAAGAAGAATCCCGTCTCAAGGACGAAGCTCGTGCCAAAGGCGAGACCTACGAGCCGACGAAAACTCTGCGCGAACTCGGCAAAGACGTCATCATCAACGAGGCAAGCGAAATGCTTTTGCAGGCTTCCACGCGCGAGGCTCTGCGCATGCTCAATCTCATTCCCGTCAGTGAAAACAAAGCCGACGTCGTCACCAACGAGGAGGGCAAGGATTTCGTCTTCACGCTCACGTTCACGCCCTTCCCGCACGTCAAACTCGGCGAGTACAAAAATCTTGACGCGGACAAAGTTGTCGAGCCCGTCACTGATGAACAGGTCGACGAGCAGGTTGAAAACATGCGTGCTCACCACGCCAACATGGTCGAAGCGGCCGAGGGCGACAAGATTGTCAACGGCGACTTCATCACGCTTGATTATACCGGCACGATTGACGGCGTGAAATTTGCGGGCGGCGAGGCAAAGGATCAGCCGCTTGAGATCGGCGCGCACAAGTTCATCGGCGACTTCGAGGAACAGCTCATCGGCTCCAAGGTCGGCGACACGCCCGAAGTCAAAGTCAAATTCCCCGACGACTATCACAGCAAGGACGTCGCGGGCAAGGACGCCGTCTTCGCTTGCAAGATCAACAGCATCAAACACCGCGAGCTGCCCGCCCTTGACGACGAGTTTGCCAAGAAGGTCAGCACCTTCCAGACGCTTGCCGAATTCAAAGCCGATATCCGCAAGAACATGGAATCCGCCGCCGAACGCCGCGCAGTGGAAGCTCAACGCCGCGCCGTTATCGAAAAGGCTGTCGCCAACATGACGATTGACTTGCCGCCCGTGATGGTCGATAATCGCGTTGACCAAATGATTAACGAGATGGCAACCCAGCTCCAGACGCAGGGAATGACGCTTGAACAGTACATGGCGTTCTCCGGCGTGGACATGGACAAACTGCGCGAGGATTACCGCGAGAGTGCCCGCAAGAATGTTTTGACGGACATCATGCTTGAGCACGTGGCAGACGCGGAAAAGCTCAACGTCACCCAGCCTGAACTCGACTACGAAATTGCAATGATGGCGCAGATGTATCGCACGCCGCCCAAGCAAATCGCCAGATACCTGCAAGAAAGCGGCAGACTCCCCAACGTCATCAACAACATTCGCCGCCGCAAGGCAACGAAATTCATCCTGGACAACATGGCAGGTGCCGCGGCCGATAAACCCGCCGAACCTGCCAAACAGACCGAAGAGAACTGAAAACTTTTAAGGGCGTGAAGAAAAATTTTCCCGCCCTTTTTTACAACTGCGTGAGGTGAACGATTATGGCTTATTACGTGCCGATGGTTATCGAGAAGACCGGCTACGGCGAACGAGCCTACGATATCTATTCCCGCTTGCTAAAGGATCGAATCGTCTTCCTCGGCGGTCCGATAAACGACGACGTTGCCAACTCCGTCGTCGCTCAGCTGCTCTTTTTGGAAAGCGAAGACCCCGACAAAGACATTCACCTTTACATCAACAGCCCGGGCGGCGTCGTCACTGCGGGCTTGGCTATCTATGACACAATGCAATACATCAAGCCGGACGTGTCGACCATTTGCATTGGGCAAGCGGCTTCTATGGGTTCGCTCTTGTTGACGAGCGGTGCCAAAGGAAAACGCTTCGCCCTGCCTTTGGCGCGGATAATGATTCATCAGCCTTTGGGCGGGGCTCACGGGCAGTCCACCGATATCCAAATCCAAGCCAAAGAAATTCTTCGTCTGCGCGAGGTCGGCAACGATATCCTTTGCCGCCACACAGGTCAGCCGCGCGAAAAGATTATGGCGGACACCGAGCGCGATAACTTCATGACTGCCGAGGACGCCAAGGTTTACGGCTTGATTGACGACGTTATCACCAGAGCGATAAACACCGATTTGACCAAGAGCGAGTAACCATTCAAGGCGGGTGAGCGTGTGTTGAAATTCGATAAAGACCGCGGCGAGTTGCGCTGTTCCTTCTGCGACAAAAGCGAGCACGTCGTCCGAAAGCTCATCGCGGGCAAGGGCGTCTACATCTGCGACGGCTGCGTCGAACTTTGCAACGAGATTTTGCAACGAGACCGCGACGACGAAGATGACATCGTCGGCACGGACAAATTGCCCAAGCCCAAGGAAATTTGCGCCAAGCTCGACGAATACGTCATCGGGCAGGAGAATGCCAAGAAGACCATCTCCGTCGCCGTGTACAATCACTACAAGCGCGCAGGCTACTATTCCAAGGAAGGTCTGCAACTGCAAAAGTCCAACATCCTCATGATCGGTCCGACGGGCAGCGGAAAAACTCTTTTGGCGCAGACGCTGTCGGAGATGCTCAAGGTGCCGCTTGCCATCGTCGACGCCAACGCATTGACCGAGGCGGGCTACGTCGGCGAGGACGTGGAAGACGTTCTGCTTGCGCTGATTCGTGCGGCGGACGGCGACATCACCAAGGCGGAGCACGGCATCATCTACATCGACGAGGTCGATAAGATTGCTCGCAAGCCGGGCATGTACCGCGATATCTCAGGCGAGGGCGTTCAACAGGCTCTGCTGAAAATTTTGGAGGGCACCAAGGTCAACGTTCAGCTGCCGGGTCGTCATCCGCAAATGCCGCCCGAAAACGTCACCGTCAACACCAAGAACATTCTTTTCATCTGCGGCGGTGCTTTCAACGATTTGGACGAGATCATCGAAAAGCGCACCCGCGGCAGCAAGGTCGGCTTCGGCGCGAATGTCAATTCCAAAGACGAACGCGACATCAGCAAGACGTTGCGCGACGTTCAGCCCGACGATTTGATTGAGGACGGGCTTATCCCCGAATTCGTCGGACGCCTGCCGATAATCGTCACGCTCGACGCCCTGGACGAAGACGCGCTCGTCGACATCCTAACCAAGCCGAAGAACGCGCTCGTCAAGCAATATCAAAAGCTCATGGAGATGGACGGCTCAAAGCTCACCTTCGAAGACGACGCCCTGCGCTTCATCGCCAAGGAGGCAATCCAACGCAAGACGGGTGCCCGCGGTCTGCGCTCGATATTGGAACGAATCATGCGCAACCTGATGTACGAGATACCTTCGGTCGGCGGCAACACCATCTGCACCGTCACCAAGGACGACGTGCTTTTGAACCAAGAACCGAAATTCAAAGTCAGCCAGAAACGAATACGGAAGTCATCTAGCGTTTGAGCGGGGGAGCGGGAAATTTTCTTCCTGCTCCTTTGCACCCTAAGGGAGGGAATTTGCATGGCTGAAAAAATTACTTTGCCGCTCGTGCCGCTGCGGGGGATAGTGGTCTTCCCGAATATGATAATGCACCTCGATATCGGGCGTGAAAGTTCGGTCAATGCACTTGAGGCGGCAATGGTCAACAATCGGCGGATATTCCTGGTGGCGCAGATGGACACCGATAACGATTCGCCGGGCGAACAAGATTTGTTTGAGGTCGGCACGGTCGCCGAGATCCGCCAGATAATCAAACTGCCCGACAGCAACGTTCGCGTGCTTGTCGAGGGCGTGGAACGCGGCGTGATGTTGGCGTATCACCCCTGCGAAGACGACAGCTACGTCGAAGTTGATGTCGAAATGCACGAGGACAGCTGGGAAGACACCATCGAGACCGAAGCTCTTGTTCGCGGCGTAGTTCATCGTTTCGAGGAGTGGGTCAAGCTCAGCAAGCGCATTCCGTCAGAAACTTTCGTAGCCGTCACCATTCTGGAAGACTTCGGGCGGCTGGCGGATCTGATTGCGAGTCATCTGAACCTGAAGCTGGACGCCAAGCAAGAGATTCTCAGCTGCCTGAAGGTTGAGGAGCGGCTGGAAAAGCTCTACGTCATCCTTGCGCGTGAGCTGGAAGTTCTGCAGATGGAGTCGCAAATCAGCAAGCGTGTTCGCAACCAGATCGAAAAGATTCAGAAGGATCATTATCTGCGCGAACAGCTCAAGGCGATTCACAAGGAACTCGGCGACGACGAGGAAGTTGCCGAGGAACTGTCGGAGTATCGCAAGCGGCTGGCGGAAGGCGATTATCCCGAAGACGTCGTTGCCATCGTGGAAAAGGAACTCAAGCGGCTGGAGCGGCTGCCGTCAATGGCGTCGGAGGGCAACGTTATCCGCACGTATCTTGATTGGCTGACGGACTTGCCGTGGCGAGTTTCAACGGCGGATTCAATGGACATCGCCGAGGCGACAAAAATTCTCGACGAAGATCATTACGGTCTGCAGAAGGTCAAGGAACGCATTCTGGACTTTCTCGCGGTGAAGGTGCTCACGAAGGACAAGCCCGCGCCGATTCTGTGCTTAGTCGGACCGCCCGGCGTTGGCAAAACTTCTCTGGCGTCGTCGGTTGCAAAGGCAATGGGTCGCAAGTTCATTCGCGCGAGCCTGGGCGGCATCCGTGACGAAGCGGAAATCCGCGGACATCGGCGCACATACGTCGGCGCAATGCCCGGCCGCATCATTCAAGGCATCAAGAAGGCAGGCGCGAATAACCCCGTCTTCCTGCTGGACGAAGTTGACAAGCTCGGTCACGACAGCTACGCGGGCGATCCGTCCGCCGCGCTGTTGGAAGTGCTTGACCCCGCGCAGAACAATTCGTTCAACGATCATTACATCGATACGCCGTTCGATTTGTCGCGCGTGCTGTGGATTGTCACTGCCAACACGTTGAACACCATCCCCAAGCCCCTGCGCGACCGCATGGAAATTATCACGCTGTCGAGCTACACCGAGCAGGAGAAGCTGGAGATTGCCCGCCGATACCTGACGCGACGCCAGAAGGAAGAGAACGGTCTCAAGGGCGGCGACGTCGTCTTTGCCAAGGGCGTGTTGCAGGAGATCATTGCCGAATACACGCGCGAGAGCGGCGTCCGTGAATTGGAACGAATCATCGGGCGGGCGTGTCGTAAGGCGGCTCGCAAAATCGTCGAGGGTCACGAAGGCGTTGTCTACATCACCAAACGGAACCTGTGCGAATTCATCGGGCGTCCGAAATTTTTGCAGACCAGAGCCGAGAAGCAACCGCAAATCGGCGTATCAACCGGCATGGCGTGGACGGAGGTCGGCGGAGACATTTTGCCAACCGAAGCCATCGTCCTCAAAGGCAACGGAAAACTTTTGCTAACGGGCAAGCTCGGCGAAGTCATGCAGGAATCGGCACAGGCGGGTTTGACTTACATTCGCAGCCGCAGTGATTTAATGCACCTTGCCGACGATTTCTACGAGAAGAACGACATTCACGTTCACGTGCCCGAAGGCGCAGTTCCCAAGGACGGCCCCAGCGCGGGCATCACAATGGCGACGGCTATGATCTCTGCGCTGACCAAGAAGAAAGTTCGTTCCGACGTGGCAATGACCGGCGAGATCACTCTGCGCGGGAACGTCCTGCCAATCGGCGGGCTCAAGGAGAAAGTTCTTGCCGCCTATCGCGAAGGCATGCACACCATAATCCTGCCAAAGGAGAACGCGCCCGACATCGAGGACATTCCTGAGAGCGTGCGCGACAAGCTGGAGTTCGTGCCCGTGGAAAACATGGACGAGGTCTTGAAGACCGCGCTCATCCAGTGAACGAAAATTTTTTCGGACGCCTTCCGCATGTCGGGGGGCTGATTTTTTTTGGAGGGAACGCCGTGGAAATCACCGTCATCAAAAGCGAATACGTTACCAGTGCCGTGAGCCGCAAGACCTGCCCCGAAGAGCCGCTGCCGGAAATTGTTTTCGTCGGCAGGTCGAACGTCGGCAAGTCGTCGCTGATAAATTCCCTGACCAACCGCAAATCATTGGCTAGGACGTCCGGCACGCCCGGCAAGACGCAGACGATAAATTTTTTCCGCGTGGAGCTCAAGCTTGACGACACGAGCCGCGCGTTTTATCTGGTCGACTTGCCCGGCTACGGCTACGCAAAAACTTCCAAGACGAACCGTCGGCTGTGGGCAAAGTTCATCGACGAATACCTTTCGAGCCGCCGCGACATTCGATTTGTCTGCCAACTGATTGACATGCGCCACCCGCCGCAGGATTCGGACATGAAGTCGTTCGCCGATCTCGTGGAAAAAAATTTGCCCGTGCTCATCGTCGCCACCAAGAGCGACAAGCTCGGCAAGACCGTCCGACAAAAACACCTGACTGCCATCCAGAACGCTCTGGGCGTGGACGAGCAATCAGTCCTGCCGTATTCGTCCGTCAAAAATGAAGGGCGTTCAGATTTGCTTGACGTTATCGCGAATGCTTTGGTAGAATAGCCGCAAGAAAATTTGTCGTTGAGCAGACGACGTTAGGGGAGATTGAGATGACCGAGCTGTCCGATTTTGACAAGGCGTTGCTGAATCTTTTGCAGGGCGACATCCCGATTTGCTCACACCCGTTCGCCAAAATGGCACGCACGCTCGGCACGGACGAAGGCACCGTCCTCAACCGACTGCGCGAACTCAAGGCGGCGGGCTATCTGCGGCGGATAGGCACGTTCTTCGATTCGCATCGGCTCGGTTATCGCGGCACGCTCGTCGCACTCAAGGTCGCTCCTTCCGCGGTAAACTCGGTGGCGCAGGCGATAAACCGTTACCCCGGCGCAACGCACAATTATGAACGCGAAGGGCTCTACAATCTCTGGTTCACGCTCCTGACGCCCGACGTCGAATGCGAATCAAAAATCCTGGCGGAGATCCGCGCATTGGGTGGCGTCGAGGATATGCTCAAGCTCAAGGCGAACAAGAAGTACAAGGTCAACGTGCAGTTCAATCTCCAATAGGCGGAGGGACTTCGGTTGGAAAATTTCAGTCTGCAGGACAAACAGATCATTAGGGCACTGCAGGAGGACTTCCCGTTGTGCTCGGAGCCGTATAAAATTTTGGCACAGCGCGTCGGGCTCAGCGAGGAAGATTTTTTGCGGCGGGTGAAGAAGCTCGTCGATGAGAAGAAAATTCGCCGCATGGGAGCCGTCCTTCGCCACCGCGAGGTCGGCTTCAAAGCGAACGCCCTTTGCGCCTGGCACGTGCCGCCCGACAAACTCGACGCCGTCGGAGCCGTGATGAGCGCACACGCCGCCGTTTCCCACTGCTACGACAGGACGACCGCGCCGAATTGGAATTACAATCTCTACACGATGATCCACGCCAAGACTCGCGAAGAGTGCGACGCGATTATCACAGAGCTCTCCAACGCCGCGGGCATCACCGATTACAAAATCCTTTACACCAAACGCGAATGGAAAAAGACCGGCATGAAGTACTTTTGCGAATGAAAAATCCCCACGCCACACGGCACGGGGATTTTTTTTTACGGTTGATGGTCAGCGGCGGGAACGTCGGCAAAAATCTTGAAGTTCACTTCGCAGGTCAGGGTGCCGCTGTTGTCGGCGGTGATGGAAAAATTTTCCAAGCCAACCTGTCGTTCGCCGTCGATGATTGCGCGAATGAAGTTGAGCAGTTCGACGTAGCTCGCCGACAGACTTACGGTGACGATTTGCGATTGAGCGTCGGCAACTTCTTCGCCCGCCTGCACCGACGTGAGCCGTACCCGATTGAATTCCGCCGCGCGATAAAGTTCGTCGATGAAGCGGTCCGTCATCAGCGTCGGTGGCAAAAAATTTCGCGCCGCGTCCAGCTGACGTTCCTTCGCCGCCGCCAATGCCGATAAGTTTTCGTGACGCGCCTTAAGCTCGGCGATTTCCCGTTCAACTTCACGCAACCGCCGCGTCTCCAGCTGCATGGACAGAATTTCCCGTTGCGTCGGCTCGTAAATGAATTCGTACCACCCGAGGCTGATGAGCATGCACACGGCAACGGTCACCGGCAGAAAAAATTTCTCGCGCATCTGCAATTCCTCCGAACGCCGTAAACGAAAAGGGAGCCGCGCGGCTCCCCGTTGTGTTCGGAAAAAATTTTCAGTCTGCAGTGAACGGCAAGAGCGCGATGTTGCGGGCGCGCTTGATGGCGATTGTCACCTGGCGCTGATGTTTGGCGCAGTTGCCCGAAATGCGGCGCGGCAGAATTTTTCCGCGCTCGGTGGTGAAGCGGCGAAGCTTTGCCGCATCTTTGTAGTCTATCTGCTCAACTTTATCGACGCAGAACGTGCAGACCTTCCTGCGCGGGCGTCGACCTCTTTCTCTGCGCATGTTGAATCCTCCTTAGAACGGCGTCTCGTCGGGGTCGATGGGTTCGCCGCCGAAATCGTAATCGTCACGCTTGGGCGAGCTTTCTCGTTTGGCATAAGGTTCGCTCTCGCGTGGCTTGGAATAGCTGTCGCGTCCGCCGCCGTCGTCACGCTTGCCGCCCGCGAACTCGATGTTGTCGACCAAAATATCAACCGAATTGACCTTGACGCCGTCTTTGTTCTCGTACGTGGAAGTTTGGAGCGTGCCTTCGACCAGAACGCGCGTGCCCTTAGTCATGTAGCGACCGCAAAACTCGGCGGTCTTGTTGAAAGCCGTCAGGTTGAAAAAATCTACGGTCTTCTCCTTGCTGTAAGGACGATTGACCGCGATGCCCATCTTGGCGAATGCCTTGCCCGACTGTGAATAGCGGACTTCGGGGTCGCGCGTCATGTTGCCGGAAAGAAAAACCTTATTCATTGGCGGCCTCTTTCTCGTCGGCGCGAACGATCATGTGCTTGAGAATCTCGTCGGTGATTTTCATGACGCGATCACATTCGGCAACGCAGGCGGGCTCGCACGTGACATAGAACAGCACGTAGAAGCCTTCGGACTCCTTCTTGATGTCGTAGGCGAGGCGGCGTTTGCCCCAGCGATCTTCCTTGGTGATGGTGCCGCCTTGCGCAACGATGAGCTTAGCGAACTTGTCGATGACGGCGTTGGTCGCCTCTTCCTCCAACGATCTGATGATGAAGATAACTTCGTACTTCCTCAACTGAATACACCTCCCTTTGGTCTGTCGGCTCAATTAAGAGCAGAGAGCTTGATGATTAGCTTGACGGCGTCGCATTATATCATTGCCGTTGTCATTAGGCAAGGCGTGCGGAAAATTTTTCCCCCGCGCAGAATTTTTGAGCCGCCTTGTAAATGAAAATGAAGCGTGATAAAATTCGTGCGTCTTACAGGAAATTTACGCGTTGGCAGAAAGGAGTTTTTCATTTGTTTGGCATGTCAATGAGCGTCGGAATAGATTTGGGCACGGCAAATGTTTTGGTCTACGTCAAAGGCAAAGGTATAGTTCTGCGCGAGCCGTCGGTCGTGGCGGTGGACAAGGACAACGATAAAATTTTGGCAATCGGCGCGGAAGCTAAGGAGATGATCGGCCGCACGCCCGGCAACATCGTGGCGATTCGTCCGCTTAAAGACGGCGTCATTGCCGATTACGAAATGACCGAGTCGATGATTCGCCACTTCCTGGAAAAAGTTGTCGGGCGGTCGTTTCTGTTCAGACCGAAGGTGATGATCTGCGTGCCGACGGGTGTCAATGCCGTGGAAAAGCGCGCGGTGCAGGAAGCTGCTGAACAGGCGGGTGCCAAGAAGACCGAGCTCATTGAGGAGCCGATAGCCGCGGCGTTGGGCGCAGGCATCGATATCTCCGAGCCCGTCGGATCAATGGTTATCGACATCGGCGGCGGCACCTGCGACGTTGCCGTAATTTCTTTGGGCGGCATCGTCTGCGGAGAAAGTTTGCGCATTGCCGGCGACAAATTCAACAGCGACATCGAGTTCCACATCAAGAAGGAATACAACCTGATGATTGGCGAACGCACCGCCGAAAATATCAAAATCGAAATCGGCGCAGCCTATCCCCAGGCTCGCAACAAATCCATGCAGGTGCGCGGGCGTGACGTGGTGAGCGGTCTGCCCAAGAACATCACCGTCGAATCGGACGAGATAGCCGCCGCGTTGCAAGATTCGGTTGAGAACATCGTCACCTGCGTCAAAAATGTCCTGGAAAGAACTCCTCCCGAACTTGCCAGCGACATCATGGATCACGGAATCATTTTGACCGGCGGCGGCGCAATGCTCTACGGTCTGGCGGATTTGATTCGCACGGAAACCAATATCCCCGCCATGCTCGCCGACGACCCGTTGAGTTGCGTGGCTCTCGGCACGGGCAAGGCAATCGAGTTCAGCAAGACGCTTTGAGTGAAGGATTGACATGAGAAATTTTTTCGCGATAATCTGCGCGGCAGTGCTGTTGATGGCGGGCTGCGGCTCCGGCGGTCAACAGGGCGTCGACAAGACCGGCAGCAATTTTTCCGGCAAGGAAGTTCAGCTCGGCATGCTCGCCCCGTTGAATTCTGACGAAATTTCCTTCGAAGGCGTCTTGATGACCATTGAAGAGAAGAGCGGCATCAAAGACACGCACCGTCGCCCGAAATTCTACGACAACTTGAAGACCATGCAGATGGGTCTGGACGCGGGCACCATCGAAGAGGTCAGCCTCTATAGCACCGTCGCCAAATACATCATCGCCACCAACAACAAGTACGAGATCGTTCCCGACAACGCGCTTGAGAAGATTCGCTACTCATTCTGCTTCGCCGTGCGCAAGGACGACACCGAACTTAAAGCCGAGCTCGACAAGGCGGTTGCCGACATGAAAGCCGACGGCACGCTCGATAAGCTCGTCAACGAATACATCACCGACGTCAAATCCGACAACGTTCCCCGCGTGGAAATTCCCATGATTGACGGCGCACCGACAATCAAAGTCGGCATCACGGGCGACTTGCCGCCGTTGGATTTGATTCTGCCTGATGGAACGCCCGCCGGTTTCAACACCGCCATGCTCGCCGAAGTTGCTCGCCGCATCAACCGCAACATCGAACTTGTTCATATTGAGACGGGTGCGCGAGCCGCGGCTCTGACGTCGAAACTGATTGACGTGGTCTTCTGGGCGGTCGTCCCCTTCGGCAACGACGACATCCCCAAAGACATCGACAAGCCCGCGGGTCTGGAACTGAGCACGCCATATTTCACGGACAACGTCGCTCATATCAAGCTCAAGAGCACCAAATAATTTTCACGGAGGTTTAACGACATGAATATCAAAAAGGCTGTCAAGGTTCTCCTGTCCTGCGTATTGGCGGGCGCACTGTTCACGGGCTGTGGCGGCTCGTCGGGCGGCGATAATACCAAAGCCCCCGAAGCCAAGCCGATTAAGCTGGGCATGATAACTCACCTGAATGCCAACGAAAAGAAGATGGAAGGCATCCTCGACAACGTCACCGAAAAGACCGGCGTCAACGTCTCCAAGTACACCATCACGTTTTACGAAAACCTGCGCATGATGCAGATGGGTATCGAAAGCGGCAGCGTCGACCAGATCAGCGTTTACGAGAGCGTCGCCAAATACATCACCGCCACGAACAATCACTTCGCCCCTACCGAAACTTCCTTTGGCAAGCTTAGCGATTCGTTCTGCTTTGCCGTGCGCAAGGACGATACCGAACTCAAAGCACAGCTTGACAAGGCAATCGACGAAATGAAGTCTGACGGCACGCTCGACAAACTCGTCAAGGATTACATCACCGACGCCGAGCCCGACAACATTCCTGCCGTGGAAATTCCCATGACCGAAGGCAACGAAACGCTCAAAGTCGGCGTGACGGGTGACCTGCCGCCTTTGGATTTGGTTCTGCCTGATGGAACGCCCGCCGGCTTCAACACCGCCATGCTCGCTGAAATTGCCAAACGAATCGGTCGCAACGTTGAGCTCGTCGACATCGATAGCGGTGCGCGTGCCGCGGCGTTAACATCCAATCAAATCGACGTTATCTTCTGGGCGGTCGTCCCCGGCAACGACAAAGTCCCCGCCGACATCGACAAGCCCGCGGGCGTGGAATTCAGCACGCCCTACTTCAAAGACGACATCAGCCACCTGAAGTACAACAAGTGAGGCGACATCGTTCTCGCCAAATTGATTCGATGAGGTGATCCGATGAAAAAAATTTTTGCTCTGCTGATGGTCTGTGCGCTCGTGTTGATGACGGGTTGCGGCGGCTCCGACAAAACTCCTCCTTCCGCCGACGAGACCAAACTCGGCATGATTGCGCACCTGAACACCACCGAACAGAAGATGAAAGAACTTTACGACGAGCTCGTCAAGAAGGCGGATTTGAAGGTCGCATTGAACACCGTGAAATTTTTCGACAACCTGAGCACGATGCAGATGGGGCTTGAGTCCAACGACGTCAACGAGATCAGCGTTTACTCGTGCGTCGCCAATTATCTTTCGGGCGCGGGCAAATACGAATCAGTTCCCGACAACGCGTTGAGCAAGCTTAGCGATTCATTCTGCTTTGCCGTGCGCAAGGACGACACCGAACTTAAAGCACAGCTCGACAAGGCAATCGACGAGATGAAGTCCGACGGCACGCTCGACAAACTCGTCAAGGATTACATCACCGACGCCGAGCCCGACAATATTCCCCGCGTGGAAATTCCCATGATTGACGGCGCACCGACGATCAAGGTCGGCGTGACGGGTGACTTGCCGCCCTTGGATTTGGTTCTGCCTGATGGAACGCCCGCCGGCTTCAATACCGCCATGCTCGCCGAAATTGCCAAACGCATCGGTCGCAACATTGAGCTCGTCAACATCGACAGCGGTGCACGTGCCGCGGCTCTTGCCTCCAATCAAATCGACGTGATCTTCTGGGCGGTCGTTCCCAACGGCAACAATCTCCCCTCCGAAATCGATAAGCCCGAAGGCGTCGAATTCAGCACGCCCTACTTCAAGGACTCCGTCAAACATCTCAAAATCAAATCGTGAGGTAGCCCGATGAAAAAATTTTTGACCCTGCTGATGGTTTGCGTGCTCGCGCTGATGACGGGTTGCGGCAGCGGCGAAAAAAAATCCGCCGAAGGACAAATCAAACTCGGCATGATAACCCACCTGAACGTTAGCGAAACCTTGCTGGACAATTACTTCGAGAAGGCATCCTCCCGCATGCAACAGACTTCGGGAATGTACGCGCCCAAACATATTTTCTTCGACAACATGACGTCGATGGTTGCCGCCCTGAAATCGAAGCAGATTGACGCGCTGAGCACCTATTACAGCGTGTCGAACTACCTTATCGCGCAGAACGATGACTTCGTGCCCGTGAACCACGGCATCCCGAAGGTTTCCGACTCGTTCTGTTGCGCCCTGCTCAAGGAGAACGTCGCCTTGCAGAAGGAATTCGACACCGCCATTGACGAGCTACGGACGGAGGGCACGCTCAAGAAGCTGACGGGAACTTATATCACGAACGCTGATGAAAACTTGCCACCCGTGGCGATGCCGAACTTCAATGACGCGGAGACGGTTAAGGTTGCCGTGACCGGTGACCTGCCGCCTTTGGATTTGGTTTTGCCGGACGGCAGACCCTCCGGTTTCAATACCGCGCTACTTGCCGAAATTGCTTCGAAACTCGGCAAAAACTTTGAGCTTGTCAAAATCGACAGCGGTGCCCGAGCCGTGGCTCTGACGTCCAAACAGGTCGACGTTGTGTTTTGGGTTGCCGTGCCGCAGAACGAAACGCTTGCCCCGCCCGACTGCGACATCCCCGAAGGCGTGATTCTGACTGTGCCGTATTTCACCGACGAGATTGTTCACGTTAAGCTGAAGAAATGAGGTAACCACATGAAAAAATTTTTGACCCTGATGATGATTTGTGCGCTTGTGCTGATGACGGGTTGCGGCTCCGAAGGCAAGAAGCCCATCGACAAGGACGCCTCCAAAGTCAAGCTCGGCATGATAACCCGCCTGAACGCAAGCGAGGAAAATTTCGATGAGTTCATGCGCAAGATTGAAGACACGCTCGACGTGAAGATTGCCTCGCACAAGATCGTTTTCTTCGACAGCCTGGCGCAGATGCAGTCAGCGATTCAAGCGGGGCAGGTCGACGAGATGAGCACCTATCGCAGCGTTGCGCGTTACATTCTGGCGAAAGAACCGCGCTTTGAGGTGCTCAAGGATCATTCGCTCGAATTCATCGATTCGTTCTGCTTTGCCCTGCGCGAAGACGAAACCGAACTGCGCGATTCGCTCAACAAAGTCATCAAAGACATGCAAGCTGACGGTACGCTTGACCGCCTGACGAAGGAATACATCACCGACATCAAAGAGGGCACCGACCCCGCACCCGTGGAGTTGCCGCACTTCGACGGCGCAGACACGATCAAAGTTGCCGTGACGGGTGACCTGCCGCCTTTGGATTTGGTTTTGGCAAACGGAACGCCCGCGGGTTTCAATACCGCCGTGCTCGCTGAAGTTGGCAACCGCCTGCACAAGAACGTTGAGCTCATCCAAATCGAAAGCGGTGCCCGTGCCGCCGCGTTGACCTCCAAACAAGTCGACGTCGTCTTCTGGGCAATCGTCCCCATCAGCGAAGTCATCCCCGAAGACAGCGACAAACCCGACGGCGTCATTCTGTCCGAGCCGTACTTCAAGGACAAGAACGTCCACATGATCTTCAAAGCAGAGAAGAAGTGAGCGTATGGAATTTACGGAGCTGCTGTATAAAATTTTCCTCAAAGACGGCGGCTGGCTGACCATCCTCAACGGACTGCGGGTGACGGTGGAAATTTCCGCGCTGAGCCTGCTGTTCGGAACGTTGTTCGGCTCTCTGCTGTGTTTTTTTCGCGTCGGCAAGTTCACCCCGCTCAAGATCGTCGCGCAGGTTTACATCTCGATAATCCGCGGCTCGCCCGTGCTGATGTTGCTAATGTTGCTGTTCTACGGCGTCTTCGCCCGCCAAGGACTGAGCCCCGAACTCGTGGCGGTGGTGACGTTCTCTATGCACACGGCGGCGCACGTGGCGGAACTCTTGCGCGCCTCGCTCATGGCTCTCGACGTCGGGCAGGTTGAAGCGGCGCGGACTCTGGGCTTCTCGAAACTTCAGGCGTTCAAGCTCGTCACGTTGCCGCAACTGGTTAGAATCGCCAAGCCCGTCTATCAATCCACAATCGTCAACCTGATTCAGTGGACCAGCGTCGTCGGTTACGTCACCATCACGGATTTGACGCGCGTCATAAACAACATCGCCTCGCGCACAATGCAACCGATGATCACAATCACCGGCGGCATGATAATTTATCTGGCGTTGTCGTATCTGGTTTACGGGCTCTTCAATTGGAGCGACAGGAGGCGCGGGCAATGAGCGTTATCGAAGTGCGCGGGCTGAAGAAATCTTTCGGTGCGTTGGAAGTCTTGCGCGGCATAGACTTGACGGTTGAGGCAGGCGAACGCATCGCAATCATCGGCGGCAGCGGCTGCGGCAAAAGTATTTTCCTGCGGTGCCTGGAGCTGTTGGAAGTTCCCGACGGCGGAAAAATTTTCATCGACGGCGAAGAAATCACCGCGCCCAACGTCGACATCGACCGCGTGCGCCGAAAGCTCGGCATGGTCTGGCAAAGGTTTAACCTGTTCAAGCACATGAACGTTATGGAAAATTTGACCGTCGCGCCGATAAAACTTCTGGGCATGACGCCCGACGACGCCCGTCAAAAAGCAATGGAGCTCCTGGCGCAAGTCGGCTTGACGTCTAAGGCGGACACCTTCCCCGAAGTTCTCTCCGGCGGGCAACAACAGCGAATCGCCATCTGCCGCAGCCTGATGATGAACCCGAAGGTTATCCTCTTCGACGAGCCGACGAGTGCGCTTGACCCGACAATGGTTGGCGAGGTGCTGGCAGTCATTCGCATGCTCGCCAAACACGATTTGACGATGTTGATCGTCACGCACGAGATGAACTTTGCCCGCGAGGTTGCCGACAGAGTTTTGTTCTTCGCCGACGGCGTGATTTATGAGCAGGGCACGCCCGCAGAAATCTTCGACGCGCCCAAACGTCCCAAGACCGTCGCGTTCATCCACAAGCAAAAATATTTCAGCCACGAAATTTCCGAACGCGCCTTCGACTTGCCGGCGATGCAGGGCGGCATTCAATCTTTCGCGGAAAAATACGGGCTGAGTGCTCGCCGAACGAATCGCCTGCAACTTTGTTGCGAGGAACTGATTTACGAGATGCTCAACAACGCGTGCGAAGACGCCGTGAAAATTTCGTTGGACGTGACCTACGCCGAGATCGATAACAGCGTCGAGATAACTTTAACCTGCGCGGGCAAGCCGTTCAATCCGCTCGACAGAGACTTTGACGCGGACATCGACGAGGACAACTTGGGCGCGACCATTCTGCACAACCTGGCGCAAAATTATTCCCACGAGTATTCCGACGGCGTCAATCGAATAAATTTTTCGCTGGCGTAAAATCTTTCGCAGAGGTGTTTGCAAATGAGTAGAGTGCCCGATAGAGGGCTTGTCGAAAATTTTTTGAAGCGCGACGGGCGGCTCAACCGTTGGCGATATTTCAAACGGATGTTTATGCTCGCTGTAGCCGAGATGCTGATTCTGGTCGTGGTGCTGTCGATTGACTTGGCCGGGCACAACGAAATCTCTTCCTTAGGCGTCGTGGTCACCAGAGCAATTTCATTGGCAGGGCTGGTTCCGTGTCTTTGCCTGTCAATGAGACGCCTGCACGACATGGATAAGGACGAGCGGCTTGCCTATGTGCAGTTCGTGATAAGTTCCCTGCTGACGCTCTCGGTCGATCTGCATTTGCCGGAAGCGGAGCCGTCGTTCCTGGAAACCACCTTGAGCATCGTCAACACGGTCATCACGGTTTACATCATGCTTTGCCCCGGCACAAAAGGCGACAATCCGCACGGACCGGACCCGCTCGAATAAAATTTTCTCCTCGTCATCTTCGGCGGGGATTTTTTTTTGCGGAAGCTGTCGGTTGCCTTGCGCGGCGATAAGCGATAAAATTGCGGCAAAAATTTTTTTAGCGGAGGGATTCTCATGGCAAGACTGTTTGGAACGGACGGCGTGCGCGGCGAAGCGAACACGAAGTTGCCGCCGGAGCTGGCGTATCGCATGGGGCGCGCGGCGACAATTTTTTTCGGGCGACATTCCGAGGGCACGCCGCAGATATTAATCGGGCGCGACACCCGAATCAGCGGCGAGATGTTGGAAGCGGCTCTGGTTGCGGGGATTTGTTCGGCGGGCGGCAACGCGATTCTTGCGGGGGTGGTGCCGACTCCGGCGGTGGCGTATCTTGCGCGAAAACTCCACGCGGCGGCGGGCATCGTCATCAGCGCGTCGCACAACCCCTTCGGCGACAACGGCATAAAATTTTTCGGCGGCAACGGCTACAAACTTCCCGACAGCGTCGAGGACGAGATTGAGCAGATCGTTCGCGACATCGACGCGGGAAAAAATTTCGAGCGGCCTGTCGGCGCGGACGTCGGCAGAATTGAACGGCGCAAAAACCTGCTGGAGGATTACATCAGCTTCGTCACGGGCACCACATCTGAACGCTTCGACGACATGAAGATTGTGCTCGACTGCGCAAACGGTGCCGCGTCTAAGGCAATGCCGACCGTTCTGGAAAATCTCGGCGCGGAACTGATTTTGATTGGCGACGAACCCGACGGCGTCAACATCAACGACAACTGCGGCTCCACACACCTGGACGGCTTGCGTTCGGCTGTCGTCAAACACGGCGCGGACATCGGCATTGCTCACGACGGCGACGCCGACCGTTGCCTTTGCATTGACGAGCGCGGCGACATCATAGACGGCGACCACATCATGATTATCTGCGCGAAGTTGATGCTGGAGGTCAACGCCCTGCCCGACAAGACCGTCGTCACCACCGTGATGAGCAACATCGGCTTCCGTCAGGCGTTGGAAGAACTGGGCTTGACGTGCGAAGTCACTGCCGTGGGCGACCGCTACGTTCTGGAAAACATGCTGGCGAACGGTCACAGGCTCGGCGGCGAACAGTCAGGTCATATAATCTTCTCCGACTACTCGACGACGGGCGACGGGCTCATCACCGCGCTGCAAGTCCTCACCGCCATGAAAAAATTCCGCGCCAAAGCCGGCGAACTCAACGCGCTGATGACGACTTACCCGCAGGTCTTGCTCAACGTTCGTGTCCGCAACAAAGACGCTTGCCAAAATTCCGCCGCCGTCAAGCTTGCCATTACCGAAGGCGAAGAGGAACTCGGCAACACGGGGCGGATTCTCGTCAGGGCGTCGGGCACGGAGCCGTTGATTCGCGTGATGGCGGAGGGTTCCGACAAGAATCGGCTGATTCATATCTGCAACAAAATCGCCGCCGAGATCGAGAAGTGCGATGCGTGACGCGATAATTTTGGCGGGCTTCGGCTCAGCGGACGACGTCGTTCGCGCAAAGACCTTCGACGCGCTGGCGACAGAGCTTGCGGAAAATTTTCCCGCGTTCGAGATTCGTCAGGCGTTCACGTCGAATTTCATGCGCAGGAAACTTGAACGCCGCGGCGTCATCATCAACAGCCCCGCCGACGAAATTGCCCGCCTAAGACGCGACGGCTACCGAAAAATTTTTCTGCTGCCCACGCACCTCACGCGCGGCGAAGAGTTCGACGGCAAGATTGCAAGTTGCGCGGCGGAGGACGTCACGATTATCCCGCCGCTGTTGAGTGAGCCCGTCCCGCAAAAAATTTTCGCCGCAATCGTCGAGTGTTTCCCGCGCGCCGACGACGAGGATTTGATTTTGGTCGGGCACGGCTCTCCGCACAGGCACAACGCCGTTTACGAGAGCCTGCAACGGATGGCGGGCGAAGGCGTTCACATCGGCGTCATTGAACAGAACGACACGCCGAGCTTCGCAGACGTCGTCGGGCGTCATCTGCGCGAAAAAATTTTGCTGGCACCGTTGCTGTTCAATGGCGGCGTTCATGTGGCGCAGGACATTGACGGCGATTCGGATTCGTGGCGTGTGCGGCTGACGGCGACCGGTCACAAAGTCCGCGTCGTGCGTGACGGGCTCGGCACGTTCAAAAATTTTCGGCGGCTACTCATTGAGTCGGTTGCGGAAAAAATTCGCTGAGGAGTGTGGTTAATATGCGATGTCGACGTTGCGGCAAGGACTTGGGCGGCGCGATGCGTTGCGGCTTTTGCGGCTACGAGAACACCGAAGGCAACGTACGGGAGATGACGCGCACGGAGAAAAATTTTTTCCGCGGCGTGACGATTGAGGCGGGCTCTGATAATTCGTCGGACGACGACGGTTACCGCGAACGCCGATATGAGACGCGCACGACCTACATAAACTTCACGGGCGGAAATTTTTTCACGCGGCTAATCGGATCGTTCGTGCGTGCGCTGTTGAACGGGAACACCCTGGCGCGGGTGGCGGCGGCGTTGATTTTGGTGGCGTTGGGTGCGCTGATGTTCTTCGTGGCGTTGCCGATACTGTTCGTGATTTTGGCGGCGGGGCTGATGTTTTTGGCTCTGGCGAAGCTTTCGCGATGACGGAAAAATTTTTCGTCGACGGCGCGGCGATTGACGTTGAGCTTGCCGACACGTTCACCAAACGACTGCGCGGGCTGATGGGTCGGCGGCGGCTGCCAGAAGGTTGCGGCTTACTGCTTGCCCCGTGCGACGGCGTGCATATGATGTTCATGCGCTTCGCCATTGACGTTGTCTGGTTGGACGCGGAATTGCGCATAAAAAAAATCACGCGCTCTCTGACACCGTGGCTGGGCTTGAGCGTGTGTTTTGGTGCATGGGGCGCGTTGGAACTCGTCGCGGGCGAGGCTGAACGTTTGAAGCTTGTCGTCGGGCAAAAGTTTCGGCGCGGGTGACGGCTACTTTTTGTTCATGGATTGGTCGAGCCATTCGCGCAGATAATCGCCCACTGCTTTGACAACTTCGCCTTCGCGGATTCGCCGCAGTCCGTTGAAGACGTACTTGCCCAAAATTTCGCCAATCTTGTCGGCAATCATTCTCGCGATGACGAACAGGATTATCGAGACCTTGATGCCCAAGACCGTCAACGCGATGCCACCGAACAGCGGAAGCAGGAATATCATTGCCAGCTTAATCAGCAGGAACGAGAACGCCACGCGCACAGCCGCTTGAGCCAGGCGCAGGAACATTGGTGCTTTGCGGCGGATAAGCAAGCGAACGTCCTCGAAGGCGAGCCGCGGATGACGGACGGCTTTGGCGGTGAAGTTTGCCGTGCGTTTGGCGTAGAACGTGAAGAACTCTCCGACCTTCTGGATCAGCTTGTTGATGTCGGTCGGGATATTGGTGATCGTCGTCATTAGCATTTGCGGGTTGAAGTCCGTGACGAAGCTGCGCATTGAGCTGAACGCCGAGCCCAGGAACGCGGGCGGGCGGCTCATGTTCGCGACGGCGTCGGGCACGGGAAGCGCGGGAATGAACGCCATTAGCACATACAGCACGATTGCCAACACGCGGCCCAGTGCCATACCCAGAAAATATTTCACGACGGCTTTCGGGTTGCGTTTGAAGGCGGCAGGGAAACTGCGTATCCTGCGCGGCACCTTGCGCTTGACCTTGTCGATCTTCTTTTCGTTGCGGCGAGCCAGAGCCTCTTCGCGGGCGAGCTGCTCCTCGTTCTCCACCTCCAGCGAACGCGACAGCCGAATCATCTTCTGGAAGGCGTCGGCGATGTTCTGCTCCTGTTCCTTCTGCCGAGCCTCAACCTCCTGGTCGAACGAGCGCGTGACCTGAATCATCTTCTCGAAAGCTTGGCGCAGGTCGTTGGACTTGGTCGTCTGCATCATCTTTTGCAAGGCGCGTTCCAAATCCGATTGCTTGGTCGTGCGGAGCATTTGCTGAAGATTTTTCTGCAGGTCGCAGGATTTTTTTTGACTGTCGTCCACCGCCTCACCCCCGTCAAAAAATTTTCAGCACGTCGTAAGTCGTGTTGCGTTGAGCGGGGATTCGTCCCGCCGCGCGAATCAGTTCAACCATCTTGCGCGTGGACATCTCGAAGGAAGTTCCCGCCGCCCGCACGACGTTTTCTTCGAGCATGATTGAGCCCAGGTCGTCCGCGCCGAAAGCCAACGTCAGTTGCCCGATGCGTTCGCCCTGCGTGACCCACGAGCCTTGGATATGCGCGACGTTGTCGAGGAAAATTCGCGTCATTGCCAGCGTGCGCATGTAGTCTTGCGCGGTGACCTTCGTGCCGCCCAGCGCGGTGTTCAGCGGCTGATATGTCCACGTGATGAATGCGCGGAAGCCGCCGGTCTCGTCTTGCAAGTCGCGGATTTTTTTCATGTGGTCGAGCCGTTGCTCCAAAGTCTCGCCGAAGCCGATAACCATCGTCGCGGTGGACTTCATGCCGATTGAATGAGCCGCGCGCATGACGTTGAGCCAATCGTCCGTCATAATTTTTTTCGGGCTGATGCGTCGTCTGATGTCGTCAACGAGAATTTCTGCGCCGCCGCCGGGCAATGAATCCAGCCCCGCCGCCTGCAGACGCTTGAGCACTTCGAGCACCGACAGACCCGCGCGTTTGGCGAAGTGCAAAATCTCCGTCGCGGTGAACGAATGGATTGTGATGTCGAAATTTTTTTTGATGAGCCGCAACATCTGTTCGTACCACTCAAGCTCAAGGTCGGGGTGCAGCCCGCCCTGAATCATCAGCTGCGTTCCGCCCGCCTCAACGGTCTCGCGAACCTTGCGCAAAATTTCTTCGTGCGTCAGAAGATACGCGCCGCGCTGATTCGCCCTTCGGAAGAACGCGCAGAACTTGCACTCGTTGACGCAGATGTTCGTGTAATTTATGTTTCGGTCGATGATGAAGGTGACGGTGTCGCCGAATTTTTTTTTGCGGATGTCGTCGGCGCGTCGGGCAAGATCCAGCAGGTCGCCTTCGGAAAAAATTTTCAACGCCGCCTCGGTCGTCAGTCTCAAATCGAATCGCCTCGCTCAAAAAAAATCCTCCCCGCGTTTTTTCGGGAAGGATAATTTTTTTCCTGCCGATCAATCCAAATCCGTCGCCTTGCCTTTGTACTGCGGCGGGCGTTTCTCCAGGAAGGCGCGAATGCCTTCCTTGTAGTCGTCGCCTTCAAAGACACGGGCGCGGTAGGCGTTGATGCGTTCAAAACTCTCGGAGCTGATGACGGTCGAAGCGCGGCTTAGGATACGGAACTGCCGCTTGATTGCGCTGACGGACATCACGCTGTTTTTGCGCAGGGGATTGAGGAATTGCTCTTCAAGAACTGTATCCAGGTCTTCGAGATCGGCAACGCGATTAATGAGCCCGACGTTGAGCGCGTCGCTTGCAGTGATGGGCGTGGCTAGGAAGAACATTTCTCGCGCCTTGTTCATGCCCAGCTGATTGATGAAGTGCAAGATGCCCGACGCATTGTAGGGTATGCCGATTTTTGCGGGCGTGATGGCGAAGGTCGCGTTCTTGGAACTGACTATCATATCGCACGACAAGCACAGGTCGCACGCGCCGCCCCACACGGTTCCGCTCACGCAGGCAATAACGGGAATGAACGTATCCTGCACCTTGCGCAACAAACGCTCCATCGGCACGCTGAACGCCAATGGGTCTGTGCCGTCGGTCGGCAGCTCATGAATGTCGTGACCTGCGCTCCAAACGCCGCGGCGAGTTTGAGCCTTGAGGACGATGCCGACGCATTCGTTGTTGTAGCCGTAGCTCAGCACATCAATAAGTTCGTTACACATCTGTTCGCTCAGGCAGTTGAAGTGTTCGGCATTCTGCATTTCGACATAGCAGATACGGTCTTTGATTTCGGTGTTGACCAACATGTAGGTTATCCCCAATCTTTACGAGGCTTGACGGACGAGGCGAACGATTTGTTCCGCGCCGCCCTCCATAGTCTCAGCCATGATGACGTTTGCAATCGGGGACTCCTTGAGGATTTCTCTGCCGCGTTCGACGTTGGTGCCTTCCAGGCGGACGACTACGGGCACGGGCAAAGATTTTCCGTCGGGCGAGATGATTTTTGCCGCGTCGACGATGCCTTGAGCAACGAGGTCGCACTTGTTGATGCCGCCGAAGATGTTGACGAAGATTCCTTTGGACTGCCCGCCTTCGAGCATGATTTGGAATGCCTCGGCAATTTTTTCGGGCGTTGAGTCGCCGCCGACGTCCAGGAAGTTTGCGGGCTCGCCGCCGAAATGTTTGAGGATATCGACGGTCGCCATAGCCAGCCCCGCGCCATTGACCATGCAAGCCACGTCGCCGCCGAGGTTGACGTAATTCAAGCCGAGCTTCGCCGCTTGCAGTTCCTTGGGATCCTCTTCAGTCTCGTCGCGCATAGATTCAACGTCGGGGTGGCGATAGAGCCCGCTGTCGTCGAAGTTGAGCTTGGCGTCCAGAGCAATGACGTCGTTCTCCGCGGTGACGACGAGCGGATTGATTTCGGCAAGCGAGCAGTCTTTTTTGACGAAGGCGAGGTACAAGTTAATCATCAGCTTGGTGACCTTGCGAATGACTTCTTTGGGGAAGTTCATCTTGTAAGCCATGCGCGTGGCTTGGAAGGGTGCCAGACCGATTGCGGGGTCAATGTATTCGCGGACGATCTTTTCGGGCGATTCAGCGGCAACCTTTTCGATTTCAACGCCGCCTTCCTCCGAGCCCATCATCACGACACGCGCGGTTTGCCTGTCGACGACGAAGCTGAGGTAACATTCCTTCTTGATGTTGGAACCCGCCTCAATCAGCAGACGACGCACGACTTTGCCTTCGGGACCGGTCTGATGAGTGACGAGCGTCTTGCCGAGAAGTTCTTCGGCATATTGGCGAACTTCGTCGAGATTGTGCGCGAGTTTGACGCCGCCGGCTTTGCCGCGACCGCCCGCGTGAATCTGCGCCTTGACAACGGTTACTTCCGCGCCGAGGGTCTGCGCCTGCTTGACTGCCTCATCGACCGTGAAAGCCGCGCCGCCGTCGGGAACGTTGACGCCGTAGCCGCGCAGGATTGCCTTGCTCTGATATTCGTGTATGTTCAAAATATCAACTCCCCAAAATCATTTGCGATTCTTCAACATGTAGACGGTCTGACCTTTGGACGCGCCCGCCGTCTTGAGCGCAAAACCTCCGTCGACAGCTTCGGCGGTGATGTTGTCCTGTGTGGCGTAAACAATGATTTCGATTGATGCGCCGTCGCAGAAGAGATTCGCCGCGTTCTTGAGGCCGCCGTCGAGATAATCAATCGGGCAGCCGGGGTCGTAGCCGAACATGCCGACTTCCATCATCACTTCGGCTGGCTCGGTGACGGGGTAGGTCTTCGCGCCGGAAATTTTTTCCCACGCCGCACCCTTTTGGCAGCCGCGAATGTCGACGTCGGGCAGGACGTTCCCGTCGAAGACGAGCTGCGTGGTGATGTCGTTGACGTCCGCCGCGTAGCGAATGCTGATCTCGTTGTCGTTGGACAGGCTGTAGATTATGCAGGCACTCTTGCCGTTGATGTCGGCGGTGAACTTGACGCCCTCGTCGGTCTGTTCGCCGTGCCAAAGGATGTCGCACGCCGCGCCGTCGACGAAAACTTTGCTCGCGTCGTCTTTGAGCAGGAAACGGTTGGTGAAGCCCTTGTCGCGGAAACGCATTGACACGACACGTGCGCCGTTCTCGCTGACCTTGAGCTCGTTGCCCTTGGTGTTGCGCAGCGTCCAAACGTTGCCATCTTGCTTGATTGACGGCATATGAATCGCTCCTTCCAAAAAATTATCTCGGCTTTATCGGAAATTTTTCCAGTAGCTTCTCGAAGTCTTGCATCGGCAGCGGGCGCGAAAAGTAGTAGCCTTGCACCGCCACGTTGCCTAAGCTCGCCACGTATTCGCATTGCTTCTGAGTTTCCACGCCTTCAATGACGACGCCCATGCCCAGAGCCTCCGCCAACTGCACGACGAACTTCAATATGACGGCGACGCGTTCGGACTTCTCAAGCTCGCGGATAAACGCCATATCGACTTTGATTGTGTCAAGCGGCATATCCTTTAGCATGTTCAGCGACGAATAGCCCGAACCGAAGTCGTCCATCAGCACGGAAAAGCCCAGCCCCTTGAACGTGGAGATCATGTCCAAAAGCTGAACTTGGTTGTCGGTGTACGCGCTCTCGGTGACCTCCAGCTTCAACATCCACGGCTCCAGCTCGTACTTGTCCAAAAGCAACGACAGGAAGTCCGGCAAATCCAAACTGTAGAAATTCAGCCGCGAAAGATTCACCGATATCGGCACGATTGGCTTGCCCTCGTCCAATCGTTTGCGTTGGAAGCGACACGCCTCTTCCCACACGAAACGATCCAGCCGCACGATGAAACCGTTGCGCTCGCAGACGGGAATGAACTTGCCGGGGGAAACCATGCCGTGAATCGGGTGGAACCATCTGACCAGGGCTTCGGCACTGACGACGGAATTTGTGCGCGGGTCAAATATCGGCTGCAGGAAGATTGTGAACTGGTGCTCCATCAGCGCGATCTCCAGGTTGCCGCTAATCAAAAGCTCCTCAATCATCTGGTCGCGCATCTTCGCATCGTAATAGGCGTAGCGTGTCAGGTAGCTGCCCTTGATTCGCTTGAGTGCCATGCCCGCGCGGTCACACATCTGCTCAATGGGAAGGTCGCGCTTCTCAACGGTGTATATACCCGCGAAGAACAGAATGTTGTGGCTGATGTGCAGGTCTTGAATGCGCTTGTCCAGGTCTTTGATAATCTGTTCGATTTGCAACTCGTCGCTCGGCACGCAAAGGATGAAGTGGTCGGCGTCGGAGCGGCAACTGAGCGACGTGCGCGGGTTGAGAACTTCTTTGATGTAATCGGCCGCCGCCCGCAGAATCAAATTGCCCGTATCCATGTGGAAGAGATCATTTATGATTTTGAAGCAACTGATGTCCATGCAGACAATGCAATAGCTCACGTCGTAGCGCGCGCCCAAAAGCAACGTCGCTTCCTTGAAGAAAGCCTCGCGGTTATAGAGTCCCGTCAATTCGTCAAACTTGGTACCGACCGTCGGCAAAATTCCTTCGGCTTTCAAACCATCGCCCCCTCGCGGTCTTGATAAACTTCTGACGTATTCCACGCAAAAAAACAAATCCCTGCAGAAGTGGGCGCGAAAAAACACTTGACTTTTTGTCTATTCGGTGCTAAGGTTGCACGCGAAGAGAGGTGAACGACTTGGCAGAAGAAAAGAAGGTCGTCGTGGAGAACGAGAACGAGGACGGCGACAGCGCGGAGATAAATTTGCAGATGAACGCCCCTGAAGAAGCCGAAGAAGTTCCCGACGCGGCGGCGCAGATTGAACAGCTGAAGGCGGATTTGGCGGCGAAGGACGACAGATTTTTGAGACTGCAAGCGGACTTCGACAACTTCCGCAAACGCACGGCGCGAGAGAAATCCGAAATAGCGGCGGTCATCGAACAGGCGTTCTTGAAAGATTTGCTACCGTTGCTGGACAATCTCAGCAGGGCATCGGACGCGGCGGAGAGTGCTGAAAACGTCGACGCCGAAACGTTGCGCAAGGGCATTGAGATGATTAAGCAGGAGACCGTCGCCGTCATGGGCAAGCACGGTTTGGAACCGATTGAGGCGGTGAGCAAGCCCTTCGACCCGAATTACCATCAGGCGGTTGGAACAATTCAGGACAGCACGAAGGAAGACGGCATCGTCGCGGCGGAACTTCAACGCGGCTACATCGCCCGCGGCAGGGTCATTCGTCCGGCAATGGTTCAGGTTGTCAGCAATTCATAACAGGAGGAATAAATCATGAGTAAAGTCATTGGCATAGATTTGGGCACCACTAACAGCGTCGTCAGCGTCATTGAGGGCGGCGAACCCACGGTTATCACCAACCCCGAAGGCAGCCGTATTACCCCTTCGGTCGTCGGTTTCACTAAGGACGGCCAACGCCTCGTCGGTCAGCTTGCCAAGCGTCAGGCAGTGAGCAACCCCGACAGAACGGTCTCGTCCATCAAGCGGCACATGGGCGAGAGCTACAAGGTTTCAATCGACGGCAAGAACTACACGCCGCAGGAAATCTCCGCTATGATCTTGCAGAAACTCAAGAGCGACGCTGAAGCTTATCTGGGCGAAACTGTCACTCAGGCAGTCATCACAGTTCCGGCTTACTTCAACGACGCGCAACGTCAAGCAACCAAAGACGCCGGCACCATCGCCGGTTTGGAAGTTCTGCGCATCATCAACGAGCCGACGGCTGCCGCACTTGCTTACGGTCTCGACAAGGACAACGACGAAACGATTCTGGTCTTCGACCTGGGCGGCGGCACCTTCGACGTTTCGATCCTCGACCTCGACGAGCACACCTTTGAAGTCAAAGCGACCAGCGGCGACACCCACCTCGGCGGCGACGACTTCGACAAGAAGGTTATGGATTGGATGGTTGCCGAATTCAAACGCGAAAACGGCATCGACCTTTCCGCCGACAAGATGAGTGCGCAACGTCTCATCGAAGCCGCAGAGAAGGCGAAGATTGAGCTCAGCTCCATGACCTCGACGAATATCAACCTGCCGTTCATCACAGCCGACGCCACCGGTCCGAAGCATTTGGATTTGACGTTGACGCGTGCTAAGTTCGACGACCTCACGCGCGACCTGGTTGAACGCACAATGACCCCGACCCGCAACGCCATGAAGGACGCGGGCTTGACGGGCAAGGACATCGACAAAATTATTCTCGTCGGCGGCTCCAGCAGAATCCCCGCCGTGCAGAACGCAATCCGCGAAATCCTCGGCAAGGAACCGTCCAAAGGCATCAACCCCGACGAATGCGTTTCCATCGGCGCGGCAATTCAAGGCGGCGTGCTCGCGGGCGAATTCGGCAAGGGCAACGAAATCCTTCTGCTCGACGTGACTCCGCTGTCTCTGGGCATTGAAACGCTCGGCGGCGTCTGCACGAAGATCATTGAACGCAACACGACCATCCCGACGCAGAAGTCGCAGATCTTCTCCACCGCCGCGGACAATCAATCCAGCGTCGAGATCCACGTCCTTCAGGGCGAACGCGAAATGGCAGCCGGCAACAAAACTTTGGGACGTTTCGTCCTCAGCGACATTCCCCCCGCACCGCGTGGCGTTCCGCAGATTGAAGTCACCTTCGACATCGACCGCAACGGCATCGTCAACGTCAGCGCGAAGGACAAGGGCACCGGTCGCGAACAGAAGATCACAATCCAATCCTCAAGCGGCATGAGCAAGGACGACATCGACCGCATGGTCAAAGAGGCCGCCGCGCACGAAGCCGAAGATAAAAAGCAACGCGAAGCAGCCGACGCTAAGAACGACGCCGAACAAACCGTCTACCAGAGCGAAAAGACCTGCAAGGATTTCGAAGGCAAAGTCGACGACGAACTCATCAAGAACGTTCGCGACGCCGCGCAGGCTCTCAAAGATAAACTCGACAGCGCGGACACCGACACGTTGAAGAAACTGACCGAAGACGTTCGCCAGGCGTTGTATAAGCTCAGCGAAGCGGCGTACAAATCCGGCGCGATGAATCAGCAGGGCGAACCTAACGCCGACTTCACGCAACAACAATCCGATACGACCGACAAGCAGGACGACAACACCGTCGACGCCGAATGGAGCGAAACCAAAGACAAGAAATAATCCGTGACCCGTCACGCGCAGGGGAGGGAGACAAATTCTCTCTCCCCCGCTTTTTGCTTAAGGAGCTGATTTCATGGCGGACAAGAAAGACTATTACGAAGTGCTCGGCGTCAACAAAAATTCCACCGACGACGAGATAAAGAAGGCTTATCGTAAGCTGGCACGCAAATATCACCCCGACTTGAACCGCGACGACCCTAAGACTGCCGAAGCCAAGATGAAGGAGATCAACGAGGCGTACGACGTCTTGAAGGACAAGGACAAGCGCGCGCAGTATGATCAGTTCGGGCACGCGGCTTTTGGTGGCGGCGGCTATGGCAGCGGCTATCAGGGCGGCGGCATCAACATGAACGACATCTTCGGCGGCGCAGGCGGCACCTTCGACATGGGCGATATCTTCGAACAATTCTTCGGCGGAATGGGCGGCACACGTTCCCGCACGCGTCAACGCCAAGGTCCTCAGAAAGGTGCCGATCTTCGCTACGACTTGACCATCACGTTTGAGGATGCCGCCTTCGGCAAGAAGACAACCATCAGAGTCCCGCGCATGGAGACCTGCGAAGAATGCGGCGGCACCGGCGCGAAGAAGGGAACTACTCCCGACGAATGCCCCGATTGCCACGGCACCGGCATGAGGCAGACGACTACGCGCACGCCGTTCGGAGTGATATCCAACGCCAGACCCTGCGAACGTTGTCACGGCACCGGACAAGTCGTCAAGAACCCCTGCGACCACTGCCACGGCAATGGCAAGATTCGTGTCGAACGCGAAATTGAAGTTAACATTCCCCACGGCGTGGACGACGGCACTCGTCTGCGTATTCAGGGCGGCGGTCAAGCCGGCGACCGCGGCGGAAAGAACGGCGACCTCTTCGTTTATCTGAACGTCAAGCCCCACAGGATTTTCACCCGCCAAGACGACAACATCTATTGCGAAGTCCCGATAAGTTTCGTGCAGGCCGCCATCGGTGCCAAAATCGAAGTCCCCACCCTCGAAGGCAAGGTTGAGCTGACAATCCCCGAAGGCACGCAGTTCGGCAAGGTCTTCCGCATTCGCGGCAAGGGCGTTCCCAGTTTGCACGGCGACGACCGCGGCGATGAATTCGTCAGGATTAAAGTCCTCACTCCGCAAAATCTTTCCGCCCGCCAGAAAAAACTTCTGCGCGAATTTGAAGACGGCGGCTCCGATTCAAAGAATAACCCCGAAAAGAAATCCTTCTTCGACAAGCTCAAAGATTTGTTCGATTGACACGCACGTTCCCCGCGTTCAACGGCGGGGATTTTTGTTGCGGCGACATTACAATTGTCATATGGCGGCAACTTTTTTCGTGACGAATTTCAGCTGATTAATCTTCCGCATTTGGCTAATATGCCCGCGTGTGGAAGATTTTTTTTGCTGAGGAGGCGGGAAGATGTTTGGAATTATTGTCGGCACTCACGGGCAGTTTGCGCCCGGAATTGTGCAGTCGTGCGAAATGATTTTCGGCAAGCGCGACAACCTCAAGGCGGTCACGCTCATGCCCGGCGAAGGTCCCGACGACGTCGTTGCCAAGTACGAACAGGCCATCAAGGAGTTGGGCAACCCCGACCGCGTGCTGTTTTTCAACGACCTGATGGGCGGCAGCCCCTACAACGCCGCGTGCAGACTCGTTGCCAACAACGAGAACTATGGCATCGTCGCGGGAGTGAACCTGCCCGCGCTGATTGCAATGTCCGCCGCGCAGGACACCGACGACGGCTCAATGACTATCGCCGAGATCATGGAGCAGGCTCTGGCGGCCGTTAAAGACGGCGCAGTCATCTCTTCCTACGAAAGTTTGAACGTCGCATCTGACGACGACGAGCTTTAAAAATTTTTTAGGAGGTTTTGCGTTATGGAAATAGCTTTCTGCCGTATCGACGACCGCTTGATCCACGGTCAGGTTGCCACGGTCTGGTCAAAGGTCACCGGCTGCAACCGCATCATGTGCGTCAGCGACGAAGTCGCCAAGGACGAACTGCGCAAGAAGCTTCTGTTGCAGGTCGTGCCGCCCGGGCTCAAAGGCTACGTCATCCCCGTTGCCAAAGCGATTGAGGCCTACAAGAACCCGAAGTACGATTCGTTCAAGACGCTGTTTCTGTTCACCAACCCCGGTGATGTTCTGCGCGCCGTCAAAGGCGGCATCCCCTTCAAGTCCGTCAACCTCGGCGGCAAGTGCTTCAAGGACGGCGACACGCTGATTACGCAAGCCGTCTCTGTCAACGCTGACGACGTTGCGGCGATTAAGGAACTCGTGAGCATGGGCATCGAAGTCGAAATTCGCAAACTCGCCAACGATACCAAACTCGACGCAATGGAAGTTCTCAAATCGAAAGGTCTCGCTTAAGTTGGGGTTCGGGGGTGAGGGGTCCGTTGCCCCTTGCCTCTTGTCCCTGAAGGAGTGTTTCACATGTCAGGTATTGAACTAATTCTCCTGTTCATCGTAGCGGCGATTGCGGGCATGGCGTCTGTTTTGGACGAGGCGCAGTTCCATCGCCCCGTTGTCGCCTGCACATTGACGGGCATCGTCTTGGGCGACGCTACGACCGGAATTATCCTCGGCGGCACATTGGAAATGATGGCTCTGGGCTGGATGAACGTCGGCGCGGCTATGGCTCCGGACGCGGCGTTAGCTTCCACCGTCTCGACCGTTCTGGTCATCGTCGGTCATCAGTCAATCGGCGCAGGCATCGCGCTGGCAGTTCCGCTCGCCGCGGCAGGTCAGGTGCTCACAATCTTCGTGCGTACCATCACGGTCTTCTTCCAACATCTGGCGGATAAATACGCCGAAGAAGCCAACATGCGCGGCATAGAAATGTGCCACGTGGCAGGTCTCTTGCTTCAGGCACTGCGCGTCGCTATCCCCACCGTCGCCATCGCTATGGTCGCGGGCACCGACGTCGTCAACAATGCACTTAATTCCATCCCCGAAGTCATCACGCGCGGCTTGCAGGTCGCCGGCGGCTTCATCGTCGTCGTCGGTTATGCAATGGTCATCAACCTCATGAACGCGCAAAAGCTCATGGTCTATTTCTTCCTCGGCTTCTTGATTGCGGTCTTCACCAACGTCAACCTCATCGGCTTCGGCGCAATCGGTGCCATCTGCGCTTACTTCCACATTCAGGGTCTCAAGAAGGACATCGCCATCGAAGAGGCAGCCAAAACCGGCGGCGGCTCGGCTGTTGAAGGCGACGATATCGACGACTCGGATTTGATGTAAGGAGGCGAGTTTAATGGCAGACAAAAAAGTTACCAAGGACGATCTGTTTTGGACGTTCGTGCGCTCGAACTTCCTGCTCGGCTCCTTCAACTTCGAACGTATGCAGTCAATGGGCTTCTGCGTCTCAATGATGCCGATCCTCAAGCGCATATACGGCGACAACGTCGAAGAGATGAAGGCGGCTCTCAAGCGTCACTTGGAATTCTTCAACACGCAGCCGTTCGTCGCGGCGGCAATCATGGGCATTATCGGCGCAATGGAAGAGAAACGCGCCAACGGTGCCGATATCTCCCCCGCCACGCTCAGCGGTGTCAAGGTCGGTTTGATCGGACCTCTCGCGGGCGTCGGCGACCCAATCTTCTGGGGCACGGTCCGTCCTGTTCTCGCAGCGCTCGGCGCGGGCATCGCGTTGACCGGCTCCATCATCGGTCCGATAATCTTCTTCGTCGCGTTCAACGGCATTCGCCTGGCAACGCATTGGTACGGCGTCAAATACGGCTACGAGAAAGGCACCGAGCTCGTTGAGAACATCGGCGGCGCGGAAATGAAATTCCTCACCGAAGGCGCGTCAGTTCTCGGCTTGCTGGTTATGGGTGCGCTCGTTGCGAAATGGACGACCGTCAACATGCCGCTGGTCATCTCCGAATACGACAACTCCGCCGGCGACCACGTCGTCACCACGCTGCAATCCATCCTCGACAGCTTGATGCCCGGCATCGTCGCGTTGCTTATGACCTTCGCTTGCATGTGGCTGCTCAAGCGCGGCATGAACCCGCTGTTCATCATCGTCGGCTTGTTCGCCATCGGCATCGTCGGTTACGCCATCGGTCTGTTCGCGTAAACAACAACAACTTCCTAAACTTACCACGGGAGCCTCGATTTTACATTCGGGGCTCCTTTGCTGTATAATTAACCGAACGGGGGGAATTGAATGCGGAAAATTTTTCTGACGCTGATAATAGCGGTGCCACTGCTGGCGGCGGGACTTCACCACTTCGTTGCGACCGATTATTCCCTGCGACAGAACGAACACCGCCGCAAGCTCGGCGCGGTCTATATGACGCTCAACAACCCGTTCTACGAAGTGATCGACGAGGAAATTCGCACGGCTGTGGAAAATCACGGCGACGTTCTCATCTCGCGCGACCCCGCCCTCAGCGTCGACAAGCAGGTCGAAGAAATCCGCAACCTCATCGACGCGGGCGTCGAACTGATTTTCATCAACCCCGTGGATTGGACGAAGATTGAGCCTGCGTTGGAACTCGCGCGCGCCGCAAAAATTCCCGTCATCGCCATCGACACCAACGTTGAGGACGATTCGCTCGTCGCCTGCACCGTCGTCTCGGACAATTACGCCGCGGGCGTGCAGTGCGCCGAACATCTGCTCAAACATTCTGCGGGCGGCAACATCGCCATCCTCAAGCACTCGCAAGCGCGTTCGTCCATCGACAGAGTCAGCGGCTTTCGCGACAAAATTTCCGCCAACAAAAATTTCCGCGTCGTCGCCGAAGTTGAATGCCTCGGTCAGCTCGAAGTGGCAATGCCCGTCATGGAAGAGATAATCGCCGCTTATCCCGACATCAACATCGTTATGGCGTTGAACGACCCCGCCGCAATGGGAGCCATCGCCGCGTTGCAGAGCCTCAATCGCTCGGACGTTCTGGTTTATGGCGTGGACGGCGTGCCCGAAACCAAGGAGATGATCCTCGCGCGGAGAATGACTGCCACCGCCGGTCAGTCTCCGCGGCAAATCGGCAAGGTTGCTTCCGACTGCGCGTATAAAATTTTTGCGGGCGAAAGCGTCGAGAAAATCATCAAGCTGCCGACGAAACTTCTTTGCGCCGAAAATATTTCCGCCGCCGACATCGAGAGCTGGGACTGACATGCAAGAACTGTTGACCGTCAAACGAATGCACCGACTGCTGTACGTCTACAACGGCTTCGTGATTTTCATTCTGATGGCGTTCATGTGCCTGACGCAAGACCGAATCAACCTGGCAATGACGGCGCGAGCTTTCCTTGAGCAAGCGGGCGCAATCCCCACGCCCTCGCCAGTCATCTTCTGCACAACGATAGCCGCCTTCGCAGTCTTCGTGCTCATCAGCCACTTCTATCGCGCAGAAAAAAAAACTCACGTGCGCTACGTCCTGTTCGCCGCGGAGATCGTCGTTTGCATGTTGCTCATGCGTATCCTGAACCTGTCTTATGACGGCGTCGTCCTGCTGGTCGTTGCGGATTTGATGTATCGCTACGAAGGTCATCACCGCGAATACATTCTGCTCGCCGCAATGATCTGTCTGTACTTCATGGCGAACTACAACCTGGCAATCACGCGCACGAAAATCATTTCCTTCGAGGCTTACGCGTCCTATTACAGCGTCGACGCCAAAGCGGTTATCCTTGCGATAAAGAACACCTTCGATTCGATTAACGTCGTATTCTTCGTGTTCTATCTGATTATGCTCGTCAAGAGCAAGCACGAGGAGAATGAACGTATCCGTCTGCTCAACGAACGGCTGGAGGAGGCGAACCAACGTCTGCGCGCGTATGCAATCGAAGTCGAGCAGATGGCTGAGACCCGCGAACGCAACCGTCTTGCCCGCGAAATTCACGACACCCTGGGTCACGCATTGACGGGCATTGCCGCGGGATTGGACGCCTGCTTGATGACGCTGGAGGTCGCGCCCGACATCACCAAGCGACAGCTCAACAAAATCCGTGACGCCGCAATCAAGGGCATAACCGACGTGCGCCGCTCCGTGAAAAAACTTCGCCCCGACGATTTGGAGCGGTTGCCCTTTCAAGAGGCGTTGAAGGAGATGACGCGCAACTATTCCGAGTCGTCGGGCATGGAGATAACCTTCGACATCTTCAGCTGGTCCGAGCACCTGCGCCAAGACCAAGAGGACGTTATCTATCGCGTGTTGCAAGAGTCCATAACCAACGCCAAACGCCACGGTCACGCCACGCGCGTCAAAATCACAATCGGCGGCAACGAAAATTATCTGCTCATCGTCATTGCCGACAACGGGCGCGGTTGCGACGACGTCAAGGCGGGCTTCGGGCTAAAGCACATGCGCGAGCGGCTGGAGCTTTTGCACGGGACGATTCACTATTGGAGCGACGAAGGTTTTATCGTCGAGGCGATGATTCCGCTAAATCGGGAGGTTGACAATGATAAAGATTTTGATAGCCGATGACCAAGAACTTATCCGCGAGAGCCTCAAGATTGTATTGGACATGAACGCCGACATGGAAGTTGTTGGCACGGCGTCTGACGGGCGCGAGGTGATGGAGCTTTTGGCGAAGCACCTGCCGGACGTGATCTTGATGGATATTCGCATGCCTGAGTTCGACGGCGTTCACTGCACCAAGACCGTCAAAGAAAAATTTCCCAACGTGAAGATAATCATTCTGACGACCTTCGACGACGACGAATACGTTTACTACGCGCTCAAGTACGGCGCGAGCGGCTACCTGCTAAAGGGCTGTTCGGTGCAAGAGCTCACGGCGGCGATTCACACCGTGATGAGCGGCGGCTCAATCCTCAACCAGGGCGTCATCACCAAGGTCGTCAAACTCTTCAGCAAGCTGGCGCAAGTCAACATCGCAATGGAAGTGGACGACCGCCACGCGGCGGAACTTTCGCGCACGGAACGGAATATCGCGAGCCTGGTCGGGCGCGGGCTGTCCAATCGTGAAATCGCCGAGAAACTTTTTCTATCGGAAGGCACCATCCGAAATTCGTTGAGCTCCGCGCTGTCGAAGCTGCATTTGCGCGACCGCACACAGCTGGCGATTTGGGCGGTGCAGACGGGCTTGACGCTCAAGACGAGCTGACTATGCGGAAAAAATTTTTTGTCGGAATCTGCGCGGCGTGTCTGATTGTTTTGGTCGCGGCGTATCAAATGAGCCGACCCGTGACGTTGACGATTGGAATCTTCGCGGGCAACAACTGGGACGTGCCGCAGGGCGAACCCTACGCCATAATCGACGAGGTCATCAAAAATTTCGAGGCGGAGAATCCCGGCGTGCACGTTCGATACGTCAGCGGCATCAAGAAGGAAGATTACAGCGAATGGCTTGCCGAACAGTTCGTTGCCGGCGATGAGCCCGACGTCTTCTTTCTGCCCGCGGACGATTTTAATTTGTACGCCGCCGCCGACGCGCTGATGAATCTGGACGATCTAATTGCCCGCGACGAAAATTTTTCCGCCGACGTCTATTACCCCGCCGCGTTCAACTTCGGCCGCCGCGAAAATACTTCCTACGCCTTGCCGTGTGAAAGCACGCTCACGTTCATGTTCGTCAACAAAACTCTGCTTGCCAAGGAGGGCATTGCTCTGCCGAAGAACGATTGGACGTGGCGAGACTTGCTCGACATCTGCCGCAAGGTCACCCGCGACACCGACGGCGACGGCGTGCCCGATCAATTCGGTTGCTATGATTACAGTTGGCAACAGGCCGCCGTTGCCAACGGCGTCAAACTTTTCCGCGACGACGGGCGCACGTCTTACTTCGCTGATGAACGCATGGAAGAGACCGTGAAATTTTTGATGGAGCTGCGTGCGGTCAATGGCGGGCACGAAGTCTCGCCGAAGGATTTTGACGTGGGGCACGTCGCCTTCCGCCCGTTCACCTTCGCCGAGTATCGCACCTACAAGCCGTACCCCTGGCGCATCAAAAAATATTCGTCGTTCGAATGGGACTGCATCAAAATGCCCGCCGGATTTTCGGGCGGACATTTTTCCGTGATGAACACCTTGCTCGTCGGAATGAGTTCGCGCACGCGGCACCGTGACTTGGCGTGGGCTCTGCTGAAAAAAATTTGTTACGACCGCGCAACTCAGCAGCTGATCCTGGAAAAATCTCAGGCGTTGCCCGTGCGCCGCGACGTCATTCTTTCGGCGGAGGCTCGCGAAATTTTTTCGTGGGATTCGTCGTCAGCCGTCACTCCCGCCGACATCAGCGACGCAATGGACGAAGCGGGCATGCCCTTCAAGTTCAAGAGCTACAACGCCGCAATGCTCTACGCCGACGCCGAGCTGAATCAAATCATCGAAGGGGTCGTGCCGCTCACCAACGCGCTCAACAAACTTCAGACGGAGGTCAACGCGCGGTTGCAGTATTGAAAAAAAATTTCCCGCCGCTCGTGATGAGTGACGGGATTTTTTTTTGCGATTGGTGCCGTTGGTGTTTGCCTACTGCGTCTGCGTTTACATCTACTTTCTTTTGCTGGCCGTGTGTCGGCTTCGGTAACGGGTGTTCAGGCTTTCAGTTTGGTCAAAAATCTTTGCAGGGCGTCTTGCCACGGCGGCAGACGATTGAAGCCCGCCTCGTCCAAAGATTTTTTGCTCAGCCGCGAATTGAACGGGCGACGTGCCGGCGTCGGATATTCAAGCGTCGGGATACCTTCGACTTCGACGTCAACGCCCGCCAGCTCAAAAATTTCCCGCGCAAATTCCGCCCACGAGCAGAAGCCTTCGTTGGTCGCGTGATAAGTGCCGAACTTGTCGGTCTCCATCATGTCCGCCAAAAGTTTCGCCAGGTCGACGGTGTAGGTCGGGCTGCCGATCTGGTCGTTGACGACGGTCAGAAGTTTTTTCGTCGCGCCGAGCTTGAGCATGGTCTTGATGAAATTGTTGCCGTTGATGCCGAAGACCCAGCTGGTGCGAACGATGAAGTGGCGGTCGACGAGAGCAGTGACGGCGTCCTCGCCGAGGAGTTTGCTGCGGCCGTAGACGTTGACGGGTTTCTTTTCGTCGTGGACTTCGTAGGGCGTCTTGCCGTCGCCGCCGAAGACGTAATCGGTGCTGATGTAAATCATCTTCGCGCCGACTTCGCGACAAGCTTCAGCCACCCAACGCGTGCCGAAACCGTTGACGGTCAGCGCGAGTTCGGATTCGGTCTCGGCTTTGTCAACGGCAGTGTATGCTGCGCAATGGGCGACGACGTCGGGCTTGGTTTTGAGGATGAAATTTTTCGCGCCGTCTTCAGTCGTCAGCTCCAGCTCCTCCAGCGAAGGCGCAACAAATTCCACACCGCGACGGGTCAGCTCCTTCGCCAGGTCGTAGCCGAGTTGTCCGAGAATGCCTGTTATCAATACCATGTCTATCACTCCTTAGTTGTCGTTGCCGCCGAAGAACAAACCCTTGGTGATGATCCACCAGGCGACGGTTCGCATTGCGCTGATGATCTGCAAGGCGTGTTCGCGTTCGTCGGTCAGGTTCACGTTGTTTAGCTCGTTGGAAGCCACGTGCGGCAAAAGTTCCACGTCGTCGGAATCGATTTGCCCGGCAACCTTCGCCGTGAGGAACGCCGCGTTGTTGAAGCCGACGCCGTCCGAATCGAACAGGCTCGGCGCAATCGAGTAGTATGCAAAATCTTTCGGGGCAATCAGTTCAATCAGCGTCGGGACGATTGAGATGTGGTCGCCCACGGCGTCGGGCGGCAAAATATTTTTCGTGATGCCCGCGCCATACAGCACGAAGGGAACGCTCTGGTGCTCAAAGATTGTCGGGTGCGTCGAAGGGTCGCAACGAACGGCGTGGTCGCCCGTGATGACGAAGAGGCTGTTGGGGAATTTCTCCGTGGCGGCGCGAACAAAGTTCGTGATGACTTCGTCCATGTACCAATAGTGACCGAGCTCAATCGCCAGCTGATTCGGGTCGTCGACGTCGGGGAACTTCTTGAGCTTCTCAACCGTCGCGTTCACGTCGAAACCCTCCGCGGCGAGGTCGAGGTTGTACGGCGGGTGATTGGTCGTCGTCATAATCAGATGAACTGTCGGCGGCTCCGCGTCCAGATGATTGAGCAGCGCGTTGAATAAGTTTTCGTCCTTCGTGCCCCAAGTCGTCTGCTTCGGCGCGTTGAAGTCGGGGCAGCCGTAAAAATTGTCGAAGCCCTGCGCCGTCGCCATCTTGCCAATCGAATCCCAACCTGGCATTCCGCCATACCAGAAGTCCACGGCGTAACCAATCTCCTTGAAGGGCGCAGCCATCGACGTGAGATAAAGCTTCTCGTAGGTGCGCGCCTGATAGTTGACGCGGATATTGACGTCGGGAAGACCGGTGACGAGTCCGGTTATCGCGGTGGACGTGAAGTCTCCGTTGGGCATGAAGTTGCGGCTGTAGTAGCAGTTGTCTTCGGCGATGAGCGACTTGATTCCTTCGGCAAGCAGAAGTTCGTCGTACTTGCCGAGCATTGGCCACTGCATGAAAGTTTCGCCGAGTATGATGAAGATGTGGCGGGGGCGAGCGATGCGTTCGCCGTGAGCTTTGCGTTCGAGATACGGCGCGAGATTTTCTTCGGTGAGCGTGTCGTTGCCGGCGACGATCTGCGCGGCGCGGTGAATGTTGTCGGGGTTGACGCCGGAAATTTCGCCCGCCTCCATGCGCTTAGCCATGGCCCGCGCACGATAGAGAGCTTGCCCGTCGTCAAGGATACATTCGTTGAGGAAGGCGTCGCTCGTGACGGCAGCGTTCTCCCAGTTCAGTCCGCCGCCGTAGGTGAAACTGCCGCCGAAGCGCGCGAAAACTGCGAACGCGGCAATCAACGCAATCAGCGCACACGAAAAGCCCGCGACTTTCAACTTGCCGTCGAGCGCGGGCAGGGGAATCGTCTTGATGATTAGCAGGCGGCTGAGCGCGGCGATACACAATAGCGTCAGCAGCACGGCGAGCAAGAATCTCCACGCGATGCCGTATTCGGTGAACGCCGTGACGATGATTGACCAGATGTCGTCGTGCAAGCCCGCCACGACTTCCATACCGAATGTCGATTGGAACGCGCGATAGTACGGGAACCTCAGCATGAACAGCAACGAGAACATCAGCGACGCCACAGCCCCAATCAGCAACCGCACGCGCGAGTTGAGCCCGCCGATTGTCACTGCCACGAACGACACGAGCGTCACTGCGCCCGCCGTCTTCAAGCTCAAGCGCAAGCCTGCCCACATTGCCGCCGCCACCTGCGCCGAGCCCGAATCCTCCGCCATGTAGTTTGACATCAGCGCGATGAACAGCCCGCGGTAAATTTCCAGCAACATCAGCACGAAGACGAACAGCCGCAGGTCACGTTGCACGCCGTCGAAAAATCTTTTCAGGAACTTCAATCAATCGGCTCCTTTCAGCTCATTGAGGCGATCTTGTCCTCGACGAAGGCGACGGGGATTTTCTCCAGGCAAATTTCGTTCTTCGGGCAGGCGCGCTTCCAACAGCCTTTGCAGGGGCGTTCGACTTCGATGGCGTGAGCGAGCTGACCGAAGGGACCGTTGCGTTCGACGTTCGTCGGACCCATGAGCATAATCGTTCGCACGCCCAGAGCCGCCGCCAGATGAGTGGGACCGGTGTCGCCGCCGATGACCAGCCGCGATGATCTGATGACGTGAGCGAGCTGCGCGATGTTCGTGCGGTTGACCAGATTTATCGGCGGGATTTCCATCTTCGCCGCGATTTCCTGCGCACGCTGTTCGTCCAAATCTCCGCTGCCGATGAGCACGGGCACCACCGCCAGGTTATAGAACCAGTCGCCCAGCGCGGCAAAGTTCTCCGTCGGCCAGCGTTTGTTTGGCCAGTTCGCTCCGACGACGAACACCACGAAGGGATTGCCCTCGCGCATGCCCGCCCGCTCCATAATAACGCGCGCCTGTTCGGATTCGTCGACGGGGATTTGAATCGGGAAGGTGACGTTGCCGACGACGCAACCGACTGCCCGCGCCGTGTCGAGATATCGTTCGACGATGTGACCTTGCGCGTTCTCGCCGATGACGGGCGTGGAAATTTTGTCGCTCATCTCGCGCATGTTGCAAATGCCCAGCTTGATGTTGCTCTTGGCGAAGAAGGCGATTGCCGCGGACTTGAACAGCCCCTGCAGGTCGAGCACGGCGTCGTAACTTTGCTCCTGCAGTTCGTGCTTGAAGGGGAAGAACTCGCGCATGAAACCTTTGAGCGTGCGGAAGTCTTTCTTCTTGAACAGGATGATTCGGTCGACGCACGGATTCATTTGCAACAGCGGCAACGAGGGCGGCTCCACCACCCAGGTGACGTGTGCGTCGGGGAAAGTTTCTTTGATTGCGTAACTCACGGGCAGCGCGTGAATCACGTCGCCCATTGCGCTGAGTTTGACGATTAAAACGTTCTTGAGGTCATCAGTCATGGTTTTGCCCCGCTAAAATTTTTTCCACGATGTTGGTTGTCGAGCGACCGGCAACGAGATTGACCAGCCGAACTTGCCCGCCGTATTCGCTGACGATTCGAGCTTCGGGCAGAGTGTCGAGCGTGTAGTCGCCGCCTTTGACGTAGACGTCGGGCTTGATTTCGGCGATCAAATCTTCCGCGGTGTGTTCGCCGAAAAAAATCACGTGGTCGACGGCTTTGAGACCGAGCAAAACTTCGGCGCGGTCGTCCTGGCAATTGATGGGTCGCGACGAACCTTTGAGGCGGCGGACGCTTTCATCAGTGTTTAGCCCGACGATCAACGTGTCGCCGAAATTTTTTGCCGCCGTCAAATATCGGACGTGTCCGGCGTGAATGATGTCGAAGCAACCGTTTGTGAAGACGATTTTGCCGCGGCGTCGAATGTCTGCGCAGAAGGCGGCGGCGTCTTTTCTGTCAATTAGCATTTAACGAGCCCTCTCTAACGTGGCGATGAGTTCGGTGGCACTGACGGTGCTGGTGCCGAGTTTGCGCACGGCGATTCCCGCGGCGAAGTTGGCGATGCGTGCGGCGTTGGAAGGTTGTGCGCCCGCCGTCAACGCCAGCAGGAAGGCGGCAACGCAAGTATCGCCCGCGCCCGAAACGTCATAAACCTCGCTCATGTCGGTAACGGGAATGTGATGTGCCGCGCCGTTGCGTTCAAACAGGCTCATGCCCATCTCGCCACGAGTGATGAGTACGCCGTCGACGTTGAGCTTGGTTAAAATATTCGTGCCCGCGGCAATCAGATCGGTCACGTCGTTGAGCTGATGACCGACGAACGCGCCGAGCTCCGAATCGTTCTGCTTGATGTAGCCGACGCCGGCGAAGTCGCCGATGTTGTAGCGCGAGTCGACGATTGAAGGGAGCTTGTGCTTGCCGGCGTAGCGCGTGATGAGTTTGCGGGCGTTGGCGGTGATGGTGCCGCTGCCGTAATCGCTCATGATGATGCCGTCGACCTTGGGAAGGATCTTGTCGATTTTGGCGAGCAGTTCAGCTTCGACCTTCTTGCCCAGAGGCGACTTGCTCTCGTTGTCGATGCGCACGATTTGTTGGCTGACGGTTGCCCGACCGCCCGCGATGATTCGCGTCTTGGAAATTGTCGGGCGGCTCTTGTCGCGAACGAGACCTTCGCAATGAACGTCCAGCTCCTTGAAGATGCCGCGCAGGCTCTCGGCGTAATGATCGTCGCCGATGACACCGACCGCGTAGACTTCGCCGCCGAGGGTTGCCGCGTTAGCCACGACGTTTGCCGCGCCGCCCGCAACGACTCGTTCGCCCGCCTTCTCCAGAATCAAGACGGGTGCCTCGCGGGAAATGCGGCTGATTCGCCCGTCGACGTAGACGTCAGCCACCGCGTCGCCGATGACTAAAATTTTCTTGCCCTGCATGCTGTTGGTGATGCCGATGAGTTCTTGCATGACCTAAGCCCCCTAAGTCAAGCCGATGAACATTGGAATGATGTCGGTGAACGAGCCGTTCTTCATGCGGAAGCCGCCGGGGATTGTGCCGAGTTCCTTGAAGCCGAGCCGTTGATACAGATGCCGCGCGTGAATGTTGGTGGCGACGACGGCGTTGAACTGCAGAATCCGAAAGCCGAGTTCACGTGCGCGGTTGATGCTGTCGCTGACGATTGCCGAGCCGATGTGTTGCCCGCGCAAATCGGAACGGACGGCGTAGCTTGCGTTGGCGATGTGAGCGCAGCGACCGACGTTGTTGGGGTGCAGAATGTACAGCCCGACGATTTGGTTGCCGACGACAGCCACGCCCGTGAACGATTGCGCGCGAAAGAATTCGTCACCCGCCGCGGCGTCAAGCTCCTCGTCCTGCGGGAAGGCGACGCCCTCACGCACGACCTCGTTCCAGATTTCTATCGCGGCTTGAGCGTCCGCCGAAGTGTACTGCCTGATAACGACCGCCATCAGATGTCACTCTCCCTGAGAAAAATTTTGCTCTTGAGCTTGCGATAGTCGCGCCCGTAGAAAAATTTCTCCGCCCAAGATTCCAACGCGCCCTTGTCCACCGTGCCGACGAGTTGCCATTTGCCCGCGGCGTTGCTCAGAAAACTTTGCTCGAAGTCCGCGGCGACGACCGCCAGAATTTTTTTGTCGGCGGGCAGCTCGTCAAAGGTCATGAACGGCATAACGTTCTTGCTCGTCCAGCTCATCGGGCGCGGGCGAACTTTCTCGAAGTTGTCGCGCGTCTCCAGGCGAAAAATTTTCGTGCCGCCATAGAAAACCAGCGACGTGGGATACTCCTTGCCGTGGCTGACGACGCAAGTTTCGGCGTCAATCATCGGGGCAAGCAGCTGAGCTTCGCGGCGGGCGGAATTGTCTTGGGTCAGCGGCAGAGCGACGAAGTACATCAGCAACGGGAAGATTATCACCGCGGCGATTGCCGTCCGCAGAAAAATTTTCCAACGGTTGGCGAAGTAGCGTGCCACGAAGATTGCGGCGGGGATCATCGCCGGCAGGGTGTAGGTCACGTATTTTGTCGCGCACAGCTGGAAGAATATGACGACCGTTGCCGCCCAGACGATCAGAAATTTTTCGTGCGGATCGAAGACCGGCAGGCGGCCCTCCTCAATGAAAAGCTCCACGCGGCGGAAAAACTTCACGACGGCGGCGGGAATTAACGCTACCGACCACGGGAAGAAGCCAACCGCGCTGATGAGCAGGTAGTAATACCACACGTCGGTTTTCGGATACTCCGAGACCGTTGCGCGAAGGAAGTTGTGCACGCCCAAAAAATTTTCCGCGAACGACGCGCCGTGAATCAGCGTCATTGGCAGATACCACAGCGAACAGACTGCCGCGAACACGACGAGGTTAATCGGGCGGAAGATCTTGCGCAGATGTTTGAGGTCACCCATCCACGCCAAGAACAGCAGGATTATTAGCCCCGGCAAAAAAAATCCGACGGGACCTTTCGTCAGCACCGCCACCGCCGACGCCGCAAACGACGCCGCGTAAAATTCCGGACGCCCCGCCCGATACGCCAGGAAGAACGTTATCAGCGTCGCCGCGAACATAACCATCAGCGTCATGTCCGTGATGACTGCGTGCGCCAGATACCAATACTCCAGCGTCGTCGCCAACATCAGAGCCGCCGCAAAGCCGATGCGTACGTTGTAGATCTTCGCGCCGAAGAAATACGTCAGGAAGATTCCCAGCGTCGCGAAGATTGCGGGGAAAAGCCTTGAGGCGAACTCACCGACGCCGAAGACTTTGTAGGCAACGAGCAACTCCCAATAGAACATTATCGGCTTGTCGTACCAATAATCGCCGTGAATGCGCGGGGACAGCCAATCTCCCGACGCGAGCATTTCTTTGGCGGTCAAGGCGTAGACGGATTCGGTTGGGTCGGTTATGGGCAAGATCCACGCACCCAGGAAGAACATCATCAACGCCACGACGGACAAACAAATCACATTTACCACGGCACAAACTCCCAATGAACCTCCAACTTCTTGCGCTTGCCGCGCCAACGAACGACAGCCTGCGAACAGTGCAAATCGTGGTACCAATAGTAGTCTATGTCGTCCAGCTTGTGATTGTCGGCGTTCCACTTCACACCGACGACGAGGCGGTCTTTGGGCGTGATGAAATAGCTGACGCCCGCCTGAATCTTGCGGGAATAGTCGTCGTTGTCGAATTCAAACAGCGTGTTGGAAGCGTTGTTCTTGTTGTACCAGAAGCCGACGTAAGCGGCGAGCCTGTCATTGAATTCGCGGGCGAGCAGAGCACTGTAATTCATGCCGCGCACGGTCGTTTCGCCGCCATCGCCCTTTTGGGGATTATCCTTGGTTATCTTGTAGCCGGCGTTGAGGAACAGTAAGCATCCGCCGATGTCAATGGGATCGTGCGCCAAAGAGAATTCGTATTCACGATGGGTGGCGACGACGTTATTTTGACGCCAATGCCCGACTTCGCCTTCGATTCGGTAGCTGAGAGGCAGTCCGCCGAAATGTCTGCCGTAACCGACATAGAACGACGGCTCCTTCTGAATCCAACGGGCGTCGCTGTCGTCATAGAAGCCGTAACGGATGGCGGTGGCGAAGTTCCTGTTGTTGTAGACGAGCTCGGCATTGGAACGAACGCCCTTCTTGGTCTCGACGTACGCGCCGATATTCAAATCCAAATGCGGCGTCAAAGGTATCTCGAAGTTGTCGCGGATATAAACGCCGTGGTCGGAATTGTAGCCGACGCGCGGAAAATAATTCTCGCGCTTCTCGTCGAAGGTGTTCTCCTCGTAGGCTTTGGTGCCGACGACTTTATTTTTGATCCAGAACTTGACGTTATACATGCGCATAACCTGTTCGGGCCAGATTTCCATACGTTCCGCGCTAAGGTGATAGTCGGGGGACTTGGCACCGCATTTGGTCTGCGTGGCGTCATAAACGACGATGTGGTCGGGGTAGAACTCGAAGCGTTTGCCCGTCAGATAATATTCGCCGGCCTTGCCGTTTGCCTCGCCCATAGTGCCGGTCTTGGTGCCGTAGTTGTAAACGGTCTTGAAGCCGTCGAGCGTGACGCGGGGTGCTCCTTCCATCAGTTGCAGGACGTGAGCTTTGCCGTCCACGCGCACGACTTGATCTTTGGTGTTGCCGGTCGCCTCGTCGGTTTGGAAGCGGTGACCGTCGAGCTGAATGATGTCGACCTTGCCCGTGGCGATGAATTCGCCGCTGCCGGAATAGTAAACCATGTCGTCGCCTTCGAACACGGCGGGAACGGGGTCACCGTCCTTGGGCTCGCGGGGAAGGCGTTCCTTAGCCTCGGCTATGTCGTCAAGCAATTTCTCCTGCTCCTCGGTCAGGCGGTTGGCACGTTCCTCGCGGCGGCGGTTCTCAATGTAATCGAAAATCCCCGTGCCCGTGTCGGACTTTGCCTCGTATTCGGCGTGCGCCGTCGACGTCATGAGCAGGGCGGCGGTAAGCGGCAAGACGCTCCAAAGTTTATTCATCGTCAATCCTCGTCAATGATCTCTATAATTTCCTCGTCGTCATAAAGCGGCGCAGGTTCTGTGGTTTGCGGCGGAGTCTGCGGCGGCGGAGTTTGCGGCGGAGTCTGCGGCGGTTGAGTCTGCACGGGCGGTTGAGTCGGCGGCGTTGAAGGCGGCGGCGTGTCGTCGGGCTCGATTATCGTCACGTCGGCATTGGGCATTGACGTGGCGGGCGTTGATGTAGCGGGCGTTGACGCGGCAGGCGTTGATGTGGCGGGCGTTGATGCGACGGGCGTCAATTCGCTGATGAGCAAGCCTTCGGTGTTGTTGCTCACGCCGTAGACGACGAGCGGGTCTTTAATCTCAACGTAGAGCTCCACGCCCGCGGGCAGGTCGATGTTCTTGCCGCGCACTAAAACTTCTTCAAGCTGCTTGTTCTTGCCGGAGAATGTTTGCCCAACGAGACTGAGGCCGCGAGCCATGTTGCCGGCGAGCATTGCCTCTTGCGCGTTGATTGCGACGCAGGTGACAGCGTCTTGCCCGTCGATGGTCTTGAGGACGTTGAAGTCGGTTTCGATCTTGCCGTTGTTGAAGATGTGTTTGGCACGCACGACGCGGGTGACGGTGCCCTCGCCGGGCAGACCGCGCACGAAGACCAGGTTGCCGTCAACGAAAACATCTTCGACGACGCGCACGGGAATAATGTCGCCTTCCATAAGCGTCTTGGAGCTGACGGGCACGGTGGTCTCGACTTTAATCAGAGTGCCCGCGGGAATCTGCACTTGAGCGATGGGCAGAATCTCTTCGCCGTAGGACGCCTTCGCCAGCGCACGAATCCTGTCGTTGAAGGTGCCGGGGCTCGTGGTGCCGATGATTTGGTTTTCCAGCGCGGTCAATCGGTTGCCGATGCCGCCGCCCTGCACCGCGTGGTTAGCGTTCCATTCCAGCGCGTTGATTTTGGCGAGGACGCCGGGTCCCGCCGCGTTGTTGTAGAGCGTATCGTAAATCGCTTCAATGCGGGCGTTCATGTTGCCTGCCATGTTGCGGCCGCTGAAATCTTTTTCCAGGCGGCTGATTCTGTCGAGGAGCGCACCGCTCTGTTCGGAGCCGTAAGTATCGGTTTCGATTCGGGCAAGGCGTGTGTTGGCGGATTCGTCCGCCGCGCCCGCCGAAGCTGTCAGCATCATCAACACGGCGAACAATGCGCAAAAAAATTTTTTTCGGATCATTGCAATTCCCTCCGCCGATAAAATTCTTCGCCGCCGATTATAACAGGTATCCGCCGATTTTCGCAACGGCTTGAAAAATTTCTTGCAAGCTGCCGCCAAAAGTTGTAGAATCGACGCAACTTCAAGGAGAGTTTTTGATTCAGGGAAGGTGATCACAATGGCAACTGTCAACGGCTTGGGCAACATGCTCAACGCAAATTATCTGCTCGGCGTCAACGGTCAGAGGCAAGACTCAATCGCTAAGCTGTGGAACTCTTACGGCTCGTTCCAGACCAACGCACAACAATCAGCGGCCGGTCTCGCCGAAGTCAACGCTAACGTCAAGTCGGTGCTCGCCGCTTACGAAGACGCCAAGAACGCGTTCAACAGCGAATTCGATGAGACGATGGGCGATCTCGGCAAATCCGCCGCCGAGATCAAAGATTACAACTTCAGCGTCAAGAGCGAAGGCGCAATCTCCACCGTGACCGAAACTGCCGACGACGGCAAGGTCACCACGTCCACCAGGTACAGCGACGAACTTAAAGCCGCGCTCGATACCGTCAAGGACTTCGTCAACGATTACAACAGCGCGGTGAAATTTTTCAGCGACAACCGCGCAGTCTCCAAGCGCATGGAAATGTTGGGCAATGCCTTCGGCGACACGACCTATCGCGCGGCATCTTACGCAGCCATCGGCTTGACGACCAACAGCGACGGCTCAATCACCATCAACGAAGAGAAGCTCGCTCAGGCAATCGTCAACGACCCCGACAAAGTTTCTACGGTGCTCGGCGCGGAAGGTCTCGCAGGCAAAGCCGAAAGCCACATCAGCTACGCAAACTCTCAGCGCGAACAACTTTTCCCTGCCGCAGAAAAAATGCTCGGCGATGAGCTGAGTGCCGCCGCGCTCTACACGGGCAACGCCTTAGGCAACGTGAGCGCAATCAACAACGTCGGCAACTTGCTCAACATGATGTTCTAGAAAATTTCTCGCAAACAAAAAGTGCTCGTCGCAACGACGGGCATTTTTTTTGGAACGGGCGGAGGCAGTGCAGATGATCAGAGACCTTGCAAGGAAGTTGACGGCGTTCGATTTTGTCGGCAGCGTGCTGGCTCGGCTGGAGTTTCGTCGCGGTTCATTCACGGCCGGCGCGCGCCTCGTCGAAGTTCATTCGGCGATGGCGGTCATTTGCGTGCGGACGTCGCAGGCGGAGCTTTTGGTCAAGTTGATTCGTCCGCGCTCGGAAATTTTGCCCGCGCTCGGCTGCCGAATCCAATCGTCGGAAAAAATTTGGCGGGTGTTCACGGAGTCGGAGGTCACGGACTTCGTCGAGGACGTCGGCGACAGAAACCAAATCCACCGACTGAAACCGCCGATTGTGCCGGGGCTGTTGCTGTTGGAGACGCTGCTCGATTGCGCGGAATTTTCGTCGTGCCGCTACGTCAAGCTCAAGTTCAAAAATTTTATCACGGCGGGCGAACCTTTGGCGCTCTCGCAGGTTGCGGGCGGCTACGAAATTTCCGGCGCGGGTGTGCGGAAAGTTTTGATCAGCGTGATTTGAGGTGATCTCATGGGCAAGGTTTTCATCTTGGGCGGACTGCGCACGCCGATTGTCGTGGCGGGCACTAAGTTCAAACGCGTTCGCCCCGAAATTTTTGGCGCGGAAGTTTTGCGTGCTCTGCTGAAAAAATTTTCGCTCGCTCGTGTCGACGAAGTCATCTGCGGCAACGCGGTGGGCACGGGCGGAAATATCGCGCGGCTCATGACGTTGACGGCGGGGTTGGACGTTTCGACTGCGGCTCTGACCGTCGACAGGCAATGCGCTTCGGGCGCGGCGTCAATCGCCATCGGCTACGCGAAAATTTCTGCGGGGCTCGCTGACGTCATCATTGCCGGCGGCGCGGAAAGTTCGTCGCTTCAGCCGCTGAAGGTCTATCACAAGAACGACTACCGACACGCTTTGACGGCGGCGGACGGCATTGAGGGCGGCTATCGCAACGCGCAGTTCAGCCCCGACGAATTCGACGCGCTCGCCATGCTCAAGGGTGCCCAACGTGTTGCCGACGCCGAGGACATCACCCGCGACGAGATGGACGCCCGGGCTCTGACCAGCCATCAACGTGCGGCGGCGTCCACGGAAATTTTGCGCGAATACATCGTCGAGGTCGCGGGCGTCGCTGAAGACACCGGCATCAAAAAAAATATCACCCGCAGACTTCTGGAACGAGCACCGTTGCCGCTGGGCGTCGGCACAAAAATTTCTGCGGGCAACGCCTGTCGCGTCAATGACGGTGCCGCGTTCGTGGTGCTGGCGAGTGAACGGTTCGTGCGCGAAAATTTTTTGACACCCGCCGCGCAAATCGTCGACGTGGCAACTTGCGGCGTCAACCCGTTGGAGAGCCCGCGCGGTGCTCAAATCGTCGCCGACAAACTTTTGACGCGCAACCACCTGACATACGCCGACCTTGCCGCCATCGAGTTCAACGAGGCGTTCGCAGTCATCAACGTCATGTTCGAACGGGCGCATCCGAATCTTGTCGACCGCTTCAATCGTCTGGGCGGCGCGCTGGCTTACGGTCACCCCTACGGCGCGAGCGGCGCGATATTGGCGATTCATCTGCTGGCGTCGCTGAAAAATTTTGGCGGCGAGCTCGGCTTGCTGTCGATTGCCGGCGGCGGCGGTGTCGGCGAATCAATCCTGCTGCGCACACAAAAAAGGCCGACGTGATGTCGGCCCGCCGCCGTATGACGTCCATGGATGGCGTCATAGGCGGCACGAATGGTTGCGGATAGCGCGGGCGTTTCGGCAATGAGCGGTATCCGCCCCACGCGCAGTGGCGAGTTTCTTTGCTACTTTCTTTCCTCGGTGAAAGAAAGTAGATCACGAAACGTTAAAGTAGATCCTGAACGCAAAGGTGAAATGAAACGCTCCGAACGCAACGCTAACTATTTCTTCGGGACGACCAAACTATCCGGACGCGACGCCTGCAACTCGTAACGCGACTCGTCTTCCCTGTCGCACAGCAACTTGATGACCGTGCCCTGCGCCACGTCCCGCCACATATCGTTTGACAGCGCAATCTCCAGCCGACCGCCGTCGTAGCCGTTTTCGTAAGCGCGGACAGTGCCGAGCGTGCGCGTGGAAGAATCCCCCGCCTCAATGTTCATGCGGCCGTCGCGTCGGCAAACCAGAAACATCCGCGGCGTGGGGCGAACGTTGCTTTCGATGATGAGCTTGCAGTCTTTGGCGTGAGCGGTCTTGTTGATGAAGCCCGTCGTGCCCCATTCCAAACGATAGCTGATGATCTCCTTCGGGTGGTTGTTGAGGATGAGCGTGCTCGGTTCGCAGTAAGTGGCGGAGCCGTCAGGAAATTTGTATTCGCCGATGACCGTGATGAAAATTTCTTTCGGCGGCAGGTGCGTCTGCCCGATGAAAGTGTCCTGCGCGTATTTGCTGGCGTAGATGCGATTCATCTGCCGAGCCTTCGCCATGTCAACCGTCGCGTAGAGTTCGTCGGCGTCGGCGGTGTTGATCTTGTAGTGAATCAGATACAAGTTCGCGGGCACGGACTTTAGCACGAGCTTCAAGCCGCCCGCGTCGATTTTGGTCTTGGTCGCGTCAATCTCGCAGGGCTCCACGTTGGCGCAGGTGAAAATCTCGTTGAGCAGGACAAATTCCTTCGTGGCACTGACGACCGCAATCTTGACGTTGTCGCCGCTCAAAGGGAAGTCGCAACTTTCGTCGCCGCTCTCTGCCCGCTTGCACACGACGCCGCTGCCGAGAACCTCGTCGATTTTGTTCGGCTCGAAAAGTTTTCGCGAAGGAACATTCACGCCGTCGGTCTTGGTGAATTCCTTAAACCAGACGCTGAAATCTCCCGTCGTCTGCCACGTGAAGTAGGCTCGCCCGCCGCGAACAGTGCACGACAAATTTTCCAGGGGACGGGGCGGTTGCTCCGGCGTCAAGGTCACCGTCAAGCCGTGGCTGTATTTATACGTGCGCTCGATGTTCCAAACGCCGTTCAATGCCGCGTCGTTCGATTGGCGCGAAAAAAATTTCTCGTCGTTGGAAATGTTGTCCTCCGCCGCGACATAAACGCACTGCAGACGATATTGGTAGGTCTCGCGGTTTTTGACGGCCTTGTCGACGAAAGCCCCGCTGGTCACGCAGTCCGCCACGACGACGCTTTTGCCCGCGCTGTCGCTGCGAAGAATCCTCATGCCGACGCAACTGTCGGAAGGCAGCCGCCAAATGAATTTGCACGCGCCGTTCTCGGTTTTGGCGATGAGCTTCTTGTCGTCGGCGTCGCTGTAATGGACGGCGGTCGTGGTCGTCGGCGCGGAGGCTGTGCCCAATCTCGTGGCGAACACCGCGTAGCCGTAGATGATGCCGGGCTTGATGCCGACGTCGACGAATTCATTGCGATCGGTGTTTTCAATCAGCAACTCGCCGTCGCGCAGGGTCTGTGGCACGGAGCCGACTTTGCGAACGAGAGTGTAGGTCAAACCCAAATCGTCGGGCGGCTGCCAAGCAACGTGGCAAATCAATCCCGTGTCGCTGACAATGTTCGTGGACTTCGCCTTGACGGAAAGTTTGCTGATGGACGAGGGCGGCGCGGGTGAATAATTTTCCTTCGGCGTGGCACTGACGGCTACCGGAGCTTTCGGCACGATGAGCCGCAACCTATCGACGGCGGGCTTGTAGTCTTTGATCTTGCGCAGAATCTCCATGCAGTCGCTGACGGCTTTGGCGGGGGCAATCGACAGGCTCGGAATCTTCGCGTCCGCCCAGGCATACAGCTCGCGGCGTTTGAGCTCGGCGGCGATTTTGTTGATGCGCCATTCGACTTTGCGCAGGTCGTTCGATTCGGGCTTGAGCAGTCGGGCTTTGGCAAGGAGATTGACTATCTCGGCGGTGACGATGTTGACGGACTCGTCGGGATTGCGTGCCTGTTCAACGAGATCAAGCATGGCATTCATCTCAGCGACATACGCGGAGAACTTGCGCAGCTCGGCGAAGGAGAAGTTGCAATTGGTGCAGTGCTCGGCGACGGCGGGAGTCTTCTTGCCGCACTTGGGGCATTCGACAAAAAAATTTTCGCCGCAGATTTTGCAACGGGACTTCTCGGCTTCCTCGTGCGTGCGGAAATTCTCGAACGCGCCGCAGTTTGCGCAGGTGACGCAGAAAGAATTTTCGTCCGTGCCCGCGACAGCCTCGTAAGGATCTTTGAGCAGACCGGTCGCTTTGTTGTAAAGAGCCGCGCTCAGCTCGTATGTCAAAAAGTTCGGGAAGGTGCGGCGTATGCGGGCGATGCAGTTGTCGGCGAAGTGCGGGTCGCGCTTGAACATGTCGGGCGCAATCTTGAGCTTGGAAAAAAATTCCGCCAGCGACGAAATCTTCAGCGAGTGGTCGTATTTGAAGCGGTTGTCGTCGCTGTTGAAGATTTGCGTCTGCGCCAGGTTGAGCAGGGCTTTTATCGACTGCCACTGCGGAATTGGCGCGGAAAATTTTTTTGCGGCGTCGCGGAAAATCTCGCGCAGGTCGTCGGTTGAGCGGCGGCGATAAAAATCTGCCGAAGGCTCAATCTCCCCGTCGATATGATACGCCAGCTCATAAAGGTCGTGCACTTTGGCAGACCACGGAAAATTTTTTTCGTCGGGAACTTTTTGGAACGCCGCGAAATTTTTTGCCAGCTCCTCAATCACCGAGTCGCTCATGAAGAAATTGTTCAGCGTCGACAAAATTTTTTGCGCAGTCTTGGTCGGCTTGATGTCGAAGCCTTGTTCGCGATAGGTCGCCTCAATCGTTGCGGTGCTGAGCTTGAGCTTCTCGCGCACGCGACGAATCTGCGTCTGGTTGACCTGCAACGTGCCGCCGATGTCGCCGCGGCGAATGTCGATGTAAAGGCGCAACTCCTCCACGCGCTGTTGCTTGAGGGACTCTGCTTCGTGTTGACGGAAGCGCGGGTTGTCAATCGTCAGCGAAATGTATTCGTCCATCTGCAGTTCGTCGCGGATTTGATTGAGGCGCGCGGGGTCGACGGTCGTGTTCTGTTCGGCAATCAAACGTTTCTTCCAGGCGGCGTGGGCGGCGCGAATTTTCTTGACGTTGTCGGGGGGATCAAATTCCAAGCCGAGCATCTCAAAAACATTTCGTTTAGCCAAGGTTCATCCTCCCCAAAAATTTTCCGCACATCAGTCCGACGAAATGCGCAGCTGATGAACGGCACTGCCCTCGACGTCGATGTCGCTTTCGGTGCGCAGGAAAGTTTCGAAGGTCTCGCCCGTCTTGGTGTTGACTGCCTCGACATGAACGCCCGACGCGTCGACTTTGAACGTGACTTTAATCGGCGTGTCGCGGGTCGTATTCGGCGGCAGGTTGACGATGAGTTCGCCGAGCAGCTTGACGTTGTGAGCGGGGTCGGTTGCCTGGGGATTGCCGTCCTCGTCGACGCAGGGAATGAGCGTGTCGTCGGCGGACATATTTTCGAACGCACGCAGACGAACGAGTTCCTGATTGTCTTCGAGCGGGTAATAGGTCTTTGTGAAGACGGCGGGCATTTTCTCGCCAATCTTGATGAAATTTTCCAGAACGTATTTGTGTTTGGCTCCGTTCATATCGACGACGCCGGGACCGAATGAACGCGGCGTTTGATCCTCGACGGTGAACTTGCTGGTGATTTGTTCGGCGTGATGAACTTCGTCGCCGGTCTCGTTGTCGGAAGGCGTGCCAACCTCCTCGACGAGCATTCCCGCATAAATCGCGGCACCTTTGGCGACAGCCTGGTCGGGGTCGTGCTGTTGAACTTTGCCGGGGAATTTGGCTTCGACGGCGTCAATAATCATCGGCATATACGTTGAGCCGCCGACAAGCAACACGGTATCAATCGCGGCGTCGGGAACTTTCTCCAGCGTGGCGTCGACGAAGTTCATGGTCTTGGCGACGATATCAGATGTCATCTGCTCAAAGTCTTCGCGCTTGATTGTGACTTCGGTGCGCGAGCCGTTGACGTCAATGCGAACCTTGGCGACCTGCTTCTTGCTGAGTTTGCGCTTTGCCTCCTCGACTTTGCTGCGGATATCCTGACGGGTTTCGGGCTCCACTTCGTCGGGGGTGATGCCGTTCTCGTCGCAACAGGCGTGCAAGATGTGGCTGTAAAGTCTGTCGTCCCAATCTTTGCCGCCGAGCCTGTCATCGCCGCCGGTTGCAAGCACGGTGATCTTTTGGACGTCGCGCCCTGCAGAATTCTGCGTCATGGACATTTTGACGACGGTCACGTCGAACGTCCCGCCGCCCAGGTCGTAAACCAGAATCGTCCTGTCCTCTTGGAACTGACGGGCGCAATAGCTCAACGCCGCGGCCGTCGGTTCGTTAATCAAGCTCAACACGTGCAGTCCCGCCAATTCGCCTGCCTGACGCGTAGCAGAACGTTCCTCCAGCCCGAAATACGCCGGCACCGTGATGACGACGTCTTCAATCGTGCCGCCTTGAGCTTCGACCAAATTCTTCAGCCGCGTCAAAATCAACGCGCTTATCTCCACGGGCGTATAGGTCTTGCCGTCGAATTCGTAGGTGCGGGTGTCGCGCTTGCCAATCTCCCGCTTGACGAATTGGACGACGCGCTCGCCGTCGGTCTCAACGTTTTCCTTAGCCGCTTGCCCGACGATGACGTTGCTTTCGTTCTCGAAGAAGACGACGCTCGCCACGGTGTTTGAGTCGTCCTCGTTGTTGCGGATGACTTCGGGGTTGCCGTTCGAATCCAGGCGCGCTATGCACGAATAGGTTGTGCCCAGGTCAATTCCGTATGTGCTCATGTGATAATGTCTCCTTTACTCCGTCCGAACTGCTTCGGATTTTTTGATGCCCGCCGTCGCGTCGTAGACGTAAACATCGACGAACTCGCGGTAGAGCGGGCGACCGTTTCGCATGACGCCGGGGCGTCGGCTGCGGGCGATGGTGTTGTGCAAACTTTTATCGGCAGTAGCCACGGTTGTGACTATCTTGGTCAACAGCGGGCGGCGCACTTCGCCGACATTCGACGAAAAAATTTCCGCGTCATACTCCGACAAGATTTCCTCCAGCTCGTCGAACATCAGCACCAGCGTCCGGCGCGTCCAGCCCGATATCGTCTCGTCCGAGAGCAGCTTTCTATACTCAACGCAAACCGCGGCGATTGCCCTTAGTATCGGCGTGAACTGTTCACCGCGCTGTTGTTCTTTGAGGGCGTCCAGTTCGCTTTGCATGCCGCGGCGCACCTGGTTCTGGAAGTTCATGTTCTCGCGCAGAGCCTGAGTCAACAGCCGCGAATTTTTCTGTTGCAGTTCCAAAATTTTTTCCTGCGTGGCGGGCGCAGAGTCCGGCTCCGAAATATTTTCCTCCTCGACGATTTCCGATTGAGTGTCCAAATTACCGACCTCCTTTCACGCCGCCGATATTATCAGAAATTCTTCAGTTAAACAAGACGCCCGCCGCAAATCCCCGCAAAAAAAGCGCGACCGTTCAGCCGCGCCGTAAACGTGACGCGTATCTTGTTTTGCTTTCGTGATTGTGACTTACTTTTTCTTTGCGATTGGGATCTACTTTCTTTTGCTGGCAATGGTCGCGGCAACGGGTTGTGTCTCTGATGACTGCGACTGCGGTTAGATCTACTTTCTTTTGCTGGTCCAAAAGAAAGTAGCAAAGAAAAGGACCTCCGAGCCGGCAACGACGCATCACGTCGTCGTATGCCGGCGGCCGCCCATCCATGGGCGGCCTCGTTGTCAGCTAAGGAAACGGGTGACGGTTGTCGGCGGTTGGTCACTGCGTCTGCGGTTGATGACTGCGTTTGCTGTTGCTCACTGCGTCTGCGTTTGAATCTACTTTCTTTTGCCGGCAATGGGCGGCCTCGTTATCGCTGACTTCAACGGGTGGCTTTCCAGGCGGCAACCAACTGTCGAGCTGCGAGCCGAGGATTATCTGCGCCGGTCACTGCCGAGACCACGAAGAAGCCCGCGACGTTTGTGGCACGCAGAGCGGGGATGTCGTTGACTTTGACGCCGCCGCCGACGACAACCGGCACGGGGCTGACCTTGGCGAGCTGAGCAATCTCGTCGAAGCCGTGGGTGATGAAGCGTCCATCGGAAGTTTTGCCCGCGTCGAGCTTGGTTGGCGTCCGGTGCACCGGTCCCGCGCCGAAGTAATCGATCTGCGAGACGTCTGCCGACCTGACGTAATCGATGAGTTCTTCGGTGCGTGCGCTGAGCCCGACGATTGAATCCGCGCCGAGAAATTTTCTGCACACGCCGACGGGAATGTCGCTTTGCCCAACGTGAATGCCGTCGACTTTGATGCCGACCTCCCGCGCCGCAAGAACGATGTCGAGCCTGTCATTGACGAGTAGGGCAACATCTTCGCTCTTGCCGAGCTGACGAAGAGCCCGCGCAGATTTTTCCAGCAGAGCAATCATTTCGCGGGCAGTGGCAATCTTCGAGCGAATCTGCACGCAAGTGAAGCCTTCGTCCACGGCGGCGGCAACGACCTCTTCGACGGGGCGCGTGCAATTTTCCGGACCGATGACCAGGTAAGCCGAGATGTCCAAATGCTGACGAATGCTCATTCCTTTACCCGCTCCATCCCGAAGGTGTACGTTAACATGCTGTCGAGCACACCAACCGCGCGGAAACTGTCGGCGATTTCTTGGGCGGTGAGCTTGTACAATGCGTCGAGGAATTTTATCTTGAAGCTTGCCGGACCGTCGGACTTGGCGGCCGCCTGCATGCCCGCCAGATTGAAAGCCGTCGTTGCAGTCAATGCCGCTGTGAACGGATTCGCCACCGCCGCATAAACCGCCATAACTCCGCCGAGAGCACAGCCGCTGCCCGTAACTTTCGTCAACATCGCCGAGCCGCCCGCGCAGATAATTGTTTGCTCTCCGTCGGTGATCAAATCTTCTTCGCCGCTGACGGCAACTGCCCCGCCGGTGAATTTCGCCAGAGCAATCGCCGCCGTCTTCGCCGCGGAAACTTTTTCGGTGGAGTCGACGCCGCGAATGGTGCCCGCGTAATCGTCGTCAACGAGCTGCCAGAGCTTTGCCAGCGCGATAATTTCCGAGGCGTTGCCGCGAACGATGGACGGCTTGCAATCTTTGAAGCCCGACAAAATTTTCGTGCGCAGTCCGTTCATTCCAATGCCGACCGGATCGAGCACCCAGGGCGTCCGGTTGTCGTGCAGAGTCTTCGCCGTGCGTGGCAATGTCTCCGCCAGGACAGGCAACATCGTCCCCGTGTTGATGTAGAACGCGGGCGCAGTCGCGGCAATTTGTTCGCACTCGTCGGGCAGATAGATCATCGTTGCCGAGCCGCCAACCGCCAGCTGTGCGTTGGCAACGAAATCCTGCGTGACTGTGTTTGTCACGGACGGTGCCTGCGGATTTTTCTCGCGCACGTCGCCCGCAGCCTGAGCCAGAGCCGAGCGAATTTCCTGTTCGGTCATAGTAAATTCCTCCTCGTAAATCAAAAGGACGTTGCCGCACGCAACGCCCTTGTTGGTTTCGTTATGGTGACGCCTAGGGGATTCGAACCCCTGAACCCGCCGTGAGAGGGCGGTGTCTTAACCACTTGACGAAGGCGCCGAATCACTGCGCCGAATGATAGCACGGTTGAAAGTTTTCGTCAAGCGGAATTTACGTGAACATGTTCAGGAACCGCCAATTGACTTCGCCGGCATGCGCGGCAGTCTGATTGAGCTGCAGGGCATAGAGCGATTCGGTCGGCTCGGCGCGTTCGGCGTTGACGTAATCGGTTACGTTGGTGAACAGGTCGTCGCGCTGAGCGTTGGCAAGTTCGACGCTGCGATCCAATCGCCCCGCCAAACCGTTGCGTCCGAGCAGTTCGTTGACGTTGGCGGAATTCTCGTTGAGCGCGTCGTTGAGTCGGGTCTCGTTGACGCGAAGGCGTCCGTCGTCGCCGATGGTTATGCCGACGGTGTTCAGCCCTTCGGAATTGCGTGCTTCGTTGAAGTTGACGGCGAGCGCACTCATTCGGTTGGAGACGCCGCGGTTTTGGTTGAAGTAGTCGACGGCGTCATTGAAGCGGTTGACCAGGTTGCGCACGTTCGAGAGCGCGGCATTGGCGTTGGCGTCGCGCACGGCGTTCAAATTCTGCGCGGCGTCGGCTTGAGTTTGGCGCGTCTGATTTTCAGCAACGAGATACTGCGCGGCAAAGCGTTCAGTCTGTTCGCGGGTGGATTGAACGCGGCGATTGTCGTCGGTGGCGAACTGTTCTGCGCGGGCAACGCGGGCTTCGTCGGTGTCTTGAATGCGTTCGCGCACGGCGTTGGCGAAACGCTCCATTCCGTCGCGCTGAGCCTGCAGGTCGTCGCGCATGCGTTCCAGGTTTGCGGCGGACATTTGATCAGCACGCTCCTGGCGCACTTGGCGATTCTCCTCGGCGTCTTGGCGGGCGGCGTCAGCAAAACGTTCGGCACTCTCGCGGCGGTTGTATTCGGTCTCCTGTGCACGGCGTCGCGTGGCAAGCTGTTCGTCCTCGCGCTGCTGAACGGACTCCTTGAGCCTGTCGGAAGACTCGCGAAGCGAAGAAATTGTCCTGTCGAATTCCGACGTGAAATTTTCCCGATCCTCCGTGTAGCTGCCGAGCATTTCGCTGATGCCGGAGCGCAGACCGAATCCCGACGTTATCATATTGTCGGCGGTATCGGTCGGTCCTTTGGTCAGCACGGAATTTTTCGCGGCGTCGATATCGTTGCGGAATAATTTTTCCGAAACGTCCGCGATGAGATTTTTTTGTCGGACAATGGAATCAACGGTCGGCATGACAATTCCTCCTCTCCAAAATCAACAGTCCTTGTTCGTTGTCATACGTGCAAAATGATCGTCTTCCATGTGTGAAATATATCCGTTATCGTTGCAAAAGTCAATCGGAAACGGCGGCGGATTTGCCCGTCAGACGTGCGGCGCAGGCGTTGAATTCGGCGATGATTTTTTCCTCGTCGAGCGTGAGCAATTGACGGTTGCGCATCAAAATTTTTCCGTTGACGATGACGGTGTCCGCCGCCGCTGACGACGCCGAATAGACCAGAAGCGACACGGGGTTGAACGTCGGCTGCCAATCGACACCGCGCATATTCCACAGCACGATATCGGCTTTGGCTCCGACTTCCAACCGCCCGACGCCGTTCAAGTTCAGTGCTCGCGCTCCGAAGTCCGTTGCCATCTGCAATGCCTGCGCGGCGGGCACAGCTAGCGGATTGAGCGTGGCGACCTTTGCCAACAGCGCGGCGAGCCGAACCTCCTCCGGCATGTCCAAGTTGTTGTTCGACGACGCGCCGTCAGTTCCGAGCGCGACCGTCACGCCCACAGTCAGAAGTTTCGTCACGGGCGCGATACCGCTTGCGAGTTTCATGTTGCTGCCTGGATTGTGCGCCACGCGAATTTTTTTGCGGCGAATGATTTCGATCTCCGCGTCGCTCAAGTGAACGCAATGAGCCGCCAAAGTTCCGCAGTCGAACAGACCGGTCTCCTCGACGACCTCGAACGGACGCTTGCCGTGAGCCTTGAGGCAGTCTTCAATCTCGGTGATGGTCTCGTTCATGTGGATGTGAATTTCCGCGCCGAGCTTGCTTGCAGTGTCCGCCACCTTGCGCAGGAAGTCCGGCGGGCAAGTGTAAATCGCGTGCGGTCCGAACATGACGGTGATGCGACCGTCAGCCGCGCCGTGAAAATTTTTATACAGCTCAGCGTTGTCGGCAAGCTTACCGTCTCCGTCGGCGAAGGCGATAATCCCGCGACACAGTGAGCCGCGCAGACCCGATTCGTCGACGACTTTGGCAACTTCGTCCATACACGGACCATACATATCCGCAAAAGCCGTCGTCCCTCCGCGAATCATCTCCGCCGCCGCGAGCATTGCCCCCCAATAAATATCGCGCCGTGTCATCTTGTCTTCAATCGGCCAAATATCTTTCTGCAACCAATCCATCAGCGACTTGTCGTCGGAAAAACTTCTGAGCAACGTCATCGAAGCGTGAGTGTGCGCATTGACCAGCCCCGGCGTCGCGAACATTCCGCGCCCGTCGATAACGTTGGTGCCTTCGACATTGCCGCGGGTTATCGCAGAAATTTTGTCGCCGTCGACGCAGATGTTGCCCGTGCCGACCGAACCGTCGGGCTGAAAAAATTTTACGCCACGAATAACGAAACTGTTCATAGGTCAGCCCTCCAGACCGAGATAGGCGCGCTGTTCGTCGGTGAGCGTGTCGATTGCCACGCCGAGAGATTCGAGTTTGATTTCAGCGATGCGCGTGTTGATTTCGTTGGGCATTAGGTAAACTTTGCGCTCAAGCTTGCTGTGGTTGTGAAGGATATGCGCCATGCTGAAGAACTGCACCGCGAAGCTCAAGTCCATGATTTCGGCGGGATGTCCGTCGCCGGACGCGAGATTGACCAGGCGACCTTCCGCCAGCAGATAAATCTTGCGACCGTCGCGCTGCAAAAATTCTTCGACGTTGTTGCGCACGACTTTGCGGCTGACGGATTGCGCCTCCAGCTGCGGAATGTTGACTTCAACGTCGAAGTGACCGGCGTTGGCGAGCACGGCACCGTTCTTCATCAGCGGGAAGTGTTCGGCGGTGATGACGTCCTTGTCGCCCGTGAGCGTGAGGAAGATGTCGCCGACCTTCGCCGCCTCGTTCATGGGCATGACGCGGAAACCATCGAAGACAGCTTCAACCGCCTTGATCGGATCGACTTCCGTGACGACGACGTTGGCACCGAGCCCGCGAGCACGCATAGCCCCGCCCTTGCCGCACCAGCCGTAGCCCGCAATGACGACCGTCTTGCCCGCCACGACGAGATTGGTCGTGCGCATGATTCCATCCCACGTCGATTGCCCCGTGCCGTAGCGGTTGTCGAACAGGAACTTGCAGTAAGCGTCGTTTGCGGCGATCATCGGGAAGGCGAGCGTTCCGCGCCGTTCCATCACCCGCAGACGATTGACGCCCGTCGTAGTTTCCTCGGAGCCGCCGAGAATTTTTCCGGCAGCGTCGCGTCCGGTCGTGTGCAAGAGTTCCGTGAAGTCTCCGCCGTCATCAATGAAGATGTCGGGCGCAAAGTCAATCGCCCTGTTCAGATATTCGGTGTACTCATCAGCTGTGCAGCCGTGCGTTGCAAAAACGGTGACCCCGTCCTCGGCAAGAGCCGCGGCAACGTCGTCCTGCGTCGACAGCGGATTCGAACCGGTTATCACAACGTCCGCGCCCGCGTGCATGAAAACTTCCGCCATGTAAGCCGTCTTCGCCTCCAGGTGCAACGTTATCGACAGCCTGTGACCCGCGAACGGTTTGGATTGCGAAAACTCCCTGTCGATTGCCGACATGACCGGCATAAAATTTTTGACCCATTCGATTTTGTCGTGACCCGAAGGCGCAAGCGTGATGTCTCTTACGATTGACTGCATGAACGATTCCTCCCGCGAAAATTTTTTTCATTATAGGTTGACGCCGCGTGAATTGTCAAAATATTTTTCGCCAGCTTGTTGCAACTTTGCCCGCTGATGTGCTAAAATACGTTTGTTATTTTGAGGGGGGTGCCAAGCCCCGCGACTCTGTGTGAATTTTTAGGAGGTAATGCCAAATGCCATTGATTACAACCAAAGCTATGTTCAAGAAGGCTCATGAAGGCGGCTTCGCCATCGGCGCGTTCAACGTCAACAACATGGAAATCGTTCAGGGCATCACGGGTGCTGCGGCAGAAATGAATTCGCCCGTCATCCTCCAGTGCTCCGCCGGCGCCAGGAAGTATGCGAACCATCAATACCTCGTCCACCTCGTCCGCGCGGCTCTGGAAGTTAACGACATTCCCATCGCTCTGCATTTGGATCACGGTCCGGACTTCGCCACCTGCAAATCCTGCATCGACGGCGGCTTCACCTCCGTCATGTTCGACGGCTCGCACTATCCCTTCGCGGAAAACATCGAGAAGACCAAAGAAGTCGTCGAGTACGCTCACGCTCATGGCGTCGTTGTCGAGGCGGAACTCGGTCAGCTCGCTGGCGTTGAAGACGACGTCAGCGTCGACGCCGACAAAGCCCACTACACCAAGCCCGAAGAAGTCTTCGAGTTCGTCGAAAAGACCGGTTGCGACTCCTTGGCAATCGCTATCGGCACCAGCCACGGCGCATTCAAATTCACGCCCGAACAGTGCACCCGTAACCCCGAAACCGGCGTGCTTGAACCGCCCGAACTGCGCTTCGACATTCTCGCCGAAATCGAAAAGAAAATCCCCGGCTTCCCCATCGTCCTCCACGGCGCAAGCTCCGTCATTCCCAAATACGTCAAAATCATCAACGACAACGGTGGCGCGCTCAAAGACGCTGTCGGCATTCCCGAAGCTCAGCTGCGCAAAGCCGCTCGCTCTGCCGTCTGCAAGATCAACGTCGACTCCGACCTTCGCCTTGCAATGACCGCAGGTATCCGCGAACACTTCACCCAGCACCCCGAGCACTTCGATCCGCGTCAATACCTCGCGCCCGCTCGCACCTACATCAAAGAGCTCGTCGCGCACAAGATTAAGGAAGTTCTCGGCTCCGACGGCAGCGCACCGGCTATCATGGCTCTCGCCAAAGAGATGAAATAATCTCGCGCGATTCATTCCGACAACAACAAACCGCCCTCGACATTCGGGGGCGGTTTTCGTTTGGCTGATGATGTGCGACGTTCAGCCGCGAATTTTTTTCAACAGAGCTTGGCAGCCGCGCAAGATATCGTCGTAGGTTTTGGCGAAGCCGTTCTTGTCCCAGGGGATGTCTTCGCCGAGCAGCGTGGAAATTTTTCCGTCGGGGTCGCCGCCGCAGATACCCTTGACCTGTTCGACGTTGCCCGCGTCCATGCAGACAATCAGATCGTTCGCGGCGTAATCGTCGGGTGTGACGGTGCGGGCGCGATGTTCGCCGAAGGGAATTTTTTCCATGCCGAGCTTGGCGGCGATGCCCTGATGCAACGCGCCGCCGTCAGTCGGTTTGCTTGCGGCGGACGTGACGGAAATTTTTTCGCTCAAGCCCGCGTCGGCAAGGAGCTTGCGCATAACGAACTGCGCCATTGGAGAACGACCGGTGTTCCCGCTGCAGACGAACATAATCTTCATGTGATGACCTCCTACTTGAGGGTGCGTTTCTTTCGGCGCAGATACAGCCACGCCACGATTGCCACGCTCACGATGATGAACGCCGCGCTGAACTTGTGACCGACTTCGAGCAGATATTCCCAGTTGTCGCCGAGCATCATTCCCGCCCAAATGATCAGCGCAGTCCACGGCAGAGAACCCGCGAACGTGAACAGCAGAAAGCGTTTGAAGTCCACGCGGGCGAAACCTGCCGGCAACGATATGAACGTCCTGACGACGGGCAACATCCTGCTGAAGAACACGGCGCGGATTCCGTACTTGTCGAACCAACGCTGAGCCATGTCGACGTGAGATTTTTTGATGAGGAAATATTTTCCGTACTTGTCGACGAATTTTCTGCCGCCCGTGGCACCGACGACGTACGCGAAGATTGAACCCGCCATCCCGCCGACCATACCGGCAACCATCGCGCCGGTGAACGTCATTCTGTCCGCGCTGACCAGATAACCCGCGAAGCCGAGGATCAATTCGCTGGGCACGGGTATGCAGGCGTTCTCCATAGCCATCAGCACGGAGACGGCGAGATATCCCCATTCGTCAATGAAGCCGAGGAAGGCTTGCGATATCTGTTCCAATCAGTTGTCTCCTTCGTCGGCATCAACGGGCTGAACGGTCTGCATGGGTTGAACGGGAGCAGGCGTCGCGGGGAGCACGTCAAAGTCCTTGAAGTCTTCGCCGTAGCCGTAGTGTTCAATGACGTAATCCAAATCCTTATCGCCACGGCCGCTCAAGTTCACGAGGATTGAGCCCTTGCCCATCTCCTTTGCGCGGCGCATGGCGTAAGCGAGCGCGTGAGCACTTTCGAGCGCGGGAATGATTCCTTCGTAACGGCTGAGCTTGAAGAACGCGTCGACGGTTTCAATGTCGGAAGCCACGTCGTACTTGACGCGACCGACTTCGCGCAGGAAGGCGTGTTCGGGACCGACTGACGGATAGTCCAGACCGCTGGCGATTGAATAGACGGGCGCGGGCTGACCATCGTCCGCCTTGAGCATGATTGAATCGAAACCGTGCATGACGCCTTCGGTGCCGTAAGTCATCGACGCCGCGTGATCACCGAGCTTGTCGCCGCGACCGAGCGGTTCGACGCCGACGATTTCCACGGGGTCATTGACGAACGGCAGGAAGAAGCCGATTGAGTTCGAGCCGCCGCCCACGCAAGCCGTCACCACGTCGGGAAGGAAGCCCATCATCTCGCGGAACTGTTCGCGTGCCTCTTGACCGACGACCATCTGAAAATCGCGCACCATCATCGGGAAGGGGTGCGGCCCCACGGCGGAGCCAATGCAATAAATCGTGTCCTTGTAGTTCTGCAGATAATCATCAAACGCGGCGTCGACTGCCTCCTTGAGCGTTTTGAGTCCGGTGCTGACGGGAACGACGTTTGCTCCCAAAACTTTCATACGCGCGACGTTGGGGGCTTGCTTGGCGATATCGACTTCGCCCATGTAAATCGTGCACTCCAGCCCGAAGAACGCGGCCGCCGTCGCCAAAGCCACGCCGTGCTGACCTGCGCCGGTCTCGGCAATGATGCGGCGTTTGCCCATGAACTTGGCTAGAAGTCCTTCGCCCATGCAGTGATTGAGCTTGTGTGCGCCCGTGTGGTTAAGGTCCTCGCGCTTGAGATAGATTTGGCAGTTGCCGAGCTTGCGGCTGAGCGTTTCGCAATGATAGACGGGCGTCGGGCGGCCTTGGAATTCGCGACGAATGCGGCGCAACTCGTTGATGAACTGCGACGAGTGGCAGATCGTCAAGTAAGCCTGCGTGATTTCTTCCATCGCGGGCACGAGCTGTTCAGGCAGATAGGCACCGCCGAAGCGTCCGAAGCGTCCGGACTTCGAGGGATATTTTTTTAGGTACGTCGAGTAGTCCATAATGAAACCTCCTGTTGAAAAGTGCGTTGAGATATTCGTCGACGGGCGCGGCAAATCCTTTAGGACAGCCGAATTTTAACGGCGGTTGTCGTGTTGGGTCGGCAGTCAAAGTCGCGGTCGGCGGGCATGGAAATTTTTATGATGAACTTGTCGTTGGGCTTGGCTTGACCTTCGGTGCCTTCGGGAAGTTTCGGCGGCCGGGGTTGAGCGTCAGGCTTCGGCGACGGATTTTCTGCGGCAGATTGAGCGTCAGGCTTCGGCGACGGATTTTCCGCGGCAGGTTGAGTGTCAGGCTTCGGCGATGGATTTTCCGCGGCAGGTTGGTCACCAATCAGCGGGGCGGGCGCATTCGTCGTGGTCGGGATGTCGGGCAACTCAACGGGTTCAGGTTCGGGGTCGGGCTTGATTTTCTCGGTGACGGTGCCGCTGAGTTCCTTGCCGTCAATCACGTAGCTGACGAGTTTTCCCAACGCAATCCTGTCGAAGACGTCTTCAGTGACCTCCGCCTCGATCCACAGTTCGCCGCTGTCGCCGATACGGGCAACGCTTTCGCCCGCGGACAAATCTTTGTCGACCTCGGTGCCGTAGTAGATGGTGCCGCTCACGGGGGCAATGACGTCGGTTTCGCGCGCCTCCTGCTTGGCGACATTGAGGGTAAGCTCGGCTTGCTTAATTGCCTGTTCAGCACCGGCAAGGACTTCGGCGGGCGTGGGTCTGAATTCGTCGACGTACTCGGTGTAATATTCGACGCGTGTTCCACCGCCTCCGCCACCCGACGTCCCTTGAGACAATGCGCTTTCATAGGCACGGCGAGCGGCGTCGCGTTGCACTGCACTGACCGCGCCCATCTCGAACAACTCCGCCATGCGGTTGGCACGCTCCTCCAGCTTGGCAAGGTTGCCCGAAGGTGCTGACGTCGTGGCGGGAATGTCGACCACTCGTTCACGCTGAACGGGCACACGCACCCATTGCCCCTCTTGCAGCGTGGCGTAGTTGTCGCGGGCGAGCTTAACGGATTCTTCCAGCTGAGCAATCTCTTCGGGCGTGATGTTGACCTCCAGCCGCGCAATCACGTCGCCCGCCTTGACTTCGGCTCCGTCCTCGAAGGGAAGTTCTTTGACTTTGCCGTTCGCCAAAACCCTGACGGAAACCATTGTCCCGACGACCTTGGCATCGGGCAGAGTTATGGTCTCGTCGTGGTGCCAATACCTGAACTCGGCGTAGCCAATGACCAGAGCCGGCACCAACACGCAAAGCAGTCCCAAGCGAATAATTTTAGTTGCCTTTGCGGTAATATCGATTGTTTGCATTTCATCTGCTCCAAACATTTTTTGAGTGGTCTTCAAAACCGCGGCTATTCTACAACACGCGAAAGAATTTTTCCACAGCCCGCATACTTCGCGGCGAAATTTTTCTGTTCACCGACAAACGCGTCGACTATGGCGTCAAAATTAAGTCTTCGTTAAAAATCCCACGGCGGGCAATTTAACCGTGAGTGCTATCTTTTTTTTTGGCGGCGTTTGTGATAAGCTGGCAGAAAATTTTTCCGACCCGAGTCGAAAAAATCAACAGGGAGAACTTTACATGGAGAGGATTACTAGAACAGATTATCGCATAAGTCGCGGGCTCTTCGCTGTTGCTATTTTCTTCGGCATGAACGCGACGACGGCTTTGGCGGCGAACGATTACACCTTCAGCGAACCGACAGTTTACCTCAACGGCGAAACTTTCACGAATACCAAGTTCTTCATTAGCGCGGAACCTTTTGCGTATGGGCTGTACGCTTCCGGCTCGAACAATCTTATTCGTCAGCACGGCGATATTTTTTTGACGGGGCAGGGGGCTGTCGGCTTGCGCGTGGACGGCTCTAACAACCGAATCGTCATTGAGCGCGGCACGTTGATTCAAGTGAACGGCATGGGCGGCAAGGGCGTGTGGATTTCCCACGGCAGCGATAACCGCATCACAATCAGCGGGCACGTTTTTTCCAATGGCACCGCCGTCGAATTCAGCTCCGACACGCTCGAAACGGCATCGCTCGACGAGTTCACGCTAAACGGTGTCATTGAAGGCAACGAACGCGCGATTTATCTGGGCAAAAATTCTTTCGTGCACGACATCAACATCGACGAGGGCGCACAAATCTTCGGCGACATCAAGTCCGACCGACGCGCTTCCGACGAAAATACGAACCTCAACTTCAACGCGAACCTCGACTACGACGGCAACATCAGCGGCGCGGATATTCAAATGCACGTCAACGGCGGCAGGCTGAATTTTTCCGGCGCGGCAAATATCATGAGCGTCGACGTGGCGAAGGTCGCAACGTTCTTCGGCTCGCAGGTCACCGCGCAGAATTTCACGAACCGCGGAACGATTGGCGCAGTCTCCCCCGACACGAACTTGATCATCAACGGCGATTTGGTCAGCTCCGGCACGTTGCAAAAGGTCAGCGGCGGCAAGGCGGGCTCCATCATCGTGCGCGGCAAGGCAAACATTGACGGCTCCACCGTCACAACCGACAGCCTCCTTCCCGACGAAACCGCCGTCGTTTTGGTTGCCGATTCAGTCACCGGCGACATTGCCAACGGTGCTGATAAACCCGTTCCCGTCTCTGCCATGCTCTCCGTCACGGGCGATATCGTCGGCAACACGGTGACCGTCACCACCCGCGAATCGAACAACCTGGGCAGTTTGAACGGGCGGGAAGCTCAAACCTTCGACGCAATGAAAAACATGTACGAAAGCCTGGACACCGCCAAGCAGGAAGAAATGCGCGAGCTCTACAATCTCAAGCCGACCGAAGCGAAACAAACGCTCTCGCAGATTGGCTCCAACGACGCCGCGCAGATTATGAGCGTCGCCCAACAGAGCACCGCCGTTGACAAATTCATCTCCAACCGCATAACCGAAGTCTTCATGCCTGAATATCTTAACGTTGTCGTTCGCCCGATGAACTTCGCCGAGGACGACGCCTCAAACGTCACGGTCAATGTCAAAGTTCCCAAGCCGCGCGAAGAAAATTTCTGGCTCAACTACATGAAGAACTGGGGCAGCTTGCGCGGCGGCACGGATTATCACGGCTCGGCAATCGTCGGCGGCTACGACAGACCCTTCGGCAACAAGTGGCGTGCGGGAATTTTCGCCACGTACGGCACGATTGGTTACGGCGCGTCTTCTTCGCGGGCAACGGTTTACGACACGCGGCTCGGTCTCTATGCCGGCTACCACAACCGTCAGAGCGACGTCTATCTTTACGTCAACGGCGGGCAGCTGAGGAATTCTTTGCACCGTGCGCTGTCGTCTTTGGGGCTGTCAACGAACGCCAACTACAAAAGCCGCATCGTCGAATTCGGCGGCGAATACAAATACAATCTTCAGCCAAAACGCACCTGGCAGGTCAGCCCGTTCATTAATGTCCAAGCGTCGTATCTGCGCCAGAACGGCTATCACGAGAGCGGCGCGGGTATTTACAATCAGCACGTCGACGCCAACAGCAACGGTTACTTCGCCGCGCAGGTCGGGCTGGATTTGAAACGCTACAGCCGCAAGGGAATGTTCGGCATGCGTTTTGGCGTCAAGCACGGCTTCACCGGCGCGGATCCCGATTTAACCATCAGCTACGAAGGCGACGGAGCCCGCAGCTATCGTCTGCGCCAGGAACGCGACAAAACTCATTTCGTCTTCAGCCTGCGCGGGGAGAACGAATTTGCCCGCGGATGGTTTATCGGCGGCGAGGCAGAGCTTCAGCTCGGCGAAGATGATCGCGATGTTATGGCGTCGGTGATGTTGCGGCGCACGTGGTAAAGGAGGAATTCTCATGGCAGATCCCGCCAAAATTTTTATCGTGGAGGACGAACGACAAATCGCCCGCCTGTTGCAATTGACGCTCGAAAAGGAAGGCTTCAAGACCGCCACGGAACCCAACGGTCGGCGCGCCTATGAACGCATCTTGCAGGAACGCTACGACCTTGTTCTGCTCGACGTGATGTTGCCCGACATGGACGGCATGGAAATTTGTCGCCGCGTTCGCGAAGTCAGCGACGTGCCGATAATCATGTTGACTGCCCGCGACGAAGTTCGCGACAAGGTGGAAGGGCTCGATCTCGGCGCGGACGATTATATGACAAAACCTTTCGCCGCCGAAGAACTTCTGGCTCGGATACGCGGAGCCATTCGCCGCCACAGCGAACGCGTTCGTGAGGCAGAAGAGACCCGCTACGTCGTTAAGGATATGATCCTTTACCCCGAACGCTACGAAGTCACCGTCAAAGGTCAGCCCGTCGAATTGACGCACAAGGAATATGCCCTGCTCAAATATCTCGTCGAGAACAAGCGCAACGTCCTCAGCCGCGACCAAATCTTGCAGACGGTTTGGGGCTACGATTACATCGGCGACACCAACGTCGTGGACGTCTACATCAGCTATCTGCGTTCCAAAATCGACGACAAGTTCGGCGAGAAATACATCTACACGACCAGAGGCGTCGGCTATGCGATTAGGGATTAAGCGGGCGACGATTGGAAAGCAAGAGCTTTTCCTGCGGCAACAACAAATGGTCAACGACGTCTCCCACGAGCTGCGAACGCCGCTTACGGTCATCCGCGGCTGGGTGGATATTTTGGAACGCTACGGTGCCGAAGACCCCGAACTTTTCCGCGAAGCAGTCACGTCAATCAAATCGTCCGCGAAGAACATGCAGAGCCTGGTGGAAAGTTTGCTCTTCCTTGCCCGCGCCGACCAAGGTCATCAGCCGCTAAACAAGGTGCCCGTGGATTTGGACGAGCTGCTGAAAAAATTCGTGGAAGATTACGGCTCCCCGCGCGTGCAAATCATCAAGCTGGAGGCGTGTAAAATTTTGGCGGACGGCGAATTCCTCAAGAAGATGTTCACCGCCTTCATCGACAACGCCCTGCGCTACAGCCCGCCGAATGAGCGCGTCCTCGTGGAGCTGACAACCGAGCCCCTCGCGGCAAAGATCAAGATCATCGACAGCGGCGTCGGCATCGCCCCCGAAGACTGCGAAAAAATTTTCGACCGCTTCTATCGCACGGACAAGGCTCGCACAAAAATCGGCGAAAGTTCCGTAGGGCTCGGGCTCACCGTCGCCAAATGGATTGCCGACCGCCACAACATCGCCATCACCGTAAAGAGCAAGCCAGGCTTGGGCACGACCTTCACGCTACGAATACCGACGATATAAAAACTCCCCGCGCGGGAGTTTTTTTCTGCCGCCAATCACGACAGGATCAATCCCGCGGCGATAATCGTCAGCACCGCCGCTTCGACGAAATTCATCAGCCGCCCGAAATTTTTCCGACGCAGGATCAAATTCCGCACGCGCCCCGCACAAATTGCCACGCCCGAAAAAATTATCAGAGCCTGCAACGCGAACGTCACGCCCAGGAAAATTATCGTCAAGCGCACATCGCCCGTGCCGACGAACTGCGGCAGGAACGCCAGGAAGAACAGCAACACCTTCGGGTTGAGCACGTTCATGAGCACGCCGCGCCGATACAAAGCCGCCGACGATTGTTTGGAGCCAGAACGCGTCATGGAAATTTTTTTGCCGACTCGTGCCGCTTTGAACGCACCGACAGCCAACATCAACAGGTACGCCGCGCCGAAGACCTTCAGCAACGTCAGAGCCGCCGCCGAAGATTTTATCAGAGCCGCCACGCCAATCATCACCAGCGTCGTGTGGAAGACTATGCCGCTCGCCAAACCGCACGCCAAAATTATTCCAGCCTTCGCGCCGTCGGACAGGCTCTTGGTCAGCAGATACAGAATGTCGGGACCTGGTGCCAGCGTCAGCAACACCGACGCCGTCAAAAAATACGCAAACGTCGTCGCGTCCAAATCAATCACTCTCCTCGTCGTCGCTCAAAATTTTTATGGCACCCGTCGGACAAATCGCCGCGATGGTCTGCCAATCTTCGGGGCGCGTCCGGTCTATGACGATGCGGTTGCCGTCGAAGATCACGCCGCCGAATTCGGATTCCCCCGCGCACGCCAAGCACCGCACGCAAATTTTCTCGTCGCAAAAAATTTTCATAACGCCGCGGATTATATCACAGTCGCGGGCGAAAATCTTTCGTGTTGACTTTAGCCGCGCTTTTGATTATCCTCATTGCGGGAGTGAAATTTTTTGAATCTGAAGATGAAAATCTACCGGGCATTGACGGGCGCGACGATTCGGCACTTTGTACGACGCCTCGACGACTTCTGCGCACTAAAACTGCCGACCGTCCGCGAAAAAATTCTTCTGCCGCTGAAGGCGCACGCCAAGTCCGCACTGCTGAAATTTTCCATGTCACGCGGCAAAAGTTTTGAGCCCGCACCGACGTGGAAACTTGCTGCGCAAAAAAACTGGTCGCCGCGCGTTAGTATAGTCGTCCCGAACTTCAACCACGCGCCCTATCTTCGCGAACGCCTCGAAACGATTTACGCGCAAACTTACACGAACGTCGAAGTGATCCTGCTCGACGATGCCTCGACCGATTCAAGCCGCGACATCCTGCGCGAATTCCAAAGCCTTCATGCGGACAATACTCGCCTCGTCTGCAACGACACGAACAGCGGCGGCGTCTTCAAGCAGTGGCGTAGGGGGCTGGAGCTGGCGACGGGCGATTTGGTTTGGATTGCCGAGAGCGACGACTTCAGCGCGGAAAACTTTCTGTCCGAGCTGGTGGGAGCTTTTGCCGACGACGCCGTTCAACTCGCCTTCTGCCGCACGGATTTCATTCAGGACGGGCAAAAAATTTTCACGACCGAACAATATCTGGCGGACGTTGGCGCCTTCGACTGGACGAAAAATTTTTCGGTGACTGCCGCGGATTTCGTCGCCAACGGTTTCGCCGTCAAAAATATTATCCCCAACGTGAGCGGCGTCGTTTTCCGTCGCCCAAAAAATATTCGCGCCGAAGTCTGCGAGCTGTGGCGGGAAATGAAACTTTGCGGCGATTGGGCGTTTTATTTGGACATCATCAAGGGCGGTTGCGTTTATTATTCGCCGCACGCCACGAATTTTTATCGCGTGCACAAAAACAGCACGTCGCTTGCCGTTCAGCGCGAGCCACAATATTTCCGCGAACATGAGCTGATTGCCGAGTTCGTCGCGAAAAATTATCGCGTGGACGCCGAAATTCACCGCGAACACCGTCGGCGGCTGGAGGATCATTTTTTCGGATACTACGGCGGCTCCGACGTTCGCGAGCTTGAAAAACTTTTCGACGTGGAAAAAATTTTGCGCGTCCATCGCAAGCCGAACGTGCTTATGGGCGTGTTTGCATTAACGATTGGCGGCGGCGAGACCTTCCCGCTGACGCTTGCCAATGAGCTGAGCCGACGCGGTTTTCCCGTGACGGTGCTTGATTTTCAGATGGCGGACGAACTTGCCGACGTGCGACGCAAACTCAACGCGACGGTGCCGCTTGTCCGAATCAACGATACGGGCGGGCTTGCCGAGATCGTCGCGCAGTTCAAAATCGACGTGATTCACACGCACCACGGAGCCGTTGACGAGGCGGCAACTTACGTCGCGGAGAACATTTCCGAATTGCGACACGTCGTCACGCTCCACGGCATGTACGAGGCAGCCGACCCCGATTATCTGAAAAAAATTTTGTCCGCCGTGAAAAATTCCGTCGACGCCTTCGTTTACATCGCCGACAAAAATCTTGAGCCCTTCCGCGAAAAAAATTTCCCGCCAAAAATTTTCCACAAGCTCGGCAACGGTCTGGAACACCTGCCGATAAAACCGATACCCCGCGCCGAGCTGAATATCCCCGCCGATTCATTCGTTGCTTGCTGCGTGAGCCGTGCCATCCCCGCCAAAGGTTGGCAGGCGGCGATTGACGCGGTCACGCTTGCGAACAGTCGCGGCGGGCGGCGTATCGATTTGATTTTGGTCGGCGCGGGCGAGATGTATGACAAACTTATAAATCGCGTGCCGGAATTTGTTCACTTGGTCGGCTTCAAAAGCAACGTTCGCGATTACCTTGCCGCCGCTGATATCGGCTTGTTGCCCAGCGAATATGCCGGCGAAAGTTTTCCGCTGTTGATCATCGACAGCTTCTTTGCGGGCCGCCCCGTCGTGAGCAGCAACCTCGGCGAAGTGCGTGCAATGGTTGAAGACGCGGGCGTCGTCTTCGATTTGGTTGACGGCTCCGTTCCCGTCGATACCCTCGCCGAAATTTTGCGCACGCTTGCCGACGACACTGCCGCCTACGAAAAAATTTCCCGCCGCGTCACAGCCGTCGCCGAAAAATTTTCCATCGAGACCGTCGCGGAAAAATACATCGCAATCTACGAGGGAAAGAGCCAATGAGCCTGTACCGCACCGTCAGAAGTTTTATCGGCAGAAATTTCGTCTGGCCGTTTGAAGATTTTTGCGCACTTCATCGACCGGAGATCTTCGAATTCATCTTCTATCGCCTGCGCCACGGTGCAAGCTTCGTCGATTGCGGCGACGCCGAGTTCATCCGCATGCAGGGCTTCGACGACTTCGTTCACCTCAAACGCGAGAAAGATTTCGCGCTCAAGGTGCCGCTGAACTTTGCCGCGCCGAGAGCCCGATTGAAGGTCGCGGCGATTGTGCACATCTTTTATCCAGAACTGACCGCCGAGCTGAAAAATCTTCTGCTCAACATTCCCTGCGCCGTCGACGTGTTCATCTCCACCACCGACGAAGACAAACGCGCCGTCATCGAAAAAATTTTCGCCGACTTCAGCAAGGGCCGCGTCACCATAAAAATTTTCGAGAACCGCGGCCGCGATATCGCTTCGTCATTCATCGGCTACCGCGAAATTTACGACGACTACGACGCCTGCGTTCACATCCACAGCAAAAAATCTCCACACGCCGAAAAACGTCTGGCGGGCTGGCGCAACGACCTGTACAAAAATCTTTTGGGCAGCGGGCAGATTGTCGACGGCATCTTGAAAATCTTGGCGGACGAGCGCGTCGGCATGGTCTTCCCGCAATACTTCACGCCGATTCGCGTGTCGATCAATTGGGGCGAAAATTATCTGGCGACGAAAGATTTTCTGCACCGCCTCGGCATCGAAATCGACAGCCGCCACCTGATGGAGTTCCCCGCGGGCTCAATGTTCTGGTTCAAGCCCAAAGCTCTTGCGCCGCTGTTGGATAGCGGGCTGACGTTCGACGACTTCCCCGAAGAGTGTGGGCAGGTCGACGGCACCATCGCCCACGCAATTGAACGCGCGTTCCTGTTCATCGTGGAGGCGGCGGGTTTCCGTTGGGTCAAAGTCGACAGCAACGATAAAAACTTCAACATGACGCCCGTGCTCAAGAGCCGCTCGCAAGCTGAGCTCGACGCCAACATCGCCCGCGCCTGGCATTCGGTCTTGAAACGCTACTGACGCCGCCGTCACCCGTTGAAGTCAGCGATAACGAGGCCGCCCATGGATGGGCGGCCGCCGGCATACGACGACGTGATGCGTCGTTGCCGGCTCGGAGGTCCTTTTCTTTGCTACTTTCTTTTGGACCCGCAAAAGAAAGTAGATCTAAACGCAAACGCAGTGAGCGACCAGAGGTGATATCATTGAACTTGGACGGCTTCTCCATGCGCCCGCTGACTTTGGAGCTGGCAAAGGCTCTCGTCGGCGGGCGCGTCGACAAAATCACGCAACAAAACCGCGCGAACCTGACGCTGACCATTCGACAGCCCGGGCGAACATTGCTGTTGAGGCTGTCAACCGCGCCGCAAAATCCGTCGTTGCACCTGCTGACCAAGACGCCCGAAAATTTGCCGGAGCCCCCGACGTTTTGCATGGTGCTGCGCAAAAATCTGGAGGGCGGACGAATTGCCGACATCCGACAGCATCAGCTCGACCGAATAATTTTCATCGACGTTGATTCAATCGGCGCGGGCGGACGGATTCAAACGCTCACGCTCGCGGCGGAACTCATCGGCAAATACAGCAACCTGATCCTCGTCAACGGCGGAGTCATCGTCGACGCGCTCAAGAAGGTCGGTGCCAACTCCAGCCGCGTGCGAACAGTTCTGCCGGGTCAAGCCTATCAGTTGCCGCCCGCTCAAGACAAGCTCGACATCTTCACGGCGGACATCGAAAAAATTTTGTCACGCATCGCTGACGACGACTCGCGGCTCGATAAGGCGGTGATGAACGCGTGCCAAGGCTTCGGTCCCAACAGCGCAAAGCAGGTCGCTCATCTGGCGGAGCTGACGAATTTGCGCGACGCCCTGACGAAAATCCGTGACGACGAGCCGACGCCTTGCATGGTCACCGCCGCGGGCAAAGTCATCGCTATCAGTGCCGTGCCGCTGAATTATCTTGACGGGGACGTTCGAACTTTCGCCACGCTGTCGGAATTGCTGGAGACCGCCGACGCGCTCACGAATGCCTACGTGCCGCCCGACAAGGAAAAATTTTCCAAGCTCGTGCACAACGAACTGCGCCGCGCCGTCAACAAAATTTCCGTGCTCGAATCGGAGCTGGCTGCCGCTGAAGACGCTGACCTTTGGAGAATTCGCGCGGACAACCTGTCGACGTATCGCTACCGATTCAAAGATCACGCCGCCGACGAAATCACCGTGCCCGACATCTACAGCGAGACGGGCGAAAAAATTTCCATCCCCCTCGACCGCCGCCTGACCATCGCCGCGAATGTCGCCGCCTGCTACAAACGCTACGACAAACTCAAGCGTTCGACCAAGTTCATCGCCGAACAGATTCGCCTGTGCCGCGAAGAGATTGCCTACCTCGAAACGATTGCCCACGCGTTGACGGCGTCGACGACTTTGGCGGACATCGACGAGATTCGCGCGGAACTCATCGGCGGCGGCTACCTCAAGGACGCTCGCAAACGGACTGCTTCAAGCAAACGACCCCAGCCGCTCAAGTTCATCGCGCCCGACGGCACAGAAATTCTCGTCGGCAAGAACAACGCCCAGAACGACCGCTTGACCTTCAAGCTCGCCGCGCCCGACGATATCTGGCTCCACGCCAAGGACATCACCGGTTCGCACGTCATCGTTCGTTCAAGCCGCGTCACCGACGAAACGTTGCAACTCGCCGCAGAAATCGCCGCACACTTCTCCAAGGCGCAGGGCTCGTCGAATGTTCCCGTCGATTACGTCGCCTGCAAGTTCCTCAAGAAACCGTCGGGTGCCAAGCCAGGCTTCGTCGTGTTCACCAATCAGCGCACGCTCTACGTCACCGAACGCGACGGTCTGGAAAAATTTTCTGCCGCGCAGGATTGACGGATTCGGGCGCGAATTTTTTTTACGCAAATTTTTTGCAAGGAGGAGAGCTTTATGAAGTCTGAATTCACGCTCAAGCTTGAGCGGTGCAAGGGCTGCGGCATCTGTGTGAGTTTTTGCCCCAAGCAGGTTCTGGCGTTGGATACGCTCGGCAAAGTCTACGTCGCCAACCACGAGCGGTGCATCGCCTGCGGGCAATGTGAGCTGCGCTGCCCCGACTACGCGATCTTCATGGACAAAATCACCCCGAAGAAGGAGGCGACATCATGAGCGCACGTTTAATGCAGGGCAACGAGGCGATTGCCGAGGGCGCGCTCAAAGCGGGCGTCAGGTTCTTCGGCGGGTACCCAATTACGCCTTCGACCGAGATTGCCGAGAGCCTGGCGAAACTGTTGCCCAAAGTCGGCGGCACGTTCATTCAGATGGAAGACGAAATTGCCAGCATGGGCGTCGTGTTGGGAGCGTCGCTTGCCGGTCGAAAAGTCCTCACGGCGTCATCGGGTCCGGGCATCAGCCTCAAGCAGGAACTCATCGGTTACGCTTCCGCCGCTGAAATTCCCGTCGTCATCGTCAACGTTCAGCGCGTCGGTCCGTCGACCGGTCAACCTACCGCGCCGAGTCAAGGCGACGTCATGCAAGCACGTTGGGGAACGCACGGCGACCATTCCGTCATCGTGTTGAGCCCGTGGAGCGTCCGCGAGGCGTTCGACATCACCGTCCGCGCCGTCAACTTCGCTGAACGTTTCCGCGTGCCCGTGATCCTGTTGACGGACGAGATTGTCGGTCACCTGCGCGAGAACGTCGAACTGCCCGACACCGTCGAAGTCTATCCGCGCCGCACGCCGAAGATCACACGCGCCGAAGGTTACGAGCCGTATGCGCCCGACGACGATTTGGTTCCGAACGTCGCGAACTTCGGCGAGGGCTATCACATTCACGTTACGGGCTTGATTCACGACGAGACCGGCTTCCCCGTCGGCAGCCCCAAAGTCACGCGCGAGGCAATCAAACGTATGCACGACAAAATTTCCCGCGCGGCTGATGAAATCATCGACGTGCAACGGGAATTCATGGACGACGCCGAGTTTGCGGTCGTCAGCTTCGGCGGCACGGCACGCACGGCTTACGAGGCGGTCATCAACGCGCGCCGCCGCGGCATCAAGGTCGGCTTCATCAGGCTGGTGACAATCTTCCCGTTCGCCGAAAAAATTATCCGCGAGCTGTCGAAGAATCTGCGCGGGCTGATTGTCGCCGAACTCAATTACGGTCAGCTGGTCAACGAAGTCGAACGCGCCGCTCAATGCCCCGTCAAACTCTGCGCCAAATACGATATGACGATCTTTGAGCCCGAAGAGATTGAGCAATCGATTGATGAACTCGTCGCGGAGGTGAACGGCAATGGTTGAGCGCAGTTACGAAAAATTTTTCCGCCGGAATCGTCTGCCGCACCTGTGGTGTCCCGGTTGCGGCAACGGCATCGTCATGAAGGCAATCGTCCAGGCGATTGAAAAGAATCCGTCATTCACGCAGGACAACACCGTCATCGTCAGCGGAATCGGTTGTTCAAGTCGTGCAAGCGGCTACATGGACTTTGACACGTTGCACACGGCGCACGGTCGGGCAATCCCCTTCGCCACCGGAATCAAGCTCGCGCGGCCCGAACTCAACGTCATCGTCATCACCGGCGACGGCGACTGCACGGCTATCGGCGGCAACCACTTCATTCACGGCTGCCGCAGGAACGTCGACTTGACGGTCGTGCTGTTCAACAACAACATCTACGGCATGACGGGCGGGCAAGCTTCGCCAATGACGCCGCTGGGCAAGAAGGCTACGACTGCTCCCTACGGCTCGGTTGACAGACCGTTTGACGCCTGCAAGCTCGCTGAAGCCGCCGGTGCAACCTACGTCGCCCGCTCGACTGCCTTCCACGTTCAGCACCTGGTCAAGACGATTGAGGACGGTCTCAACAACCGCGGGTTCTCGTTCATCGAAGCTCTCGTTCAATGCCCGACGGCTTACGGCAGACGCAACAAGATGGGCGACCCCGCAAAAATGATGGCGTGGATGCGCGACAACGCCGTCATGAAATCCGCGTGGGATAAATTGCCCGAAGACAAGCGCGTCGGCGACAAGTTCCCAATCGGGCTGTTCTATCGTGCCGAAGCTCAAGACTACGACGCGGCTTATCAGCAGGTCATCGACATCGCGGGAGGTGCTGCGAAATGAGGAAGCAGTTACGATTGTCCGGCAGCGGCGGGCAAGGCGTCATCACCGCGGCGATTATCTTGGCGGAGGCGGCCGTCGCTGAAGGCAAGAACGCCGTTCAATCGCAGAGCTACGGCCCCGAAGCTCGCGGCGGCGCATCGAAATCCGAAGTCATCATCGACGACGAAAAAATTTTTCACCCGCACGTCAAGACGCCCGACTTTGTTCTGGCAATGACGCAGAAGGCGGCCGATAAATATTTCCACGACCTGAACCCCGAAGGCACGCTGATCCTCGACGACGACCTCGTTCCCACGTCGCCCGACTTCAAGAACATCATTCGCGTGCCGATAACCAAGCTCGCCGTCGAAAAGCTCGGCAAGGCTCTGTTCGCAAACATCG